>NZ_JBFAYE010000005.1:0-340590 GCF_040681145.1 Actinoplanes sp. NPDC051861
CTCGACGCGCAGAACAACAGCTCCGCCAACGGAACCCGCCTGCAGATCTGGGACTGCTTCGCCGGCGCCAACCAGCGCTGGACACTCCCCTGACGGATTGACCGGAGCGTCCCGCCCGTCCCCTTTGCGGGCGGGGCGTCTCAACGCGGCGGCGGCCCGACCAGGGCCCGGGCCAGCGCGATCGCCAGCGGGGACCGATCCGTGCGCCACACATGCCGCTGCTCGTAGGGCCAGGCGTACACCGGGAAGTCGCCCTCGCACAGGCCGGCGAGCTCGGGCTCGCCCAGGTCGTCTGCGGCGGCCCGGTACAGCTGCGCGATCCGCGGCACGATGACGCCGTAGTCCATGATCCGCGAGAGGTAGTTCTCGTCGGCCAGCACCTTCTCGATACCGACCTTCGCCAGCGGATAGACGTCCGGGAGCACGTCGCCGAGCGACAGGAACAGATCGGCGCCGCGCAAGCGCGGATCGCCCAGGACACGGCCGAGCGGTGCGAGCCGGCCGAGAGCCAGACGTGGGCGAATGAGGAGGCAGTGCGCATACAGTACGCGAAGAAGCGCCACATCCATGAAGAACCGTTCCAGTGGCCCCTCGCCGTCCACCAGATCGCGATGCCGCAGATAGCCGCCGACGATGCTGGCGTTGTGCGCGCGGTACCAGCGTGCCGGCTCGGGAGCGCGCAGAAACGCCAGCCACGCGTCGACGCTGCGTGTGGTCGGTGACCCGGCTGCTCCGTTGCAGAGCAGATCCGCCTCGGCGGCGTCGCGCAGCAGCGCCTCGTTCACCGCCCGCCACCACGGGCTCCCGCCGTCGGCCCGGAGCACGCCGCAGCGGATCTGCCAGCGCATGAAGGCGACCTCGGCCCTGCGGTACGCCCGGATGCTGCGCCCGTCGATCCGCTGCTCGTAGAAGCGCGCCGCCAGCCCCAGCCGCCGCTCCGGATCGTCACGCACGGCAGCGACCATCTCGGCGGCACGCGCCGCGGCCTCGCTCATGACCGGAATTCTGCGGGCGGACAGCGGCGCCGCGCTATGGTCCGGCGATGCGGTATCTCAGCCGGACACCGGCCCCGCCGCTCGACCGCTTCATCGACGACATCTACTGCCTGTCCGGGGAACCGCGCCACCGCCGGGTGAACGTGCCGCCGATGCCGTCGGCGCACCTGTTCGTCAATCTCGGGGACCCCGTCCGTCTCCGGGACTCCGACCCGTCGGTGCCGCCCGCCGTGTTCACCGACGGATGGTTCATGGGGCTGTGGACCCGCCGGTTCCTCCTGGAGTACCCCGCCCGAGTGCGGGTCGTCGGCGTGCACTTCAAACCCTGGGGCATGTCGCCGTTCGTCGGTGTCCCACCGGCCGACCTGCGGAACCGCTGGGTGCCGGTCGACGCCGTATGGAACCGGTCCCTCGACCGGATCCGCCACCAGGTCGACGCCACCGCCTCGGCCACCGCGGCGATGCGCGTCCTGGAGGACGAGTTGCGCTCGCGGCTCGCCGCCGAGCCGCCACGCGGTCTGGAGCTGGTCCGGCGGACGGGCGGGCGCCTGGAGATCTCGCACGGCGCCGTCCCGGTGGGCGTGCTGACCGACGCGGCCGGTGTGGGCGTCAATCACCTGGCCACGCAGTTCAAGTCGCACGTGGGCGTGACCCCGAAGGCGGTCGCCCGGATCTACCGCTTCGCCCGGCTGATCCTGTCGATCGACACGCAGCACCCGGTCGCCTGGCCCGATCTCGCACACACCGCGGGCTTCTTCGACCAGGCCCACCTCAGCCGGGAGTTCAAGGACTTCACCGGGCACACACCGACCGAGTATCTCGCCCTGCGGCGCCGGTTCCCCGCCCAGGCGGGCTTCCCGCCGGATGACGGGCCGATGCCGGCCGCGTGATTTTCTCCAAGCCGGATCGTCCTCACCACGACAGGATCGAGGGGTACGGCAACCGGACTTCGAGGAGGAGACGTGGGCTCTGTTGTCATGCACAGCGTGGCGTCGGTGGACGGCTTCATCGCCGATCTGAACGACGACGTCGGCCCCCTGCACGACTGGTACTTCGACGGGACCGTCCCGATCGTCGCCGGAGGCTCCTTCAAGGTGTCCGCGGCGTCGGCCGGCTACGTCCGGTCGATGTGGGAGTCGATCGGCGTGATCGTCATGGGCCGCCACCTGTTCGACCTGGTGAACGGCTGGGAGGGCCGCCCGCCCGCCGGCGACCACGTGGTCGTGGTGTCACACCGGCCCAAACCCGAGGGCTGGCACCCCGAGGCGTCCTACCACTTCGTCGACGACGTCACGACCGCGATCGACACGGCCCGCTCACTGGCCGGCGACCGCGTCGTCGCGGTCAACGCCGGCGAGGTCGGCGGCCAGATCCTCGCGGCCGGCCTGGTGGACGAGGTGGCGATGGACGTGGTGCCGGTGGTGTTCGGATCGGGCAAGCGCTACTTCGGCAGCGTCGACGGCCAGCACCTGCTGGAGGACCCGCACGTGGTCGTCCAGGGCGAGCGCGTCCTGCACCTGAAGTTCGGCGTGCGCCGCTGACACCTCCACCGATGAGTTCGGGCGTCCGGCGTGGTCTTACCGGGGAAGGAGGCACACATGGACGTGCAGAAGGAGAAGGACGCCGTCACCGCGGTGATCGAGCGCTGGGTCGCCGCGATCCGGTCGTCGGACCTGGACGGTGTGGTCGCCGATCACACCGGTGACATCGTGATGTTCGACGTGCCGCCGCCGCAGCGGGGGCTGCGTGGCATGGACGACTACCGCGCCTGCTGGCCGCCGTTCTTCCGGTACATCGAGTCGGGTACGACGTTCGAGATCGTCGAGCTGGACGTGACCTGCGGCGAGGACGTCGCGTTCGGCTGGATGCTGCTGCGCTGTGGCCCGGCGGAGGAGCTCGAGCGCAAGCCGGACCTGCGGCTGCGCATCACCGTCGGCCTGCGCAGGGAGGCCGGCCGGTGGCAGATCAGCCACGAGCATCACTCGTTCCCGCTCGACGATCAGTGACCGCGGAAGGCCTCCTCCAGCCACCATGACGGCCGGCCCGCCGCGACCTTCAGGTCGACGACCATCGGCACGTCGCGCGGCCCCGCGACCCACTCCGCCACCGGCGCCAGTTCGGCCTCCGCCCGGACCGTGACGCCGGCACAGCCGTAACCCCGGGCGATCGACGCCAGGTCGGCGTCCGGGAAGACGACGGTGGAGAGCGGGTGGCCGTGCGGGCCGAAGTGGTGGACCTCGGCGCCGTACGCGTCGTCGTTGTAGACCACGATCAGCATGCCGAGGCCGAGCCGCCGGACGGTCTCCAGCTCGGCGATGCCCATCAGGAAGCCGCCGTCGCCGCAGGCCGCGACCGGCAGGCGGTCCGGGACGGCCAGGGCGGCACCGAGGGCGCTCGCCAGCCCGAGGCCCACGGACTGGAAGGCCTGGGTGAAGCAGAACCCCCGGTGGTCCGGCACCGAAAGGAACATAGACGGATATCCCATAAAATTTCCGGAGTCGGTGGCGATGACCCGTTCCGTTGGCAACAGATCGTCCAGCGCGACAGTCGCCACCCTGGGGTCGATGTGCCCGGAATCCCCCCAGTCCTCGAACGGCACATCCCGCCACCGCCCCGACGTGGCGAGACGATCCCGAACCGTGTCAGTCCGATAGCCACCGGAGGAGACACCGGCAACCGCCCGAGCCGTGGAAGCCACGTCACCCACCACGGCCAGATCAACTCGGTGGTGCGCGCCCAGAGCGGACGGTGAGTCGTCGACCTGCACCACGACCGCGTCCGGGGACACCAGCGCACCGTGCCGGCTGGTCCACATGTTCAGAGCGGCACCCCACGCCACCACCACGTCAGCGTCACTGATCAACGAGGCCGCCAACGGCGTGGCGAAACCGCCCGAGACGTCCAGGTTCCACGGATTGCCGGCGAACAGTCCCTTGGCCGCGGCCGAGGTGGCCAGCAGCGCACCGCACGACGACGCCAGCGACTCCAGCGCGGACCGGGCTCCCAGCGCGCCCCGCCCCGCGATGAACACCGGCCGCGAAGCCCCGGCAAGCACCTTCGCCAGGGAGGCCACGGCCTCGTCGGACGCACGCGGTGCCAGCACCTCGACACCGGGCGGCGGCACCGTCAGCTCGGCGGGCGCCGCCTGCACGTCCAGCGGCAGGTTCAGCACCACGGTCCGGCGGGAGCCGACCGCCGTACGCCAGGCCCGCGCCACATCCGCCACCGCCGTGTCCGGGCCGAACACCCGATCGCTCTCCGCGCCCACCGCCCTCGCCAGAGCGTCCTGGTCGACCCGGAAGTTCGACCGCAGCGCGGTGGCCGCCGGCTCGGCCGCCAGCACGATCATCGGCGTCCGCGACTTCGCCGCCTCGGCGATCCCGGTCATCGCGTTCGTCAGCCCACATCCCTGGTGGACCGTCACGAGACCCGGCTTGCCACTGAGCCTCGTGTACGCGTCCGCAGCCGTGGCCGCCCCCGCCTCGTGCCGGGTCGCCACGAACCGCGCCCCGTGCGCCACCAGCGCGTTCGTCACGTGGAAGTTGCCGCTCCCGACCACCCCGAAGACGTGGTCGGCGCCGAGTCCCGCGAGGGTGGCGCCGACCACCTCGGCGACGTTCATCAACGCTCGACCAGCGCGAGCACCCGGGCCGGGCTGCCCGAGCCGCCCACGATCGGCAGCGGCGCTGCGATCACCACCGCGCCGGTCGCGGGCAGGCGGCTCAGGTTCTGCAGCTGGGTCAGGCCGTACTTGCCGGCGCCCAGCAGGTAGGAGTGGCACGGGAACGCCGGGTCGAACGAGTGCGCCGCCCCGGCGTCGGTGCCGACCGTCTCAACCCCGATGCCGATCACCGGGGCCTCCTCGGCGAGCCACTTCGCTGCCTCGACCGAGACGCCGGGAGTGTGCGGGCCGGTCTCGTTCGCGTTCAGGAAGGCGTCCTGATCGTCGGAGCGGGCGTCCCACCCCGTACGCAGAAGAAGCCACCCACCCTCCGGAAGCGAACCGTTGGCCTTCTCCCACTCGCGGATGTGCTCGACCTCGAGGAGGAAGTCCGGATCGGCGGCGACCCGGTCGGCGACGTCGATCACGACGGCCGGCGCGATCAGCCGCCGCAGCGGGATCTGGGACACGTCGTCGCCGTCGCGCCCGGTGACCCAGTGGACGGGCGCGTCGAAGTGGGTACCGGTGTGCTCGCCGGTGTGGATGTTGTTCCAATACCAGGCGGGGCCGCGGTCGTCGTACCGGCTGATCTCCTCGAGACCGAACGGGATCGTGTTGGAGAACGGCTCGGGCAGCTGAAGAATCGGGGTGCCGGAGGAGAGCGGCGCGGTCAGTTCGACGACGTCGATGGCGCCGCTATCCACTCCGGAGACGAGTGCCTGCAGAATGCTCATGACGCTTACTATCGTTCGTCCACCACCTCGCCGTCACGTGCCTCCGAGCCCTTGGTCAACCGCCTGGCTCGGCGCGCCCTCACTCTCGGCGCGGTCTGCCCGGCGCCGCGAGAGCGTCGTCTCGAACAGCGCCACCCCGATCATCGCGACCGCGGCCACGATGACACTCGCCCACAGGTCCAGCCGGACCGAGAACCCCAGTACGGCCAGGAACAGCAGGACGAGAAAGTAAGCAATCCGTCCCGGCATGGTCACGCGGACAGCCTAGTGACAAACCTCCACTCACTCAGGGGAGCAACGCGGCAACATCCGGTTGCTGAGTCAACAGACCATCCTCCACCGCCAGTTGGCCGAGAGTTTCGATCGACGCCCGGTTCACCTCGGCCGGCCAGCGGGGCAGGATCAGCGCGTCCCGGGTCTCCGGCGGGATCTTCGTGTAGCTGCCGAGCGCCTCCCGGACCTCGTCGGGGTGCCCGTCGGCGTACGCCAGCGACTCCTTCATCGCCTCGGTGAACCGGCTGACCAGATCCGGGTCGTCGGCGATCAGCTTCTGCGAGGTGAAGTACATGGCCACGGTCAGGTCGGGCGCGGTGTCGACGTAACTCGACGCGATCCGCCGGGCGCCGGTCGCGATCGCCGCCTGCTGGAACGGCTCGACCACGAAGATGGCGTCGACCCGGCCGGCCTCCAGCGCCGGCACCTGGTCCGGGAACGCCAGCTCGGTGAACTTGACGGCCTTCGCGTCGCCGCCGTCCTTCTTCACCGAGGCCTTCACGCTCACCTCGACAATGTTCTTCAGCGTGTTGGCCGCGACGGTCTTGCCGACCAGGTCCTTCGGCGACTTGATCGGGCTGTCCGCCTTCACGTAGAGCCCGGCGAAGTCGGCGCCGTCCTTGCCGGTCGAGTTGTTGCCGTTGACGACCGCCTTGATCGGCACCTTCTGGCTCTGCGCGAGCATCAGTGAGATCGCGTTGCTGAATCCGAACTGGAACTGCCCGCTGAGCACACCGGGCACGATCGCCGCGCCGCCCTGGGCGGTGGTCAGCTTGAGATCGATGCCGCGGTTACGGAAGAAGCCCTTCACCTGGCCGAGATAGATCGGGGCGACGTCGACGATCGCGATGACGCCGACATCGACCTTGGTCAGCTGCCCGGAGGAGCCGGGCTCGGGTTCGTCGTCGGAGCCGCTGCTGCAAGCGGCCAGGGCGAGTGCGGCTGCGGCGAGGACCGCAACGATGGGGCGTCGTCGCATCGGGACTCCATCCACCAAGACCGATATGGACCTTCACCGCTAGCTAAGTTCGCAACCGGTCAGCGGTCAAGCTCAACTCCGCCGCATCGTGCTCATAGAGCCATCCGAGCGCGTTGAACGACCAGGACCGCGAGCCGGCCGCCATCTGATCGTCGCGCTCGCGCTGCGCGTCGCCGTCGGGAAGGTGGAACCGGGTCTTGTTGCCCGCCGACATCTCCTGCAGACGGGCGGTGCGCGGTATCCGTACCCCCTCATAACGACGCAGCGCCGCAACCGGCGGCAATTGCCGCAGGCAGGCAGCCAGCGTGGCCCCGTCCTCGATCGCCTGGGCCGCGCCCTGCGCCATGAACGGCAGCATCGCGTGCGCGGCGTCGCCGAGTAGCGTCACCCGCCCGGCCGACCAGCGCGGCAGCGGCGGCCGGTCAAAAAGCGCCCAGGTGAAGGTTTCGTCCGCCGCCCCGATGATCTCGCGCACCTGCGGATGCCACCCCACGTAGGCGGCCACCGCGTCCGCGACCTCCCCGCGGTCCGTCCACGACTCCCGCGTCCACGTCTCCCGCTCGATCACCGCGACGAAGTTGACCGACCGCCGCCCGCTGATGAAGTAGTGCACGAAGTGCCGGCCCGGCCCCATCCAGATCTGCGCCGTGACCTCGAGCCCCAGAGCCGCCAGCCGCTCCGCCGGCACCACGCCCCGATAGGCCACACACCCGGTGAATCGCGCCCGGTCCGCGCCGAACAGCACCTGCCGCACCGTCGAGTGAATACCGTCCGCACCCACGAGCACGTCCGCACGTACCGTCCGCCCACCCGCGAACCGCGCCTCCACCGCATCGCCGAGATCGGTCAGCCCCTCCAACCGGTGTCCGAGATGGATCCGTTCCGGCGGCACCGCCTCGACGAGCGCGGCCAGCAGATCCGCGCGATGCATCTGATAGTGCGGACACCCGTAGGTCGCCTCGAGCGCCTCCGCCAGCGGCGCCCGCAACAGCGTCCGCCCATCCGCCCACCTGCGCTGATGCCACGCGAGCGGCTTCACCCCACTCGCCGCCAGCGCCGCGGCCAACCCGAGCCGATGCAGGATCCGCGACGCGTTCGGGCTGACCTGCACTCCCGCGCCCACCTCGGACAACTCCGACGCCTGCTCATAGACATGCACGTCCAGCCCGGCGCGAAGCAGGCTGAGCGCCGCCGCCAGACCCCCGATCCCCCCACCGACCACCACAACGCCCGTCATGTCCCGATGCTGCCCGCCACGGCTCGGTCCCGCTACCGGGTTGCTTACCGCAAACGCGCCCCTCCGGGACGCGGCGGGCGGACAATCACGGCACGGGGGTTGATCTTATGAAGAGGATGAAAGGGCTGGTCGCGGCCGCGATCGTCGGGGCGGGAGTGCTGGTGGGGTCGCCGGCGCTCGCGGAGAACACGTGCAGCCGGTCGCAGCGAGTCGAGTTCGAGACACCGGGGTTCGACACGGTGTTGCGGGTGCGGATCTGCATCGCGCACGGTTCGCCGACGCGGGGTGCGTACGCCCACGTCGACTGGATCGACGGCGGGGACAGTGTGGAGGACGGCGACCGGAAGTTCGACGCGCTGGACATCCACTATCAGTTGCAGGCGTACGGGATCGCGGTGGCCGGCGGCGCGTGCGGCCTCGCGGAGCGGGTGAACCGTACCGAGAGCGGCACGTTCACCTGCCCCATGGCGACGTTCAAGTCGGGGCGCCGGGGCGGGTGGAGCGCGGACGGGTACATCGCCTACAACCTGGACCGTGACGGCGCGGGTGTGATGCGCACCGAGCTGGAGGGTTCACCGGCCGTTTCGACGTGACCGCGCGTCAGCGACCCATCGGGATGCCGGGACCCCAGAACGGCGGGTAGCCGTAGTAGCCGTAGATCTCCTCGTAGTACGCGCGCTGCTCGACGAGCTCCGGGTCGTACTTCGGCGCGCCCGCGATGCGGTTCTTCGACGAGGCGACCTCCACACGGTCGTCGGTGACCGCGCGTACCGCGCCGGTCGGGATGAACGACGAGGCCGCGCCGAAGCCGAGGATCCCGCCGCGCTCGATCCGTCATGGCCGCCACCTCCTCCACCAACCGGGATACCCAGGCCCGGTGCGCTGCAAAAATCCTGCAACCAGATTCTGGTTGTTGTTTCTTGCGGGTTAATCGACGCGACTCTATTCTCGGCCAAGGAAAGCGCTTTCCTGCATGTAGAAGGTGCCCTGCTACGGAGGGCGGCCTGGGGCTGCCGCGCGCCCATGAGTGGTTCGCACCAAGACGAGAACAAGTGAGGCGAGGATGAAACGATCAGTCGCACTGCGACTCTCGGCGGTACTGGGCACGGCGGCCGCGGCGGGGGCCATCGCGTTCGGCGCGCCGCTCCCCCAGGCGTCAGCGGCGGCGGTGGGCAGCGCCACCGGCTTCGCGTCCCAGAACGGCGGGACCACCGGCGGCAACGGCGGCGCGACCGTCCGGGCCAGCACGGGCACGGCGATCCACACGGCGCTGTGCAACCGGGCCAGCAGCAGCACGCCGGTCACCATCGAGGTCGAGGGCACGATCAACCACGGCAACACCGCGAAGGTCTCCGGTGACAGCTGCAACACGGCGGCCGGCGTGATCGAGCTCAAGGACATCAGCAACGTCACGATCATCGGTGTCGGCAGCGGGGCGACCTTCGACCAGCTGGGCATCCACATCCGGAACTCCAGCAACATCATCATCCAGAACGTGACCGTCAAGAACGTGAAGAAGTCGGGCTCCCCGACCTCCAACGGCGGCGACGCGATCGGCATGGAGAGCACGGTCCGCAACGTCTGGGTCGACCACGTCACCCTGGAGGCGTCCGGCGGCGAGTCGGAGGGCTTCGACGGCCTGTTCGACATGAAGGACGACGTCGAGTACGTGACGCTCTCGTACGCCATCCTGCGCAACTCGGGCCGTGGCGGGCTGATCGGCTCCAGCGAGAGCGACACCGGGAACAGCAACATCACGTTCCACCACAACAAGTACGAGAACATCGACTCTCGTACGCCGCTGCTGCGTGGCGGTGTCGCGCACATCTACAACAACCACTACTACAGCCTCAACGAGTCGGGCATCAACTCGCGGGCCGGCGCCCGGGCGAAGGTGGACAACAACTACTTCCAGAACTCCAAGGACGTGCTCGGCACGTTCTACACCGACCAGGCCGGCACGTGGCAGACCAGCGGCAACATCCTGGACAACGTGACGTGGTCGGCGAAGAGCAGCGACCACAACCCGGCCGGCCCGAGCATGGCGTCGACCACGACGGTGAGCGTTCCGTACTCGTTCTCGCTGGACAACGCGTCCTGCGTGCCGAACATCGTGAGCCAGACGGCGGGCGCGAACAAGGGGATCAGGACCTCGACCGGCAGCTGCTCGGTGACCTCGTCGCCGTCCAACCCGCCGTCGTCGCCGTCCAACCCGCCCTCGTCCCCGTCGAACCCGCCGTCCTCCCCGTCGGTCCCGCCGTCGCAGCCGAGCGGCACCAACCTCAGCCTCGCCTCCGGTGCCGGTGCCGACGGTTCGAGCAAGGCCAGCGGGACCAGCTACGGCAACGTCAAGGACGGCAACATGAGCACCTACTGGTCGCCGAGCGGCACCACCGGCGACATCTCCGTCAAGTGGGGCTCCGCCCAGACCGTTTCGAAGATCAACATCCGGGAGGCGTCCGGCGCGACCGGGCGCATCGGTAACTGGCAGGTCCTCAACGGCAGCACCGTTCTGGCCTCCGGCTCCGGCGCCAAGGTCATCACCTTCGCCTCGACCTCGCTGACGAAGATCACGTTCCGGATCACCAGCGCGTCGAGCGCGCCGCAGGTGGCCGAGTTCGAGACGTACGCCAGCTGACGCACCACTGATCGCCGGGCGCTGACCCTTCAGGGTCGGCGCCCGGCCGTCTGCTCAATTCCGGCCCGGTCCGGCCGACCCTCAGACCAATGACCAGTGTGCTGCTGTCCGCCGCCATCGCGGTGTACTCCGTGATCGCCGTCGCCGCCAACCTGGCCGGTCCGCGCGAACCGCTGCTGCTGTTATGGCTCGCCGCGCCGCTGTCCACGGTCATCCCCGCGGTGATCGCGACCCGCATCGTCCTGACCCCGCGCTTCCCCCGGCCGACCCGGCGGTTCTGGGCGCACCTGGCCGGCTGCGCCGCGCTGTGCGGCGTCGCCGCGGTCATGAACATCGTCGACGCGATCGGCGGCGAGGAACCGACCCAGGTCCTGTCGCCGTGGACCGTCGCCGTCTACGGCGTCGCCGTGCTGGTGCTGCTGGTCGGGATGTTCCGGCTGCCCCTGGACGCCTCCGGGCGCGGGGACCGGCTGCGCGTCGCGCTCGACGGCGGCACCGTGCTGCTGGCCGCGACGGTCTTCATGTGGCAGTTCGTCAGCGCGCCCATGCTCGAGGCCTCCGGCTACCACGCCACGCAACTCATCGCGGTCGGCTTCACCCTGGTCCTGGAACTGGTCACGGTGTTCGCGATCGTCAAGGTCGCCATCGCCGGGCGCGCCTACGTAGCGGCCCCGGCCCTGCGGCTGTTCGCGATCGGCCTGATCATCGGCGTTCTGAGCGGCGTCGTGCAGGGTCTCACCGTCGACCGGCCGCATCTGAGCACGGCACAGTTCGTCATCCCGATCGTCATGATCTGCGCGACCGCCGCCGCCGAGGCCCAGCTGCGCGCCACACCCGCCCCGCCACGGCGCAGCACGGCCAGCCAGCGCTCGTACAGCGTGCTCCCCTACCTCGCGATCGCCGGCGTCGACGCCGTACTCATCTGCGTGGCCTGGCCGCACGCGGACCTGCGGGTCGTCCTCTGCGCGGCGGTGGCGCTGGCCGCCATGGTCGTCTCGCGGCAGATCACCACGATGCGGGAGAACGCCGAACTGGTCGACCGCCTCGACCACAGCTCGACACACGACCCGCTCACCGGCCTGCCGAACCGGGCGCTGTTCAACGAACGCCTGGCCGCCGCCATCGCGCACGGCCCGGCCGCCGTGGCGCTGATCGACCTGGACGACTTCAAGACCGTCAACGACACCCTCGGCCACGGCGCCGGCGACCTCCTGCTCGTCAGCGTCGCGCAGCGGCTGAGCGAGTCGGTCCGGCCGCAGGACACGGTGGCGCGTCTGGGCGGCGACGAGTTCGTGGTGCTGCTGGTGGGCGTCGGCGCGGACGAGGCGTCGCGCACCGCTCAGCGGATGATCGGCGCGCTGGCCGCGCCGGTGCTCGCCGGTGGGCATGAGCTGCTGGCCAGGGCGAGCATCGGCCTGGCCGACAACCACGACGGTGGAGACGCGGGCGAGATGCTGCGGCAGGCGGACATAGCGATGTACGCGGCAAAGCACGGCGGCGGCAGCGACGTCCAGTGCTACACGCCCGGGATGGCCGGAGCGGTCGCCCACACCGCGGCTCTCGGCGCCGAACTGGAGGACGCCATCGCGGACGGCCGGATGGTGCTGGAGTACCAGCCGATCGTCGAACTCGACGGCACCCTGATCGGCGCCGAGGCACTGGTGCGCTGGCAGCACCCGGAACGCGGAACGCTGCCGCCCGCCGAGTTCGTTCCGGTCGCCGAGCGAACCGGCGCGATCGTGCCGCTCGGCGAGTGGGTTCTGCGGACCGCGTGCACCGAGCTGGGACCCCTGACCCCGGTCGCGATCAGCGTGAACGTGTCGGCGCGCGAACTCTCGTCGCCCGGTTTCGCGGAGCGGGTCACCCGCGTACTGGAGGAGACCGGCGTACCACCGCACCGCCTGACCCTCGAGATCACCGAAAGCGCGGCCGGCACCGTCGCGCCGCTGTCGGAGTTGCGGCGTCGTGGCGTACGCATCGCTCTTGACGACTTCGGCACCGGGACGTCCTCACTCACCCTGCTCCACGCCCTGCCGCTGGACCGGGTGAAGCTGGACAGCTCGTTCCTGCACGGCGCCGCCGGTGTGCTGGCCCTTGCCGCCGCCTCCGGCCTGGAGGTCGTCGCCGAACGCGTCGAGACCGCGGCCCAGGCGACCCGGCTGGCCGAACTCGGCTGCCACGCCGCGCAGGGCTTCCACTTCGCCCCGCCGATGCCGGCCTCCGCGATCACCGCCCTGGCAGCACCTAGTCTGTCGCGGTGATCGATGAAGAACGGGAACGCCGCGCAGAGCGCCTGAAGGAACGCGTCTACATCACCTTCACGGCCCTCGCGGTCGTGCTGGCGCTGCGCTCACACCACGCCAGCGCCGAGGAGGCCGGCCTGACCCTGCTGATCGCCGTCGCCGGCACCCTGCTCGCGGTCTTCGTCGCCGATGTCGTGTCCCACATCGCCGTGCACGCCGCCCTGCCGATGCGCACGGAACTGCGCCACATGCTCGCCGTCGTGTTCGGCGCGCTCGGCTCCCTGGTTTTCCCGTTCGTCTTCATCGTGCTGGCCCTCGGCGACATGTGGCCGATCGAGAAGTCACTGCGCGCCGCCTCGATAGCCCTGGTAGCCGCCCTCGTCGCGATCGGCTACGCCGCCGTCCGCCGGGTCCGCCTGCCGCTGTGGCAGAAGCTGATCGTGCTGTTCGCGGAGTTCGCCCTGGGCGTGGCGGTGGTCGGCCTGGAGCTACTGGCTCACGGCGCCTGACCGGCTGGTGCGGCTCTGGCGATACTCCAGGGCGGGCGGGGTCTCCTCGTACTGCAGCAGGTTGCCGGTGAGCTCCATGAGATGTTGTTTCACCTCGGCGGGGCTGGCGTAGAAGAACTCCCGCCTCTGGTTGATCAGATTGACCCGGCGGGCGGCGAGCCGGGCATGCATCTGCGCCTCGATGCCGACAGCGTCGTCGGAGAAGAACAGCGCGTGCACGTCGAAGGTGAACGGAACCGACGCGTCGCCGAGTTCGCGCACCCGGTCCATCGGATCGAGGCGCCGGGTCATCCCGACCTTCACCATGTTCTCGCCGAACGCGCCGATGTTCGAGATGACGTAGACGTAGCCGGCCCGTACGTTCGCGGCCCGGTAGTCGACGTCCTGGATCGCGGTGTCGATCTGCGCCAGCCGTTCCTGAAGCTGCGCGGCGCCCGCCACGTCGCCGTTGGCCTGGAGCGCGGCCAGGGCATTCGTGTAGTGCTGCCGTTCCTTCTCCAGGCGCTCCCGCTCCTTCTCGATCTCCTGCTGGATCCGGCGCTCCTCCCGCAGCCGGGCCTTCTCCTCCCGGTCGCGCTCCCGCTCCTGCGCGACCTTCTCCTGGAAGTCGGCGGTCAGGCCCAGTTCCCGTACGCGTAACCGGTGGTACTCCTCGGTGATCTGGATGTCCATCGTCTTGCCCAGCCGGGCGATGGTCGCCGCGACCCTGCCCAGCCTGTCCACCGCCGCCTCCAGCTTGTACGGCTTGAGGGTCCGGACCAGGTTGTCGGCCTCGGCGTTGTACGCGCGCAGCATCAGCTTCGAGTAGTCCCGGAGCATCGTGCGGCCCTGCGCCGACGAACCGTTGACGGTCCAGCCGCTCGCGGCTTTCACCGCACCTCCGTCAACCTTGGCCATCGCCTTGATCTGTTCCTGGAGCTGGGCCAGAGCGCTCTGGTAAGCGACGGCGTCGCTGAGCGGGTGCTGGTACTGGTAGACGCCGGCCTCCTGCAGCAGCGCCGTCTCCTCGGTGACGACCACCTCCCGGCGCAGCTCGTCGAGCTTGGCATTCAGGGCGGCCTGTTCGGCATGCGCGGCGGTGACGCGGTCGGTGATCTCGCGGTTGAGCCGGTGGCGGTAGTCCTCGAGCTCACGGACTGAGAAGGCGCCCAGGCGGTTCATCTCGGCTCGAAGCTGGCCGTTGTCGGCGCGGAGGCGGTCGATCTCGGCTCGCAGCTCGCTGAGTTCGGCAGCGAGCTCACGGGCTCTTCCACGGGCACCGAAGAACGGGATCTCCGGACCGGGCGCGGTCTGAGCAGGCTGGGGTGGCAACGGCGCCGGTGTGTCTTCCACCCACAGCTGCCAGCCCGGTGGCAGCGGGCCCCAGGTGGGATCGGGGATCCATCCGGTCGGGGGTGTCCAGCCGACGGGCGGGGTGGGCCAGTTCGGCGGGGCCTGGAAGCGGAGGCTCACGTCAGAGCGGGGGCGCTCGAACCCAGCGGTGGAAGTCGGCGCGACGGCTGGCGGAACCACGGGCACAGCGGCAGAGGCGGTCACCACCGGCGCGGCGGGAACCGGTACCGCGCGAATCGGCACGGCCGGGGCAGGCGCGGCGGGGGCTTCGGGGGTCAGCCAGCTCTCGGAGAGGTCGTGGGCGCGTGCGGTATACAGGACGACCTCGGCCTTCAGCCGGTTGCCCTTGACGACGGCACGGGTGGCTGTGACCAGTTCCCGCTCGGCGAGATGGCGGATCGCCGGGAGCATGTCGCCGCTCATCTTCGGGCTGAGCAGGCCGACGCGGGTGCCGTCGACACGTACCTCGACGACGGTGCGTGAGCTGCGCGGCAGCTGTTCGGTGAGCTCGTGCAGCGTCGCGTGGACCCAGCACTCGCCCTCGGGGCGCAGCCACGGCGTCAGCGCGTCCAGGTGCTTGTCCTCGCCGGTCACCTGGATCGCGTGGCCCACGGGCAGCAGCCGATACGGAACTCCGGGCGGCTGGTTGCCGGGCACGATCATGTGGGGTTCGGCGAGTTCGAGCCGGACGGAGGCGTTGGCGCCGCCGCGTGCGGCAGCCCAGACCCGTGCGGACACCTGTGGGGTCCAGCCCTTGGCCATCAGCGCCGAGAGGACGGGCGCGTAGCGGGCCGCCTCCTGGCGGGACAGGTAGCCGAGTTGCCGGGAGCCCGCCCACACGCCGACCGCGTTGCGGTCATGCTTGTTCATGGCCTCGGGAAGCAACTGCACCGTCACCGTCATCTCGGACCCGTCCGGCTGAAGGCCCGGACCGAACAGCGCTCTGATGGACGTCGCGTAGTGGGATTCACCCACGACGTCCATGGAGGCCCAGCCCCGTTGGCCCCACAGATCGAACGGCAGAGACATGGCGGTCACCGTACGGCGGATCCAGCACAGTGGACGCTCATCCGGTCGGGCGGACTGGGAGGGTAGATCAGCGGGCCGCCCTCAGCCGTCCGGCAGTGGTCAGGTCAGCTCCAGCACGTACGAATCCCCGCGCCGCTGGAACCCCAGCCGCCCGTAATAGGGCGCCCGCATCCCCGGCGGCGTGATCACCGTGCGGCAGCCCCGCGAAGCGAAATACCGGCTCCTGCGGAACACGAACTCCCCGGGCGTCAGATCCCGGTACCGCTCCGTCACATAATCCAGATCAACCTGCGCCACCCCGTCCCCCGCCACGTGGAACACGACGAGCCCCACCACCTCGTCCCCGTTCACCACGACGAACGCCGCCGCTCCCGGGAGACCGAGGCCGCCGGAGTCGAACGACGGGTTGAAGCGCGCGATGTCGTCACCATGCGTCCGCAGCACGTGCGCCAGGAACTCGTCATCCGTCCCCACCTCGACGACCTGATACGCCTTGTCGTCGTGGCGCGTGGCCAGCATCCGCCACAGATACCAGACGTTGATCACCGCGAGGACGACGTTCAGCCCCACCATCGGCCACACCCCGACGGCCGCGTTGAAGCCGATCAGCACCACGCAGCCGACCAGGTTCAGCGCGCGCAGACGAAGCAGCCGGCTCTGCAGCAGCGACCAGACGAGCAGTGCCGATCCGGCCCAGCCGATGAGATCGAGGGGTTCCACCGGGTCAGCGTAAGGCGACCCGTACCGTCCTCCGCCGCAGGCCCGGGTGCCGGGTCTCCCACGCCTCGCGCACCCGCGACGGCAGATGCAGGTCGCGCCACACGCGGCGCAGCAGGGCCGGGTTGAGCAGGTCCTCGACCTCGCCGCAGTTCGCCGCCTCGCAGAGCACCTGCTCGTAGGCGTGCTTGCACTGGGTGGGGTCCCCGAGGTCGTAGCGGCGCCGGCCGGCGTGCCCGGCGGCCATGTGATGCGGCACCTCGATGAGGCCGACGCTGTGACCGTGCAGGGAGTCGAGCCGGTCGGGAACGGACGGGGACCGGCTGGCGGCGCTGCGGTTCCTGCGGCCGTCGCGGGTGGCAACATACGGCATGCAGTTCAGGCTAGGCGCGCGGCAGAAGGGTCGTCTGATGAAAGCCCGGATCCACATCCACGACGTCGTCTCCGGCGAGTCGGTGCTCGTGCACACCAGCACCACCGTTCACTTCGAGGCGCCCAACTGGTCCGCCCGCGGCGATCTGATCCTCAACGGGGACGGCCTGCTGTGGAGCCTGCCCGCCGACGGTTCGGCGCCGCCCCGGCAGATACCGCTCGACGGCGTCCCCGAGCTGAACAACGACCACGTGCTCGCCCCGAACGACAGAATCTTCCTCTCCGCGAACGACGGCCACATCTACGAGGCGCCGCTCAGCGGTGGTTCAGCGCGCCGGATCACGCACGAGGACCGGATGCACTTCCTGCACGGGGTGAGCCCGGACGGTTCGACTCTCGCCTACGTCGGCATCGAGCAGCAGCGCTGGGACGCGGGCAGCCTCTTGACCATCAGCAGCGACGGTGGTCCGTCGACGCGGCTCACCGAAGCGGACGGCGGTCCGGACGACGGCCCCGAATACTCGCCGGACGGCACCTGGATCTACTTCAACACCGAGCGTTTCTCCCCGAACGCGCAGATCGCCCGGATCCGCCCGGACGGCACCGGCATGGAGCAGTTGACTGTCGACGACCGGGTCAACTGGTTCCCGCATCTCACCGCGGACGGCAGCCGGGCGGTCCACCTCAGCTATCCGCCGGGCACGCGGGGTCATCCGGCCGATCTTCCGGTCGAGTTGCGCCTGGTCGAGGGCGATGCGTGGGCCGAGGCGCGCACGATCGTCACGCTGCGGGGCGGCCAGGGCACGATCAATGTCAACAGTTGGTCACCCGATTGCCAGCATTTCGCCTACGTCGACTATCTGCCGTAAAAAGCCTATTTCGTACGCTAAATCGTGCTCTGCCGCTCCTAGACCCGCGACCACCCGCGGAACCATGCCGCAGCGCGCCTCTCGCGCCCAGTCAGTGGTCACCGGATGCGCGCGGGCGGCACGACGCCGCCCGCGCACACCGGGGTCACACGCTGGTGCAGACGGTGCCGTTGAGCGTGAACACCGTAGGCAGCACGTTCGGCCCGCTGTAGGAACCCACGAACCCGACACTCGCGGTAGCGCCGGGCGCCAGGCTGCCGTCGCTGGTCACCCGGACCGTGCGGCCGCTCTGCTCCCAGGTGGCGCTCCACCCGCTGCTGACGCTCTGCCATCCGGTGGGCCAGGTGAACGCGAGCGTCCACCCGCTGACCGCACCGGCCGCGTTGTTGGTGATGTCGATCGAGCCGACGTAGCCGTTGCCCCAGTCGTTGACGTCCCGGAACTTCACCGTGCAACCCGCGCCCGCCGGGGTACCGGTGGTGAAGGTCAGCGGCGGCGAGGGCGGCGACAGCCGCCCGGCACCGTCACGGACCAGGACGTTGACCGTGTAGCGGCGGCCCGGCTCCAGGTTCCGGACGGTCAGCGACGTGCCCGTGGTCTCACCGAGCAGCTCGCTGATGCCACCGTTCTGCCGGTACACCTCGTACTTGACGCCCGCGGCGGTGGCCGCCCACGAGATCGTCGCCGTGCGGTCGGTGACGGTCGCGGACGGCTGGGCCGGCGCCTTGGGCTTGGCCTCGGCCCGGGCCGGCTTCAGCGTGACCAGCGTCAGCGAATAGGGTGCCAGCGTCTGCGCGGCCGACGTACCGGCCGGTCCGCTCGTCACCGACGTGTCCCCGTTGGCGAACGTCGCGACGGTGGGCGCACCCGCGGCCGCCGTGAAGCCCTGGTAGTTCAGCGCCACCGAGTGCGAGGCGTCCGGGTCCTTGTTGATCAGCAGGACCGCCACGTCACCGTTGGCCCGGCGCACGGCGTGGGCGCTGACGAGCGCGTTGTCGCTGCCCGTGCCGACGAACTGGTCTCCCGTGTGGGCGAGGTCGCCGACGAGCGACAGGGCGTGGTACGGCGCGAACGGCGTGTTCAGCGGCGGTTCGCAGACCGAGCCGTCGTCCGTGCAGTTCCCGCTGGACAGCAGCCCGTAGTCGCCGTAGTCGGTCTGCCCGGCGACCGTGGAGACCGTGCCGAGGCCGTTGTGCACGTTCCACCACTGGACCGTGAACACACCCTGGGCCAGCAGCCCGCTGTACACGTCGGCCAGGAACAGCGCGCCGGGCTGTGTGTTGCGGCCGGCCTCGACGTTTGTCTCGGTCATGCTGATCCCGATCCGGCTCGCGCTCGCGCCCGCGTACGCATTGATCTGCTGCCGCAGCAAATGCACCGCGTCTTGGATGTGAGCCGGCTTGGTCAGCGCCTCCGCGGGCGTCGCACCGCCGGGGTACCAGTGCACGTCGACGAAGTCGATCGCCGACCCGGCGCGGGTGAGCACCTCCTGGTTCCACGTGCCCGCGTCACCCGGCCCGACGATGCCGTCCGGCCAGTTGCCCGGCATGGTCAGCACCGCGCCGACCTTGATCGTCGGATCCACTGCCTTCATGGCCTGCGAGTACGCCACCACGTTCGCCGCGTACTCCTTGGGGCTCTTGTCGGCGTGCTCGTCCGCCTCCCACGCCGCGCCGTAGTGCCCGTTGCCGTAGTTCTCGTTGCCGATGGTCCAGAACTTGGCGCCGTACCTCTTGGTGACGTTGGCGTACCGGACCCACTCGGCCGCCTCCTGCGCGGTCCCGGTCCCGTAGTTCGCGATGATCATCGGCTGGGCGCCGGTCCGCTGGGCGCCGGCCATGAACGTGTCGAAGTCGGTGTTCGGCGCGACGTAGCCGCCGGGAGCGGTGTGATCCTCCCAGTGGTAGATGTCGGCGTACGAGCCACCGGGATACCGCAGCATCTGTACCCCGGCGTCCTTGAGCAGGTCGGCGACCGCCGGCGTGCCGAGCTGCGAGTCCCAGATGGCGTGGTTGATGCCGAGCGCGGCGTCGCCGACGGTGGCCAGGCCGGCCCGCACGTCGACGTCGATCCGGGTGTCGGCGGCGGGCGCCGCGGCCTGTGCGCCGGGTGGCGCCGCGGAGACGACGGCGGCCACAGCGAGCAGGACGGTGCTCGCTAGGGCGCGCCGCGTAAACGGAGTGTGCACGAGAGCCTCCATGGGGCGAAGGTTGGGAGCGCTCCCATGGTCGCCTCGGAAGTGAACTATGTCAATGAAGTGAACCGGCCGCGGTGCAGCGCCTGCATCTCCGCCGCCAGCTCCGGAACCGGCCCCTCGACGACCGCACCCGGCACCACCACCCCGATCGGCAGCGCCGCCACCGGACCGGCCGGCACACCCCACTCCGCCAGCCACGCCGCGAGCTGGGCACTCGACACCGCGTACACGATCCGCCCCAGCCCCACCCACCCGTGGCCGGCCGCGCACATCGGACAGTGCTCACCCGAGGTGTACACCGTCGCCTCCGCCCGCTCCTCCGGGCTCAGATTCGCCACCGCCCACTGCGAGATCGCAAACTCCGGATGCCGGGTCTCATCCCCACCCTTGACCCGATTCCGATCCTCGAACAACACCACCCCGTCCCCCGACACCAGCACCGACCCGAACGGCTCATCGCCGTCGAGCAGAGCCTCACGCGCCAGATCAACGCACCGCCGCAGATATGTCAGATCGCTCTCGGTGACAGCCATGGCCGTAGTCCTACCACGTAGACCCGTGTGTGGATTTCGGCCCTCCTGCGCACCCCAACTCCACACGAAAGGTTTTGGAGGGAGGGCGGACCGCAGGGCCTACGATGTGCGGGGTGACGAGGTCGTTCGCGGAGACGTTCGCGCAGCTGTTGAAGGCACGGTTCCCGGTGCTCTATCTGGAGACCTATGAGGAACAGCGTGCGCTGCACCACCTCGCGACCATCGCCGGCCACGGTGAGCTCGTACGCGTACCCCGCGCGGTCTGGACCTGGTCTCTGACCGCGGGCCTGACCCAGCCGAACGGTGAGGCCCGCTCCGGCGCCCAGCGCGCCACCGACGCGCTGAAGGCGGTGCAGCGCATCGACGAGCCGGCCGTGTTCGTCTTCCGGGACCTGCATCCGCTGTTCGCGCAGAGCGTCGAGGTGGTCCGGCTGGTGCGCGACATCGCGCAGGCGTTCCGGGCCGGGCGCAGCCCGCGGACCCTGGTGCTGCTCTCGCCGGTGCTGGAGTTGCCGGTCGAGTTGAGCAAGGACGTCACGATCGTCGACTTCCCGCTGCCCGGGCCGATGGAGTTGCGCGGGCTGCTCGACGCGATGGTCCGGTCGAACGGGGCGTCCGGCCGGCTGCAGGTGACGCTCGACGAGCCGGGGCGGGAGCGGTTCGTCACGGCGGCGGCCGGGCTGACCATGCAGGAGGCGGAGAACGCGTACGCCCGCGCGATGGTCAACGACGCGGTGCTCGACCTCGAGGACCTGGAGATCGTCCACGACGAGAAGAGCCAGACGGTACGCAAGTCCGGCGTGCTGGAGTTCATCACCGCCGGCACCGTGCTCGACGACGTCGGCGGTCTCGGGAACCTGAAGTCGTGGCTGGTCAAGCGCAACGGGTCGTGGCTGGACGAGGCCGCCGAGTACGGACTTCCGGCACCGCGGGGCGTGCTGATCACCGGTGTTCCCGGGTGCGGCAAGTCGCTGACGGCCAAGGCGGCGGCCACCGCGTGGAGCCTTCCGCTGCTGCGGTTCGACATCGGGCGGGTCTTCTCGGGACTGGTCGGGTCCAGTGAGCACAACATGCGTACGGCTCTGCGTACCGCGGAGGCGGTGGCACCCTGCGTGCTGTGGGTCGACGAGATCGAGAAGGGGTTCGCCGGCGGCACCGCCGGTGACTCCGGCACCGGCGCGCGGGTCTTCGGCACCTTCCTCACCTGGATGCAGGAGAAGCAGCGCCCGGTCTTCGTCATCGCGACCGCCAACGACTTCGACGGCCTGCCGCCGGAGCTGCTGCGCAAGGGCCGCTTCGACGAGACGTTCTTCGTCGACCTGCCGAGTCGCCCGGAGCGCGCCGCCGTGTGGCGGGTGCACCTGGCGCGGGCGATGCGGCATCCCCGGGCCGCCGGTGAGCTGCCGGTGGACGACGGGGTGCTCGACGAGCTGGCCGGGCTGACCGAGGGATACTCCGGCGCCGAAATCGAACAGGCAGTGGTCGCCGGCCTGTTCGACGCGTTCTCCGAGCGCCGCCCACTGCGCCGCGACGACCTGGTCCGCGCCGTGATGAGCATCGTGCCGCTCAGCGTCACCCAGGCCGAGCGCATCGACGGCCTGCGCGGCTGGGCCCGCAATCGTGCCGTTTCGGCGACCTCCGCCGACGATTGGGACCTCAGCAACCGGCCCGGTCCCCGCTAAGGTGATGGGTCGTGAGCATCTCCATTCTCCTGGTCCCGCTGGCGCTGGCCGGGGCCGCAGCCGTTCAGGCCGCCGCGGGCCGCAAGGCCGACGGGCAGCTGGTCTGCCAGGTGCAGACCCGCATGCGCGACGTGACCCTGCTGGAGGACGCGTTGCGCGACACCGGCGCGACGGTGACGGCCACGGGCGAGACGCTGAGCGCGGCGTGGGCGGCCGGCGCTGCCACGTTCACGCGCGGCGCCGACGGGATCTGGGCCGCGCACGTCACCGGCGTGGACCAGGCGGGCGCGGTCGAGTTGATGACCCGCGTCGACGCCGCGTACGGGCGGCGGGTCCAGCAGGCCGTTCTGGAGCGGTTGCGGGCGCAGGCACCGGCGGCGGGGCTGCGGCTGGAGTCCGAGTCGGTGGATCAGGACGCCAGTGTGCGGCTGGTGTTCGAGGTGGAGAGTGAGCGCGCATGACCGAGCGACCGCGGATCATCGTGACGGTGGGCCCGGACGGTCAGGTGCGCGCCGAGACGGTCGACCTGCTCGGCGAGAAGTGCCTGGACTACATCGCCGTCCTGGAGGACCTGGTCGGTGGCCAGGTCCGGCAGAGCGAGTTCACCGACGACTACCACCGGCAGGCGCAGACGACGAGGGAACGGAACATCGATCGTGACGTGGACCCCGCCTGACAAGGGGGCGCAGCCCGGTCCGCCACCGTTCCCACCGCCGTTTCCCGGTGGACAGTCCGGCTTCCAGCCGCCGGCCGCCTACACGCCGCCTCCGGCCTACGCGACGCCACCGGGTCAGAAGCCGGTCGGGCCGGCGCGGCTCTCCTGGCGGATCGCGCACAGCGCCTGGCTGATCACCCCGATCATCCCGTTCAGCTGTCTGTCCGCGGCCGGCTTCCTCTACGTCGGCGTCCGCATGCGACGGGTGTCGTGGTGCGTCGCCGGCGTCATCTACAGCGTCATCGGCAACGTCTGTTTCTTCCTCGGCTCCGCCGTGCCGGAGGGCTCGGTCGCCCAGAACCTGATCTACACGTTCATGTTCCTGATGTGGCCGATCAGCGTCGTGCACGCGTTCATCATCAACAACACCTGGCTGCGGTGGCGTGCCCAGCACGTGCCCTGGTACAACCAGCCCCAGCCGGTGGCGTTCACGCCGCCGCCGATGCCCACCGCCGCTCCCCTGCCGCCGCAGCTGCAGGACGTCGTCCCGCCGCCGCAGGAGTTCTACACGGCACCGCCGGCGTTGCTCGACGTCAACATGGCCGCCGAGCACGAGCTGGCGGCCCTGCCCGGCCTCGGTCCGCAGCGCGCCGCCCAGGTGATGGCCGCCCGTCAGGCGCGGGGCGGTTTCCTCGGCCTGCCCGAGTTCGCCGCCGTCGCCGGTCTGGCACCGCACGAGTTCGTGGCCATCCGCGACCGGCTGTCGTGCAATCCCCCACCGCCGCCTCCGGACGCGACGGAGCCGCCGCCGCCCGGACCGCCCGAGCCGCCGCCGTACGGCCGGATCGTCGATGTCTGAGCTGGTCCGGCTGGCCCGCTTCGTCGACCGGACCACCGCTGAGGGCCCCGGTGAGCGCACCGCCGTCTGGGTGCAGGGCTGTTCGATCCGCTGTCCCGGCTGCTTCAACCCGCACCTGTTCACCACGCGCGGCGGAACACCGGTCTCCCCCGCCGACCTCACCGCCCGGATCCTGGCCACCGGCACCGACGGCGTGACCCTGCTGGGCGGCGAGCCGTTCGACCAGGCCGCCGCACTGGCCGAGGTGGCCGCCGGCGTCAGAGAAGCGGGCCGGTCGGTGATGACGTTCACGGGCTACGAATACAACGATCTGAAGGCGGATCCCAGAGCGGCCGCCCTCCTGAAATCAACCGATTTATTGGTCACCGGACCGTTTCGTAACGACAAAATAGACAATATCCGGCCTTGGGTGGGCTCGACCAACCAGGAGTTCGTCTACCTGACCGACCGTATCCCCGCAGCACTGGACACCCCCGACCGTCTGGAGGTGACAGTCACCCCCGACGGCGAGGTGGCCGTCAACGGCTGGGCCGACCCGGACACCCTGGACGCGCTGCTCGACGGGCTCAGCCGACGTCGAGGGCGCCCAGCGAGTCGATAGCGCCCGACACCGGCCCGCTGATCCCGCAGTTCCCGCAGGTGAAGAGCTCCTCGGTGGTCCGCCAGCAGCCGAGTTGCCCGCACGGTCCACAGCGCACGTACGCCTCCCTGCCACACGCCGGGCACCCTCGATATCCCGGTGCGTAACCGAATCCACCCGTCACCGGGAGCCCACCGCCGCCGGACTCACCGATCGGCTCGGGCCCGCCCACCTCGACGATCTGCCACTCCTGCCCGGCCTGGCGAAACGTCGCCACCCGGGCCTGCCGGTCACCTGAGCAGTACATCGGCACCCACGCGGTTCTGGCGCGCTCATTCATAGGTAGAGCTTAAGAGACCTTGACAGGTATCACTCCCTGCCTGACCGTTGAGCGAGCGATGAGCGGGTGGTGGTGGCGGTGACTTCTTCCTGGTTTCGCAGGCGGGACCACAACATATTTCTGAACGCGTTCGTCTTCCTGATCTGCGGGCTGACGACAGGCCTCGTCGTGGCCGCCGCGGTCTTTCCGTACGCCGCGATGTCCGGCCTGGCGGCGAAGGCCGGCGAGCAGGCGTTCGCGAGCCTGCCCGGCGAACTCAAGGAATTCAAGTCACCGCAGGTGACCCGGGTGTACGCGGCGGACGACAAGACGCAGATAACGCAGTTCTACGACGAGTTCCGCAGCGACATTCCGCTGGCGCAGATCTCGCAGTCGATGCGTGACGCGATGCTGGCGGCCGAGGACCGCAGCTTCTACGACCACAACGGTGTCGACCTCAAGGGTGTGGCGCGGGCTCTGGTCAACAACAAGAACGGCGGGGCGAAACAGGGCGCCTCGACCATCACCATGCAGTGGGTGCGGATGTCGCTGGCCTATTCGGCGACCAGCCCGCACGACGTGGTGGAGGCCACCCAGGACACTCCGAAGCGCAAGTTCACCGAGATGAAGTACGCGCTCGAACTCGAGAAGCAGCTCGACAAGGACCAGATCCTCGAGCGCTATCTGAACATCGTGCCGTTCGGCAAGCAGACGTACGGGATCTTCGCCGCGAGCCGGGTCTACTTCAACAAGCTGCCGAAGGACCTGACGATCGGCGAGTCGGCTCTGCTGGCGGCAATCGTGCGGGCGCCGTCCGGCTACGACCCGACCACCGCTGAGGGTTACGAGCGGGTCAAGGAGCGGCGGGACGCGTACGTCATCCCGGGCATGGTGGAGATGGGCGCGATCACCCAGGTCCAGGCGGACAAGGCGATCAAGGAGCCGATCCCGCGCAAGGTGCGGCCGATCAGCAACGGCTGCGTGTCGGTCGCCAGGAACAACTGGGGCTTCTTCTGCGACTACTTCTACCGGTGGTGGATGGGCCGGCAGGAGTTCGGGGCGACGGCGTACGACCGGGAGCGGCGGCTGAAGAGCGGCGGTTACCGGATCACCACGACGCTCGACGTGAAGGGGCAGAACCAGGCCCGCAAGCGGGTCTCCGAGCTGATCTCGGAGAAGAACAAGAACGCGCTGCTGGTTGCCGCGATCCAGCCGGGTACGGGCAAGGTCCGCATGCTCGCCACCAACCGCAAGTACAAGCTGGACGACCCGGAGAACCCGACGAACCCGCTCTCCTCCGACCCGCGCAAGGCGCGCAAGGGCGTGCACGCGTCGTACCCGAACACGGTCAACCCCCTGCTCACCGGCGGTGCGGACATCACCGGATACCAGGCCGGCTCGGTCATGAAGATCTTCACGATCATCGCCGCGCTGGAGAAGGGCTATCCGCTCGCGTACACGATCAAGACCGAGAAGCGGTACCGGTCGAAGTACATCATCAACTCCAGCAACGACTCGGCCTGTCCCGGCACGCACTTCTGGTGCCCGCAGAACTCCGGTGGCGGCGGCGAGGGCGTCTTCAACATGTGGACCGGGTTCGGCAGTTCGATCAACACGTACTTCGTGCCGCTGGAGGAACGGGTCGGCGCGGAGAACGTGGTCGACGCCGCGAAACGGTTCGGCATCCAGTTCCGTTCGTCGAAGGACGCGGAACTGGCCTCGGACGGGTACTCCCACCAGTGGGGCGCGTTCACTCTCGGCGTCTCGGCGACCACCCCGCTGGACATGGCGAACGCGTACGCCACCCTCGCCGGCGACGGCATGTACTGCCAGCCCACCCCGATCGAGCAGATCAGGGCCCGCGACGGCGAGAAGCTGGACGTCGGCAAGCCCAGCTGTACCCGGGCCACCAGCGAGAACGTGGCCCGCGCCGCGCTCGACGCGGCCCGCTGCCCGGTGGGTGACTCGTCGCGGCTGAGCAGCTGCGGCGGCGCGACCGCCCGGGCCACCCGCGGGATCGTCGGGCATCCGGTGTTCGGCAAGACCGGCACCACCGACCGTGACCGGACCGCGTCGCTGATCGCCGGCACCACGAAACTGGTCGTCGCCGGATACCTGGTCAACCCCGACTACCAGAACCACCCGGACCGGCTGCGCCACGACCAGGTCAACCCGGCCGTGATGCACACGCTCGCGGACTACATGGAGGGCCGGGAGAGGGTGCAGTTCCCCCGGCCGGAGAGCCGGAAGATCGCGTACGGCGACCAGCGCTCGATCCCCGACGTGACCTGTGACCCGCTCAGCAGCGCCCGCGCCCGGATCGACCGGGCCGGCTTCGACACGTCGATCGGCCGCGAGGTCGACTCGGAGTGCCCCAAGGGCACGGCAGCCGGCACCAACCCGAGCGGCCGCACCATCAAGGGCGGTGTGGTGATCATCGAGGTGAGCAACGGCAAGAACGAGGAGAAGGACCCGCCGATCATCACGCCCCCGATCATCACGCCACCGGGCCCACGACGATGAGCCTCTACGAGGCGGTCACCGACGTCTACGGCGACCTCCGGCTGATTCCGGTGCTGCAGCGCCTGCTGCGGCACACCGGCCGGCTCACCGGTTCGGTGGCCGGAAGCGTGTCGCTGATCGACGCCGGGCGGGGCTGTTACGTCAAGGCCGCCGAGTACGGCGCCCACTGCCAGCTGGGCAGCTCGTTTCCGCTGGAGGACGGCGCCACCGGCCGCGCGTTCGGCAGCCGCCGTCCGGTGGTGATCCCCGACTACGGCCAGATCCGCGCCGGTCATCTCGCCGCGGCCCATCCGGCGCGCCGGGGCCCGGCCGCCGCGGTGCCGATCTGGTGGCGCGACGACGTGATCGCCGTCAGCGTCGTCTTCGGTCCCGAGCCGGACGCGCTCACCACGCGGGGCATGGACGAGCTGGAGACGCTCTCCCAGTCGGCGGCCGCCGCGATCGTCAAGTCCGGGCGCCCGGTGGTCCTCCCGTTCCGGGTGGTGCCGAACCCGGCACCGTTCACGCCGCGCGAGGCCGAGGTCCTCGAGCTGCTGCGGCACGGCCTGACGTACCGGGAGATCGCCGGCCGGCTCGGCCTGTCGGCCAAGACCGTGGAGAAGCACGTCGGCGCGATCATGCGCAAGACCGGGTCCTCCAACCGGACCGCGGCGGTGGTCACGGCCATCGACAACGGCTGGGTGGGGACTTTCCCCCATACCGTACGGCGTACGCGCGGGACTTGACTGGCGGCATGCCCGTCGTCGCCACGAAGGACATCCTCGACCGCGCCCTCGCCGACCGGTACGGGGTGGCCGCCTTCAACATCGTCAACGACCTGACCACCGAGGCCGTCCTGGCCGCCGCCGCCGAGGAACACGCGCCGGTCATCCTGCAGACCTCGGTCAAGACCGTTCGCATGTACGGCCGCCCCCAGCTCTTCGACATCATCCGCACCTTCGCCGACCGGTCGCCCGTCCCCGTGGCCCTGCACCTCGACCACTGCCCCGACCGCGCGGTCATCGCCGACTGCCTGGCCGGCGGCTGGAACTCCGTGCTGTTCGACGCGCACGAGCTCGACGTCGCCGAGAACCTGCGCCAGACGATCGAGGTGGTCGCCGAGGCCCGCCGCGCCGGCGCGCACGTGGAGGGCGAGATCGAGGGCATCCAGGGTGTCGAGGACGACGTCGGCAGCGATTACGCCCCGATGGTGCAGAGCCTGGAGGTGGCGGTCGACTTCATCAAGCGCACCGGCGTCGACTGTTTCGCACCGGCCATCGGCAACGCGCACGGTCAGTACCGGCAGGCCCCGGTCCTCAACGCCCGCCGGGTCAGCGATCTGGTCGCCGCCACCGGGATACCGATGGCCCTGCACGGCGGCACCGGCCTCTCCGACGAGCAGTTCACCGACCTGATCGCCCGTGGCTGCGCGAAGGTCAACATCTCCACGGCGCTCAAGGAGTCGTACATGAGGTCGAGCCTGGAGTTCCTGCGCGAGGCCGGCAAGTGGGACCCGCCGTCGCTGTTCCGGCATCAGCGGTCCGCGGTCGTGGAGATGGCGCGACGGCACATCAGTCTCTTCGGCGGCTCCGGACGTGCGTGGTGACCGCGCTCGTTCTCGACTGCGACGGCGTGCTCGCCGACACGGAACGCCATGGGCATCTGCCGGCGTTCAACGCGACGTTCGAGAAGTTCGGGCTTCCGGTGCGGTGGAGCGAGGACGACTACGCGGAGAAGCTGAGGATCGGCGGCGGCAAGGAGCGGATGGCTTCGCTGTTCGACGATCCGGCCTTCGCGGCGGCGACCGGCGGCTCCGACCGTACCGATCAATTGCGGACCTGGCACCGCGCCAAGACGGACTTCTTCCTCCAACTGGTGGCGCAGGGCCGGATTCCGGCCCGTCCGGGCATTGCCCGGATCATCACCGATGCGCTCCAGGCAGGATGGACGGTCGCGGTCGCGTCGACTTCAGCAGCGGATTCGGTACGCGCGGTGCTCGCGAACGCCGTCGGAGGTGCCACCGCCGAGCGGGTCCCGGTGTTCGCCGGTGACATCGTGCCGGCCAAGAAACCCGACCCGGCGATCTATCGGCTGACGGTCGACCGGCTCGGCCTGGATCCCGCCGAGACCCTCGTCGTCGAGGACTCCCGCAACGGCCTGCTCGCCGCCACCCGCGCCGGGCTCGGCTGTCTGGTGACCGTCAACGGCTACACCCGTGACGAGGACTTCAGCGAGGCGCTGCTGGTCGTCTCCGAACTCGGTGACCCCGGCCGCCCGCCGGTCGACGTGCTGGCCGACCGGTGCGAGGCGCGCCCGGGGCCCTACCTCACCCTCGATGATCTGCGCGCCTGCCTGGAGGCACAGCGATGAGCGGCAACGCGTTACCCGGCGCCGAGCTGGTGGTCCGCACGATCGCCGAGACCGCGGTCGCCAACGAGAGGTACTTCGGTGACCTCGACGCCGTGGTCGGCGACGGAGACCTCGGCTATTCGCTGGCCCGAGGCTTCGAGAAGCTCATCGAGGGCTGGGACGAGATCGACCGCAGCGACGCCGGTACGTTCCTCAAACGCAGCGGCATGATCATCGCGTCCCGGGTGGGCGGCACCTCCGGCCCGCTGTGGGGCACCGCCTTCCTGCGCGCCGGTGCGACCGCCGGTGCCGCCGCCGACCTGACCGGCGAGCAGGTGGTGAAGATGCTGCGGGCGGCCATCGACGGGATCAAGGCGCGCGGCCGGTCCGACGTCGGCGACAAGACCCTGCTCGACGCGCTCGTGCCGATGACCGACTGCCTCGAGAAACAGTTCGCCGCGGGCGCCGGCGGCGAGGAGGCGTTACGCACGGCCGCCGCCGTCACGCGGGAGGCCGCCGAGGCGACGCTCGGCATGGTCGCCAAGCGGGGGCGCGCGGCGTACACCGGCGACCGCAGCAGGGATTCGGTCGACGCCGGCGCGGTCGCGGTGGCGGTGATGGTCGAGCGGATCAGCGAGACCTGGCAGACGAGAGGAGCGACGTCATGAAGAAGTTCGTCAACGACCCTAAGAACTACGTGGCCGAGATGCTCGAGGGCGTCGCGCTGGCCAACCCCGGAAAACTGAGGTACGTGCCCGCGTACAACCTCATCATGCGCACCGACGCACCCCGCGACGACAAGGTCTCCATCGTGCAGGGGTCGGGCTCGGGCCACGAACCGGCGCACGTGATGGCCGTCGGGCGCGGCATGCTCGACGCCGCCTGCCCCGGTGACGTCTTCGCCGCGCCGCCGATGGACTACGTCTACGAGACCGCGAAGCTGCTGAACTCACCCAAGGGTGTGCTGCTGCTGGTCAACAACTACACCGGCGACCGGATGGCCTTCGACATGGGTAAGGAGATGGCCGAGGCGGACGGAGTACGCGCCGAGATCCTCACGATCGACGACGACGTCGCGGTGCAGGACTCGACGTACACGGTCGGGCGCCGCGGTGTGGCCGGCAACTTCTTCGTGATCAAGTCGGTCGGTGCCGCCTCCGAGCAGGGCGCCGAGATGGACGAGCTGCTCCGGATCGGCCGCAAGGTCAACGACGTGACGCGTACGATCGGCGTCGCCCTGACCGCCTGCACCCCGCCGGCCAAGGGCTCGCCCCTGTTCGAGCTGGGCGCCGACGAGATCGAGTTCGGCGTGGGCATCCACGGCGAACCCGGCCGCGAACGCCGGAAGATCAAGGACGCCGACGCGATCGTCGACGACATGCTGCAGGCCGTCACGAGCGATCTGCCCTACCGCGCCGGCGATCAGGTGGCCCTCATGATCAACGGGCTGGGCGGCACCCCGATCAGCGAGTTGTACCTGCTCTACCGGCACGCGCACCGGCAACTGGCCGCCCGCGACATCACGGTCGCCCGCAGCTACGTGAACGAGTACTGCACCTCGCTCGACATGGCCGGCGCCTCCCTGACGCTGGTCCGCCTCGACGACGAGATCACCGGCCTCCTGGAGGCTCCCGCCGAAGCCGCCGTACGCGTCTTCTGATCGTTTCTGTGCCGCCGCCCGGCTCTCCTTCCGGGCGGCGGCGCACTGTCAGTTCTTGGCCGGCTTCACGGGCTTGGCCGGCTTCATCGGCTTGGCCGGCTTCACCGTCTTGACCGTCGTCTTCGCCGGGGCGAACTCCGGGCAGTTGGAGACGAACTCGCCGGACGACGCCATCTTCTCCTTGCCGAGCGTCTTCACCGAGGCCTTGGTGACGGCCTTGACGCCGCGCTCCTTCTGGAAGCCCTGCAGCGCGCTGCGGTACCACCCGTCGCCGTCGGAGTAGAGCACCAGCCGGACGCCGTCGATGTAGGCGCAGGCCGACTCGCCCTCACCCCAGCCCATGATGTGGTGCCCCCGGTACTGCTGGTAGAACCCCTTGTCCGGGGCCGGCGGAGGAGCCGACACCGGAGCCGGAGCCGGGTCCGCGGCGCTCGCCGAGCCCGCGGTGACGAGCAGCCCCGCAGCGGTGACCAGAACGGCGATCGAACGCCTGGCATTGCTTTTTCTCTGCATCGAGATCATCGCCCAACACGCTTATCGATATTTGCGGAATGACGCCTTGATACGTGGTAATGGTACCGCTCGGCGGAGGCCTCTGTTGCGGTTTCAACCAGCAACTGCGGGACTCGCGCGGCGACACGCCGTTGCCCGAACATCACTCGAAAGAATTGCTGCACCGTCACCCTGAGCAGCGCGAACAATGTCCGGCGGTCGCTCTTTCGGCGACATCCGCGCCCACCACGGGTGAATGCGGGAACCGCACGTTTGCGTTGTGATTCCATGTGCCCGCATCATCGGAAAAATTGTGGCCGCAATACCCGCTTCCCGATTTGAGGTTCTCCTATGGCCGACATCAAACGTCGTGACGTACTGCGTTACGGCGCAGCCGGAGCTGTGACAGCCTCCACCGCTTTGTTCGCAGCGCAAAGCCTGGCTTCCGCGGAGCCCTCGGCCCCCGAGGCCGCCGCACCGCCGCCGCCGGACCCGCGTGACTTCCTGAAGACCTATCGGGGCAAGCGGATCCGGGGCAAGTACATCAAGCGCGGCAGCGACGAGGTGTACATCAACGACAAGAAGCTGGCGATCACGCTGATCCAGACCCTGTTCCCGGCGACCGCCACCACGCCGGAACACGTGGGGTACGGCTACATCAGCGCGCTCAACCACTACGACCCGGTCGAGATCGACGAAACGCGTTACAAGGACGGCTTGCAACTGCTCGCCCAGAAGGTCTGCGACATCCTCGGCGACCTCGACATCAGTCCCGCGGCCGGCCAAGCCCACTACCACTGATCCGGCGAGAGCGAAAAGCGAAAGGCGAACCACCATGGCTGTCCGCAGAAACTTCACCACGATGAACCAGGCGGAGCGGGACCTGTTCACCCAGACCCTCCGCACCTTCAAGACCACGCCCGCCGCCAGTGGCCGGACGTACAACTGGTACATCGACCAGCACGTGACCTACTTCGCGCGCACTCCCGACAACATCAGTCACGCGCACCAGTCCCCGTCGTTCTTCCCGTGGCACCGTGAGTACCTGCGGCTGCTGGAACTCGACCTGCAGTCGGTGGCCAACAACACCAACCTGTTCATCCCGTACTGGGACTGGACGATCTCCACTTCGCCGTTCGTGGCGAACTTCCTCGGCACCACCGGCCCGTCCGTCTCCGGCAACTTCAGCCGGACCTGGGGCTGGTCGGTCTACCGCAGCAGCATCTCCACCAACAACCTGCAGCGCCGGGTGGGCCAGAACGCCTCCCGCCCGACCACCACGAACGTCAACACCGTTCAGAACAACTACGCGACCTACGACAACGCGCCGTGGAACTCGACGGTGTCCAACAGCTACCGCAACCGCAACGAGATCGAGCTGCACAACCGGGTGCACAACTATGTCGGCGGGCACATGGCGACCCGCGAGGCACCGAACGACCCGGCCTTCTGGCTGCACCACTGCAACATCGACCGGCTGTGGTGGCGCTGGCAGAGCGTCAACAACGGGAGCCGCATCAACGCCTACCGCCCGACGGGTGGCACCGCGAACGTCATCGACGTCAACGACACGATGCAGCCCTTCGGCCAGACCCCGGCCAGTGTCGCCAACAACGCCGACATCGGGGTCTCCTACGTGTGACGGACGGCCGTTGACCGGGAGTTTCTCCCGGTCAACGGCCTTTGCTCCGGTTATGTGCGGACGTGGTGTACCTTGCCGCATGGTCCACCGTCCGTCCATTTCGGGAGAGCGATGTCCACGAGCATGTCCCGTCGTCTGGCCCTCGGACTCGGCGCCGCCGCGGCGGTCGGCGTGAGCACCCCGGCCCACGCCACGCCATCCCGCCCCGCCGGTGTCCGGAAGGTGTACCAGCGCGAGAAGACCAGGGCCGGCGGCGTCTGGCACACCCACATCGCCGCGGTCGGCGCCGACGGTGCGCTCGAGGCGATCGTCGAGGACGACGCCGACCACGTCACCTACGGCTACAGCGTGCAGAAACTCGCCGTCGCCACCGCCGTGATGGACAAGATCGACCGTGGGCAGCTGACGCTCGGCACGAAGCTCGACCTGCCGGCCGACATCATCCTCGGCGGCTCCGGCATCTACCACCTGCACCGCGTCTGGGGCGACGAGATCACCGTCGGCAACTTCCTCACCGCGATGCTGCTGGTCTCCGACAACACCGCCGTACGCATGTGCGGCCGCGTCGTCCCCGCCCTGGAGATCAACGAGATCCTCGCCGCCAAGGGTTTCGTACACACCCGCGTCGAGCCGGTCGCCAACCCGAACCGCTTCTATCTGGGCACCACGACCCCGCGCGAGATGCACGACCTGCTCTGGCGGCTGGCCACCAAGACACTGCTCAAGCCGGAGTCCTGCGACTTCCTGCTGAGCGTCACCCGCTGGCTCAACGGCTACCACGACGGCGTCCGCCGCGTCATGTCCTCCCGCGAGCGCGAACGAGTCGCCACCAAGTACGGCGCCGACTTCAACGACCTCGGCGAGTCCCGCCACGAGGTCGGCATCATGTTCAGCGCCGACGGCGTGCCGCTGCTGACGTATGCGATGTTCGCCGAGGGCCTGGGCGACCCGGAGAACTACGGCGCCACCCACCCGGCGGTGCAGGCCCACGCCAAAATCGGCCGCGCCCTGTTCGACAACCTGCCACCGGTCCCGGAGACCCGCACCGCCCGGTCAGCGGTCCCCCGCTCCCTGCCGAAGCCCTTCCACCCGGTCAACGGAGGCTGACGCCCTACTCGTTCCAGACCGCCCGGAGGCGGCCGGCTTCGGGCGCGCTATTCGTTCCAGACCGCGCGGAGGCGGTCGGCTTCGGGCGCGCTACTCGTTCCAGACCGCGCGGAGGCGGTCGGCTTCGCTGGCGGCCTGGGCGTAACCCGCCTCGGCCGCCGGGCGCCGGCGGGCCGGGTCCAGCACGTTGGTGCCGATCGCGGCGCGCGCGGCCCGGCCGGGCGAGACCACCGCGCCGCGCACGTCCGGGCCGAGCGCCCTGAGCTGTGCTTCCGGACGGCCCGAACTCCGCACGGACTGCGTACTCGGCGCCAGCACGACCACCCGCCGGCTGCCCTCGGCCAGGTCGGCGTTGGCCACCGAGCGCGCTCCGCCGTCGATGTAGCGCACGCCCCCGATCGTCACCGGCGGCCACACGAGCGGCACGGCGCAACTGGCGGCGACGGCGTCGATCAGGGAGACGCCGGAGGTGGCGTCGAATACGCGTACCTCTCCGGTCTGTGCCTCGACCGCCGTGATGCGCAGGCGGGCCGCTGAAGGCCAGCCACCGTCCCCGATGCGCCGCGCGATCACCGCACGCCGCTCCGCCTCCGGCACGGTCCGGGTGCGCAGCGCCCGGCGCCCGAGCCACGCACGCCCCCGCGCCGGATCCCCCGGCCACAGCCCAGCGATCAGAAACCCGAGCAGAACACCGGGCCCGAGCCGCGCGGCAATCTCACCCTTGGCGTCAGCGAGCTGTGCGTCATAAAGAGCCTTGAGGGGTACGCCAGAAAGCACCTGCGCCCCCACCGAAGCCCCCGCCGAGGTCCCCACGAACAGCCCCGCGCCACTCAGATCCACACCGCGCTCCGCCAGCCCGTGCAACAGCCCGATCTCCCAGGCCACCCCGGTGACGCCACCGCCACCGAGCACGAGCGCCTTCCCCTCCACACCCATGCGCCCGATCCAAGCACCCCCTCCCGCCGCCCACCACCCACAGCCGCCCGCCCGCGCCTCGCTCGCCCCAGCCCGGGAACGGGTCGCCGGAGGGAGGGCGTCCGCGCGACCTCGTGGGGCGACAACCTGGCGGTGCTATGAGCTGTGTGGATTTCAGGCGTCGTGACCGCCGGGCGCGGGCCGGCGGTCGCGATGCCGTCGGGTCTCGGCTAGGAGACGGCGACGTCGTCGTAGTAGACGGTGCCGGTGTTGTCGCCGGACTTCAGGTGTAGCTGGACGCCTGCGGCGTTGGCCGGCGCCGCGGTCTCCACGACCAGTTTCGTCCAGGAGGTGTTGCCGGTGGGGAGGCGGTTGGAGGTGTTCTGGGACAGCCACGTGCCGTTGATGTCGAACCAGCTCAGCGAGATCTCGGTGATCCCGGTGGCCGCCACACCGCGGGCGTACGCCTCGGCCCGCCACAGGTAGCCGGGCTGTACCGGCGTGATCGGCGAGGTGAGCAGCGACGGCAGGTTGCTGCCGACCCGGGTGGTGCCGGAGAACTTGGCCGACTTGGTGCCGGTACGCGGAGACTCCGTAGTGATCACAGCCGCACCCGCCTGGGGCAGGTAGTTACGCCACGGCGATTCGTTCGCCGCCGCCTCGAAGCTCAGGTTCAGGATGCTGTTCGGTGTGGTGCCGGTCGTCCACTTGGTGCCGACCACGGAGGCGCTGAACTTGGCCGTGGCGTCCGTGCGGTACAGGCCGTACTTGTACTGCGCGGGCTGAGTGGAAACCTGCGAGTTCGGCGGGATGGCGCCGGTGGCGAAGTCGTTGAGGATCCACGGTGCCACGGAGCCGACGGTCGCCTCGGTGGCCGCGCGCAGCACCCGGCCGAGATAGGCGCCCTGTTCACCCTCGGACACGTTGTAGCTGCTGACACCGGTCTCGCCGATGACGACCAGGTCCGGTGTGACAGCCGTCTGGGCGCGGCGGATCTCGGCGAGCGCCCGCTCCGAGTTGCCGTAGAAGTGGAAGTCGTAATAGTCCAGCGGCGTCGTGGTCAGCGCGGACTTGAGCGTGCCCATGCCGGTGGCGCCGCTGACGCCGTCGACCGAGAGGGTCAGCGGCATCTCGGGGGCGGTCGTGCGTACGGCGGGGATCACCTGACGGACCCAGTTGACCGCGGCGGTGTCGCTCGGCGGGAACTCGTTCTTCAGCTCGACGGCGATCACGCGCGGGTCGTCGGCGTACGGCGTCAGCAGCGTCTGCGCCCAGCTGATGCTGTTCGCCACGTCGGTGTAGCCGTTCCACCAGTCGAAGAGCGTCAGCTTGACGTTCAGCCCGCGGGTCTCCGCGATGTCGATGAACTGCTCGAGCTTCGCGGTGTACGCCGCAGCCGGCACCGGGTAACCGAACGTGGTCGGGAAGACGATGATCCGGACGTTGGTCGCACCGAGCGTGGCGGCCCTGGTCAGGTCGGCGTCGATGCGTACCGGGTCGAAGCTCGTCCACATCGCCGTCCAGCCCGCGTTCGACGGGTAGTAGTTGATCGTGTTCGCGGTCTGCACCGCCGCCATCCGGGTCGCCTTGGTCGGCGCTGTGGTCGTCGCGTGGGCCGGCGGAGCCTGGAGCGCCGTGCTCAGCAGCAGCGCTCCGGCCAGGACAGGGGCACGGAAACGGAACTTGCGCATGGGGGGACCGAACCTTCTCTCGAATTTCCGCGCGCAGCCGTTCTCCCGGCATGTCACACGCGGTGGCGGGCCTCGCGCGGCGTCACGACGTGGGGAGAGCCGGCCTACGTCGTCGTTGCGCTGCCATCTCGGCGCTGAGGGGGTTACAGCGAGGCATCTATCGATGACAGTAAGTCGCGAACCCGGGGTCGGCAACGCGTGGCGTGTGCCACGCGATTCACTCACCGACGGCCTCGGGCAAGCGCCTCCTCGGCTCGGGTGACCTCGGTGCGCGCCAGGTCGTGGTGCACGGTGAGACCGGACACCTCGGCGTCGTCGCGAGCGCTTCGGGCGTACCCCAATGCTTCTGCCGGATCGCCTCGCAGCCGCAACGCCGCAGCCAGGGTGATCCGCGCCTCGATCGCGCTCCGGCGATGGCCGCGGTCGCCCAGCAGGCGCAGCGCCTCCTCGCTGAAACGCACGGCCAGATCGTGACCGCCGGTGCGCTCGTGGACGGCTCCGAGAACCGTCAGCGCCCGGCCGAGCAGCCGCGGAACACCTGATCGCCGGGCGTGCGCGACGGCCTCACCGGCGGTCCGCAGCGCGTCCGGCAGCCGGCCGATGTCGCGCAGCACGATGGCCAGGCACCACGAGGCCTCGGCCTGGTCGGCCATCGACCCGAGTTGCCGGAAGGTCTCCAGCGCCAGGGTGAGCTGCTCGATCGCCTCGTCGGGACGGCCGAGCGCGTGCAGGGCCTGGCCGAGGTTCGTCCGGGCGATACCGGCGGCATGTGCCGAGCCGATCTGTTCGCAGAGGGCCAGTGCCTGCTCGCTGTGCCGCTGGGCGAGGGGGAACCGGCCGACGTCCAGCGCGGCGCCACCCAGGTTGATCAGGGAGTTGGCGATCATGTGCCAGCGGCCGGCGGCGCGGCCCAGGTCCAGCGCCCGGTGCAGCAGGCGGATGGCCTCGTGCGGCGAGCCGGCCTCGAGATGGACGACGCCCAGGTTCAGCACCGCGGCGCCCTCGATCTCGGTGAGGCCGGCGGCCGTCGCGGTCTCGCGGGCCCGGGACAGCACCTCGATCGCCGGCGCCGGCTCGCCCATCGTCCAGTGCAGGAGACCCAGGCTCATCAGCAGCGCGGCCTGCGGCTCGGGTGCGCCGGCCTGCCGGGCCGCCTGCAGACCGGCGTGTACGGCGGACCGCCACCGCGCGGTCGTCGTATGCGAGTGGAAGTAGCCGCGGAGCGCGTCGGCCAGATGCCAGGCGTAGCCCCGGGTGCCCGGACCGGCGAACTGGCAGGAGGCGATGGCGGCGGTCAGATTCTCCCGTTCGGTCTCCAGGAACTGCAGGGCCTCGGCCGCGGAGCCGAAGTCGTGGCGCCGCGCGATCGGGTCCGGCCGAGGCAGCCGGGTCAAATCGGGGTAGAGCAGGTCGGCGGCGGAGTCGGCGGCGCGCAGGTACCAGTCGAGCAACCGGCGCTGGGCGTCGTCCGCGCTCTGGTCCGCCTCGGCGTGCTCCCGTGCGTAGAGCCGGAGAAGGTCGTGCAGCTGGTACCGGCCGCCGCCGACCGGCTGGACGAGGAACGCGGCGGCCAGCAGGTCGAGCAGTTCGGTGGCGACGGCCGGCGCGACGGCCATCAGCGCGGCCACCGCGCCGGTGGTGAAGTCGGCGCCGGGAATCACGCCGAGCAGGCGGAACAGGCGCCGGGCAGCCGGCGGGAGCGCGCCGTAGGAGAGGTCGAAGGTGGCCCGGACGGCGGTGTCGGCGTCGCCGGGCACCGCGAGATGCGACAGGCGGTTCTCCGAGCACAACGCGGCGAGATAGTGGGCGACCCCCTCGGCGGACCGGCCGGCCAGCCGCGCCGCGGCGAGCCGCAGCGCGAGCGGGAGGAACCCGCAAAGGTGGGCTATCTCGGCGGCCGTCCCGTCGTCCAGGGGTGTCTCGTCGCCGAGCAGCCGGCGCAGCAGCATCTGCGACTCCACTGCCGGCAGCACGTCGAGCGTGACCAGCCGGGCGGCGTGCGAGGCGGTCAGACCGCGCAGCTCGGCGCGGGCGGTGACCAGGACCGCCGACTGCGTGGTGCCCGGGAGCAGCGCCCGGACCTGGGCCGCGGAGGCGACGTCGTCGAGCAGCAGCAGGACCGACCGGTCGGCGAGCCGGGCACGGAGCAGCGCCGAGCGAGTGTCGGGGTCGTCGGGGATCTGCGCACGGTTCACCCCGGAGGCCAGCAGCAGCTCGGCGACGACGTCACCGGCGTGGCGGGCCGACGCGCCGGTGCCGCCGAGCCGGACGAACCACTGCCCGTCCGGGAAAGCGGCGCCGAGGCGGTGCGCGACACGAAGGGCCAGCGCCGTCTTCCCGGCGCCCGGCGGGCCGCAGATCGCCATGATCGGCACATCGACCCGGCCGTCCCTCGGCTGGAGGCCGGACACGATCTGCTTCGTCAGCTCCTCGCGGCCGACGAACTCCCTCGGCTCCTGCGGCAGGGTGGACACGGTCCACCAGACAGCGGCATCCGCGTCGCGGGACGGCGGCGGCCCGGCCGTGGCCGGCTCCTCGCCGTTGAGCACCTCGCGATGCCGCCGGCGCAGCGCCTCGCCGGGCTCGATCCCGAGTTCGTCGTGCAGCAGCCGGTGGACGGTGCGATACACCTCGAGGGCCTCGGCCTGCCGCCCGCTGCCGTGCAACGCCACCATCAGCAGCTCCCAGAACTGCTCCCGCAGCGGGTGCTCGGCGGTCAGCGCGCGCAGGTCGGCGACCGCGTGCCGATGACGGCCGAGGCTCAGCTCCACCTCGATCCGGCGGCCCTCGACCGCGAGTCTCTCCTCGTCGAGGGGGCTCACCACGAGCGCGCGCAGCGAGTCCGACGAGACGTTGCTCAGCGCCGGGCCGCGCCAGAGAGCGAGCGCGGTACGCAACAGGGCCGCCTGAGTGTGCGGGTCGCCGGTGGCCGCCTCGGCCTCGGCCACCAGCCGCCGGAACCGGTCCAGGTCCACGGCGTCCGAGTCGACGTCGATGAGGTAGCCGTCGCCGTGCGTGTGGATGACGTTCGCCGGGCGCAGCAGGGCCCGCAGCCGGGCGACATAGGTCTGAATGGTCGCGCGGGCCCGGACCGGCGGCGAGGTCTCCCACAGGTGGCCGACGAGCTCGGCCACCGGCACCACCCGGCCCGGCCTCAGTAGCAGCGCCGTCAGCACGATGCGCAGCTTGTCCGCCGGTATCGGGACGACCTGGCCGCCGACCACCACCTCCAGCGCCCCGAGAACGCGGAACTCCACCTGTCCTGCCGGCACCCGGCCCCCTCGGAACACTCCTGCGTCAACTCGTGATCCGCCCGGCTCCGCCGGAGCCCGGCCGGGCAAGTTCGGTAGCCACCGAACTACGAGGTGCTTGCGTGGCACTCTCACCGCGCTCCCGCGCCGCTTTCGCGGGGCTTTCATGTCGCTGACACCGGCCGAGTCAGCACGGTGAAGGCGCCCGGCAAGCGCCTCCGGCGACGCTGCGGGCATGGGTTTCCGATCAGTTGCCATCCACGTCCCCTACGGCGTCGAGACGTACGCGCTGGGTCTGGTGACCGAGATGCTCACCGGTCGTTTCGACGTCACGCGGTGCGGCCACGGCGCGGGCCCGCTCGCGTCGGACCTCGGGCTCACCGTCCACGTCGATCACGGCATGTCCCGTCTCGTGGCCGCGGACCTGGTCGTCCTGCTGCCCGGCGGCGCGGCCCGGGACCCTCGGCGGGAGACCCTGGACGCGGTACGGAACGCGTACCGCAACGGCGCGATCCTCGTAGCGGCCGGGTCCGCGGTGGCCGGGCTCGCCGCGACCGGTCTGCTGGACGGCCGCAAGGTCGCCGCGCACCCCGGTCTCGCCGCCGGCCTGTCCGCCCGTTTCCCGGCCCTGGACGTCCGAGCCGGGCTGCTCTACGTCGACCAGGGCCGGCTGCTCACCGGGGCGGGCGGCGGCGCGTGGTCGGACCTGCTGCTGCACCTCGTTCGCCGCGAGCACGGTCCGGTGCCGGCCGCTGAGATCGCCCGCGAGCTGTTGCTGCCGCCGCACCGTGACGGCGGTCAGGCGAGCGCGGCCGGCCTGCCCGTCCCCGAGGACGCCGCGGAGAAGCGGGTCACCGAGGTGATGAGCTGGGCGACCGATCGGCTGGCGAGCCCGTTGACGGTCGGCGACCTGGCCGGCCGGGCGATGATGAGCGCCCGCACCTTCACCCGGCGTTTCCGCGAGGCGACCGGCACCACCCCGCACGCCTGGCTGCAGCATCAGCGGCTGTCCCGCGCGGAGGAGCTGCTGGTCGGCAGCCGCATGTCGGTCCATGAGATCGCGCGCTCGGTCGGTTACACGAGCGCGACGATCCTGCGCGAACGCTTCGTGCAGCGCAACGGTGTGGGGCCTCGCGAGTACCGCAAGACGTTCACCGCGGGACGATAGCGGTTCCGCAGCGAGCGCGATAGCGCTATCTGTCGCTCTCATGTTCAACGGTAGCAGCATCTCTCTCAACCTTTGCGAGCTCTTGATCGTCAGGGATGTGAAAACACCGTGGCGAGGGAGACGACATGAGATCGCGGGGTTTTTTGTGGGTCGCGGTGGCGATGGCCGGTATGGCCGTCGCCGCCTGCAACACCGCCCCCGAGCCGGTGCCGTTACCCGGTCCCGCCGCGGCTGCTCCGCCCGTGGCGGTGTCCCCGCAGGCGCCAAGGGCGAAGGCGCCCGCACCGGCGCGCATCACCTATCCGGCTCAGGGAACCGGAACCTGGACGACGGCCGCGAAACAGGACGGCAGCCCGGCCGTGCGGGAGGGCCGGCTGATGCGGTACCGGGTGGCGGTCGAGGGCGGGATCAAGGGCGTGACCGCTGCCGCCTTCGCCGACGCGGTCTCCGCGACGCTGGCGGATCCACGGAGCTGGATCGCCGGCGAACAGTTCCGGTTCCGCCGGGTCGGGCCCGGCCAGAACGCCGACTTCACCGTCTATCTGGCTACTCCGGGCACCCGGGACGGGTTCTGCGACGGCGCGGACGGCTACACGTCGTGCCGCAACGGCGCCCGCGTGGTGATCAACGTGGCCCGATGGGTCAAGGGCGTCCCGGACTACGGCGCCCCGCTCGCGGAGTACCGCCACTACGTGATCAACCACGAGGTCGGCCACCGGCTCGGTGAGTCACATCAGCGGTGCCCGCGCCGTGGTGGGCTCGCGCCGGTGATGCAACAGCAGACCCTGGGGCTGCACGGGTGCACGGCCAACGCGTGGCCGTACCCGGACGGCGAGCTCCACGAGGGGCCGCCCGGGTCGTACGACGACCCGACTCCCCCGCGCGACCGCGGCCGGCGCTGACCCGCGTCAGCGCCGGGAAAGCGGCGCGCAACCGGGTCCCCCTAACGTTTCCGCCCGGGTGAGTCGGCAGGGCGGTGCTCCTCTTGGTCGTAGTTTCCGCCCTGCCTCTTCCCCCGTCAGCCCTGGAGTGACGGTCCACTCCTCGGCGCAGGCCACGCCCGCCGGACTCGGACGACCGCGCAGCTGCACCGCCCTGCGGCCCGGTCACGCTCCGGCCGGGCGTGGCTCTTTTCCGTCCGAACGCGAATTCCTGTCCGAACGCGAAAGGCGTGTTCCTTTGAAGAGGCAACGAAGAAGGCTGTACCTCGGCGCAGCCGTGCTGACAGCGGTCAGCCTGATCGCATACGGCGTGACCGTGGGCACGGCCGGCGCCGAACAACAGGCGCCGGAGAATCCGGTGGTGGGGCAGAACGCGGTCGATGATCCGGTTCCCCTGCTCGGTCTCACCAACCCGGATGGCGTGCACCTCTACACGCTGTCTCGGTCCGAGGCCGACACCGCCGTCGCGAAGCACGGCCTGCGCTACGACAGTGGCACAAGCGGTTATCTCCGGCAGGCGGCCTTCACCGGCTCGCAGCCGCTGCACCGGCTCGCGCGCACCGGCACGGCCGGCTGGCTGGTGACCGCGTCGGCCGGCGAGCGCAACGCACTGGTCGCCTCGGGCCGCTTCCGGTACGAGGGTGTGCTGGGGCACGCATCGGTGAAGCAGACCATGGGCACCCAGATGCTGTGGCGTTTCAGCAACGGGCGTGAGTGGCGGATGGCGTTCGACCAGCCGTACGGCAACGGTGAGGAGCTGCTCCGCAACGGTTACAAGCGGGACGGCCCGCTCGGGTACGCCAACCCGCGCGTGGTCCGCGCCGGAGCACTGTACTTCGGCACCTGGAACAGCGGCTCCACCGCGGTCATCAAGGCCGGCCGCGACTACTACAAGCGGAGCTACGACGACCCGTGGGCGGGTGTGCGCGACTACGCGGGCACCGACCCCAAGGTCAAGCAGTACCGCGGTGCCTGGAGCAGCGACGACTTCAGCGACCGCGAGCCGCTCATCGGCTACTACGACGACGCGCAGACGGCGACCGTGGAGAAGCACATCGACCAGGCCAGTTCGGCCGGCCTCGACTACTTCGCGTTCTACTGGTACTGGAACCCGAACACCCGTACCGAGACGAAGAACGCCGGGCTGGAGTCGTTCCTGCGGGCCTCCAACCGCAACGCCCTGGACTTCGGCGTGACGATCTGCGCCCACGACTGGGACAACGGCACGCTGAAGATCCCGGTCGCCCAGTACGGCGAGGTCGCCGACCGGCTCGTCAACAGTTACCTGGCGCAGCCGAACTATCTGCGCGCGAACGACGGCCGCCGCATCCTCTGGCTGTGCGACACCCGCGGCATCGGCGGCAACACGGCCTCCGACACCAAGGCGTTCGTCGACACCGTACGGTCGAAGGCCCGCGCCAAGCTCGGTGAGGAGATCCTCGTTCTGGCCCACCAGGACCTCGGCCTTCGCCTGCCGGACGCCGGAGCCGACGGCGACTACTGCGCGGCGCCGTACCACGCCGTGGCCGGCCGCAGCTACACCAAGTACGTGAACGAGCAGCGGGCCGGTTTCGGGCGCGGATCGAACAACTTCGTGCGCTGTGTCATGTCGGACTTCGACGAACGGCCCCGCTACCCGGTCTTCAAGCCGGAAGCGAGCACCGTGGCGTACTTCCCGGACCACAACTTCGACCTGTTCCGGGAGGCGGCGCGCAACGTGAAGCGGGACATGGACGCCGCTCCGCGCCCGCAGTCGGTGGTCGACAACATGGTGCTGGTGTACGCGTGGAACGAGTGGCACGAGGGCGGGTACATCGAGCCCAACGCCCGGGACGGATGCCGGTACCTCGACATCCTGCGCGGTGAGCTCGGTCTGCAGGGCAAGCCCGGCCTGGCCCTACCGTGCCGGAGGCCGTGACCGGTCAGCCGGGGCTCAGCCCCGTCAGGTGAGCGCGGTCAGCCGTTGGGCGCCTTCCAACAGTTCCGCGCGGTCCGCCGCGGCCGCGTGGGACAGGCGCAGGAAGGCGGCCGGCGGCTCGGTCGCGAAGAAACGGCTGCCGGCGTCGACGGTCACGCCCTGCCTCCGCGCCGCGGCGGCAAGGGCGAGGGCGTCGGCGCCGGCCGGCAACTGGACCCAGATGTGCAGGCCGCCGGTGGGCGGCCCGGCAATCCGCCAGTCCGGGCGCTCCCCGGTGAGGGCACCGGTCAGCAGCAGGCGCCGCTCGCGCAGCTCGGTGGCGAGCGCGCGTAGATGACGGTCCCAGGCCGGGGAGCTGACCAGCTCCACCGCCGCCTCCTGCAGCGGGCGCGCGACGAAGAAGTCGTCGACCTTGCGGATCGCCCGCATGCGCTCCATGACCGGGCCGCGGGCGACCAGCGCGCCGATGCGCAGGCTGGGCGCCGCCGGTTTGGTCAGCGAGGTGACGTAGACCGTCGAGCCGTCGCGGTCGTCGAGGATCATCGGCGCGGCCGGGTGGCGGTCGTGGCTCAGGAAGCGGCCGAAGTCGTCCTCGAGGAGGAACGCGCCGGCCGCGCGTACGGTCTCGGCGACCTGCCGGCGCCGTTCGGCGGTGAGCATCGCGCCGGTGGGGTTGTGGTAGGTGGGCTGGCAGTACAGCAGCCGGGCGCCGGTCATCGCGAACGCCTCGGCGAGCAGGTCCGGCCGGATGCCGTCGCCGTCGTGCGGCACCGGGACCGGGCGCAGGCCGGCGGCGCGCGCGGCGGCAAGTGCACCCGGATAGGTGGGCGACTCCACCAGGACCGGGCTGCCCGGTGCGGCGATCGCGCGGAACGCGATGGACAGGGCGCTCTGCCCGCCGCCGGTCACCAGCACGTCGTCCGGGGTGATCGACCCGCCGACGAACCTCGCGAAGATCGACCGCAACGCCGACAGGCCGCTGGCCGGGGCGCGGTCCCACGCGTCCGGCCGGCGAGCGGCGCGGGCCAGCGCCGCACCCAGGGCCTGCGTCGGCTGCAGTGACCGATGTGGGTAGCCGCCGTCGAGGCGGATCGTGCCCTCCGGCGCCGCACCGTACGAGCCGGACAGGTGGCGCACGTCGACCGCCCGGTCGGCGAGCGCCACCGTCTGCCACGCGGTGTCGGCGACCGTCGGCCCGGCGTGATCGGTGCGCGGCGCCACGTAGGTGCCGCTGCCCGGCCGGCTCACCACCGCGCCCTCGGCGGCGAGGGTGGCGATCGCCCGCGACACGGTCACCGGGCTCACCCGGTACCGCTCGATCAGCTCCCGGCTGCTGGGGAGCCGGTCGCCGGGTGTGAGCCCGGCGACCAGGCGGCGCAGTTCCGATACCAGCGAATGAGAAGTGCTACCGTCCGACACGCTTCCGAACGATACCGGTGATCTCGCTGACGACGCGATCCACCTCCTCCTCGGTGTTGTAGTAGTGCGGCGAGAGCCGCAGGCACCAGTCGACGTCCTTGTCGCCGAAGTCGAACTGGGCGAACTGGCGGTAGCTGAGGGCCGAGTTGACACCGCACCGGTCCAGCGCGGCCTTGAACGGCTCGGCCTCCCAGCCCTCGACCGCGAACGTGACCAGGGCGGCCAGTTGGGTGCCGCGGTCGAGCACGCGAATACCGCCGATCTCCGCGAGACCTGCCCGGAGCCGGGCGGCGAGAGCCGGGGTACGGTCGGCGATCCGGTAGAGCCCGAGCTCGCGGGCGTAGCGGATGGCGGCGGCGGATCCCAGCACGGCGGCGTACGGGAACTCCCAGTCCTCGAACCTGGCGGCGGTGGCGACCGGCTCGTAGCGGTCGGTGCTCACCCAGCGCGCGCCGTACATGTCGATGAACAGCGGCTCGTAGCCCGCGTCGAGCACGCGCGGGGAGACGTAGAGCAGACCGGTGCCGCGCGGCCCGCGCAGGAACTTGCGGCTGGTGGCGGCGAGCAGGTCCGCGCCGATCTCGGTGACGTCGAGCGGGAGCTGCCCGATGGACTGGCAGGCGTCGACGAGGTAGAGCAGGTCCAGCTCGCGGCAGTGCCGCCCGATCTCGGCGATCGGCTGGACGAGCCCGGAGTTGGTGGGCACGTGCGTGGCCGCCACCAGGCGCGGGCGCAGCCGTCGCATCTGCTCGGCCATCGCGTCCACGTCCACGCCGCCGCCGGGCAGGTCGGGGGCGTGGACGAGCCGCACCCCGAACCGCTTGCGCAGCGACATGAACGCGATCTGGTTGGAGATGAAGTCGTCGCGGGTGGTGAGGATGACGTCGCCGGCGGCGAAGTCGATGGCGGAGAGCGCGGTCGCGTACGCATGGGTGCTGCTGCTGGCGAAAGCGATGTGCTCGGGCTCGGCACCCAGCAGCGCGGCGGCCTCACGGTAGAACTCCTGGACCTCGGCGGCCCTGGCAGCAGCCGCCTCGTAACCGCCCATGGTCGCCTCGAGCCGCAGGTGATCGATCATGGCGTTGAGGACCGGCCCGGGTGGCAGGCCGCAGCCGGCGTTGTTGAAGTGCACGACCCGCTCGGCCCCCGGGGTGTCGGCCCGCAGCGCGGGGACATCGAGCGAAAGCGGTCCTGCGGCAGTCTGGATAGCGCTATCTTCCTTGTACATGCACCAGAGTAGCAGTCGCGAGGGCGGGAAGCGGCCGGGCCGCCGGTCAGCGGCGCGAAAGGGTTACGTAAGCGCCGGCTGGTTCAGTGGGTCCGGACATTTCCGTCGTTCCACAAGGAGCATCATGAAACCCGTCTCTCGCCTCGTCGCCGGCGTGTTCCTGGCCGTTGCCGCGGCCACCGGCATCGTCCTCGCCGGCGGTGGCCCGGCCTCGGCCGACGGCACGGACTCCGTGCGCATCACTGACACCACGGACTCGGTTCGCATCACCGCGGAGCAGTTGGACAACCGGGAGTGGTGACACCGGCGGGCCGGGGCGTCATGCCCCGGCCCGCACGGTCTTTCTGTTTCTCGACCTACCAGCTGTGCAGCTGGAACCCGGTCACCGGTGACCCCGCGGGCATCGGCTGCGCCCAGCCCGCGTTCGTCGGGCCCTCTTTGACGTGGAGAGTCCCGTCGGTGGTCAGCGCGCCGATCCGGTCGCCCTGCAGATCGAACGACCGCACGCCCTCCTTCTGCGGATCACCCCAGCTCGCAGCCGTCCCGCCGGCCTTGACCCACAACCGGCCGGAGTTCTGGAGCACGCCGATCCGGTTGCCGGACAGCTCGAACGACCGCACATCGCCGGCCTGGTCACCGCCCCACACCGCGTTGAGCGCCCCGTCCTTCACCCGCAGGACACCGCCGGTCGTCCGCACACCGATCCTGGTGCCGGACAGCTGGAACTCCGCGACCGGGTCAGCCGTCTGCGGGTCGCCCCAGACCGCGTTCAGGGCACCCTGCTTGACCCTGAGCATCCGGTTGGCCCGCAGCACCCCGATCCGGTCGCCCTCCAGATCGAACGCCGCCACGGCGCTCTCCTGCGGATCCGGCCAGGCCCCGGTGACACCGCCCTCCTTGACGTGCAGCACGCCGTCGCGGGTCAGCGCACCGATCCGGTCGCCGGACATGTCGAACGCGACCACGTCACGCTTCTGCACCACGGGTGTGACGTCGCCGGCGTACAGGACACCGTCCCTGGTCAGGTAACCGACCCGGCCCCGATGCAGTTGGACGGAGGCGACGTTGCGGGCCACCGGCCGGTCGTTCCACGGGCCGTCCGGGTCACCGTTCCTGATCCACAACTCGCCCTGGCAGTTGAGCACCGCGATCCGGTCGCCGTCCATCCGGAAGTCGGAGACGTCGCCGCTCCTCGGCGCGTCGGGCCACCCGCCGGACAGGCTGCCCTGCTTGACGACCAGGTCACCACCGGCCAGCACACCGATGCGTGCGGCCCGGGTGACCCGATAGACCACGGTGCCGTGCGCCGGCACCGTCGCGCTGATCTCACCGGTGGTCGAGCGGATCTCCTTGGACCACAGATCCTTGAGCCAGTACGCCGAGGCGCCGCCGTAACCGGACCGCTCCACCGACGTGCTGATCACCGCCGGCGCGTCCGCCTCGTTGAACAGCGCCACCGCGACATCGCCACCGGCCAGCGGCTTCACGAACACCGTCTGGTAGCTGCCCGGGTGATGGACCGACGCCTGCACACCGAGCGGGTCCTGGTTGACGTCGATCAGGTCCCGGTTCTTGAGGATCGCCCAGGTCTCCTCGGAGGCGTCCCGAAGGTCGGTGCCGATCATCAGCGGCGCCGCCATCATCGCCCAGGTGGTGAAGTGCGTGCGGTACTCGGTGTCGGTCATCCCGCCGTTGCCGACCTGGAGCATGTCCGGGTCGTTCCAGGCACCCGGCCGGGCGTGGCCGCCGAGGTAGCGGTTGTGCTTGATGATGCCGAGCAGCGAGTCCCACTTGTCGTAGATGTCGTGGGTGGTGCGCCACATGTTGCCGTACCCGGCGCCCCACTCCCACACCCGCTCCTCACCCCAGTTGCACAGGGCCAGGAGGATGTTGCGGCCGGTCGCTCGCAGCGCGTCGCGCATCGCCTCGTAACGCACCCGCGCGGACACGTTCGGCGGGGCACCGCAGTTGTCGTACTTGAGGTAGTCGACGCCCCAGGAGGCGAAGAGTTCCGCGTCCACCCGCTCGTGGCCGAGCGATCCCGGCTGCCCCTGCCACGGGCCGGTTTCGGCCGTCTGGCAGGTCCAGGTGCCGGCGCTGCTGTAGATGCCGAACTTCAGCCCCTTGGAGTGGACGTAGTCCACAATAGGCTTGATGCCGTCCGGGAAGCGGTCCCTGTCGGGCTGAAGCCGGCCGTCGGAGTCCCGTTCGCGAGCGGCCCAGCAGTCGTCGATGTTGACGTATTCGTAGCCGAGGTCCTTGAGACCCCGGCTGACGATGAGATCGGCCATGGACCGGACGAATTTGTGGTCGAAGTCGTACAGGCATCCGGTGGCGTTCCAGTTGTTGAATCCCATGGGCGGGGTTCTGGCCAGGCCGTTGTCCATCGCGGCCGCCGGTTCGGCGACCGCGACGGGAGACACAACAACCGCCAGGAGTACGGCGAGAAGCCGTCTGACGTAACGCACGTGTTCCTTTCAGCTCCGGATGGCGGCCGCAGTGATCTGCGAGCCGGCCAGCTGGACAAAGCCGGAGTCCGGGCCCTTCTTGGCGAAGAAGTCACCGTTCTTGACGAAGCCGAACCAGTCCGGCGCGCCGGCCACGATGTCCGAGACACCGGTCGCCATCGTGCGCCAGCTGCTGTACAGGCCCTCCTTGACGTAGAAGGTGCCGCCCTCCAGCCAGCCGATCCAGTTGCGCATCAGCACGACCTTCGCCGCGCCGGAGGAGTTGAGCTGTGTCCACGACGAGTCCCGGCCGTCCTTGGCGAACACCCGGCCGTCGGTGTCGACGTAGGCGAAGCGATCACCGGCGATGGCGATGTCGCGTACGCCGGACTTCGCCATGGTCCGCCAGCTGTCGAAGATGCCCTCCTTGAGGTAGAAGGCGCCGTTCTCCAGCCAGCCGATCCGGTTGTACACCCGGTCCAGGACGACCTTCGTGGCACCGCCGGTATTGAGGCCCTGCCACGCCGCGTCCGGGCCGTCCTTGACCTTGACCACGCCGGCGCTGTTCACGTACGCGAAACGCATGCCGTCGACAGCAAGGTCACGGACCCCGTCGTCGCCCATCGTGCGCCACGAGTCGTAGAGGCCGTACTTGGCGAACCACTTGTCGCCCTCGCTCCACACCAGCCAGTTGCCGTCGGCACGGACCAGGCCGGCGCCGCCGGAGTTGATGGCGAGCCAGGTCCCGTCCCTGCTGTCCTTGGCGTAAAGCCGGCCCTTCTCGCCGACCACCGCGAACCGCTCACCGGGCTGTTTCAATCGCTCGGCGACGTCGGCGCGCATCCGGTCCAGGTCGACATGACCGGGGTCGATCTTGCCCTCGACGCTGGTCTCCCGGTGCCCGCGGGCATAACTGGCGTCGCGGCCCAGCACCCGCAGCACCGCGGCGGTCGCGATCACCGACTCGCGGTACTGCTCACCCGTGATCGCCTGATGCACACCCTGATAGTCGATCTCCCAGCCGACCAGCATGGTGTTGCCGTCGCCCGCCGGGATCGGCCCGCTCGCCCGGGTGGGCCCGGCGTGGTTCGTACGGTTGGCCGAGATGAGATGAAAGACGCCGTGGTAGTCCACCAGCGCGTGGCACAGCGGGCCCTGCAACGTGGGCCGGCCGTTGATGACAGTTCCCAGCGCGGGCGCGGGGTTGGTGGCGCTGGAGGTTCCGACGGTGTGATGCCACAGCACCCCGCGCGGGTCGAACGCGCCGGAGACGCCCCGGCCGCGCCAGTTGCCCTCCTCGACGACCCGGACTCCGGCGTCGCGCAACACATCGGCCAGCCAGTTGATCGGCATCTCAGACCAGCCCCTGCTCGACGAGGTCAGCAAGACACTCCGGTGCCCTCGTGGCCTGCGGGGCGGCCTTGGCCTGGCGGGCGGCGATCAGCAGGCCCCCTACCGCGCCGGCCACGACCGGGATCGTTCGCAGCACGGCACGGCGGCGCAGATGACGTGACGGTTCGGACAACGGAACTCCCTATCGGTTGATGGCGATGTGCCGGACCTGGCCGCCGGGCGCCAGGTCGAAGAACGATGTGTCCGGGCCCTGCTTGGCCCGGAAGTTGCCGTCACTGAGGTAGCCGAACCAGTCCGGCGAACCCACGGTGATCGCGCTGACGCCGTCGCTCATCGCGCGCCAGCTGCTGTACAGGCCCTCCTTGACGTAGAACCGGCCGCCCTCGAGCCAGCCGAGCCAGTTGTCGTCCAGGACGACGCTCACCGCACCGCGGTCGTTGATCTGCCGCCAGTCCGGCGAGTCCACGCCGTCCTTGGCGGTCAGCCGGCCGGTGCTGTTGATATAGGCGAACCGGTTACCGCTGATCGCGATGTCGCGGATGTCGGTCCCGGCCATGTCCCGCCACGACGAGTCGAGGCCGTCCTTGACCCAGAACCGCCCGTCCTCCAGCCAGCCCAGCCAGTTCGCGTCGAGCACGACCTTGGTGGCGCGGCCGCCGCCGTTCATCTGCTTCCAGACGCCGTCGCGGCCGTTCTTGGCGAACAGCCGGCCCGACGTGTCGATGTAGGCGAAGCGGTCACCGCTGACGGCGAACTCGGCGACGTCACCGGCTCGCATCGTGCGCCAGGTGTCGTACAGATGCTCCTTGAGATAGAAAGTGCCGTTCTCCAGCCAGCCGATCCGGTTCCCGTCGAGCACGACCTTGCTCGCGCCGCCGCTGTTAAGCGTGATCCACGACGAGTTGCGGCCGTCCTTGGCGACCACGATCCCCTCGGAGTTGACGAAGGCGAACCGCTCCACCGGCGGCTGACTGACCTCGGCGAGCAGCCGCCGGGCGACCGACTCGGCCTCGTCGTACCGGCTCGGGCAGCACGATCGCTGCACCGCCTGGGCGATCTGGCCGGCGCTCGCCTGCGGATTGGCCCGCTCGGCAGCGATGGCACCGTTGAAGTACTTCGTGGCGGCGTACCGCACGTTCATGATCTGTTCCGGGGTGCCCCAGCCCTGGCTGGGACGCTGCTGGAAGACGCCGAGCGAGTCCTTGTCCCCACAGTTCAGGTTGTTCATCCGGGACTCCACCCAGCCGGCCTCGAAGCCGGAGAGCATCACCCGGTCAGACACGTTCAGGTCCTTACCGGTCCGGTAGACCTCGCGGGTCACCGCGATGTCCCGGTTGGCGGGGACGCTGGAGCACTCGGCTATCGCCGGGTCGGCCTCGGCCCGGGTAGCGGGGACGGCGACCACGGCGAAGAACGCCGCCAGGATCGCCGGGCGCACGAATAGTCGGCGCATCACTGATTGCCTCCATGAGAAAGGGGTGGGCCGAAGGCATACGGGGTGGCCTCCGGCCCACGTCTGCGGCGAGGAGAGAATCGCCGGGAGGCCGAGTGACATCAATACGATTCGCCGGGACCGGCGGGATTACCGCCAATATCGGCGCGGGAGACCACCTTTTCGCGCCGTGTCAGTGACGTGAAAGCCGTGTGCAGTGCCCCGTTGTTCGACTGGCGGCGCGTCGATATCGACGTTTCTCGTTCGTTGAAGGGACACCATGCGCCACCGCAGAAGAGCAATGACGGCCGCAGTCCTGGCCGTCGCCCTCGGGCCGATCGCGACCGGCCTACCGGCCTCCGCCGCGGAGCCCGGCCGGGCCGCGATCCGGTCCGACCGGCCGGTCACCGGTTCGACCACGGACGCAACGCCGGGGCAGCGACTGACCGTCGACGTGTTCCTCGGCACGCGCGACACCGCCGAACTGGAGCGGTTCGTCGCCCAGGTCAGCGACCCGCGCCACGCCCGGTACGGCAAGTACCTCACGAAGGAACAGTTCCAGCAGCGCTACGCCACCACCGACCGGGAACTCGGCGAGGTCCGCGACTGGCTGACCGGCAGCGGTCTGTCCATCCAGGAGATTCCGGCGAACCGGCGGTACGTCCGTACCACCGGCACGGTCGCGGCGGCCGAGCGGGCGTTCGGCACGGACCTGCGGGTGTCCGCCGCCGACGGCCGCGGACCGGCGGGCGCTGTGACCGTCCCGGAGGACCTGCGCGACACGGTCACCGGGGTGCTGGGACTCTCCGACCGGCCGGTCCGTACCAAAACCTTCCAGGGTGAGCTGCAGACACCGCCACTCGAGAGCGAGGTCACCGGGCGGCCGTGCTCGGCGTATTACGGCCAGCTGACCGACACGACAAAACCACCGGCGTTCGGCAAGCAGGCACCCTGGGCGCCGTGCGGCTACACGCCGAAGCAGATCCAGAGCGCGTACGGGGTACGTCAGGCCCACGCGTCCGGTCTCGACGGGCGTGGCGTGACGGTGGCGGTCGTCGCGTCGTACCTCTCACCGACGCTGCTCGCCGACCTGGACACCTACAGCGCCCGGCACGGGCTGCCCGCGATGAAGCCGGGACAGTTCAAGGTCGTGGAGCCCGAGGAGGGCTATCACAGCGGCGAGGAGTGCTGGGAGGCGCTCTGGTGGTCGGAGGAGTCGCTCGACGTCGACGCCGTGCACACCATTGCGCCCGGCGCGAACATCACCATGGTCACCGCGGCCAGCTGTGACGACCGGGACCAGTACATCGCGGTCAACAAGGTCGTCGACGGCCACCTGGCCGACATCGTCACCAACTCGTGGGGTGTCGACGACGAGCGCAACAACGCGGCGCTGTTCGACGCGTACCGTGGCACCCTGCTGCAGGCCGCCGCGACCGGTATCGGCGTCTACTTCTCGGCCGCCAACAGCGGCGACGGTTCGACCGTCAGCAACGACGGCAAGCCGGTCACCGCGCACCCGGCCTCGGACCCGCTGGTCACCGCGGTCGGCGGAACCTCGCTGGGCATCGGAGCGCGGGACGAGCGCCTGTTCGAGACCGGCTGGGCCACCGGGCGGGCCGGCCTGAACGGGGGCGCGTGGAGCCCGGCGCCTCCGGGCAACTTCAACAACGGCGGTGGCGGTGGCACCAGCCGAGTGTTCGCCCAGCCCGACTACCAGGCCGGCAAGGTGCCGGACCGGATCGCGACCCGCAACGGCGGCCGCAAGCGGGCCGTGCCGGACGTCGCGATGCTGGGTGACCCGAACACCGGGATGCTGATCGGGCACACCCAGACGTTCCCGGACGGCGTGCGCTACGGCGAGTACCGCACCGCCGGCACCAGCCTCGCGTCGCCGCTGTTCGCCGGCATGATGGCGCTCGCCGACCAGCACGCCCGGCGGCACCACGGCTTCGTGAACCCGCTGCTGTACCAGTTCGCGGGCCGCACCGACCTGGTCGACATCGCCGACACCACGGTCCGCGCCCAGGTACGCAGCGACTACGTGAACTGGAACGACGACAGCGACGGGGTGAACTACACCCTGCGGACCATCGGGTACCCGCAGAGCACCGCAACCGGGCCCGGTTACGACGACATGACCGGGCTGGGCTCACCGCGCAGCCCGTACTTCATGGCCCTGGAGCCGGACCCGGAACGCACTCGCTGAACCACCGGACAGCTGACGGGTGGCACCCCGGGGCACCACCCGTCAGCTGTCCCGGCGCCAGACGACCGGCATCGTCGAGGTTCCGCGGTTGTCGTCGTGGGCCCAGCCGTACGCGTCGCCGGTGTCGGTGACGCCGGTGACGATGGCGGGGCGGAGCGGGTCGGTGGAGTCCCTCAGCCGGATCAGGGATTCGCCGTGCAGGAGCCAGGCGGAACGGTCACCGCCGCTGTGTTTGAGGTACACCACGATCGCGCCGGTGCCGGACACCGCGGCGGCGTGGCCCTCGGCGACGACGACGGGCACCCCTGCCGGGTGGGGCCACTGCAGGACACGTTCGCGGCGACCGGTCTTCTGGTTCGCGGTGATCACGCCGTCGTGGATGCCGAGCAGGCGAAGCGTCGCTCCCGGCGACGTGTCGGCGGGCAGCGCGAGATCGGCGATCCGGCCGGACGGGTGCCAGACCACCGGGCGGCTGGACAGGTCCGCGACGTTGTGCGCGCCGTGACCGGCCTCCCCGGCCACGGTCCCGTCGCCGCTGATGCCGGCGACCGATCCCCAGTTGTCGTCCGGCCCGAGCGGCAACACTGCCGGCCCGTTGGCGCCCTCCCAGAGCACCGGGACGTCGAGACGGGCGCCGGTGCGGGAGGAGGAACCCGCGGCAACTCCCCCGTCGTTGACCGCCGCCACTGTCGAATGCCCGCCCGGGACCGGTGCCAGCGTCCGGAACTCGCCGCGGTGGTATCTCCAGGAGAAGCCGCCGACCATCATGCCGTCGCGATTGATGGCGACCGGGTCGAGATACACCGTCCCGAGGTCGGCGGGCACACCGTCGTCCCACAGCACCAGGTGCTCCACACCGTCGCGGTCCTGCGCGTGCCCGGCCTGCCACCGGCCGGACGGGTCCACGGCGTCGACGGTGCCGTGGCGCAGTCCCGGAGGCAGCGCGAGCACGCGGTAACGGCGTGAAGCCCCGCCGACGGGATCCGCCCCCGGGCCGAGATCCACCGAACTCATCGAACGACTCATTGCTTCCCCCGCGCTGCGGTACTTCCGGAACGGTCTGACGCTATGGCGCGGCGCTTGCACCGTGATGTCTTCCTCCTGTCGAACGGCGACGGGCGCGGGCTTCGCCAGGAAGCCCGCGCCCGCCTCGCTGCTCCCTCAGTCGGCGACGCGATACCCGCGTACGGTGGTCTGCTCGATCTTGTTGCCGTCCGTGTCCGTCGCGGTGACGCGCAGGGACACCGCGCCGCCCGCCGGGTTGTCCACGGTCGCCAGCCACCGCTCGCCGGACCGTGCCAGCGGCGCCCGGTGCCACGTGCCGCCGTCGTCGTGGGAGAACTCGACGGCAAGCGTCGCGATCTGTGCGGTTCCGGCGGTCGGCTGCCGGTAGAGCTCGACCGGGACGCGGAAGCCGGCCCCGGGCCGGGCCCGGTTGTACTCGTCCAGCTGCGGCGTGTACCTCACGCTGAGCAGCGGCAGAGCGACCGCCTGGCCGTCGTCCACCCGGCCGGACCGGAAGGTCCATGCCGTGCTGACCCTGGGCGAGACCTGGAGCCCCGGCTTTTCCACCGTCGCCTCCAGCCGGTAGGTCGCGGGCTCCGGCGGCAGGTCCACCTCCAGCCGGCCGACGAACGGCACTTCCTCGATCAGCCGACCGTCCCGGTAAAGACGCTGGCTGCCGTCCACCTGCTTCGTAACGCCCCAGCCGTGCCCCGGTGCCGAGTCGACGAAGTGGCCGAACGCCGCGATCAGCCGGTCACCCTGCCTCGTCGTGGCTCCGACGAGACGGTAGCCGCCGAGGTTGTGCGGCGCGGCGAACTGTGGCCCGAACACACCCCGGCCCCAGGTCCGCCCGTAGACCCGGCCCGCCTGATAGACCTGCGGCTCGACCTCCCGGAGCACGAAGTCGAAGTCTCCGGTTTCCACATCGCCCTGCTCCATACCCGACGTCCACTTCAGGCCGCTCGCGAGCAGATACTCACGGCGACGGAGCGGCAACGGTGCAGCCGCTGTTCGGGGACCCGGCCCAGAGACGTAGTTGATCAGCTCCGGCCGGCCGCTGGTCGGTTGACCGTAATGACCGGCGCGGAACTCCCGCCCTTCGCCACTGGCCGAGTACTGGGTTTCGACCGCGGCGAAGTCCTCCTGGCGGGGCTGCAGCCGCAAGCCGGTGAACAGCTCACCGAAGACGCCCTTGGCCAGGTTGTATTCGTAAGGGCTGGCGAGGAAGTCCCCGGCTGGTCCCGGCTCGGCGAACTGGGCGGTCACGATGCTGAACACGTTGTCCTTGCCGGCCTGCTCGCCACCGAGGTCCGCGGTGTACAGCGGCGTGCTGCCGTCGCCGCTCACGGTGTAGAAGAGCACACCCTCCGGCCGCTGGACATCGCGCGCCACGGTGAGGCCCCGGCTCGTCATCCTGGCCGAAGCGTGCGGCGCGGTCAGTTCGACGGGCTCGGCCCGCCGCGCGTCCACCGTCAGCGCTGTGTCGCGGCTGACGTCGACCACGAACTGCATCATCACGTTCAGGCCTGTTGTCCCCTCGGGGGTGCTGAAATCCGCCAGCGTGTACTTCCCGGGCGGCATCCGCAGCGTCGATTTCGACTCGGAACCGGACGTGACACCACCGCAGAACGCGATGTCCCCACAGTCGCCGCCGACCTGGTCGAGCCAGGTGAGGTATTCCCCGGGCGCACCGCCGCCGCGGCCGATGCGCGTGATCTCGACGTCGTAACGCTCGTCCTCCTTCTCGACCGCCATTGGTGTAGACACCGTCATGCCCGCACCGGTCGCGACCAGCCGGGCCGTGTGCCGGCCCGGTTGGACCTGCGCGTCCCCGGTGGCGGCGGTGACCCTCACCTGCGCGGCGCCACCGGCCGGCACCACCACCCGGGACGGGCTCACCGCGAACACCCGGCCGGACCCGGGCAGCGTGAGGTCAAGCGACACGGCTGCCGATCCGGTGTTGCGGTAGGTCACCGTCTTGGCCACCACGGCGCCGTCCTGGTGCGGCCAGCGCGCGATGCCGAACGCCACGCTCGCCGGCGCAGCGGTGACGGACTGGGTGATCGCCGCGGCGACGTCAGCGCGGCCCGCGCCCTGGTCGAACACACCAGCACCGTCGACGATCCGGGCCGAGCTCATGAGAGTGGCCTTGACCTGCTCGTTCGTCCATGACGGATGCTGCTGGAGCAGCAGCGCGGCGGCACCGGCCACATGCGGGGTGGCCATCGAGGTGCCGGACACCGCGACGTGGTGGTCGTCCACGACATCACCGATCTCGGTGCCGGCGGCCCGCGCGGCGACGATGCCCACACCGGGCGCGGCGATGTCGGGTTTGAGCCCGCCGTCGCCGATACGCGGGCCCCGACTGGAGGACCTGGCAGTCACGTCGTCCCGGTCCACGGAGGCCACGGCGAGCGCGGCCTCGGCGCTGCCGGGCGAGTTGACGGTCGACTCGTACGGTCCGGCGTTTCCGGCCGCGACCACGAACAACATCCCGTACTGCTCGGACAGTGTGTTCACTGCCTGCTCCATCGGGTCGAGACCGGGACTGTCCCAGCCGCCGACGCTGAGGTTGGCGACCTGGGCCTTCTGGTCCGCGGCCCACTGCATGCCGGCGAGGATGGCGTCCTCCCAGCACGTCCCGGTCGCGTCGCAGATCTTGGCGTCCAGCAGGCTCGCATCCGGCGCGACCCCCCGGTATCGGGTGCCGGCCGCCGCACCCCCGGCCGCGATCGACGCGACGTGCGTACCGTGCCCGTACTGGTCCCCGGCCGGTTCCGAGGTGAAGTTGGCGGCGGTCGCCACCTTGCCGGCCAGGTCCGGATGGGCCGCGTCGATGCCGGTGTCGAGGACCGCGATCCGCACGCCGCGACCGGTCAGGCCGGCCTGCCACGCGGCCGGGGCGCCGATCTGTGCCGCGCTGCGGTCCAGTGTCAGCCGCCGCTGGCCGTTGAGCCAGATCTTGTCCAGTGCGCCGACCTCGGTGACCTCGCGCCACCAGTCCGGTGTGTTCTTCTTCGCCACCGTCACCGACTCACCGTTGACGGCGACCAGCGGCCGGACCGTGCGCGCACCGGCGACGGCGGTCCTCGGCGCACCGTCCCGGTACTGAAGGATCAGCGGCACGTCCGCCCGCGACTCGTCGTCCTGGCGCTGTTCCAGCAGGCCCGTCACGTCGAAGAGACGCGGGTCCAGCCGACCGGCCGCGATCAGCGCGGCGGCGTCGCCCGGGACCACTCGCAGCCGTCCCTTGTCCCGGCTGACCCGGAACGGCATCGAGGCACGCCCGGCAGCCGGAATGATCTCCGGCCGATCACCGATCAGCTCCACCCGGTCGCCGGTGACCAGGGTGACAGCGGTCCCCGGGCCGGCCGCCGGCGCGGGTGTCGGGGCTGCGGCCGCGACTCCCGATGCCGCCGGCACTCCGAGGCCGGATATCAGGACAACCGCAACCGCGGTCGGCAGATACTTTCGCAAGGATTCGTCCTCTCGTGGGTTCAGCCGACAACGTCGGGCTGCGGCGGGTTCTCGTCGGTTGCCGTCGACGTCAGGACCAGGGAGTAGGTGACGATCGCGCCGGGACGTAGCCACGACCAGTCGCCGCGTGGACGGATGGCGCGTTCCTCCCGGCTCACCGCCTGGCCGGACTTCGGCGAGATGAACAGGCGGTACTCGAAGACGCCCCGCACCGCGCTGTCCGAGCGAAAGGTGATCGCCTGACCGGTCCGCCCGTCGAGGTCGCGCAGGGCTCCCAGTGAGCGCACGCCGGGCAGGCCCGCGAGCAGGCGGAACGCGGCTGCACGGACAGCGTTGCTGACGGGCGTCCCCAGCAGCAGGGAGCCGGCATGGAACAGCCACTGGTCGGGTTCGACGGCCGAGCCGTCACCAGGGTGGTCGGCCAGCAACAACGCGCGCAGGGCGGCCGGCTCGGTGGGGACCTCGCCGAGCTGCTCGATGGTGAGCGTGCGATCACCGATCCCGACCAGCGCCTCGCTGCCCTCTGTCTTCCCCGCAACCGTCGCCAGTTCGACCGGCTTCGGCCGGATCGCCTTGACGACCGGCGGAGATCCGGCGCGCTGCCACGCGGCCATGTCGGCGGGGGTGACCGGCACCGCCGCGAGCGACTGCGACATGGCCCAGCTCCGGTCCTCGGCCGACTGGGCCACCCAGTACTCGCTGAGGGTCCGGCCGAACATCGTGTACGCGCGGGTGCCGGCCTTCACGCTCGCGGCGAAGCCGGACTCCGTGCGGAGAACCAGGTAGCGGCCGCGTGGCACCGGGGTCGCGGCGTTGCGGTCGGCGGCGGCGAGCAGCACCCCGCTCGCGGTCAGGGACGGCAGCATGGGCAGGGAGGTGGGCTGCGGGACGGGCGTCGGGCCTCGCCGGGTGACGGCGACACCGGCCGCGACGGCGGTCACCGCCACGGCAGCGCCTCCCGCCGACATCAGCACCGTTCGCCGCGCGTGCCGGACGCGGAAGGGCCCGGGTTCGCCGAGGACCAGACCGGCCGCGATGGACCGGGGGTCGCCCTGACCCGGTGGGTCCAGGCGCGCGGGCCGGGTGCGGGCGAGAAGGTCGAGGACATCGTGGGGACGGATCATCGGCTCGCTTCCTTCGCGGTGGGCTGGGCATCGGCGGGAAAAGAGCCGCTCACCGCGGCCACGGCGACGATGGCTTGCGCCAGATGACGACGAGCGCGATGCAGGCGTACGTAATAGGCCGCGGGAGAACAGCCGAGGACCCGACCCGCCTCCCGTGGTGTCAGCCCGTGCCAGGCCACCAGGGTCAGCAGCTCACGATCGTCGTCGGAGAGCGTGCCGAGCGCGGTGAGCACATCGGCCCGTTCGGCCACGCCGTCGGCCACGTCGTCCACAATGAGTGCCTCGTCGGAGATCCACGCACGCATCTCGGCCGCGACCGCCTGTTGGCGTTCCTCAGCACGGAACCGCTCGCTCACCACGTTGCGGGCGACGGCGAGCAGCCAGGGCAGCGGCGCCGCCGGTGGCAACTCGGTCAGCCGCCGCCACGCCACGAGGAACGACTCGGCGACGACCTCATCGGCCAGCTGACGGCCGGCGCGCGTCACGGCGTACGCATACACCTGTGGGTAATGCTTCTGATACAGATCGGTGAAATAGTCGTCCGGCCTGGGTTCTGGCACCGGGTTTCGGCCCTTCCCGTCAAATTTTTCCTTCACCAGGTAATGACGGGACAAAGCCGTTTCTTACAGCATTCCAGGAGATTTCTGAAAATTAGCGGGAATCGAGCCGCTCGGCCAGGATCTGACCCGGCCATTCGCCGACCTGAAAGGTCTCGGCGGCGGTGAATCCCTGCCGCTCGTAATAGCGGACGAGCGCGCCGTCCGCCCCGGCGTAGCAGTCGACCCGCAGCAGGACGACGCCCCGTTCCCGGGCGATGTCGCGGGCGTGGTCGAGCAGCCGTGCGCCAATCTCGGACCCCTTCCGGGCACGGTCGGTGACCAGCAGCCGCACGTAGACCTCGGGTTCGGCCGCGGCCGGCACGTACTCCATCGCCGGGCCCACCCCGAGGACACCGACGACCTCGTCACCGATCGTCGCGATGTGCAGCTCGCCCTGCTCGGCCATCGCGGTGAACCGGGCGATCCGCGCCGGGTCACCCGACATCGGTGCGGTGCCCCACTGGCCGGTGCGCCCCTGGGACACCAGCCACTCGACGGCGCCGTCCATCAGCCGGAGCACCGCGGCGACGTCATCCAGCGAGCCGGGACGGATGCGCATCTCGTACCGATCCTCCCCGTAGCCGACCTGCCCAGTCTGCATCGTAAGGGCACGGCGGATCGGCCGACTTTGGCGGTGTTCCCGCCAAAGTCGGCCGGCGACCTCAGGCCGGGTCCCGGACCAGGCCGTCGTAGTAGCCCTTCATCGACTCGTAGTAGTCGTCATAGGACGGCGGGTCGCCGCCCTCGCGCGAGGCGACGAGCATGTCCAGGTAGAACTCCCAGCCCGGGCCGAACTCGTGCACACCGTCGATCGGAACACCGTGGTGGATCAGGCTCAGCTCGGTCCGGCCGTCCGTGTCGGCCAGCAGCAGCTCGATGAGCCAGTTGCCGTCACTCTCGCCGGTGGCCAGGACCAGCCTCTGCGGCGCGCGGCACGCCTCGACGCGCATGTCGACCCAGGGCGTGCCCTCGTCGTACGCCATCTGGACCTTGATGGTGCGGCCCTGCGCCGCCTCGCCCTGCCAGGGCCCGAACCACCTCGCGGTGCGTTCCGGCTCGGTGACGCTCGCCCAGACGTCGCCGACCTCGGCCCGGAAATGGCGCGTCAGGATCAGGTCGGCGCTGCCGGGGTGACGGATCAGGCGACCGCTCGGTGCCGTCGTCATGATGCCTCCTCGTGTTGTCGTGGACTGCCCCGAAAGCGTAACCCGACGGTTACGGGTCGGCGAGCGCCGGAGCGGGGTCCACTGCGACAAAAAGAGCGGCTTTCCCGCCAGCCGCTTTGCGAACCGGGGTATTGGCGGTAATTATTCTCTTGTTCGCTCGGCGACCAGATTTTCCCCCCAGCCGCGAACCGGGGCCGGAGGCGCCTCCCAATCCGCTTCCGGCCCTCCGCGTCTATCATTCCGGGAATGCGCGCTGTCATTCTGAGCGGATTCGGCGGTGTCGACCGATTCGCATTGCAGGAGATTCCCGAACCGGAGCCAGGCCCCGGAACGGTACGAATAGCGGTCCACGCGGCGGGCGTCAATCCCGTCGACGCCGGCAATCGGGCCGACGGGTCCTGGGCGGGGCTGGCGGTGCCCTGCGTCCTCGGATACGACGTCGCGGGAGTTGTCGACGCCGTCGGGCCTGGTGTCACGGAGCACGCGGCCGGCGACCGGGTGATGGCGATGACGGGCTTCCCGTCCGGCGCCGGCGGATACGCCGAGTCGGTGATCGTCCCGGCAAGCGAGGCCGCAGCGATCGATGACGGCACGTCGTTCATCGAGGCCGCCGCGACTCCCCTGGCGGCCGGGACAGCGGCCGAGGTCCTCGACCGGCTCGCGCTCCCCGCCGGGAACCGGCTGCTCGTCCTCGGCGCCAGCGGCGGCGTGGGACTTCTCCTGGTCCAACTGGCCGCGCACGCGGGGCTCGATGTGACGGCGGTGGGGCGTGCGGCCACGCATTCAGTGATGCACGGCCTCGGCGCGCGAACCTGCGTCGACTACACGAGCTCTGAGTTCCCGCAGGCCGTCGACGAAGTCGACGCGGTCGCGGATCTGGTGGGTGGTGAACTTGTCAACCAGGTGGTGGCGCGGATCCGGCCGTGGGGGTCGATCGCGTCGATCGCCACGCCGCTGCTGGATCTCGACCCGGTGCTCGACCGGAACCTGACCTTCCACGGCGTCCTGATCCACAACCACGGGGACCGCACCCGCCGGCTGGCGGCGTGGCTGGCCGAGGGGGTGCTGCGGCCGGTCGTGAGCCGGGTGTTCCCGCTGGAGGAGGTCGGCGCCGCGCACGAGCTGGTCGAGAGCGGGCACGCGGGCGGCAAGGTGGTGCTGCGAGTGCGCGGGTGAGCGGCGCGCAAGCCTGGTGAAAGCGGCCATCCGCAGAATTCGGCGGTTGCGATTCACACGGGCCGCCGTCACGAGCGAGGGCCAGCGGTGGATCCGGCAGAAGGGGCCACGCCCTGGCGTTGCGCTTCGAACGCCTCGCCGTCGGCGTGGCCGGAACCAGGCAAGCCCGAAAGGATTCACTTGAAACTCAGACGCAGGTTCCTCACGGCCGCCGCGGCGCTCGGGATGGCGATCACCGGAGCGGTGGTGCCGGCGACGAGCGCCCTCGCGGACGACGTCTCCAGGGTCGGCGGATGCGACATCCACATCCGTGCGATGTGGACCCAGAAGTGGTGGGTGGCCTGGGCCAACCAGCCCAACGCCCCGGTCACCGCGAACAGCATGAACTACCAGGGTCAGTGGGAGAAGTTCTACCTGCAGACCCTGCCCGACGGCACCTTCCGCATCGTCTCCAAGGCGACGAATCGGTACATCGTCGCGCGGGCGGACGTGAACCAGTCCCCGCTGGCGGCCAACTCGGGCGTCGCGGGCAACTGGGAACGGTTCGTGCTGGAGGACCTCCAGACGGACTGGCAGGGCTACGACGGGTACCTGCGAGCGGTCTCCAACTTCAAGTACGTGCTCACCCGCGCGGACGAGCCGAACTCGCCGGCGCGGGCCAACAGCAACATCAAGGGCATCTGGGAGCGGGTGAGGCTCGAGCCGCTCGACTACGAGAGCGACTCGTGCTGGCCCAAGGGCGACAACCCCTACCGCTGATCGCAAGACCGGGTGGTGCCGTAAGGCACCACCCGGTTTGCTCTGGCGGCTAACAGGCGACCCAGTCGGTGCTCACTGCTCGATCACCAGAAAAGGCTTCAGTGAGCCGGCGATCACCATGAGCTGGAAGCCGACATCCACGCCGCCCCTCCTCGCCATGATCTGGAGACCGTCCCGAAATCCATGCTGGTTGATCATCGACCACAGCCACAAAGGCGTTCCCCCCACCAGCAGGCTCCACGGAGGCTCCCCGGAAACGTCCTCGCCGACGCTCTCCGGCGAACTGTGGAGTGACACCTCGACGGTGTCGTCGTCAGCAACAGCCTCGACGGCCAACGTGCCGTGCTCGAAAACAAGGACAAGGGCCGAGAGCAGAGCCGGATTCGTGTCGTCGACAAGGATCTGCCGAACGGCGCCGAACGTGTCCGCGACCTCGCCAAGGGATGGCAGCGTCACTTTCCGCCCTTCTTCTGTCCTCCGGCCTGCTTGACCATCTTGATCGCTTTCTCCGCCTCGCGGTCTCCCAAGACCGCCTCATGCGCCAGATCGCGCAGAGTCATCGTCTTGTAATCGCTTCCCAGCTGATTGACCTGGCTCGCTCCTCCGCCGCGGCGCCTGATCATGTCAGCCGCCGTCTCGTCGGCGAAGTCGACCAGATTGCCGAGCTTAGCCCTCTCGGACTTGATCAGAGGAGTGCAGTTGTGCACCAGGACCGGCGTGTTGCCGGCCAGCACATAGTAGGTATGGAGTCCGGCAACGGTCAGGTTGTGCACCCTTGAACGAGCGGCCCACATTCGCGTCCCGAGGACCCGCTGCCGGGTTCCAGTCGCCGTGGTCACGGTGTCGCCACCGTCGAGGTCGGCGGCGTCGACCCATGCGTTCCGGCTCTGCACCCAGAACGGATGTCTGGCCGTGGAGACCACACTGCCCTCGGCGTCACCAGCGGCACCGTCAAGGTCGACGGTGACCTCTACCAGATCCTTCGGGCCCGCACTCGAGATCAGCCGCGAAACAGGCTTCGCCGCTGTGGTGTCGGTCCCCGGGTCAGTGGCGATCACCTCATCGCCGATGTCGATGTCCTCGATCGGCTTCGTAGTGCCGTCGGCGAGCAGGACCAGCGTGCCGGGGACGAAACTGCTGCACACGGGTGCGCTGTTGCGAGCCGCCGCCGGCGCACCGGCCGACACCGTTTTGGTGCTGACCGGCGCGCTGCCGGCGATGGCCCGAGCCTCCTGCCGCGCGGCGGTGGACGCTGCCTGGACGGCCGCCCTGGTCCCGACACCCGCACCGATCGCAGCCCCCGCACCGACAGCGGCCGCGCCTAGGATCGCCCCGGCGCCTCCCGCTACGGCGCCCATCACCGCTCCGGATGTGCCGGCGCTGAGCAGGCCTTCGACGCTGAAGTCCGCGCGTTGTTCGACGACGGTCGCGAAGGAGTACGAGACCATGTTGCCGACCGCCCCGGCCAGCGCCCCACAGGCGACCGCCCCGACACCTGTCCAGCCGATGGCGCCCGCGCACGCCGCGCCCGCGACGATGCCGGCGGCCGCTCCGAGGATTTCCGCCTTGTGGTCGTCGACCCAGTTCACCGCGGCGGCGACGGCTGTCTTGCCGTGGCAGATGACGTCCCAGGAGCCGCACTTGGGCGCCTCCGGGACCGGCTTCGGCTGGACCGTTACCCTCGGTGCGTGCGGGTTGGAGCCCCATGCCTGGTAGCAGCGCGGTTCACCGTCATAACACATGGCGGTTCCTTTGACTACCAACTTCGACTTGGTGGGTTCGTAGGTGGTCGCCGGACCCGGGCTGTTGCCGTACGCGCCCCCTCGGCATTCCCCGTCCGGGCACGAAACGGGTGACAGTCCGGACGGGTCGCTGAGGGTGGTCGGGTTGTTGTTGGCGTAGGAGTAGCCGTTCCACTGTTGCGGGTCGGCGGCGTTGAAGATCGGGTCGACGCTGAGGAACCGGCCGTCCTCGGGGTCGTACTCGCGGGCGCCGAGATGGACCAGGCCGGTGGGGTCGGCGGTGCCGCCGACGAATCCGAACTGGTTGGGCCAGGACACCGCGGCGCCGCGGGCCTCGCCGAACGGCTTCTGCCGGCGCTGGACGACCGACTGGTTGCCGGTCGCGTTGATCGCCAGGGTGGAGGTGCCCTGCCGGTCCGACATCAGCCAGGTGAGCCCGGCGGTGGTGCGCTGGGCGATCGTCTCGCCCTGGAAGGTGTAGAACCGGGTGTGGCTGACCGTGCCCGAGGCGGTGGACCGCAGTTCCGCGCCGGGCAGGTTCAGCGTCGCCGCACCGGACGGGTCGGTACGGATCAGCCGGTTCCCGTCGGCGTCGTAGAGATACTTCGTCGTGCCGGAGGGGTCGGTGCTGGTGGCGAGGTTGCCTTCAAGATCCCAGGTGAAGGTTCGCCCGCCGGCCGCGTTCGGCGCCGAGACGGTGTTGCCGACCTGGTCGTACGCGTACTGGTAGGTCTTCGATCCGACGGTGACGCCGGTGGCCGCGTGCGGTCGTGCCGAGCCGGCCGCCGGGTAGGTGTAGGTGGTGGTCTCGTCGCCGGTGGAGCCGGTGGAGCCGGTGGAGCTGTGCTTCACCCGCGCGGTGCGGTTGCCGACGGCGTCGTAGGAGTAGCTGTCCCAGTACCTGGCCGGCCCGCCCAGCCCGGACACGCTCGGGTTGGTGCCGCAGTTGTCGGTGGCCGGTGTCCACGCCTCCTTCAGCCGGCTGAGGTAGTCGTGGCGGAAGCACTGGACATCCGGAGTCGTCCCGGCGCTGTCGACGATCTTCTCGACGTTGCCGACGGCGTTGTACGTGTACTTGATGTTGGACAGCGCCGCGACCGACGACTGCGTCTTCACCTGCGTTCCGGTGAGTCGCCGCGTGCCGTCCTTGTCGTCGTAGGTGAACTGCTGGTCGGCGAGCGGGCCCCCGCCGACCTCCGGGCTGTAGGTGCGCACGGCCGGCTCGCCGTACCCGGTGTAGGCCATCGCGTCGACGTAGCCGTATCTGGTGCCGCTGAGCGTCTTGCCGTACATCGACGTGGCCATGCCGAGGTCTTCGGTGTAGTTGTACTGGACCGTCTCGGCGGGCAGCCCGTGCATCGCCGGGTAGCTCACCGTGGAGACGCTGCCGTCCTGGGCGTACGTCGTGTTGAAGGGGTAACTGCCCGCGAAAGGCCCCTCCGGGATCGTCACCTTGGTGCCGGCGATCTGCCCGAGCGCCGTGTACCCGGTCACCTCGGTCCGGTAGGCCTTGCCGTTCACGTACCGGGTCGCCGCGACGGCCTTGCCCTTGCCGTTGGCCAGCGAGTCGTACGTCCACTCGGCGATCCGGGTCTGGGGAGCGGCGGCGTCGACCATGCTGGTTCGCCGGCCGAGCTCGTCATAGGTGTAGGCGATGCTCTTCCCGCGCGCGTCGGTGACCGTGGCGACCTGGTTCTTGTCGTTGTAGGTCGTCGTGGACCGGCCGCTGTCCGGGTCGTTCGAGGTGATCAGCCGTCCACGGATGTCGTAGGACTGCGACCACGTGTTGCCGGCCGCGTCCGTGACGACGCTGTTCAGGCCTTGCCGGTTGTACCCGAACGTGATCTTGTCGAATTCGCCGTTCGGCCCGTCGCCCTTGTACTGGCGTGCCTCGACCGTGCGGCCCCGCGCGTCGCTGATCGTCCGCGTGGGTGTGCCGCCCGCCGGCGGGTCGACGGAGACCCAGTCACCGCCGTACGCCGTCGTGCTCCGCTGCTTCTCCACCCCGAAGGCGCTGAGAATCGAGACGGTCGCCCGGCCCGCGCTGTCGAACTGCGTGGTCGTCTGCGACGGCACCTGGGCGTCGGACGGGCGCTTGAGCTCGGACGGCGCGTTCTCGTCGGTCGGCAGATAGGGCGCGTTGGTCTTGTACGCCCGCCCGGCCGAGTCGTAGTAGACGTCGGTGACGATGTCGTCGCCATCCTTGCCGGGTGACGGCGTCCGGGTCTGCAGCGGCCGCATCAGGCTGTCCTGCAGCGTGTACGAGGTGATGTACTTCCCGGCCGGGTTGAGCGTCGAGCTGGTCAGCATGACCGGCCCGTCGCGCCCGATCTTGTAGGCGTACTTGATGTTCGCCTCGGACTTGCCCTTCACCCGGCCCGGCAGCCACACACCGGTGAGCCGCCCGAGGGCGTCGTACTCCAGGTCGGTCCGCTGCCCGTTCAGGTCGGTCGTGCCGACGGCCAGGCCCCTGGTGGGGCTCAGCTCGTTGACGGTGGTGTGACCGAGCGCGTTGGTCGTGGTCATCCTGGTGACCGGACCGCCGACCGCCGGTTCGTAGGCAGTCGTCGACCACTGCCCCAGTTCGTCCTTGGCCTTCAGCGTGCGGCCGTGCACGTCATGGGTGGCCTCCGCGACGGTGACATACGTCGGCGCCCCGGACGACCAACCCGAGATCGCCTCCATCCGGGTGACGTCGCCCTTGGTCGGGTTGTTGGCAGCCCAGCTGGCGGCGCCGTCGAACGTGATGCGGCTGTCGCCGATCACGTCGGCTGCGGATTCCGCCCGGCGGGCGCACGGCAGGGCGGTCGTCTCGACCCGGGAGACGAGGCCGAGCAGCCACCGGTCGTTGTTGCGAGCGTACGAGGTCCGCGTGCACTGCTCGTCGCCGTCCACCCCGACGACACCGTGGTCCTCGGTCTGCGTGGCCATGCCGTAGCCGTCGTAGGCCGTGGTACGGCCGGTCGCCCGGAAGCCCCGGCCCCCGTCGAGCAGGACCCGCTGGGTAATGGTGGTGGTCCGCACGTAGTTGGCGGTGACGGTGGTGCCGTTGATGACCCGGGTCGCCGTACTGTTGCCGATCCTGCCGACGTCGAAGCGTTCGGTGCTGATCGGCGTGGCGCCCGCGTCCGGTCCGCTCAGCGACACCGTCTCCCGGACGTTGCCCTCGAGGCCCGCCGCGTCGACCACCTCGACACCGTCGGAGGTCGTCACCTTGGCCGAGCGCGTCCCGCCGGACGTCCGGTCGCCGTCCATGCCCCGGTAGAAGACCGTCCGCGCCGCGGTGCGGTCGGCATCCTCGCCGCGCCTGGCCTCCACCGCCTGGTAGCCGCGCCAGCTGGACCAGGTCTTGGCGTCGTTGGTGACCAGGCCGTCGTCGTCGGTGTAGTGCCAAGCCGGGTCACCGATGTACGTGTAGTTCGTGGTGACCTTGGGCGCGCCGCCGGTGTGATCGGTCTCGGTGACCGCGTTGATCACATATTTGTGGAACCAGTCCTGGAAGGGCTTGGTGTCTCCCTCCTTCGTCCACTTGACCGGGTAGCACCGCTTCGTGTTGGTGTCGGGCTGAAGCCCGCTGACACAGTCGGGCGCCGAGTACGAGACCGTGACCTCGCCGCCGCTCTCGTTACGGATCGTCTTGACCCGCCACCAGTTCATCGGCGGGGCCTGGTCGTCCTGCGACTCCGCCCGATTCACGAGTTGCTGGCCGCTGAAGGTGACATCGAGCGTGGTGCCGCCCGGCGCGACCCGGCTGATCTTCTCCAGCCACAGACCGGCCCGGGTGGAGTCACCGGGGTCCGGGAAGGAGTGCTGCAACCGCCAGGTGTCGACCGTCGTCCCGCCGGACGCCGTACTGATCTCGGCCAGCCGCAGAGTGGTCCAGAACGTCGGCCCGGCGATCAGGCACGACGTCGTGCACAACAGGTCCCAGGGCACGTCCGGCCAGTTGGCCGCGTTCTTCTGCCCGCAGGAACTGGTGACGCAACGGTCGGCGGTCTTGAAGTTGACCTGCATCCTGGGCGTGGTGCCGAGTTCCTCACCCAGCCGGGTGCCGTAGTCGATCCGGCTGATGTATCCGGCGCGGGTGTACTCGGTCAGCTTGGTGACGTCCTTCGCCCGCGCGTAGACGTTCTTCTCCGTGCCGTACCAGTACGACATGGTGTTCTCGTGCGGGTCGACGACGTGGTCGAGGTTCCACCGCCAGGCCTGCTGGCACCACGACGCGTCGAAGGTGCTCTTGGCGCAGGGCTCGTTCGGGTGGTTGCCGAAGACCGGCACCGTCCACACCGAGTTGGTCACCGGCTTGCCGGACGCCCAGCCCGGCAGCTGGTTGCGCCCGAACCAGTACTGGGTGCCGTCGGTGGTGGTGATCTTCCAGTACTCACGGTCGCCGTCGCCGTTGTCCGCCCCGGTGAGCAGCTCGACCTTCGAACCGTCCTCGTTGCGCGGGCGGTAGGCGCCGGTGGCGTCGTCGCGGATCAGCTCGACGGTGGTGCCGTTGAGCGACATCACCGCGTTGGCGGTCCCCCAGCACAGGTCGCTGGTCTTGTTGTTCTTGTTGGTGGGGTCCTGCCCACGGGCGTCCTTGCCCATGTCGTCGCCGCAGCCCTTGTAGCGGCGCTCGATGTACCCGGGCGAGTAGTCGAAGCCCTCACCGGCCCAGGACGGCTGGTTGTTGTTGGCCGCCATACGGCCGTCCATGCTCTGCGAGGAGTAGCCGAGAGCCACCGACGGGACCGGCCCGTTCACCGCCGGCGGGATCTGGATCGGGTACGACCAGTTGAAGTCGCCGGAGCCACCGCCCGAGGACCAGGTGCTGGATGCCTGCAGCGAGGTCGGGGCGAAGGAGCCGGTGTTGCCGGAGGTGCCCGCGGCCAGCGCGTACAGGGCACCCTTACCGCTCGCGGCGGTCAGGTCGGCCGCGACCCGGTTGCCGTCGTTGGCCGACGGCAGGACCGTGCCGGCGCACTCGGCGCGGTTCGGCGTGGTCAGCGCGCAGTCCGGCAGGCGGACCAGGCGCAGCCGGTGGGCCCAGTCGCCGCCGAACGTGCTGCGGAACGCGCGGTAGTCCACGGTGACGCGGACCGCGCCGGGGCCCTCGGTGGTGGACAGCCGGAACCGCAGCTCGGGCTTGCCTTGCCGGTCCAGCAGATTCATCCGGACCGTGCCGGGCACGCCGGCGTTCCGGACACCGGCGGCTGTGACCGCGACGGGCAGGGTGCCGACCAGGGAGGTCTTCTGGGAGGCAAGACGGGCTCCCGCACTGGCGGATACCGTGAGTTCGGCCTCGGCGGGAGCGGGCCACACCGGCGGTGCCGGGCGGAGGGCCGCCGCGGCGGCGGCCGGATCCGGCGCGTACGGAAGCACCGGCACGTCCTGAACGGGAACGATCCTGTCCTTCTGCGGCTGCAACGGTACGTACTGCGCCGGAGCAGCCGCGGCGGCGGTGACGGCCGTGCCGATCTGAACCACCAGGTTCAGGGAGAGCAGGGCAAGCAGCGCCCGCTTGAGCGGTTTTCGCATGACCGTCCTCTCAGGACAGGTAGAGGTTGACGATGTCGGCGGGTTCGAGCACACCGACGAAGACGCGGACGTCGTCGATGTCGCCGCGGACGTTGTCGACGTTCCGGTTGCCGAACTTGGCCCGGCCGATCGTCAGCGGACCGCCGGCCGACCAGGCGTCCGGCATCGAGCCGGTGCCGACGTGCGCGCCGTTGACGTAGAGCCGCAGCTGCGCCCTGCCCACGTCGTGGACACCGACCAGGTGGACCCACTCACCGGCGGTGGTCCTCACCTCGGCCGAGGCCCTGCCCACGCGTTCCTCGGGCGGATTCGGCTCGTCGGCGAACGGCATCGAGAACGCCCACCGCGGGTTCTTGTCGGTCTCTTTGAGGTACTGGAGGAAGAATCCGCTGACCTGGCTGCCGTCCTGGCCGACGACGGTCGAGGTGGACGTGGAACCGGGCAGCCGGACCCAGGCCGACACGGAGAAACTCTGGTCCGTCAGCAGAGCCGGTGTCGTCGTCTCCGCCGAGGAGACGGCCGAGCCGGGGCTCCACGCCTGCCCGGCCGAGCGGTGTCCGGTGGTCCGGACGGGCGAGCCGCTGATGGCCGCCGGCCGGTTGAACCCGGACGTGTCTCCGGCGACAGCGGTGCCCGAGGCCTCGTCGAACAGCCACTCGCCGGCAAGCGAGGTCTGGTCGACGTACTGGGCGAGCTCACCCTGGAAGATCCGGCGATCCCAGATCTGGACGTCGTCGATCGCGCCCGGCCAGAAATCGACCGGCTGGGCGTTGTACATGGCACGGCCGATCGTCAGCGGTTTCGTGCCGGCTGTGCGTACCCAGCCGCTGTTCAGGGGTGTCGTGGCAGCGAGTTGGCCGTTGACGTAGAGCCGCAGCTTCCGGGTCGCCTCGTCGTAGGTACCGGCGAGGTGGGTCCAGACGCCCAGGCGCGGGGGCTTCTCGGAGACGGCCCGCACCGAGCTCGCGCCGGCCGCGTCGTGTTCCAGCACCGCGAACGCCCACCGGTCGGCCTCCTTGTTGTACTGCAGGTAGAAGGTGCTGCCGTTCACACCGTCCTGCGCGACCGCGGTGGCGAAGTTGTCCGCGCGGTCCAGCCGCACCCATGCCCCGACACTGAAACTCTTGTCCACCCGCGGCACCGCCCCCGCCGCCGTGGCCTGCGCGGAGGTCCCGTCGAAGCGCACCGCCCGGTCGGCACCACCGACCCGGCTGCGCTGCCCCAGCTGTCCTCCGGCCAGCGTCGCCGGGTGGTTGTTGCCGGACGCGTCGGCCAGGACCGTTCCTGACGTCTCGTCGAGTTTCCAGCGGCCGACCGGCGGGATGCCCGGGGCCACCGAGAAGTCGTACCGAGCCATCGGCGAGAGGTTGCCGGCACGGTCGACGGACTTCACGTGGAGCGTGTTGATCCCCCGCTTCTCGGGTGTCGCACCGGTCAGCGCCGTTCCTCCGAGGGCACTCGCGGCGACGTACTCGGTGGGCGGATCGCTCAAGCCCCAGTAGTAGCCCACGACGTCGTTGACGCCGTCATCGGAGACCCCGTTGGGCGCGAACCGGAACTGGCCGCTGCGCCCCACCCCGCCGTGGTAGCCGTCGCCCGGCGGATACACGCTGTCGGCGCTGGTGACGACCGGCGCCCTGTTCGGCTTGTTGGTGTCGACGGTGAACTCGCACCACGGCGTCGTCGGGCTGTCGGTGACCCGGTCGCCCGAGGTCACGTTCCACGCGTACGTCGTGTTGTCCGCCAGGCCTGCCAGCGTCGTCGTGGTGTTTCCACCCGACGTGATGTCACGCTGCTGCACGTTGGTCCACGGCTGCTGCACCACGCCGCCGACCAGCTTCCCCCAGAAGTACCAGGCGTCCAGGATGCCGCCGTCCGGGTCGCTCACCCTGGCGCTCAGCCCCGGCGAAGCGGTGCTGATGTACGGGCGGCCCGTCCCGGTGGCACAGGCCTTGCCGTCCACCGTCGCCCCCGACGGCATGTCCGGGTACGAGTTGTACGTGATCGACAGCCGGGCCGACGCCGGGTCGAACTTCTTCCAGTGGTTGTAGGTCCCCTCGTTGCTGGCCCGCAGCCCGAGCGCGATCCCGCCGCTTGCCAGCGACCCGGCCACCCCCTCGGCCAGCTTCGCGTTGCCCCACTCGTTGTGGACCCGGGCGTCGTCGCAGGACTCGGAGTTGGTGCCGGTAATGAAGGTGTTCCACGAGTTGCTGTGGTTGTTCCAGTTCGTGTCCGGCCCGAACCCGCCCACCACGTACAGATCGGTGTAGGACGCCGTGCATGAGTAGGAGTGCGTCAGCGTCGCGCTGAACGTGGCGGAGAGGATCTGCTTGCCACGCAACGACGCGAGGTCGAACCAGAACATCGACCGGTACCGGTTGTTCGGCGCGATGCTGTCCTGCTCGTAACCAACCTTGGCGCCCTCGTTCCGGTCGTACGACCAGTACTCCTGGTCCGGCTCGGTCTGGTTGATCATGCTCCAGGCGCTGGCACCCGGCGACACCGACGGCGTGTTGAGCGCCCCGATCTCGGTCGTGAATGTCCCGGGTGCCTCCCTCGCCGGCGCCCCACCGGCGAGGGAAACGGGCCCGGCCACCACACCGACGGCCACGACGGCCACCACAGCCGCGCGCATCACGCGGCTCAGCAATCGGCGCATGCAAGATCTCCGATCTTTCACATCGGTCCGGACCGAGACGGCCGGGCTCGTGCGAAAGCTATGCAGGACCGCTTACATGCCGATCACGCCGGAACTGCGTCCCTGATCATGACGAGCGCGCGGGCGCCGCGATCCACTCGATCTTGTAGCCGAAACCGATCCCGGTCACCGGGGTCATGAGTGGACGCTCCGGGTCCTCGCCCACAGCCGGTGGATCAGGAGCAGCTCGAACCCGGACACCAGCACCGCGGACACCAGGGTGGTCGCCACGATGAGCCCGGTGAGCGGGCCGACGATGAAGACGAACATCATGAACTCGATGCCACTGAAGACGTGCGGGCGGATCCGGCGGCGGCGCAGGGCGGCGCGGGCCCGGGAACGAAGCCCGGCCGGGCGCCCCGGTCCACCGAGACTCGCCGAAGCCGAAGCAGGAGCCGGAGCAGGAGCAGGAGCCGGAGCAGGAGCCGGAACCGGAACCGGAACCGGAACCGGGATCTGACTCGCGACCCGCTTCATCTGCAGGGCGTTCAGGTATCGGAACAGGTCCAGGAAGATGACCGCCCCGCCCAGGAGCAGATACCCGATCTCGCCCGTCGACTGGTACTGCCCGCCGAACAGCCCGACCGCGCAGACCAGCACCCGCAGCCGGTCGAGGATGTAGTCGAGCCACGTGCCGAACAGCGAGCCGGTGCCGTTGAGGCGGGCCACCTTGCCGTCCATGCAGTCCAGCACGAAGCTCAGATGGAACAGCACCGCGCCGCCGATCAGCCCGGTGGTGTCACCCCGCCAGAAGAGGACCGCCGCCACCGAGCCGATGACGAAGGCCACCAGGGTGAGCAGGTTGGGAGTGATCCGCGGCCAGGGCGCGACCAGCCACACCAGCCGGGAGGCGAGCGGGTCCACGAGCCATACCGTCCACCACGCGTCCCGGCCCTTGTACGTCCGCTCCCGGATCTCGCCCAACGTCGGCCTGGGCAGCAAGTTTGTTCTGGAGATCGCCGGCACCTTTCGCTGTCACCCGTCGAATTCGCGGACAGCGTAGGTACCGGCGCTCACGCCATGGCTTCACGCGGCTGACGCGCCCCCGAGAGCGGCACGCAGTCTCCGCTCCGCATCGCCGGCGGCGTGCAGCGTGTCGAGGGCCAGCAGCGCGGCCCCGGTGACCGGCGGCGTGGACAGGACCGTGACGTCGGCCAGCGGCGCCTGCTCGGAGATCCCGGCGACCACCTGATCGTGCAGCAGCGGGATGCGAGCCTGCAGGACGCCGCCTCCGAGGACCACGGCGTGCGGTGCGGTCAGCAGGTTCAGCCGGCCGGCGGCCACCCGGTGCTGCGCCAGGATCTCCCCGGCCTGACGGGTTACGAGCCCGGCCGCCACCTCGTCGCCGTCCGCCGCCACCTCGAACAGCAGTGGCGTCAGCTCCGGGATGCGGTCGCGGGACAGGCCACCGAGGTGCAGCGCGATGCTCACCTCCTCGACGGTGGGCAGGCCGAAGTGGGCGGCGACCGCGGCGGACAGCTTGGTGGGCCGCCCGCGCCCGTCCTCGCCCCGGGCGGCCTTCCGCAGCGCGTACTCGGCGAGGTCGTGGCCGCCGCCCCAGTCCCCGGAGATCGGGCCGAGGGCGACGAACCGCGCGGTCCGGCCGTCGGCGGCCCGGCCGACGCAGTTCGTGCCCGCGCCGCAGACGACGGTGACCGCGTCCGGCGATGACGTACCGGCCCGCAGCAGGGCGAAGCAGTCGTTGTCGACCAGGGCACGGGTGGCCCAGCCCCGCGCCGAGACCGCCTCGTGCAGGCGGGTCACCTCGATCGGCAGGTCGGCGCCGGCCAGGTAGACGGCGATGGTGTCGATCACGGTGTCCGGTGACAGGCCGGCCCGGGCGCGGGCGGACGCGATCAGGCCGCCGAGCACCTCGATCGTGCCGGTCAGGCCGATGTTGTGCGGCGAGGACGTGCCGCCGCGGACCCGGGCCAGCACCTCGCCGGACGCGTCGCCGAGGACCACGTCGGTCTTCGAGTTGCCGCCGTCGGCCGCAAGGAAGAGCGCGTTCACCGAGCCCACGCCAGGTGTGGGCGGCCGGACGCGATGAGTTTGCCGGCGAGCGCGTCGGCTTGTTCGTGCTGGCCGATCAGCGGGTGGGCGAGCAGAGCACGGTAGACCCGGTCACGGCCGCCGCGAAGGGCGGCGTCGAGCGCGAGTTCCTCGTACCCCCAAACATGGGTGATCAAAGCGGCCAGATCGGGCGGCAGTGGGGTGACCGGCAACGGTGCCGGGCCCGAGAGGCCCGCCCGGGCCGAGACCTCGATGACCGCCTCGGCCGGGAGAAACGGGAGCGTGCCGTTGTTGCGCACGTTGACCGAGTGGACCGCGTCGTCGTCGAGGCCGAACAGAGAGGCGAGCAGACCGACCGCGGCCTCGGAGTAGTAGGCGCCGCCACGTTCGCCGAGAAGTGCGGGCTTCGTCGTGAGGGTGACGTCGCGGTACATGTCGAGCAGCAGCGCCTCGATCTCGGCGACCCGCTGGCCCCGGGTGGCCGCGCCGAGCGACTCCCGGACGTGCTCGTCGTGCTTGTAGAAATAGGACAGGTAGTAGGACGGGACGCTCCCGAGCATCGTGATGACCTCGCTCGGGACGTCGACCTCGTCGGCGATCTCGGTCAGATGGCCCGCGAGCAGCGACGGGAGCCGGTCCACGCCGTCGACGTAGGCGGCCCGCTCCCAGGTCAGATGATTGAGCCCGATGTGGTCGAGCACCACCGCGGACGGGTCGACACCCAGGTAGCCGGCGAAGCGCCGCTGGAAGCCGATCGCCACGTTGCACAGCCCGACGGCCCGGTGCCCGGCGTCCAGCAGTGCCCGGGTGACGATCCCTACCGGGTTCGTGAAGTCGACGATCCACGCTCCCGGCCTGGCCCGCTTCCGGATCCGCTCGGCGACGTCGAGGATGACCGGCACCGTGCGCAGCGCCTTGGCCAGGCCGCCGGCGCCGGTCGTCTCCTGCCCGACGCAGCCGCAGTCGAGGGGGAACGTCTCGTCGGTGATCCGTGCCTGCTGGCCACCGACCCGCAGCTGGATCACGACGGCGTCGGCGTCGGTGACCCCGGCGTCCAGATCGGTCGTCCACACCACCCTGCCCGGGTGCCCGTACTGCTGGAAGATCCGGGCGGCGAACGCCCCGACGATCTCCAGCCGCTCGGCGGCCGGGTCGATCAGCACCAGCTCGGAGACCGTCGAGCCGAGCCGGGCGAACCCGTCGACCAGCTCGGGCGTGTAGGTCGATCCGCCCCCGACGACTGCGATTTTCACCCTTTGAATCCCGTCAGCGTGATGCCCTGCACGAACGAGCGCTGGGCGAAGAAGAAGATGATGATCAGTGGTGCCATGGTCAGCACCGTCGCCGCCGTGACCAGGTTCCAGTCGACGTGGTGGACGGTGCGGAACGACGCCAGCCCGAGCGAGAGCGTCCACGAGCTCTCGTTCTCGCTGGTGTAGAGCAGCGGGCCGTAGTAGTCGTTCCAGCAGTAGAAGAACTGGAACAGGCCGGCCGCCGCGATGCCGGGCCGGGCCATCGGCAGCACGACCCGCAGCAGCGTGCGCCATTCGCCGCAGCCGTCCACGCGGGCCGCGTCGAGGTACTCGCTCGGGATGGTCAGCAGGAACTGCCGCAGCAGGAAGATGCAGAACGCGTCGCCGAACAGCGCCGGGATGATCAGCGGGGCGAGCGATCCGGTCAGGCCGTAGCGGGCCCACATCAGGTAGAGCGGGACCGTCACCACCTGCGGTGGCAACATCATCACGCAGATCACGACGAGGAACATCAGGTTGCGGCCGCGGAATTTCAACTTCGCCAATGCGTACGCGGCGGGCACGCTCGCCGCCAGCGTGAGCACTGTGGCGGACACGGCATAGAGGACCGTGTTGAGCAGATAGTGCGGTAGTGGGGTCGCCTGGAAGACCTTCAGGTAGTTCTCGGGGTGCCAGGTGTTCGGCCAGTAGTCGCTGGTCAGGGCCTGGTTGCTGGTCATCAGGGAGAGAAGGACGAGGTAGACGACCGGGGTGGCGAACATGATCGCGATGGCGATGGCGATGGCGTGCTTGGCGATCCAGTTCAGGCTCTTGTCCCTTTTTTTCGGGATGAAGACTGGCTGTTCGACCGGCCGCTCCAGAACTGCCGTCACGATTCCTCCCCGGAGAATGCCTTGGCGCGGCGCAGCAGGATCAGGGTGACCGCGAGCGCGACCACGAACAGCACGATCGCGAGCGCGTTGGCATAACCGAGCGCGCTGTACCGGAACCCGACCGTGTAGAGCCACAGCGGATAGGTGAAGGTCGAGCCCTCCGGATAGCCGAACGACTGGGAGATCCCGGCGCCGACGGTGGCCTGCCCGCTGGCGATCGAGCCGGCCACCGCCGCCTGGTCGAAGTACTGCAACGTGTAGATCACGCCGGTGACGGCCGCGAAGAGCACCACCGGCTGGATCGTCGGCAGCGTGATCGACCGGAATCGGTGCCAGGCGTTCGCGCCGTCCAGCGACGCGGCCTCGTAGAGGCTCTCCGGGACGCCCAGCACCGCCGCCAGGAAAATGATCATCAGGTCACCGATGGCCCAGAGGCCGAGCAGGACCAGTGACGGCTTGGCCCAGGCCGGCGAGTTGAACCAGAGCGGACCGTCGACGCCGATCATCTCGAGAAAGGAGTTCACCGGGCCGGTGCCCGGTTTGAGCAGGTAGACGAACGCGATGGTGGCGGCCACCGGCGGGACCAGCGCGGGCAGGTAGAAGATCGTCCGGTAGACGCCGGCTCCCCGTTTGAACTGCACGAGCAGCATCGACAGGCCGATCGCGCCGAGGATGCGGACCGGGACGAAGACCACGACCATCCACAGTGTGTTGCGGACCGCCTGGAGCAGGAACGGGTCGTCCGCCATCCGCCGGTAGTTCTCCAGGCCCACCCACTGCGGCACGGAGAGCAGGTCGAACTTCGTGAAGGAGAAGTAGACCGCCGAGATCAGGGGGTAGAGGAAGAAGACCGCGATGCCGATCAGTGCGGGCGCCACGAAGGAGAGAGTGGTCGCACCCCGGCGGAGGCGAACGCCGTTCATCGGCTCAGCCGCCCAGCGTCATGACGCTGTTGATCTGCTTGTCCGCCTCGGCGAGACCCTTGTCCAGGTCGGCCACCTTGCCGGACTGGTAACCGGTCAGGAACTGCCCGAACGTCTCCTGGTAGGCCGGGCCGGACGCGGACGGCGGCGAGGTCATCGAGTTCGGGTTGTTGAAGATGTCGATGAACGCCTTGAAGTCGGCGTCCGCGTTCAGCGCCGGGTCGGCGATCGCCTTCGTCGTGGTGGGCACGTTCTTCAGCAGACCGGCGAGCTTGATGACCGCGTCGTCGTTCGTGGTCAGGTACTTGATCAGCTCCCAGGCCGCCTCGGGGTTCTTGGCGTTCTTGGAGATGCCCACGATGTTGCCGGTGACGTAGCCGCCGCCGTAGCGGGCCGGATCGGTGGTCGGGAGCGGCGCCACGCCGTACTTCAGGTTCGGTGCCTGGTCCTTGAGGAACGCCAGCCGGTACTCGGCGTCGACGTTGATCGCGACCTGGCCCTTCTGGAAGGCGTTGTCGGCGCTGAACTCGTCGCCGAGGCTCGCCTTGAACTTGGTCAGGTTGTCGTAGCCGTACCAGTCGACGAGGTCCTTCTGCCAGGTCAGCAGCGTCTTCCAGCCGGGATCGGTGCCGACTGCGCTCTTGCCGTCCGCGGTGAGCCAGGTGGCGCCGGTGGCCGGGGCGAGATGCGCGGCCGAGTTCTCGTAGAAGTCGTAGAGCGGAAGAAACCCGACGGTCTTCAGGGAGCCGTCCGCGTTGCGCACGGTGAGTTTTTTGGCGTACGCGGTGAGCTCGTCCAGTGTCTTCGGAGGCTCGGTGATCCCGGCCTTCGCGAACAGGTCCTTGTTGTAGTACATCCCGTACGCGTCGGCGAGGAACGGCATCGCGCACCGCTTGCCCTCGAACTCGGTGTACGACCGGGTGGTCGCGTTGAGCTGGTTCAGGTCCACCTTGTCCCGCTCGACGTACGGCTTGAGGTCCACCCACGCGCCGGACGAGCAGAACTTGCCGACGATGTCGGTGGAGTAGGAGAGCCCGACGTCCGGGCCGTTGCCGGCGCCGATCGCCTGGGTGACCTTGGAGTCGTCCTGACCGGACTTGACCGTCACCTTGATGTTCGGGTGGCTCGTGGTGAAGTCCTTGATCACCGTGTCGATCGCGGCGGCCTCACGCTCGGTGAAGAAGTGCCACAGCTCGACGGTGCCGGACACCTCGGTACCGGGATCGGCGATCTTGTTCTCTTTGGGCGCGGGTGTGCAGGCGGCAACCAGCAGACCAGCACCAACTAGGGCAAAAAGGGCATGGGGGATCCGTTTGTTCACTTTGAGACCTCTCACAAAGTCAGCTGTCGCGGATAGCGGTGATGAGGGCTTCCCGGACCGCGGCGAGACCGGCGTCGAGCGCGCCGAGCAGCACCGCGTCGTCTTCGATGGTGGTGACGGCGAACGAGCTCTCCAGCGGGGCGGCCCGCTGGAAGGCACTGTTCACCGCGGTGAGCAGGGTGTCGCCGCCGGCCTGGGCGATCGGGCCGGCGAGTACGACGAGGTAGGGGTCGAGGACCGCGATGACCGCGGCCAGGCCGACCACGATCCGGTCGGCCAGGGTCGGGATGAACTCGCCCGCACCGGCCGCCGCGGCGGCGACCACCTCGGCGGGCGTGTCACCGCTGATGCCGTTGTCGCGGGCCAGATCCATGATCGCGGCGCCGCCGAAGAGGTCCTGCAGGTCCAGCTTGCGGTGCGGCGAGTCGGGTGAGTAGAGCGGCACGTACCCGATCTCGCCGGCACCTCCACGGGTGCCGCGCAGCAGCGTCCCGTTGATGTCGATGGCCAGACCGAGGCCGTCCTGTCCGATCCAGAGCAGCGCGAAGTTCTCCGCGTCCCGGCCGGCGCCGCGGCGCCGCTCGGCCACCGCGGCCAGGTTGACGTCGTTGTCCACCCCGACGTGCGCGCCGAGCTCGGCGGCGATGCCCGGCACCAGGCCGGGGCGGTCGAAGCCGGGAACGTCGACGAGGCGGATCGTCTCGGTCCGCGGGTCGTAGGAACCGGGCACGCCGAGCTGCACGTGCCGGATCCGCTCGGCCGGGACGCCGGCCTGTTCGCGCAACCGGTCCACCACGCCGGCGAGGGCGGCGACCGGCTCGGTGGCTAGGAAGTCGACGCGGGACTCGAACCGGGCGCGGACCTCGCCGGTCAGGTCGCAGAGCGCGGCCGTGACCGAGGGGGTACCGCTGGTTCCGACGTCGCGGACGGAGACGGCGGCCGCGTAGGCCGCGTCCGGGTTGGCCGCGTAGATCTCGGCGTTCGGCCCGGGCCGGCCGCTGGCGTGCCCGACGACGTCGACCAGACCGGCCTCGGTCAGGCGGCGCAGCACCTCGGAGATCGTCGGGGTGGACAGCGCGGTGAGCTTGCGCAGATCGGCCCGGGTGAGCATGCCCGGGTCCAGCAGAAGCTCCAGCGCGGCGCTCTCGTTCATGGCGCGCAGCAGCTTGGACGAGCCGGCCAGACGCGCCATCGAACCTCCAGCAGATAGGCAAAGTGTTTAACAGTTGGCTCATCCTGAGCCACCCGGTCGCCTTCCGTCAAGGGCCACGAACTCTGATCGACCAGTATTGATAAAGCTACTTAACAGTCGTAGAGTCCGTCCCCATCCCCTCTGACAGGAGCGCCATGATTCGCGTCAGGACAGTCGCCTACGCCACGTTAGGCCTGGTCATCCCCGGTGCAGCACTGGTTTACGGACTTCTTCCCGCCGGAGCCGCCACGGCCGGTCCGATCAAGGGCCTCGGTGGCAAATGCATCGACGTCGCCGCCGCGTCGACCGCCAACGGGACCGCCGTACAGCTCTACGACTGCAACAACAGCGCCGCCCAGCAGTGGACCGTGGGCAACGCCGACCAGACGCTGCGAGCGCTGGGCAAATGCCTGGACGTCACCGCGGCCTCGACCGCGAACGGCGCCAAGATCCAGCTGTACGACTGCAACGGCACCGGCGCCCAGAAGTGGACCTTCTCCAACGGCGCGCTGGTCAACACCGGGTCGGGCAAGTGTCTCGACGTCACCTCGGCCTCCACCGCCAACGGCACCCGGCTGCAGATCTGGACGTGTGCCTCGACGGCGAACCAGACCTGGACCCTGCCCGGCGGCACGTCCCCCACCACGCCGCCCACCGGGTCCCCCACCGGCAAGAACCTGGACGACCCGGCGAAGAAGGACGTCGCCATGCAGATCGTCTCGGCGGCGGAGAACTCGTCGCTGAACTGGCGCGGGCAGTTCTCCTACATCGAGGACATCGGCGACGGCCGCGGCTACACCGCCGGCATCATCGGCTTCTGCTCGGGCACCGGCGACATGCTGGAGCTGGTCGAGGCGTACACCGCCACCAAGCCGTCGAACGTGCTGGCCAAGTACCTCCCGGCGCTGCGCAGCGTGAACGGCACGTCCTCGCACGCCGGCCTCGACCCGAACTTCACCCGGGACTGGCGGACCGCCGCGGCCGACTCGGTGTTCCAGGCCGCGCAGGAGGCCGAGCGGGACCGGGTCTACTTCAACCCGTCGGTCCGCGACGGCAAGACCGACGGCGTACGCGCCCTCGGTCAGTTCGCGTACTACGACGCCGCGGTGGTGCACGGGTACTCGGGCATGCGCTCGATCCGCAGCCGGGCCCTGGCGAAGGCCAAGCCGCCGGCACAGGGCGGCGACGAGCGCGCCTGGCTCAACGCGTTCCTGGACGAGCGCGTGGTCGAGATGAAGAAGGAGGAGGCCCACTCGGACGTCACCCGGATCGACACCGCCCAGCGCGTCTTCCTGAACAACGGCAACTTCGACCTGAACACGCCGCTCGACTTCAAGGTCTACGGCGACTCGTTCCACATCGGCTGACCCGGCTTCGAACCTCCCGGTCAGCGCACCGGGAGGTTCACCCGGCGGCCCAGGCCGAACTGGGGGGCGTTGGTGTCGGTCACCATGGCGAAGGCGCCCGCCGGGACGCCCTCGCGGGTCGCCACACGTGACGCGGCGGCCAGCAGCGTCCGCTCGCGCGCGCCGGCGATGAAGAAGATGTAGTGGTCGCCGAACGCCTCGCCGTCGTCCCACTCCTCCAGGCCGAGCTCGTCCTCCAGGTCGATCATGAAATCACCGACGTCGTCGATCCACTCGCCCTCGGCGCTCATCGGGATGTGGATCTCCACCATCACAGCCATGCGGTAATGATGACCCCCGCCCCCGGACACCTCACGTCCGGCCCGGACCGGCCGACGATAGGGCCATGGGAAACGGGGAGTGCCGATGAACCGCCTGCCGGTGCTGGTGTCGCCGTACGGCCCCTATGCCGGCCTCGCGCTGCACGTGCACGATCTGACCATCCGTGGGCATCACACGGAGACGCTGCACGCCGCCGACAGGGCGGAGGCGATCACGCTGACGCTCGGCGACCATCGCACCCACCGGGTCAGCCGGCTGGGCCGGATGTACGCCCTGAGCGCCCTCGGCCGGCTCGACGAGGCGCTGCGCATCGCCGAGGACCTGATCGCCGACCAGTCCGTGCTCGGCGGCCCGAAGGCCACCGACGCGAAGATCCTGGCGGACACCGCCGAGGTTCTCATCCACCTCGGCCGCATCGACGACGGCCTGCACTACGTCGCGCGGGCGCTGGCCCTGCTGGACGTCGCGCCCCGCAAGGGCCTGCGGTACTTCTCCGCCATGGCGTCGCTGGCCGAGGCGGCCCGCGGTGCGGATCTCTTCGAGCTCGCCGACGACGCCATGCGCCGTTCCCTGGAGTCGTTCGAGTCCCCGGACGAGCTCTACCGGTCCGCCGCCGAGCTGACCCAGACCGAGCTCTGGGTGGAGTGGGCGCTGCGGCTGGAGCAGGTGGGCCGCACCGAGGAGGCGGCGAGCCTCATCGACAAGAGCACGACGGTGCTGCAGTTCTGGATCGAGCAGGGCATCGACTCCCCGCTCGGCACGGCCGTGCTCGCGGTCTGCCACGCCAAGACCGGCCGGATCGCGGAGGGGCTCGCCATCGTCGGCGAGCTGCTGTCGAAGATGCGCGCGGCGGGTCAGCACCACGAGGCACGACTGCTGCACCTCGCACACGGGCTCGCGTTGCGGGCCACCGGACAGTGGCGGGCCGCCGCCCGGGAGTTCCGGGCCGCCCTGGAACTCTCCGTGCTGCGGTCCCAGCGGCTGCTCTTCCAGTACGAGCTGGCAGTCACCGCGGTGCACGAGTTCCCGGGCGAGACGACACAGGCGCTGCTCGAGTCCCTGCGCAGCCACGTCGAGGCGCTCTGGCAGCTGCGGCTGGACCGGCGCACGATGCTCCGGCAGGCCTACCGCCGGGTGGAGCTGGAGGCGGCGCGGACCACCGCCGACCTGGCCGCCACCTCGGACGCGCTGACCGGGCTGGGCAACCGCCGGATGTTCGACCGCCGGATCAACACCGCGGTGGCCGGCGGCTCGCTGCTGCTCATCGACGTCGACCACTTCAAGGACATCAACGACCGCTACTCGCACGGCATCGGCGACCGGGTGCTCGGCGAGATCGCCGCGGTGCTTCGCGCGCACTGCCGGCACAACGAGGTCGCGATCCGCTTCGGCGGTGACGAGTTCGCCCTGTTCCTCAGCACCGGCGAGGAGGAGGCCCGGCAGATCGCCGAGCGCATCCGCCGGGTCATCCAGGCCCGCGACTGGAGCACGATCGTGCCGGGTCTGCGGGTCACGCTCAGCATGGGCCTGGCCGCGTGCCGCCCCGGCGAGCCCGGCCGTGAGCTGTACGACCGGGCCGACGCCCACCTCTACGTCGCCAAGCGGTCCGGCCGCAACCAGCTGGCCGCGGCCTGACCTCAGCGGGTGGCCAGGTAGTTCCGCGCGACACCGCGCAGACGGCCGTGCACCCCCTCGTACGCCTCCACCCCGCCCAGGTGGCGCTTCGCGACCTTGGCCAGCATCGTGTAGTTCGGGTCGCAGACGTTGCCGACCGGAGCCTGCCCCGCCTGGCTGATCAGCTGGTAGGCGTCGAGGAGGTCCAGACCCACCAGGCCGGCCGACCAGGTGACCAGGTCGTGCTGGCTCATCCGGTACGCGTCCTCGAGCGGCCGGGCCGACCCCGCCGACATCAGCGCCTCGTCGGTCTCGAAGCGCGGCGTCGGCGTGCCCGCCCCCTTGATCACGTCCACGATCACGACCGTGTTCATGGCAGCCTCGACGGCGGTGCCGCAGACCTCACCCTCGCCCTGACGGCAGTGGCCGTCACCGAGGGCGAACAGCGCACCGGGCACGTTCACCCCGAAGTACGCGGTCACCCCGGCCCGCAGCTCGGGCGTGTCCATGTTGCCGCCGTGCGCGTCCGGGACGATCGTCATCCGGCTCTCGAACGCGGCCGGGGCGACTCCCGCCGTACCGTGCATGGGGTCGAGGGGAAGCTCGACGCTGAAGTCGCCCCGCCGGGCGTGATAACGCACGATGCCCGCGTCGACATCGACGTCGTAGAGCCAGACCACCTCGTCGAGGGGCGCATGCAGCATGGCCGTGGTGTGCGTGCCCGTCAGCGCCCCGAAGTGCGGAAACGTCGACGACACCGCCCAGTCACGAGCCGGCTTGATCTCCACGAAGTGCACCGCGAGCGTGTCGCCCGGCTCGGCGCCCTCGATGTGCAGCGGCCCGGTGACCGGGTTGAGGTAGGGGAACTCGCACACCTGCGACGGCAGGTCGTCGACGGTGCGCACCCGGCCGCCGAAACAGTCCTCGGTGTAGAGCTCGAGGACCGTGCCGGGCTTGACGCGGCGCACCGGCTCACGGCCGCCGAACGTGTAGGCCAGCTCGTCGGCGCCGGGCCGATAGGTGACCACCTCGGTCACTGGTTGCTCCCTTCCTGGGACAGCCCGGCCAGCTCGGGACGGCGGCCGGTGACGTAGAACGTGATCAGCACGATCACGCCGATGCCCAGCCAGAGGAAGCCGAGCGTCTGCGCGGCGATGTTCGCGTTGATCACCACGTAGAGCAGGATCAGGAAGCCGATCACCGGCACCAGCAGGTGCCGCAGCCAGTCCCGGCTGCCGTTGCGCACCACGTAGTGGACCACCACGGCGACGTGCAGTGCCAGGAACGCGGTCATCGCGCCGAAGTTGACCAGCGTGGACAGCAGTGAGATGCCGTCGTCGCGGGTGGCCATGTAGAGGCCGAGCACGAGCGAGACCGCGGCGACCAGCAGCGTGGCGTTCGCCGGCACCTTGTGCTTGTCGTTGATCTTGGCGAGGAACCGGGGCATCTGGCGGTCGCGGGCCATCGCGTAGAGCAGGCGGCTCGTCGCGGCCTGCGCCACCAGCGAGTTGGCGAAGCCCCACGCGATCGCGGTGGCGAGCGCGGTCAGGCTGGCCAGCCAGCCACCGCCGGCGGCGCGGGCGGCGTCGTAGAAGGCGGTGCCCTCCGGGTCGCCGTTGGCGAGCAGGCCGGGAGCATCGGGTACGAGCAGCGCCGCCACCCACGTCTGCACGATGAACAGCACGCCGGCCAGCAGCAGTGCCGCGACCATGGCCTTGCCGATCTGGCGGGCCTCCTCCCGGCTCTCCTCGGCCAGCATCGAGATGCCGTCGAAGCCCAGGAACGACAGCACCGCGATGGAGACCGCGCCGAACACGACCGACCAGGAGAACGTGTCGGCGTTGAACAGCGGGCTGAACGAGAAGCCCTGGCCCTTGCCGGAGGCGAGCGCGCCGATGCCGATCACCAGGAAGATCACCAGGATGATGAGCTCGGCGATGAGCATGTACTTGTTGACCCGCGCGGTCATCTGGATGCCCAGATAGTTGACGACGGTGTTGAGCAGGACGAAGGCGATCAGCCAGAGCCAGACCGGCACGGCGGGCACGAGCGAGTGCATCGCGACGCTGGCGACCAGGTAGAGCAGGCCGGGCACCAGGACGTAGTCGAGCAGGATCACCCAGCCGGCCAGGAAGCCGACCGGGGGTGCGATGCCGCGGCCGGCGTAGCTGTAGACCGAGCCGGCCATGGGGAAGGCGCGGACCATCTGGGCGTACGAGAGCGCGGTGAACATCATGGCGACCATGCCGATCACGTACGCCAGCGCCACCATGCCGCCGGAGCCGTTGAAGACACTGCCGAAGATGCCGAAGGGAGCGATCGGGACCATGAAGATCAGGCCGTAGATCAGGAGGTCGGTGAAGGTCAGGGAGCGGCTCAGCTCCTGGCGGTAGCCGTATTTTTCGAGGTCGTCGGTGGCCATGGAGGGACGCTAGAACAAAAGCTTTCCAGAGAAAAGGTTTCTGCAGAAAGCTTTTACTCGCTGTAGATGACCTCGAAATCCAGGCCGTCGGCGCGGGCCACGTAGACCGGCTGCACGGCATGTCGATCACGCAGCTCGAACGTGCCACGGCCGCCGGTCACCCGGGTGCCCTCGGCCACCGCGTCCAGGACCGGCGCGTCCAGGCAGCCGGCCCGCCCGGCGAGCGCGGCCAGCAGGCGTACCCCGTCGTAGGTGCCCTCGCCGTGCCCGTTGAGCACCGGGGCGTCCGAGCCGAACCGCGCGGTGTAGCGCTCCGCGAAGGCCAGCGCCGTGTCGGTGGCGAGGCCGGCGAAGTAGCCCATCGCCGCGTAGAGCTCGCCGGTGCCGTCGCCACCGGCGCCCAGCAGGCCGTTCTCCTCCAGCGCCGCGCAGACCCGCGCCACCCGGCCCGCGCCCGCCGACTCGGCGAACACCCGGTTGAACGCCACCAGATCGCTGCCGACCAGGGTGAGCAGCACCGCGTCGACCCGCGCGGCGAGCACCTGGTCCACCAGCGCCGCCGCATCCGCGCCGCCCAGCGGCACGTAGCGCTCCCCCACCACGCCGGCGCCGGCCCGCCGCAGATGACGGCGGGCCACCTCGTTCACCCGGCGCGGCCACACGTAGTCGTTGCCCAGCAGCAGCCACCGCCGGGCGCGGGCGGCCAGCAGCCGGTCCAGCGCGGGACGCAGCTGACGCTGCGGGGTCTCGCCGAGCAGGAAGACGCCGGGGGTGCGCTCGCCGCCCTCGTAGGGCGGGGTGAAGACGTACGGGACGCGGCCGCCCAGCACGCCCATCAGCGCCAGCCGCACGTCGCTGGCGTGCGTGCCCACGACCGCGGCCAGCGCGTCCGCGCTGATCAGGTCGGCCACCTCGGCGGCCACCGCGGCCGGCGCCCGCCCACCGTCGATCAGAGTCAGCTCCACCGGCTTGCCGAGGATGCCACCCGCCGCGTTCAGCTCCGCGGCGGCCAGCACCGCGCAGTTGACCGCCGACGGCGCGAGCAGCCCGAGAGTCCCGGACGTCGGCACGACGACGCCGATCCGCACGGCCACGGCCGGGTCGGGCGCGAGCAGCCGCGCCTCCAGCGGATCGGTGACGAGCACGACGTCATCGAGCATGCGCCGAGTATCTTCGCTGTCAGGCGTACGGAAAAGGGGGCGACGGACTTGACCGAGACGGGCCTGCGCGCACAGCTGTCCTACCTGCTCACCGAGACCGAACGCCAGATCAACCGGCAGTTCGCGGCCGGGCTGGCCGCCGAGGGCGTCAGCATCGAGCAGTGGCGCATCCTGCAGGCCCTCAGCGACGGCCACGGCCACTCGATGACCGACCTGGCGGAGGCGGTGCTGATGCCGCACCCCACCCTCACCAAGGCCGTCGACCGCCTCGTCGACAGCGCCGCGGTCTATCGGCGGCAGGACACCGCCGACCGTCGCAGGGTCGCCGTGTACCTCTCCGACCTCGGCCGTGACCTGGTCGCCCGGCTGAACCAGCGCGCCGCCGAGCACCACGCGGAGGTGGCCGCGGTGTTCGGCGCCGAGCGCACCGAGAACCTGATGCGCGAGCTGACGGCGCTGGCCGCCGCCTGCCGGCCCGAGTCCTGACCCCCGCCTCCTCAGCGGGGGCGGGCGCTAACCGGCGAAGGTGGTGACCTCGGGGCGCCCCGTCGGTGTGCCGAACTTCTGCACGGCGACCAGGTCCGGGCGCCGGTCGCCGTCGGCGTCGTCGATCATCAGGGTGTGGCGCTCGTCGGCGGCGTCATACGCCGTTGTGGCCTTCACCAGGTAACGCCGCAGCTGCGACGCCGCGTCCAGGACCCGGATCGTGGTCCGGCCGCCCGAGCGCCCCAGGATGACCAGGTCAGGGCGCCGGTCCGCGTTCCAGTCGGCGAGCCGGAACTCGACGTCGTCGGCGGCCGGCTCGGCGGTGGTGAGGAGGCTGCCCAGCGGCTGCTGGAACAGCGACGCGCCGTCGAGCACCCGGACCTCGACCTTCCGGCTCGACGTGCGAGCGGTCTGCACGGACACCAGGTCGAGCCGGCCGTCACCGTTCCAGTCGGCCATCCGGCCGGCTGTCGCGATCGGCGCCGTGGCGGTGTCCAGCAGCACACGCTGGAAGCGGCTGGCCCCGTCGACGACGGTCACCCGGCCGGCCTGCGCGACGATGAGGTCGAGCCAGCCGTCCCCGTTCCAGTCGGCCACCGAATACGCATGGCGGTCGTCGGTCGGACCCAGCGCGGTCGCGGTCGTGAGCAGCATGGCCGCGAAGTTGCTCACGCCGTCCATGATGCGGATCTCGGTCTTGCCGGTGACCGTGCCGGTGCCCGTCACGACGACCAGGTCCGGCCGGCCGTCACGGTTCCAGTCGGCGAGCGCCAGGTCGTGCCGGCCGGTCAGCGGGCCCAGCTCGGCGCCGACGGCGGCGAGGATCCGCTGGAACGGCCCCGCCGGTGCGGCGGGTCTCGCCGTCGCGCGCGATGACCCGGATCGCCGGCCGGCGGGCACCGGGGCGCTGCGCAGCAGCGTCGCGACGATCAACTGGGCATCCAGTGCCTCCGGCGCGTACGCCCCGGGGAAGGCTGAATTCTGCACGCGCTGGCAGATCGCGCCGATGTCGCCGGTCAGCCAGGCACCGCGCGGGTGCTTGCGCAGCATCGCGTTGAGGAACGCGTCGGTCGCGTAGCGCGGATCGACGAGCTGATCGGGCCGGCCCCAGCCCTGCGACGGCCGCTGCTGGAACAGGCCGAGGCTGTCGTGGTCCGTGGCGACGGAGTGGTTGTTCAACGTGCTCTCGGCGATCGCCGTGGTCACCGCCAGAACCGCGGCACGCTGGTCCAGCCCGCGCCGGAGGACCTGATCGACGATGGCGCGGGCGCAGGCGATGTGGCGGCCGCTGATCAGCCGGCCGAGCCGCCGCCCGGTCATCGAGGGGCGCAGACCCTCCGCGATCAGCTGGTCGGCGGTGCTGACACCACCGGGGAGACAGCGGGTCGACGCGGCCGGCGCGGCGCTCGCTGCCGGCGCCTGCACGCACAGCAGCACGGCGGTGAGCACCGCCATGACGCACGCTGTTGTCCCGCGACGAAGTGCCATGTCGTATCGGACCTCCCCCGGCCGGCCGACGCGCGGCATCAATCTGTCACAGGTGGCACCGCCCGCGAAACCCGGCGGCACGGTCAGCGCGCTGTGAGGATTCTGAGAGTTCGCGCGGATCGGGAAACCGACAGGAAGCACCCGTTCGGGTAAGTGATGCGCCAGGATCGGCCGCGGTTACCGCAGGGCTTCGGTTACCGCTTGGGAGGGCCGGATGACCACCGAGGACCGGACGACGAACCGCGCGCCACTCTGGACGGAGAGCTACCTGGGCGGTTCACCCCAGGCCGAGCGGCGGATCTTCGAGGGCCTGGCCGTCAAGATCATGCAGACGCAGGCGAGGAACCGGGCGGCCGCCGGCGGCCCGGTCACCGCGGGTTTCCAGGCGAAAGGCCTGTTCGCCACGGCCGACGCCGAGCTGCGGTTCCTCGACATCGCGCCGGATCTGCGGGCCGGGTTCGCGCAGCCCGGTGCGGTCCATCCCACCGCGGTGCGCTTCAGCAACGCCGAGGGCCGGATCCTCTCCGACCACGAGGCCGACCTGCGCGGCGCGGCGCTGCGCGTCACCGTTTCCCCGGGTGAGCACCACGACCTGCTGATGACCAGCGCGCCGGTGTCGCACGCGCGCGACGCCCGCCAGTTCGCCGAGATCGCCGTCGCCACCGCGGGCGGCGGATGGCGCCGGCACGCCGGACTGGTCCGGCTGGTGTTCGCGCTCGGCCCGGGTGAGACGGTCCGCGTCGTGCGCAACCTGACGGCCGGCCGCCGCCGCGTCCCGAGCCTGGCGACCGAGACGTTCTGGAGCCGCGTGCCGATCGCCTGGGGCGACACCGCGGTGCAGTACCTGCTGCGGCCGGCTCCGGGAACACCGGCCGCGGGCGATCCGCCGGCCGGCGACCCCGACTTCCTGGGCCATGAGCTGGCGAGCCGCCTCTCCCGCGGCGACGTCAGCTTCGAGTTGTGCGTGCAGCGGTTCCGTGACCCGCGGTCGACGCCGATCGAGGACGCGGCGGCGGACTGGCGCTCGCCCGCCGCGCCGCCGGAGCCGATCGCGGTGCTGACCCTGCGCGCCGGTGCGGCCGACGACCCGGCGGTGCACGCGCTGCGGTTCAACCCGTGGAACACCACCGACGAGTTCCGGCCGCTCGGCAACCTCAACCGGGTGCGCAAGGTCGCGTACGACGCCAGTGCGGCGCACCGGGACGGACAGCGGTGGCTGACCGACGTGCCGCTGCGCAACCACGTGGCGGGCGCCGCGATGCGGGCGGTCTTCGGCGTGGTCAACCGGTTCCGCCCCTGGCACCGGCTGCCCACCTCACTGGCGCTGCTGAATCTGGCCGCGCTGCGCGACGTGCTGCGCCGGGAGAATCTGATCGACACCGAGGTGCGGGAGGCGCCGCCGCGCGTACGGCCGGTGCCGGTGGGGCCCGGCCGAGAGGAGCGGGAGTTCCGGACCCACGAGGGCCGCTCGAACGACCTGTCCGAGCCGGAGATGGGTGCCGTGGGCGCCGCCTTCGGGCGCAACGTGCCCGCCGTGCACCGGCCCGACCTGGTCGACGAGCCGAACCCGATCGTGGTCAGCCGCGAACTGCTGCACCGCGACACGTTCCGGCCCGCGACCTCGCTGAACATCCTCGCCGCCGCCTGGATCCAGTTCCAGGTGCACGACTGGGTGGTGCACGCCCGGCACCCGCTCGGCACCGCCGACGTCAAGGTGCCGCTGCCGCCGGACATGCCCGGCTGGGTGAACACACCGGGCGGCCCGGCGGAGCCGTGGATGCGGATCGGCGGCAACGCGAGCCGGGGCGTCGGCGCGGACGGCGTCGAGGAGCTGTTCGGCAATGTCGTGTCGCACTGGTGGGACGGCTCGGAGGTGTACGGGACCGACTCCGCCAAGGCGGCCGGGCTGCGCGACGGTGCGAAACTGCGGATGACGCCGGACGGCTACCTGCCCCTGGACGTCGCCGGCGCCGAGATCACCGGTTTCAACGAGGCCTGGTGGCTCGGCCTCAGCAGCATGCACACCCTGTTCGCCCGCGAGCACAACCTGCTCTGCGACGAGTTGCGTGGGCGTAACCCGGACTGGAGCGACGAACGGGTCTACCAGACCGCGCGGCTCATCGTGTCCGCGCTGATCGCCAAGATCCACACCGTCGAGTGGACGCCGGCCATCCTGAACACCGAGGTGCTCCGCCGGGGGATGAACGTCAACTGGTACGGCGTACCGGCGAACGACCTGCTCAGCAGGATCGGGCTGTGGCTGACCGACGCCAACGCGCTGCGCGGCATCCCGGCGACGACACCCGACCACCACGGCACGCCGTTCTCCCTCACCGAGGACTTCGTCACCGTCTACCGCATGCATCCGCTGATCCCGGACGAGTACGCGTTCCGCGACGCGGCCACCGGCGCCCCGCTGCGGGACGCCGCCTTCCCGGACCTGCGCGGCGACCTGGCCGACGACGTGCTGCGCGACCTGGGCCTGACCAACGTGCTGTACTCGTTCGGCACCGCGCACCCCGGCGCCATCGCGCTGCACAACTACCCGAGGTCGCTGCTCAACCTGGAGCGCGAAGGCGAGCTGATCGACCTGTCGGTGGTCGACCTGGTACGCACCCGCCGCCGTGGCGTGCCTCGCTACAACGACTTCCGCGCCGCGCTGCACCTGCCCCGGATCCAGCGGTGGGAGGACCTGAGCAGCGACCCGGAGACGGTCCGGCGCCTGCGCGCGGTGTACCGCGACATCGACGAGGTGGACACCATGGTCGGGCTGTTCGCCGAGACCCCGCCGGACGGGTTCGGCTTCTCCGACACCGCGTTCCGGGTGTTCATCCTGATGGCGTCGCGCCGCCTGCAGAGCGACCGGTTCCTCACCGCCGACTACCGGCCGGAGATCTACACCCAGTTCGGCCTGGACTGGATCTCGTCGACCTCGATGACCGGAATGATCCACCGGCACTGCCCCGATCTCGCCGCGACGCTGCCCGCCGGGGCGAACGCGTTCGCGCCGTGGCCCGGCCGGGCAGCGAGCGCCTGAAAGAACGCACCGGCTTCCGGTAATTACGGCGTTCTCCAACCGCGTAGGCACGAACGATAGCGGCTCATCGCTGGTCGAATCAACCATCGATGGTCGTGAAAGTTGCCTGCTCGCATGCCTTGACATAGATTCGTAACAGACTTTAGTTTCCCGGGAGGCATTTCGGTACGTCAATGAAACTTTCGACGCTGGACGGGTGAGGTCTGCGTGGGAATCACATCCGGACAGGACGTCCTCCCCGGCCGGGCGACCGGCGCGGACCGGCCACCCGAGCGTGCCGACCCATTGCGGCCACGACGCCGGACCTGGGCCTCGGCCCTGCGCCGGGACTGGCAGCTCTACTCGCTCGCGGTGCTGCCGCTGCTGTTCTTCGTGGTCTTCCGGTACCTGCCGATGCTCGGCAACGTCATCGCGTTCCGGCGGTACCAGCCGGGTGGCGACCTCTTCGGCGAGCAGTGGGTCGGCCTGCGGTACGTCCGGATGTTCCTCACCGACCCGACCTTCTGGCAGGTCTTCACGAACACCGTGGCGATCGGTGCGCTGACGCTGCTGTTCTGCTTCCCCCTGCCGATCATGCTGGCGCTGCTGCTCAACGAGGTACGCACCCGCTGGCTCAAGGGCTTCGTGCAGACCGTGTCGTACCTGCCGCACTTCCTGTCGATCGTGGTGATCGCCGGCCTCGTCCTGCAGACCGTCTCGCTCGACGGCGTGATCAACCAGGGTCTGCGCGCGGTCGGCCAGGATCCGATCGCGTTCATCCAGGAGCCCGGCTGGTTCCGCACGCTCTACGTCTCCTCGGAGGTGTGGCAGACCGTCGGCTGGGGCACGATCCTGTACCTGGCGGCACTGACCACCATCGACACCGACCTGTACGACCAGGCGCGGGTCGACGGGGCGAACCGCTGGCGGCAGACGTGGCACGTGACCCTGCCCGGCATCCGCCCCACGATGATCACGCTGCTGATCCTCAACATCGGCACGTTCATGGCCGTCGGTTTCGAGAAGGTGCTGCTGCTCTACAACCCGCTGACCTACGCGACGGCGGATGTCATCTCCACCTACCTCTACCGGGTCGGCATCGTCTCCGGCAGCTTCAGCTACGCCGCCGCCATCGGCCTGTTCGAATCGCTGATCGGGCTGGCGCTGGTCCTGGGCGCCAACACCCTGTCGCGCCGCACGACGGGTACGAGCCTGTGGTAGCCGCGAGCCGTGGTCACCGGGCGTTCCAGGTGGTCAACGCCGGTCTGCTGACCTGCGTCGTCGCGGTGACCCTGTTCCCGTTCGTCACCATCGTGGCCCGCTCGTTCAGCGGCGAGAGCGAGATCCGGTCCGGGCAGGTCTCCTTCTGGCCGAAGGGGTTCAACCTCACCACGTACGAGCGGGTCATGTCCGACGCGATGTTCTGGACGAACTACCGCAACACCGTCGTCTACACGGTCGTCGCCACCGCCATCGCCCTCGTGCTGACCACCTCGTACGCGTACGTGCTGTCCAAGCACCACCTCAAGGGCCGCGGTCTGCTGGTCGGGGTGGCGGTGTTCACGATGTTCTTCAATGGCGGCCTGATCCCCAACTACGTGCTGGTCAGCGCGCTGGGCCTGCGCAACACGCTCTGGGCGATCGTGCTGCCCAACGCGATCAGCGTGTTCAACCTGCTCGTCATGAAGGCGTTCTTCGAGAGCCTGCCGGTCGAACTCGAGGAGGCCGCCGCGGTCGACGGCACGGGCACGTACGGCACGCTGCTGCGCATCGTCCTGCCGCTGTCCAAGGCCGTGCTCGCCACGATGCTGCTGTTCTACGCGGTGTCGTTCTGGAACTCGTGGTTCGCCGGGTTCCTCTACATGGACCGGCAGGAACTGTTCCCGGTCACCGTCTTCCTGCGCAACCTGATCGCCGGAGCCACCTCCGGCACGGACAACACCGCTAGCAGCGAGGCAGCGCTGCAGATCGCGGCGAACATCCAGGCCGTCACCATCGTCCTCACGATGCTGCCGATCATGCTCGTCTATCCGTTCATCCAGAGATTCTTCGTGTCCGGCGTCATGCTCGGCGCCGTCAAAGGCTAGGAGCGCTCCCGTGACTCAGCTGACCAGACGTCATCTGCTGGCCGCCGCCGGCGCGGCCGCCGTCGCCGGGCTCACCGGCTGCGGCGACGACGACACCTCGAGCGAGGGTGTCGACGGCAAGCGGGCCGGCTCCATGGACGCCTTCAAGGTGGGCGACCAGTTCAAGGCGACCGAACCGGTCACCTTCTCGATCATGATGCTCAGCCACCAGAACTACCCGTACAAGGCGGACTGGCCGTTCTTCGCCGAGCTGACCAAGCGCACCAACGTCACGCTCGAGGGGACGGCCGTACCGGGCAGCGACTACAACCAGAAGCGCAGCGTGGTGGTCAGCGCGGGCGACGCGCCGATGATCATTCCGAAGACGTACCACCCGGACGAGGAGGCGTTCATCGCCGGCGGCGCGATCCTGCCGGTCAGCGACTACGTCGATCTCATGCCGCACTTCACCGAGAAGGTCGCGCGCTGGAACCTGCAGCCGAGCCTGGACCAGTACAAGGCCGAGGACGGCAAATTCTACCTGCTGCCCGGCCTGCACGAGGAGCCGTGGCAGGACTACTCCCTGGTGGTGCGCACCGACGTCATGGCCAAGCTCGGCCTCACCGCGCCGCAGACGTGGGACGACCTCGCCGGTGTCCTGCGCGAGATGAAGAAGGCGTACCCGAATCAGTACCCGCTCTCCGACCGGTGGAGCACTCCCCCGCTGCCGGGCGCCAACAACCTGCTCAACCTGCTGGGCATCGGGTTCGGCGCCAAGGCGGGCTGGGGCTGGCTGCCCGCGCAGTGGAACGCGGCCGCGAGCAGGTTCGAGTACGCCGGGTCGACCGAGGCGTACCGGCAGATGCTCGAGTACCTCAACAAGCTGGTCAGCGAGGGCCTGGTCGACCCGGAGAGCTTCACGCAGACCGACGACGTCGCCCGGCAGAAGTTCGCCACCGGCAAGTCGTTCGTGATCAGCGGCAACGCGCAGACACTGGTGAACGAGGCACGTAAGGACGTGGCCAAGCTGCCCGGCGCCACGGTGGCCAAGATGATCCTGCCGATCGGGCCCGCCGGCCCGGTGCTGCCCAGCGAGACCCTCCTGGAGAACGGCATCATGATCTCCAAGAACGCGCTGGAGTCGAAGAACTTCGTGGCCATGATGCAGTTCATCGACTGGCTCTGGTACTCCGACGACGGCCTGATGTTCAGCAAGTGGGGCGTCGAGGGCACCACGTACAACGGCAGCGTGGCGGACGGCACCTTCAAGCTCGCGCCGGGGGTGAAGTGGGGCTTCATGAACCCGGACGCGCCCAAGGACCTCCAGGTCGACTATGGGTTCCTCAACGGCGTCTTCGCGTACGGCGGCAGCACGAAGATGCTCAACTCCCAGTTCTCCGACGAGGAGAACGCGTTCCAGGCGGAGATGAACAAGCGGCAGGTCAGCCCGGTCGCGCCGCCGGCGCCGCTGTCGGCCGAGGAACGCGAGCAGGTCACGCTCTGGGACTCGGCGCTCAAGGACCACGTCTTCCAGAACACGCTCAGGTTCGCCCTCGGGCAGCGGCCGCTCAGCGAGTGGGACGCCTATGTCAAGGAACTGGAGGCGAAGAACGCGGGCAGGTACATGGACATGGTCAACAAGGCCCACGAGCGCTATCGCAAGGAGCACGGGTGAACCGCGATGACCAGCGCGGTCGGTGAACGGTTCGGGACCGGGCCGCTGGCACGGGGCGCGGCCCTCGTCCACCACCTGCTCGTCGTCGAGGTGCTGCTGGTGGTGACGGCCGGACCGGCGCTGGGCCTGCTCACGCTTCTGGACCGGGACTGGAGCAACCTGCCCCTGGCCGCGGTGTGCGCGCTGCCGGCCGGCCCGGCCCTGTCCGCCGCGCTCTTCGCGCTGCACCACCGCCGGCTCGACCTCGCCGACCTGCGGCCGGCGGCGGCGTTCCTGCGGGGGTACCGGCTCAACGCGGGCGCGGCGGTCCGGGTCTGGGGGCTGTGGCTGGCCTGGATGTCCGTCCTCGGCGTGAACCTGACCCACCTCGGGGCGGCGGGCCTGCCCGGGTGGTGGGCGGGACCTCTCGTCCTGGTCGGCGCGGGTGCGACGCTGTGGATGCTGAACGCGCTGGTGATCTGCTCGCTGTTCGAGTTCCGTACCCGTGACGCCGCGCGGCTGGCCGCGTACCTCCTGGTCCGCACGTCCTCGGTGACCGTCGCCAACGCCTGTCTGATCGTCGTCGCGCTCGGCGTGACCTGGGCGTTCTCGGACGCCGTCCTGGCGCTGGCCGGTTCGCTGCTGGTGCTGGCGCTGCTGGGCGGCAGCCGGCGGCTCATCGACGTGGTCCGGACGGAGTACACCCGGTGAAGATCCTCTACGGCGGCGACTACAACCCCGAGCAGTGGCCGGACGAGGTGTGGGAGCAGGACCACCGCAGGTTCGGCGAGGCACACATCGACACCCTCACGGTGGGCGTGTTCACCTGGGCGCTGACCCAGCCCGCACCGGATGTCTACGACTTCACCGTCCTGGACCGGATCGTCGCCCGTGCCGCCGCCGAGGGAAGGCGGATCTGCCTGGCCACCGGCACCGGCGCGCACCCGGCCTGGCTCGCGCGGGCGCACCCGGAGGTGACGCGCACCGACTTCGAGGGCCGCAAGCACCGGTACGGCCAGCGGCACAACTCCTGTCCCAGCTCACCGGTGTTCCGGCGGCTGTCGTCCGAGATGGCCCGCCGCCTCGCGCGGCGCTACGGCGGTCATCCCGCGGTGATCGCCTGGCATGTCGGCAACGAGTACGGCGGATCCTGCTACTGCCCGCTCTGCACGGAGGGCTTCCGGGCCTGGCTGCGCGCGCGGTACGGCAGCCTGCGGGCGCTGAACGACGCCTGGTACACGACGTTCTGGTCGCACACGTTCAGCGACTGGGACGAGATCGAGGCACCGTCCGCGCTGACCGAACACTGGCGCGGGCCCGACCACACCGCGTTCCAGGGCATCACCCTCGACTATCTGCGATTCATGTCGGACGCGATGCTCGCCAACTTCTCCGACGAGAAGGCCGCCATCCGCGAGTCCGATCCGGGCACGCCGGTGACCACGAACTTCATGGGTCTCTACCGGCCGATCGACTATCACCGGTGGGCCTCGGATCTGGACTTCGTGTCGTGGGACAACTATCCGCCCGACGACCGTTCGCCGGCCCGGATGGCGCTCGCCCACGACCTGATGCGCGGGCTCAAGGGCGGCCGGCCGTTCTGGCTGATGGAGCAGACACCCAGCGTGACCGCGTGCCGTGACGTCAACCCCCTCAAACGGCCCGGCGTGATGCGGCTGTGGAGCTGGCAGGCGATCGCGCACGGCGCCGACGCGGTGCTGTTCTTCCAGATGCGGGCCGGCCGAGGCGCCAGCGAGAAGTACCACGGCGCGGTGATCGGGCACTCCGGCCGCGCGGACACCCGGGTGTTCCGCGAGGTCGCCGCTCTCGGTGCGGAGCTGTCGCGGGTGGGACCGGCCACCCTGGGCGGGCGGACCCCGGCGCGGGTGGCCCTGCTCTTCGACTGGGACAGCTGGTGGGCGCTGGAGATCTCGGACGGCCCGTCGCGACTGGTTCGCTACCTGGACGTGGTCACCGCCTATCACCGGGCCCTGTGGGACGCGGGCGCCGGCCTGGACGTGGTGCCGGTGACCGCGGACCTGAGCGGTTACGACGTGGTGGTGGCCCCGGTGCTGCACATGGTCAAGGGCGACCTCGCCGCCCGCCTGGAGGCGGTCGCCGCGCGCGGCGGCTCGGTGGTCACGACGTTCCTGTCCGGCCGCGTCGACGAGGACGACAACGCCTTTCTCGCCGACGTGCCGGGCCCGCTGGCCCGGCTCATGGGGGTACGCGTCGACGAGTGCGACGCCCGTGACGGCACCTACCTCAACCCGGTCGCGCTGGGCGGCGAGACGGTCGAGGCCCGCCTGCTCTTCGAGCTGGTCGTCCCCGACGGCGCCACGGTCGTCGGCACGTACTGCTCCGACTTCTACGCCGGTACCGCCGCCGTCACCCGCAACGACTTCGGCGCCGGGCACGGCTGGTACGTCGGTGCCGCACTCGACGCCGCCGGTGTCGCGTGGGTCGTGCGGCAGGTGCTGGACCGGCACGAGTTGCTCGGGCCGTATCCGGACGTCCCGGACGTGGAGACGGCGGTGCGGGTCACGCCGGACGGGTCCCGGCTGCTGTTCGTGCTCAACCACCGCCCCGACGCTGTCACCCTGCCGGTCGTGCACCCCGGCACCGACCTGCTCACCGGCGACCCCGCCGAGCCCGGCGGCCGGATGACGCTCGCGCCCCACGGCGTACTGGTGATCCGCGTCAGTGGATCCGGCGGCCCTTGAGGTCGGGGACGCCGGATTTGCGGAAGAAGTACGTATTGATCTGATCGCGCCACTCCTCGGCGCTGCGCACCTGCTCGCCGAGCAGCTCCGTCACGCGGTCGTGCACCGCCGGGTCGAGGAGCCCCGTGGTCTCCCGCCACGCGTCACGCATCGCCGCGACCCGCTCGGCACCGGCGAAGTGGGTGTCGTAGATGTGCTGGATCACCGTGGAGCCGCTGTGCAGGACGTGACCGTACGGCACGTGGTGGAAGAACAGCAGGAGCTCGTCGGGGCAGGTGTCCGGGGACTCGTAGCGGTCCGACCAGGGTCGCGGATACTGGCCGGTGAACCCGGTCCCGGTCGCGCGGGTGCGGTCGACACCGACTCCGTCGCGATCGGCGAAGTGGTACGTGCCCCACGGCGTGTACTCGTAGCCGTCGACGTCAGGGCCGTAGTGATGGCCGGGCCGGACCATGAAACCGGCGCCCAGCGGTGCGGTGTACTGCTCGTACGTCAGGCACGAGTCGTCCATCAGGGCGTGCAGTGTGCGCCGGAGCCCGTCGGTGGCGCCGGGGAAGGTCAGGCCGATCCACTCGTCCAGGACGGCGACCGGGTCCGCGCCCGGGTTCCAGGCCAGGCGACCGGCCGCGTAGAGGTTCGCCTGAGCGAGGGGATGGCCGGTCCAGAACGGGTCGTCGCCCACATTGGCGACCACGGCCAGTTCGCTCACCCACCGGCCGGCCTCGCCGAGGACCCGGCTCCACATCGGGGCCAGGTAGCAGACGTGTTTCTGCTGGCCGGTGTACTCCTGGGTGGCCTGGACCTCCACCGCCAGCCGGGTGGCGGGCATGGCGGCGAGGACCGGCGAGAACGGTTCCCGGATCTGGAAGTCCATCGGGCCGTGCTTGACCTGGAGGACCACGTTGTCGCGGAACCCGCCGTCGAGCGGGGCGAAGTGGTCGTGGGCGGCCCGCGCCCGGTCGGTACGGCGGTCGCGCCAGTCCTGCCGGTGGTCGTAGACGAACGCCCGCCAGTGGACCACCGCGCCGTACGGTGCGAGGGCCTCGGCGAGCATGTTGGCGCCGTCGGTGTGGCTGCGGCCGTACGTGAACGGGCCCGGCTGCCCCTCCGAGTCGGCCTTCACGAGGTAGCCGCCGAAGTCGGGCACCACCTCGACCATCCGCTGCGTGGTGCGCGCCCACCATCTGCGTACCGTCTCGTCGAGCGGGTCGGCGGTCGGGAGGTCGCCGAGCAGCATCGGTGCGGCGAAGTTCACCGAGAGGTGGACGCGTACGCCGTACCCCCGGAATGCGGCGGCGATCGCCGCGACCTCGCCGCGCCGCTCGGTCAGAAGGCGCGCCTCGGTCGCGTGGACGTTGACGTTGTTGATCGCGATCGCGTTGATCCCGCAGGCCGCCAGCAGCCGGGCGTAGGCACGCACCCGGGAGAGGTCGGCACGCAGCCGGCCGTCCCGCCAGAAGATCGACCCACCGGCGTATCCCCGCTCGACCTGGCCCATCACCGGATGCACGTCGATGTTGTCCCAGTGGTCGGCCATGCGCCGCTGCCACGCCGGCTCGTGCCGCTCGGCGACCGGACCGGGGCCGAAGGCCGCCTCACCCCGGCGAACCACCTCGAACAACCCGTGGAGCAACCCGCTCGGCCCGTCCGCGAGCACCGTCGTCACCTCGCCGTCGCGGCTCAGCAGAAAGCCGTCGTCCGCCTGCTCCGATCGGCCGCTGATCGCCAGGACCAGGTCAGCGGGCTGCCCGTCGGCACTGACCGAACCGCCGAACCGCGCACAGGCCCAGGCCACCTCGTCGCGCACGGTGTCCGCCAGCGGGCCGTCCCCGGAGACCCGGACACGCCGGCGCCCGAGCGCGCGGAACGCACCGGGCGCCAGCCAGGCCGGATGAGTTTCGAGCACATGTTCATCCATCGAAACACGACGATATCGAACGCGCTTTCACTGGGCGACAGAGATCCGTTGACCCCCGGCCCGGAGCTCCTATCGTGAAACCGCGATCGCGAATCGACGTCCGTTACCTACCTGCGCCTTCACCGGCTCGAAAGGCTCCGGCATTCCCCGCCCGGTGGTGGAGGCGCGTCCCCAAGGAGGGAACATGCGCTTGTCGCGAACACGTCCGGCGATCGCCGCCCTGGTGGTGGCGACCCTGTCGGGCGCCGGAATCCTCGCCGCCACCGTCACCGCTCGAGCGGCCGCCACCGGCTGCCGGGCCACCTACGGGGTCACGTCCAGCTGGCAGGGCGGTTTCACCGCGTCGGTCAGCGTGACGAACCTCGGCGACCCGATCTCCGGCTGGACGCTCACCTGGGCGTTCGGTGCCGGGCAGCGGGTGACGCAGGCGTGGGGCGCCACGGTCACCCAGACCGGGTCACAGGTCAGCGCCGGCAACGCGTCGTGGAACGCGGCGCTGCCGGCGAACGGCTCGGCCAGTTTCGGCTTCAACGGCTCCTGGAGCGGCAGCAATCCGTCGCCGGCCACCTTCGCGCTCAACGGGGTGACCTGCACCGGCACGGCGACGCCGGGCACGCCTCCGGCCAGCGGGTCACCGAGCGCCTCGCCCAGTGCCTCACCCAGCGTTCCCCCGGGCACGGGCACGCCGAACTCGATGGGCTTCATCGGCTGCTCGATGGCGGAGAACGTCTCGCAGGGCTACGTCGCGGTCGGCGGCAGGCGCATGTGGGGGCCGTACGGCACCGGCGGCCTGGTCGTCCAGTCGTGGACCGACACGAACTCCAGCGCCTGGCAGAAGTTCGATCAGCAGTCGTCCCGGTACGGCAGGCCGTCCGCGGTCTGGGTCCAGATCTGCATCTTCGCGCAGAACGGCGTCACCTATGACGAGGTGAGACGGCTCATCACCAACGCACGCCAGCACGCCGCTCCGGGTGCCGCCGTCTACATCACCGGCCAGCCGCTCTACGACTCCGGGCAGTCGTGCTCCCTCGCCGGCGCCAACGGCCCGGCGCTGACCGACTCGCTCGCGCGGCAGGCAGCCGCGGACAGCAGCCAGAACGTGACCTACTCCGGTCAGTTCCGCCTCCGCAGCGGTGAGGTGGCAGACGGCTGCCACGCCAACACCGCCGGCCAGGCCTCGCTCGGCAGGCAGGCACTCGCCTACTGGGGATAGGTCTCGCGCAGCACGTCGGCCCGGGCGACCTGCAGGGAACCGCCCGGGCCGGCCAGTCCGCTCGCGTCGAGCCGCGCGGCGACACCCTCCGCCGCCAGCCGGATGAGGGGTGCGAACCGCTCCGGCTCGACGCGGACGCTGTGCACCACGATCCCCACGGCGGCGACGGGCCGACCGGATCGGGACAGCACCGGAGCGGCCACCGAGCAACTGCCGAGTGTCATCTCCTCCACCGTCACCGCATAACCGCGCTTGACGGTGCGGTCCAGGTCCGCGGCGACCCGGCCGGGCTCGACCATGGTGAATCGGGTGAACCGCGGCAGGGGCCGCGCGAGATACTCACGGCGGTAGGCCTCGGGCTCGTGTGCGAGCAGCGCCTTGCCGACGCCCGTGGCGTGCAGCGGCAGCCGCCCTCCGCTGCGCGAGATGATCGGCACCGACCGGTGCCCGGCGAGCTTCTCCACGTACAGCGCGACGTCGCCGTCGCGGACGGCCAGGTGCACGTTCTCCCGGGTCGCCTCGTAGAGCATCTGCAGGAACGGCAGAGCCACCTCACGAAGCCGATGATGGACCGGCGCGATCAGCCCGACCTCCCACAGGCGGATGCCGATCTCATATCTGCCGTCGGGACGGCGGCACAGTCCTCGCCAGGCGGCCAGCTCGCCGATCAGGCGATAGGTCGTGGCCAGCGGCAAGCCGACCCGCCGGGCGATCTCGGTCAGCGACTGCTCCGCGTGTGTCGCGTCGAAGGTGTCGAGGATCGCGAGCACCCTGGAGGTGACCGACCGGCCCGGTGTCATGGTTCCTCCGGCCATGACACCTCCATTCATGCACGCTTACCGATATAAGGTATCAACAACTTTCGGCTCAAGACATGCGGATGTCTGACAATCTTACCTGTTCAACGGAGCTCGCGCGGCCGAAACTTTCGAGGCTCACCGGGAGTGGCCGCGTTCCTGGACCACCCAGGTGTTGCCGTCCGGGTCGGCGAAGGTGAACGAGCTCGCGTAGTCACGGCGCCCCGGGTCCGTGCCGGGTGAGTGGTCGCCCTGCCAGTCCTCGACGGTGGTCTTGCGCCGCAGCGGGCCGACCGGCAGGCCGCGGTCGCCCAGCTCGCGATGTGCGGCCTCGATGTCGGTCACGACGAGGTGGGTGGCACGCGCCGAGCCCGGTGCGGCATCGGTGAGGCCGGTGCCGAACTGGATCGAGCAGGCCGATCCGGGTGGGGTGAGCTGGACGACCCGGTACCGGTCGTCGGGGTGGTAGTCGACGTCCAGGGTGAAGCCGGCCAGCCGGGTGTAGAAGTCGAGCGCCCGGCCGGTGTCGCGGACGGCGAGGGTGACGACCTCGATGGTGTAGTTCACGGGTCTCCTTATCGGACGAGGGGTTCGCCGCCGTCGACGCCGAGCGAGACGCCGGTCAGGAACGTGCTGGTCAGGGCAAAGAGCACGGCCTCGGCCACGTCGCCCGGGGCGCCGATCCGGCCGGCCGGGTTGCTCGCCTCGCGGGCGGCGAACAGCTCGCCCTTGCCGCGGTCGCCGAGGGCGTCGTAGGCGCCGGTGTCGACGGTGCCGGGTGAGACGGCGTTGACGCGGATCGGTGCCAGCTCGACGGCGAGGCCGCGGGTCACCACGTCGACCGCGCCGTTGGTGGCGCCGACGGCGAGCATGCCGATCGTGGGTTTGCGCGCGGAGGAGCCGGAGAACAGGACGAACGAGCCGTCGGCGGGCATCCGCGGCGCGAAGTGCTTGGCGAGCAGGACGGGGCCGAGGACCTTGACGTCGAACGAGCGCAGCACGGTGTCGTGGTCGAGGTCGGCCACCGCCCCCCGGGCCCGCGCCGACGCGGTCGAGACGACGTGGTCGACCGTGCCGAGCCTGGTGGCCAGCGCGGCGATGCTGCTCTCGTCGGTGAGGTCGACCCGCTCGGCGGTGACGCCGGGGTCGTCGTAGGCCGCCGCCAGGACCTCCCGGTCACGGCCGGCGACGACGACGCGGGCGCCGGCCTCGCGGGCCGCCAGGGTGACGGCGCGGGCGATGCCGCTGCCCCGGCCGACGACCAGGACCGTACGGTCACGCAGTGAAGCGGGCACGTCAGTTCTCGTTTCTCTCGTCGTGCAGTTCCGCGGGGTCGAGCCCGCGATCGATGCCGTGCGGCAGGACCTTCTGGCCGGGGGCGAGGGCGAGCCTGCGCCCGTCGAGGCGGACGTCGACGATGTCCGGCTCGAACGAGACGTGGCCGCTGACCCGGGCCACCTCGGGCCACGCCGACAGGTAGGACCAGGCCGCACGCCGGTGCTCGCCGATGTCGTAGTAGCTGGCCAGCCCCTTGTACGGGCAGAAGGTCTGCCCGTCGGCGGCGGTGAGGGCCGACTCGTCGACGTCCTCGCGGGGCACGTACCACCGCGGGGCGAACCCGGACTCGTAGAGCACCAGCGGCCGCCGGGTCTCGGCGACGACCCGGTCACCGGCCCGGACGACGAGGTGACGGGAGGTCTGCCGGATGTCGTTTCGGTGATACATGTCGGCGGCGTGGCCGACGACCCGCTCGTCCTCCTCGTAGAACGCGTCCATCGCCCGCCAGGCGAAGGCGACCCGGTCACGCAGCACGGCCGCGTGCTCCGGCAGCCCGGTGTGCTGCCAGGCCGCCCGTGGGGTCACCCGGTCACCGGCGAGCGCCGTGAACCACTCGGTCCGGCCGAGTTCGCGGTGCTCGGTGGCCCGGCCGTCGGCGACCAGGTGGCCGTCGAGGACGTCACTGCTCGGGAAGTAGGCGACCGGATATCGCCCCGGTTCGTGCAGGAGCACGACGTCCTCGCTGTCGGCCACCCACTGCCCCGCGTATCGCACGCGCATCCGCCGGCGGAGCGGTTCGGCGAACAGCATCCGCTCCGGCAGCGGCTGCGCGACCAGGAAGTGCCCGACCGTCCTGGTGGCCAGCGGGCCCTGCTGCCATGCCAGTCCCATGTCCGCTCCTCAGGCCGTGACGGTGACGCGGGCCAGGAAGTCCCGGATCAGCGCGGCGACCTCGGCGCCGGCGCTCTCCAGCAGGAAGTGGCCGCCGTCAAGCAGGTGGATCTCGGCGTCCGGCACGTCGGTGGCGAAGGCGCGGGCGCCGTCCGGGCCGAAGATCGGGTCGTTGGCGCCCCACACGGCGAGCACCGGCGGGCGGTGCTCACGCAGGTACTCGTGCAGGGCCGGGTAGAGCGGCGGGTTCGTGGCGTAGTCGCGGAACAGGGCCAGCTGGATCTCGTCGTTGCCCGGCCGGGAGAGCAGCGCGAAGTCGTGGTGCCAGGTGTCCGGGCTGACCACAGTCTCGTCCGGCACACCGGCCACGTACTGCCATCTCGTCGTGTCGAGGGTCAGGGCACCACGGATCGCGGCCTCGGTCTCCGGTGTCTGCTCGCGGTGGTAGTCCCAGACGGTCTTCCAGAAGCCGGGGACGAAACCGGTGTCGTACCCGTTGCCGTTCTGCGTGATGATCGCGGTGACCGCCGACGGGTCGGCCAGCGCCAGCCGCCAGCCGATCGGGGCGCCGTAGTCCTGCACATACATCGCGAAGCGGCGCACGCCGAGCTGGTCGAGCAGCCCGGCGGTGAGGCCGGTCAGCGCGTCGAAGGTGTAGTCGAACTCGGTGGCCGGCGGGGCGTCCGAGAACCCGTAGCCCAGATGGTCGGGAGCGATCACCCGGTAGCGGTCGGCCAGCGCCGGGATCAGGTCGCGGAACATGAACGAGCTGGTCGGGAAGCCGTGCAGGAGCACGACCACCGGGCCGTCGGCCGGCCCGGCCTCCCGGTAGAACAGCCGCCGCCCCTGGACCTCGGCGTAGCGGTGATGCACAACCGTCATGACTAACCTCCATGGCTTGCTTGGGTGGTTAGACAAGAACATGGACGCGCATAACCTGTCAAGCGGAGTTTGGTGGTTAGAATGGCGGCCATGCCGACATCCGACGAGGCACTGCTGCTGGATCTGCTCAACACCACGCCCGTCATCGACGGGTCACCGCGCGACGACCTCGCCGACGCCGGCGCCGGTCACGCCTGGCTCGCCGCCCACGGCCGCCCGGTCGGCGACGACGAGTGGCGGGCGCTGGTCGCGGCCCGCGACACGCTGCAGAAACTGGTGCGCGGCACGGGTACGGCGGCCACCCTGGCACCGTTCCTGGACGGCGTCCGCACCCGGGCCACCGCCGGCGCCGACGGCGTCGACTGGGTGCTCGACCTGCCCGGCGGCCGGTCGGCGGCGGCCCAGGCGGTCCTCGCCTGGGACGAGCTGCGCCGGTCCAGCCCGGGACGCCTGCGGCCGTGCGCCAACACCGAGTGCCACCTGTTCCTGGTCGACCACAGCCGGTCGAACAACGCCCGCTGGTGCTCGATGGCCATCTGCGGCAACCGCATGAAGGCCCGCCGGCACTACGAGCGCAACCGGCCGGCCGCGACCAACTGAGGAGATGACCATGCCCCGTCTGCTGTCGGTCAACGTCGGGATGCCCGCGGACGTGTCCTGGCAGGGCCGGACCGTCCACACCGGGATCGTCAAGCGCCCGGTCACCGGCCCGCGCATGGTGCGCCGGCTCAACGTCGACGGCGACGGGCAGGGCGACACCGCCGGTCACGGTGGCGAGATCCGGGCCGTGCTCGTCTACCAGCGCGACTCCTACGACTACTGGCGCCGGTTCCTCGGCCGCGACGACCTCGAGTACGGGCAGTTCGGCGAGAACTTCACCGTCGACGGCCTGCCCGACGACGAGGTCTGCGTCGGCGACCGCTACCGCGTCGGCGAGGCCGAGTTCGAGGTCACCCAGCCCCGGGTCACCTGCTTCCGGCTCGGCATGCGGCTGGGCGTGCCCGAGATGCCCGCCCTGCTGGTGGCCCACGGACGGCCCGGCTTCTACCTCCGGGTCATCACCGAGGGCCACGTCGAGGCCGGCGACGAGATCATCCGCACGCGGACCGGCCGGCACCGCCTGACCGTCGCCGCCGTCGACGCGCTGCTCTACCTGCCGGACCGGGACGTCGACCGGCTGCGCGCCGCGACCGACCTGCCCGCGCTCAGCCCGGGGTGGCGGGCCTCGTTCCGTGACCTGCTGCAGGCGGCGGAAAGCGGAACGGCCGACGGCGCGCGAGCCGGCGGATGGCCCGGGTTCCGGCCGCTGCGGGTCACCCGGGTCGTGCCGGAGACCCCGGCCGTGACCTCGCTCTATCTGGAGGCCGGCGACGACACGGAGGCCGGTGGCGACATGGAGGCCGGCGGCGACATGGAGGCCGGCGGCGACGGTCCGCTGAAGCGCCCGGAGCCCGGCCAGTTCCTCGCCGTCCGGGTGCCCGGTGACCCGGCGCCGATCCGCAGCTACTCACTGTCGGCCGCGCCCTCGGAGACCGGTTACCGGATCAGCGTCAAGCGCGAGTCACCCGAGGGCGCGGCCGCCTACCTGCACACCCTGAAGGCCGGGGCGACGCTGGACGCCGCCGCCCCGCGCGGCGACTTCGTCCTGGACGAGCACGACGACGCCCCGGTGGTCCTGCTGTCGGCCGGGATCGGGGCCACGCCCCTGATGGCGATGCTGCACGCGCTCGCCGCCGGTGGGAGCAAGCGGGAGATCTGGTGGGTGCACACCACCCGGTCGCCGGCCGAGCACGCCTTCGCCGCCGAGGCCCACCGGTTGCTGGCCACGCTGCCGAACGCCCACGAGAAGATCCACTACTCCGGGGCTGGCCGTCTCACCGGGGAGGACCTGGCCGGCCTGGGGATCGCAGAGCGCGCGTCGGCGTACCTCTGTGGTCCTGATCTTTTCATGAGCGCCATGCGGGAAGCGCTGGTGAGCATCGGCCTGGACCCCCACCGGATCCACCGTGAGCTGTTCGGGACGCTGCCGCCGATCAACCCGGGCGTCACCGGCACCTCCCCGGTCGCACCGCACCGGCCCGAGGGGCCCGCCGGCACCGGGCCCCTCGTCACGTTCCTGCGGAGCGGGCTCACCGTGCCGTGGGACGGCTCCTACGGCACGGTGCTCTCCCTCGCCGAGGCCTGCGACGTGCCCACCCGCTGGTCCTGCCGGACCGGGGTGTGCCACACCTGCGTCACCCCGGTCGTCTCCGGAAGCGCCCACCACCAGCCGGCGCCGCTGGAACCGCCGGCACCCGGCTCGGTGCTGGTGTGCTGCGCCCGGCCCGAGACGGACCTGGTCCTGGACCTGTGACCTAGCGGGAGGCGCGCAGGTGGCCCAGCACGTGGTCGAGGATGAACTGGTGGCCGGCCGAGGTCGGATGGACGCCGTCGGGCTCCAGGAAGCCGGCCGTGCCGATCTCCCGGGTGGCCTCGTGCAGGTCGATCGCGTCCGGCGCGGTCTTGCGCACCACGTCGGCGACCTCGGCCACCGCCGCGGCCCGCCAGTGCACGGGCACGTCCCGGAAGTAGCTGTCGATGCGTTCCTGGTCGACGGCGGGCGGTGTGATGACCGTTATCGCGGCCCCGAGCTGGCTGGTGACCAGGTCGATCAGCGCGCGAAGGTTGCGTTCGGTCTCGCCGGGTGTCGCCATCCGGTATCCGCCCTCGCGCCCGTGCTCGCGTGCGTCGTTGGTGCCGATCATCAGCAGGACCCGGCTGGGCCGGGCCGCCTCCAGCAGGTCGAATCGTTCCAGCACGTCCGCGGTGGTGTCACCGCTGACCCCGAGATTGACCAGGGTGGCCGCGGGTGTGCCGGCCTGGTGGAACGACTCGGCGAGGATCTCGAACCAGCCCAGACGGTCGGCGGTGATCGAGTCGCCGACGGCGACGATCCGGTCGTCCGGCCCGAACGGCAGGGCGTCGAGGGTGGCGCGGTAGTGGCGTCCGGCCAGCATCCGGGCCGCCGCCGCGCGCGTCTCGTCACGCATGGCGTCGATCAGGGACCGGATCTTGGCCGGCGTGCTCGCCAGCATCTGGGCGAGCAGCCCGTCGTGCCCGTCGTCGGTGATCGGGAAACGCTGGAGCAGCGGCCACCGCTGGGTACGGGTATACCTCACGAAGTGCCGCCGCTCGTCGTCGGTGAACGCGCTGACCGCCGTCATGCGGTCCACCCGCCGTCGACCGAAGGCAGATTCAGGACGTCGTCGATGGTGCGGACCGTCCCGTCGTTCTCGACGGTGATCCGGTGGGTCCGGTCTCGCAGGTCGAGGCGCAGCCCGGCTCGCGCCGTGCCGTGGTGCCAGCGCAGCTCGATCGACGTCTCGTCGCCGTCGTGCTCGAAGACTCCCCGGAAGGCCGGGTGATGGGCACGCAGCCGGATGGCGGCCATCTGGGCGCGGACCACCGGCCGGGCGAGAGCCTCGTCGATGTCCGTGTGCCGGTAGTGGGTGCGGTTGACGTCTCGTCCGGTTCCGGTGCGCCGCAGAAGTTCGACGTCGTTGTGGCCGGCGAGCAGGCCGACGTAGTAGATCTGCGGGATGCCGGGCACGAACAGCTGAAGGAGCCGGGCCAGCAGATAGTCACGGTCGTTGCCGCCGAGCGCGTCGTAGAAGGTGCAGTTGACCTGATAGAGGTCGAGGTTGCTGGCGGCCGCGCCGGTGGCGAGCCGGCTGGTGCCGCCGCTGGCGTCGTGGATCGCCTCGACCAGGGCGTCGATCTGGCCGGCGTCCAGCAGGCCGGGCACTCCGGGCAGCAGCGGGCTCGCGCCGACGTCCACGATGCCGATGCCGTCGTGGGTGTCCAGTACGGTGACCGCGTTCGCCGGGCGGATGCCGAGCCAGCGGGTCAGCGGCCTCGGGTCCCGGGCGTGCAGCGCGTGCAGCACCAGCGGAGGCAGGGCGAAGTCGTAGACGAGGTCGACGTCCGCCGCCAGCTCGACCTGCTGCTGGTAGTGACCGTGGACCTCCACCAGGATGCGGGCCCCACGCTGGTGGGCGTACGCGCGCAGCCGCTCGGTGAAGGCACGTGTCTCGTCGGTCATGAAGCAGTCGGTGCCGGCCCGCTTCCCGACGTACCCGACGGCGTCCAGGCGGAGCAGGGTGACGCCCGCGCCGGTCAGCCGGTCGATGATGCCGGTCAGGTACGACCAGGTGGCCGGGTGCTGGACGTCGAGGTCGACCTGCTCGGCGCTGAAGGTCGTCCAGACCAGGCGCGGCCGCCCGCCGAGGACCATCGTGGTGAACGGCAGGCCCGGCCGGGGCCGGTAGACGGCGGTCAGCTCGTCCTCGGTCGCGCCGTCCGGGAACACCGAGCTCATGGTCAGGAACATCCCGCGCTGCGGCGAGTCGTCACCTCGGGCCAGCACGTCCTGGAAGGCGGCGGACCGTACGGACATGTGGTTGACGATGACGTCGGTCATCACGGTGTGCGTGCGGGTCAGGTCGCCGACGTCGGCCCAGGTGCCGAGCCGCGGATCCGGCTCGGTGTGGTCCTCCGGGTCGAATCCGGCGTCCGCGCCGTCGAACGGCCGGAAGAAGGGCAGGACGTGGACACCGCCGAAGGTGTCCCGCAGCGGGCCGCGCAGGAGCTCGGTGAGTCCGCGCAGCGTCCCGCCGAACCGGTCGGCGTACGCGATCAGCTGTGGTGCGTTCATGTCTCAGCCCTTGATCGAACCTTGCAGCAGCGCCGCGACGAACCGGCGCTGGAAGATGAGGAAGACGGTCAGCGTCGGCACGAGGATGAGCAGCGCACCGGCGCACAGCAGCGGGATGTCCGTACCCCATTGACCCTGGAACGCGCCGAGCGCACCGGCCATCGTCCGCTTGGCCGGATCGTCGACGAGCACGATGGCCAGCAGGAACTGGTTCCAGGTCCAGAGGAACAGCAGGATCGCCAGTGACGACAGCGCGGGCATCGCCAGCGGCACGTGTATCCGCCAGAACAGCGGCCAGGTGCCGGCGCCGTCGACCCGGGCCGCCTCGGAGAGGTCGTCGGGCATGGTGACGAAGTGCGCCCGCATCCAGAGCACGGAGAACGGCATGAACAGCCCGATGAGCGGCAGGATGATCGCCCAGCGGGTGTTGAGCAGCCCCATGTCGCGGATCTGGTAGTAGAGCGGCGTGATGATCCCTTCGAACGGCAGGGTGAGTCCCAGCACGAAGATCAGGAATCCGGCGCGGTGGCCGGGCATCCTCAGGTGCCCGAAGGCGAACCCGGCCATCGTCCCGAACAGCAGGGACACCGGGACCACGCCGAGCACGATGAGGGCGCTGGAGAGCAGCAGGCCACCCATGTTCGCGGCGCCGAAGGCATCGGCGAAGTTGCCCCACTGCGGGTCCTCCGGCCAGGACAGCCCGGAAGGATAGGTGCCCGCCGGGTGCAGCGCGGTGACGAAGAGGCTGACGAACGGCAGCACGGTGATCGCCATGAGCAGCACCAGCAGGGCGCGACCGACGAGGCTCTCGCGGCTTCTCACGATCATCGGGAGCCGTCCCGGGTGAGGCGCTGGACCGGGAGCACACACGCCAGGACGAGGACGACGAGGGCGACCGCCAGGGCCGAGGCCATGCCGATCTCCCGCTCGGAGAAGGCGAGGTAGTAGATCTCCAGGCCCGGGACCATCGTGGAGTTGCCGGGTCCGCCCTGCGTGGCGATGTAGACGATGTCGAAGCTGGCCAGCGCGGCGATCACGGTCACCGTGACGCACACGCCGATCTCCTGGCGCAGGCTGGGCAGGGTGATGGAGAAGAACTCGCGGATCGGGCCGGCGCCGTCCAGGCGCGCCGCCTCGAACAGGGCGGGGTCGATCTTGCTCATACCGGCGAGCAGCAGCAGGGTGCACAGGCCGACGAGAACCCAGGCCCCGATCACGCCGACCGCCGGCAGCGCCGTGCCGAAGTCGCCGAGCCAGGCGCGGGTGAGGTCGCCGAGCCCGACGGCCGAGAGCAACTCGTTGGCCAGGCCGGTCGAGGAGAGCAGCCAGCTCCACATGATGCCGGCGGCGACGAGCGGGATGACCTGCGGCAGGAAGAGCACGGTACGGGCGACGACCGCGAGCCGGCTCTGTGCGATCGTGCGGATGGTGGCCGCCACGAACAGGCCGAGCAGCACCGGGACGCCGCTGAAGAAGACGATCAGCTCGAACGCGTGCAGGATCGAGGCGAACAGCTCCGAGTCGGTCAGCAGCCGCCGGTAGTTGTCCAGGCCGACCCAGGTCGAGGCGCCGATGCCGTTCCAGTCGTACAGGGAGTACTGGACGGTCAGCAGCAGCGGGCGCAGGACGAACGTCGCGTACATGACGATCGCCGGCGCGGCGAACAGCCACCCGAGCCAGGCCGCCCCGGGGCGGCGCGCGCGCCGCGCGCGCCGCCCGGTGCTCGGTGCCGACATCAGTTCTTGACCTGGGATTCGTAGTCCTTCTGCACCGACTTGAGCAGCGCGTCCGGTGTCTGCTGCCCGGCCGCCAGCTTCTGCAGCTGCGGCGTCCAGCTCTTGGCGTAGATGGCGCCGGTGGCGTTGGCGATGAAGTCCATCGCGCCGTTGTCCTGGCCGATGGTCGCTCCGGCGGCCAGGGTGCTCGCCGTGACGCTGCCCTCCTGGACGGGCGGCATGTACGCGTCCGCCGGTCCCATCGGGTGCGAGCCGCCCACCTTCACCGCGATGTCGCGGGCCTGCTGATTCGTGGCCACCCAGTTGAGGAAGAACGCGGCGCAGTCGGCGTTCTTGGCCGTGCTGCCGATCCCGTACGTCAGCGGTGCCGACATGGCGGCGCGCTTCCCACCGGCCTGCGACGGCGGCATCAGGAAGAACCCGGCGTTACCGGCCATCTGCTTGTCCAGATTTCCGGACTCCCAGTCGCCGTTGAAGATGAACAGGTTCTTCCCGCCGATGAAGCGGCTCATCATCGTCGCGTAGTCCTGGGAGTTGATGTCCGGCGCGAGGTAGCCCGCCTTGATCCACTTCTCCAGGTGCTGGGTGGCCTGCAGGTTCGTCGGCGTGTCGATCGAGGCGCCGGGCTTCTGGAAGATCCAGTCGTTGATCGCGGCCGGGTCGCCGTACGCGGCCATGAGGTTCTGCAGCGGGAACGCCAGACCTCCGGTGGCACCGCCGTTGAACTGGTTGATCGGGGTGAGCCCGGCGTCCTTGGCCTTCTGCAGGAGGCTGTCGAACTCGGCGAGAGTGGCCGGCGGCTGGGTCATGCCGATCTGCGCGGCGAGCTTCTTGTTGTAGAAGACGCCGGTCATGCTGAAGTTGAGACCCATGGCGTAGAGCGGGCCGTTGCCGCGCTCGCCGCTGGGGCCCACCCGCATCTGTTCGAGCTGGGAGGCCGGCCAGGCGGTCCAGCCCTGAGCCTGCGCGTAACCGTCCAGGTTCTTCAGCAGGCCGTCCTTGACCAGCTCGGAGACCTGCGGCAGGCGCATCAGGTCCGGCGGGTCGTCGGCGAGCACACGCGGCGCGTTCTGGGTGATCACGGCGAACTGGTCCTCGCGGATGTCCCACGTGACGTTCGGGAACTGCTTGGTGAACTCGGTGGCCAGGTCCTTGGGCAGGGGAAAGCCGGTCTCGAAGTAACCCTTCAGCTTCACCGGCCCGGTGCCGCAGGTCGCGGCCGTGGCCGGGGCGGCGCTGGTGTTCGTGTCGGTCGCACCGGAGTCGCTGCCGGGGGCGCTGCACGCCCCGGTGACCAGAAGCGCGGCAAGGGTGATCGCTGTCAGTAGTGATCTGTTGGTGGCTCCGTGAACCATGTCAGGCCTCCCGGATCGCAGAACGTCCGGTGGTGAGCAGATCACCGCCGGGCGCGCAATGAAGTCACGTGCACGAAACCTCATCGCCACGAGGCATGTCAAGAGATTCTATAAAAGCACTTTTATCGAGAGCGGCAGCAGGTCAGAGCGCTGTGAGACCTCGCGTCTCAGGTGGTTGAGCGCTCGACCAGGCTGACGTCGAGCACCGTGGTGGACCGCAGTTCGGTGCCGTCGATGTGGCCGAGCAGCACGTTCAGCGCGGCGCTCCCGGACTCCTCGAACGGCTGGCGCACGGTCGTCAGGTCCGCCGCCGTCGCGGTCTCCCCGTCGTCGAAACCCATGACGGCCACATCATCGGGCACCCGCAGACCACGGTCACGGGCGGCCAGCAGCACCCCGACGGCCAGCGTGTCGTGGTGCGCCATGACGGCGCTCGGCCGGTCCGGGCGGTCGAGCAGGTCCGCCGCCGCGCGCCGGGCGGCGTCGACGGAGTTGTCGCTGGTGGCCACGATGACGTCCCCGCCGGCGGCGCCGATGACCTCCCGGAATCCGGACAGCCGCCGGATCGCCTGGGACTCGTAGTCGGAGACCTGGCGCTCGAGCAGGTATCCCACGTGGCGATGCCCGCGGTCACGCAGGTGCCCGGCGGCCAGCCGCCCTCCGTCGTTGTCGTCGATGACCACCCGGCTGAACAGGGCGCTGTCCGCGTCGACGGCCACCGTCGGCAGCTTCCGTTCCCGGAGACGGCCCGCGATGGCGTCCTCGATGCGAAGGCCCATCACGATCAGCCCGTCGAGCCGGCCGTGGATGGGCATGCTTGCCAGCACCGGCGACGAGGCCAGCGCGGCCGACTCGTGATCGAAGACCACGACGTCGATCTCGAGCTCGGCCGCGGCCGGCAGCAGCCCGGACAGCCGGCGAAGATACGACCCGTAGGAGGTGAAGGGCGCCATCACGCCGATCCGCCCGGTGCCGCGCCGGGCCAGGCTGACCGCCTGGACCTTCGGCACGAAGCCCAGCTCGTCGGCCGCCGCCAGGACACGCGCGCGGGTCGCCGGGCTGACCCGGTCCGGCTTGTTGAGAACGTTGGAGACGGTCGAGATACTCACCTGGGCGCGGTCGGCGACCTCGTAGATGGTGACTCGCTGACCCGCCGTCACGTCCCGCCTCTCTGACCGAAGCGCTTTATCAAAAGCACTGTACAGCCCCGCTGCCCGCCCCGGTCAGCACCGGAGCGGGCAGCGGTTCGGTCATCGGCCGGCGCCGACCGGTTCCAGCATGGGCGGCAGTTCGTCCGGAACAGCGTCGCGCAGGCGCTCCCCCTCCACGTCCACGTTCGGCAGGAGCCGGTCCAGCCATCGCGGTATCGCCCACGCCCGCCGTCCGAGCAGCGCCATCACCGCGGGCACGATCGTCATCCGGACCACGAACGCGTCGAGCAGGATCGCGGCGGCCAGTGCGAACCCGATCGACTTGATCAGCGGATCGGGTGCCAGGACGAAGCCGGCGAAGACGCTGATCATGATGATCGCGGCGGCGGTGACCACCCGGGCGCTGTGCGCGTAGCCGACGATCACCGCACGGGTCGGCGGCGCGCCGTGCACATGCTCCTCGCGCATCCGGCTGACCAGGAAGACCTCGTAGTCCATCGCCAGGCCGAACACGATGCCGATCAGGATCACCGGCAGCAGGCTGACGATCGGGCCGGTCTGGTCCACGCCGAACAGATCGGCCAGCCAGCCCCACTGGAAGACCGCTACCACCGCGCCGAACGTCGCCACCACCGACAGCAGGAACCCGGCGATCGCCTTCAGCGGCACCAGCACCGACCGGAACAGCACGGTCAAGAGCAAAAAGGCCAAAACCACAATCACACTGAGGTACGGGAGAAGCGCGTCACCCATCTTCGCCGCGATGTCGATCGTGACCGCTGTGGTGCCGGTGACCGACAGGTCCGCCCCGGTGCTCGCCCGCAGCCCCTCATCGGCGTCCCGGATCGCGTGCACGAGGTCGGTCGTCTCGGTGCTGTCCGGTGCGCCGGACGGGACCACCTGCAGCATCGCGGTGTCCCCGGCCTGGTTGAACGTCGGCGGACTGACCGACACCACACCGGGCAGCGCCGTGATCGTGTCCGCCGCCGCGGTCGCCGCCGCCTTCGGGTCGGCGCTGGCGGCCGCGTCCACCACGACCAGCAGCGGGCCGTTGTACCCGGCCCCGAACCCCTCGGTCACCAGGTCGTACGCCTTGCGCTGGGTGGTGTCCGGCGCGGCCATGTTGTCGCCGGGCAGGCCGAGCCGCAGGTCCAGCGCCGGCAGCGCGATCAGCCCCAGAGCCGCGACCGCTGTCACCACGGTCAGCACCGGCCGCCGGGTGATGCCGCGGGCCCACCGCAGGCTCAGATTCGGCCGCTCGCCGTCCGCCTCGATGTCGCGGGTCTGCCCGCCGCGCCCGGTGATCCGCCGGCCGGCGAATCCGACCAGCGCCGGCAGCAGGGTGAGCGCGATGAGCACCGCCACGGCCACCGCACCGGCCGCGGCCAGGCCCATCTCGGTCAGCACCGGGATGTTCACCACCGCCAGCGCGGTCAGCGCGACGAGCACGGTGAGCCCGGCGAACGTGACCGCCGACCCGGCGGTACCGACCGCGCGCCCGGCCGCCTCCGCGCCGGTCCGGCCCACGGCCAGTTCGTGCCGGTATCGCGACACGATGAACAAGGCGTAGTCGATGCTGACCGCGATGCCGAGCATCAGCGCCAGCGTCGACGTGCTGCTGCTCAGGTCGAGGAAGCCGGACGCGAGCTGGATGCCCGCCATCGTGGTGGCCACCCCCAGGAACGCGGTGAGCAGCGGCAGCCCGGCGGCGATGAGCGACCCGAACGTGATGGTCAGGACGACGGCGGCGACGCCGAAGCCGATCACCTCGCTGAGACCCTGCTCCGGTTCGCTCTGCAGGGCGTCGCCACCGGCCTCCACGGTCAGCCCGGTGTCCCGGCCGGTCTCCGCCGCCGCCAGCAGCCCCTCCCGGTCGGCTTCGGTCACCTCGGGGGCCGGCACCTTGAACGTGACCCGCGCGTACGCGATCGTGCCCTCGGCGTTGATCGTGCTGCTCAGCGGATCGCTCACCTCGGCCACCCGCGGCCCGGCCTTCAAAGCCGTCACGGTCTCGCCGACGGCGGCCCGGTTCTCCGGGTCGGTGAGCTTCTCGCCGGGCGGCGCGGCGAACACCACCCGGGCCTCGGCGCCGCCCGCCGGTGACGCGCCGAAGCGCTCGCCCAGCAGGTCCTGGGCCTGTTGCGCCTCGGTGCCGGGAATGGTGAAGTCGTTGGAGGTCGGGCCGGACAGCGTCGCGGCGCCCACGCCGAGCAGCCCCAGGACCGCGAGCCAGATCGCGAGGACCAGCTTCCGACGCTGGAAGCTGAGCCGGCCGAGCCGGTACAGATAGGTTGCCATCGGATCTCCCGAGCAGCCGGTTTCAGGGACCGTTCCACCGTCGCGAAACGCGCTCGGAAAGTCGTCGTCCAGGTGTAGGCAGTCGCGTACCACGGTTGCGGTATCCGCCGGTGCCGTCGGTACCACGACGAGACGACGCCACCGGGTCGCGCGCCCGCGTAGATTCGGCGGTGATGAACACGACCGAGGGCCACCTTCTCGGGCGCTGGCGGGTGATCGCCGAGCGCCCGCTGCTGGTGGACTTCGTGCTCGCCCTGGTGCTGGCCGCCGCGGTGCTCAAGGCGGCGCTCCCGGAGTCCACCCACCGGCCGACCCGCTGGGACGTGCTGATCGCGGTGGTGGCGTTCGTGGCGGTCATGGGCCGCCGCCGCCGGCCGACGCTCTCGCTCGCGATCGCCACCACGGCCACCGCCGCCGCCGTGGTGCAGGAGGTCAACAACCCCGGCCTGATCGTGGCCCTGGGCGTCATCACGTACTCGATCGCCGCGCACACCGACCGGCGCCGCGGCTGGATATGCGCGGTGGCCGCCTCGTCGATCGTCTACCTGACCGTGGTGGTGCTCAACCGGGACGTCTGGTTCCGCGGCGACGTGCTCGGCATCTTCGCCTGGGTCTTCCTGGCCGCCGCGGTGGGCGACGCCGCCCGGTCGCACCGGGCGTACGTACGGGAGGTCGAGGAGCGCGCCCGCCGCGCCGAGCAGAGCCGCGAACAGGAGGCGCGCCGGCGGGTCGCCGAGGAGCGGCTGCGCATCGCGCGGGAGCTGCACGACGTGGTCGCGCACCACATCGCGGTGATCAACGTCCAGGCCGGTGCGGCCGCGCACCTGCTCGATCGCCGGCCCGACCAGGTGGCGCCCGCGCTGCACCACATCCGGGAGGCGTCGAACAGCGTGCTCGCCGAGATCCAGTCCGTGGTGGGTGTCCTGCGCGGCGCCGACGAGCCGGCCGACATCGAGCCGGCCCCGGGCCTGCGGCGCCTGCCCGATCTGCTGGCGGGGCTGGCGACCGCCGGGTTCACGGTGCAGTTCGAGCAGGACGGCGAGCCGGGGGAACTGCCGGCGGTGGCCGATCTGGCCGCCTACCGGATCGCGCAGGAGGCGCTGACGAACGCGTACAAGCACGGCATCGGCGCGGCCCGGCTCAGCGTGCGGCACGCCCCCGCGACGGTCGAGATCGAGGTGGTCAACGCGGTGCCCGTGGGCACGCCCGGACCGGGATCCGGGTACGGGTTGCTCGGCATGCGCGAGCGCGCCGTCTCGGCCGGTGGCACGCTCACCGCGGGCGCCGATGGACCGGACTTCCGGGTCCGGGCCGTGCTGCCGGCGAGCTACCCGGCACCGGCCGCGGGCTGTGGATTCGGCGCCGTGCTGCCCGGCCGATTGCGGCCCGCGTGACCATCCGGGTGCTGCTCGCCGACGATCAGGCTCTGATCCGGGCCGGCTTCCGGATGATCATCGACTCGGAGCCCGGCTTCGAGGTGGTCGCCGAGGCCGCGGACGGCCGCGAGGCGCTGGGCCTGGCGCGGACCACGTGCGCGGACGTGGTGCTGATGGACATCCGGATGCCGAACATGGACGGTCTGGAGGCCACCCGGCGGATCGGCGCGGACGACGACCTGGCCGGTGTCCGCGTGCTCGTGCTGACCACGTTCGAGAACGACGACAACGTGGTGCTGGCGCTGCAGGCCGGTGCGAGCGGGTTCCTCGGCAAGAGCGTGGCGCCGGAGGACCTGCTGCACGCGATCCGGGTGGTGGCCGGCGGGGAGGCGCTGCTGTCGCCGCGGGCCACGCGAGCTCTCGTCGGCCGGTTCCTCGACCACCTCAGGCCGGAGGCTCCACCGGCGCCGGTGCTGGACGGGCTCACCGAGCGGGAGCGGGAGGTGCTCGTCCTCGTCGCGCACGGCCTGTCGAACACCGACATCGCGGGCCGGCTCCACGTGTCGCCGCTGACGGCGAAGACGCACGTGAACCGGACGATGACCAAGCTGGGCGTCCGCGACCGGGCGCAGCTCGTCGTCATCGCGTACCAATGCGGTCTGGTCCGCCCGGGTGACGCCCTCCCCGGAAATTAACCAGGCAGCTATTGACCGGTTTCACTGGAAACTGTGAAACTCGCTCATGTTTCGCAACCGTCCCGTTGCCCGGGTCGGCGTCGCCTCCGGTCTGACCGTGCTCCTGCTCGCGGTCTGGGCCGGCCCGGCGTTCGCCGATCCGCCCCGTAACCTCCCGCAGAACGCGGGTGGTTACGAGCAGTCCTTCTCCCCCGCCTTCGACTACGACACCGACGGCTGCTACGCCACCCCGGCCATCGGTCCCGACGGCACGCTCAACGGCGGCCTCAAGACCACCGGCGCGGTCAACGGCAGCTGCCGCGACCAGTCCGACCTCGACAACTCACAGACCTACGCCCGATCGAAGTGCGACAGCGGCTGGTGCGCGATCGTGTACGCCGGTTACTTCGAGAAGGACCAGGCGGTCGCCGGCAGCGGGCTCGGCGGCCACCGGCACGACTGGGAACACGTCATCTCCTGGGTGAACCAGGCGTCCAACCAGGTCGAGTACGTGTCCACCACGCAGCACAGCTCCCAGAAGACCTATCCCCGGTCGCAGGTGCGCTTCGACGGCAGTCATCCCAAGATCGTCTACCACAAGGACGGCCTGTCGACCCACTTCTTCCGGCTCGCCAACAGCAACGACGAGCCGCCGGAGAACCACTACCACAACTGGCGCTACCCGCCGCTGGTCGACTGGAACGGCTGGCCCAGCATCGCGCTGCGGGACCGGCTGATGGCCGCCGACTTCGGATCCGCCTCCATCAAGATCAAGGACGGCTCGTTCGAGTACCTGCTCAACGCCGCCAAGCCGGCCGGCATCCCCTTCAAACCGTACGCGTGACGCCCGGTCCCGGCGCGGAGCCTCTCAGAGGGTGAGCACGACCGTCGAGATGCTGCGCGCCGGGACGCTGACAGTGGCCTGGCTCCCGTTGACCGTGGCGGGCTGACTCGCCGCGTTGGCGCTGATCGAGGTGACGTAGTGCTCGGCGCGGGCGATGTTCTGCGGCGCCTGGAGCACGGCGTTGCTGACGGCGCTGGTGGACCGGTTGAGCAGCACCAGGGTGAGCTTGCCGCCGCCGGAGTAGGCGGTGACCTCCAGCGGGGAGACCTTCGAGCTCTTCGTCAGCGCGACGCGCTGGTGACCGGGACGGACGTACTTGGCGTACTGGGAGAAGGCGTACCCACGCTTGAGCGGAGCGCCGGCTGTGGTGCCGTACGCCGCCTCACCGTCACCGATGAACGAGTAGAACCGCTTGCCGTACCACCAGATGTAGGCACTCCAGTTCGACTCCATCGAGCGGTGCACCGTACGCATGATGTCGTCGAGCGTCTCGTCCCAGACCGCCTGGTTGCCCGGGTTGCCCCAGATGTTGGAGCCGCTCCCGTCGGCCTCGTGGAAGTTCCACTCGGTCATCCACACCGGCTTGCCGTACTGATCGGCCAGCGGGTACGCCTTGAGCCGGCCGGCGGCCTCGGTGCCGTAGAGGTGACCGCCGATGTAGCCGATGTTGGCGCGCGCGGTCGCGTCGTTGAGCGTCGGATCGGTGTAGCCGTAGTTCAGGTTCACCGCCTCGGCGACCATCAGCCTGGTGTTCTGCACCTTCGCGCCCTGGGCGCGCACGAAGTCGCGCAGTTCGGTGCCGCTCCAGTCCATCGAGTCGTAATCGGGGTGCCAGTCCGGCTCGTTCTGCACCGAGGTGACGTCGACCGTCACGCCCTGCCCGCGCATGTACTGCACGTAGCTGTTCAGGTGGTTCGCATAGTCGTCGTAGTAGTCGGTCTTCAGCTTGCCGCCGTTGGTCCGGCTGTTGTTCGTCTTCCACGCCGCCGGTGCCGTCCACGGCGAGGCGAGGATCTTCACGTCCGACCCGTACGACTTGGCGGTCTTCAGCGAGTTCACGTGGGTGGCCCACTCGCCGGCGACCGGGGAGACGCCGGTACGCACGATGGACAGGCCGAGCTGGCCGGAGCCCGTCCCGACCAGCGTCTGCGTCTCCGCCGCCGACCACGCGCTGCCCCAGATCGACTGCGCGGCGCCGAACCCGTCGACCGTCTGATACCTCGTCGACGTGTTCACGGTGATGTCCGGTGTGGTGCCCGGCTGCGTGGTCGGCGACGACGTCGGCGACGACGTCGGCGACGACGTCGGCGACGACGTCGGCACTGTGCCGCCGGTGCACACGACACCGTTGACCGCGAAGCCGGTGGGTGCCGGGTTGCTGCCGGTCCACGACCCGTTGAACCCGAACGAGACGCTCGCGTTGGTCGCGACAGCCCCGTTGTAGCTGACGTTTTTCGCGGTGACCGCCGTCCCGCTCTGGGCGACCGTCGCGTTCCACGCCTGGGTCACCTGCTGACCAGCTGCATAGGACCACGTCAATGTCCATGCGCTGATCGGATCGCCGAGATTCGTCATCGTCACATTGGCACCGAACCCACCCTGCCACTGCGACGACACCGCATAGTTCACCGAGCAGCCCGAGGCCGCGGACGCCGGCAGCGCCACGGCGACCGTCGCCGCCCCGAGCAGGAACGCGCTTCCGATAACGACGGGTTTGAATGCGCGCATGCTTTCTCCCTGACCGGACGGCCGTTTTCAGCATCCTACGGGAGCGCTCCCAAATTCCGCCTCCGACCATTTATCATCGGCCGACATAACGGTTTTCACCGATCCGGAAGGTGGCGTGCGGCCCGGCGGGGGCACTTGACCGCCCGAGAGACGGCGCATAGATTCCCCTCGTTACTTCCGGAAACAATCCGAAAGTTTCGGAAACCCCTCGTCGTCCTCAACGCAAGGAGTTCCCGTGCGTCGTCGTCCTTTGCTCGCTCTCGCCACCGCAAGTGCCGTGGTGCTCCTGGGTGGACAGCTCGCGTTCACCGGCTCGGCCACCGCCAGACCCGCACATCACCCGTCCTACCCCGCCGACTCGCTGCGCGCGCTCGCGGCACCGATCGGCCTGCGCATCGGCACGGCCATCAACGCCGACCTGCTCGGCACCGACGAGAAATACACGCAGATCGCCGCCGACCAGTTCTCCAGCGTCACCGCGGAGAACGCGATGAAGTGGGCGGAGGTGGAGGCCGTCCGCGGCACCTACACCTGGGAGAAGGCCGACGCGCTCGTCGACTTCGCCAAGAAGAACAAGCAGCTCGTCCGCGGCCACACGCTGCTCTGGCACAACCAGCTGCCCGCGTGGCTGTCCAGCGACGGATACAACACCACGCTGCCGGACGCCGAGGTGAAGGCGGTCCTCAAGAAGCACATCTTCGACCAGGCGCGCCACTTCAAGGGCGACATCTGGCAGTGGGACGTGATCAACGAGGCCTTCGACGACAACGGGCAGCCCCGCCAGACCATCTGGTACAAGGCCTGGGGCGGCATCGGCTACATCGCTGACGCGTTCCGCTGGGCCCACCAGGCCGACCCCAAGGCCCTGCTGTTCTACAACGACTACAACCTGGAGTTCACCGGGCCCAAGAGCAACGCCGTGTACGCCCTGGTGCAGGAGCTGAAGGCGCAGCGCGTGCCGATCCACGGCGTCGGCTTCCAGGGTCACCTCTCCACCCAGTACGGCTACCCCGACCTGCTGAACAACCTGCAGCGCTTCGCCGCCCTGGGCCAGAAGGTCGCCCTGACCGAGGTGGACGTCCGCACGTTCACCCAGGAGGACGCCGTGAACGTGCCGGTCAACCCGCTGGCGGCGTACGCCCAGGAGAGCTACTGGTCCCGGACGATGAAGGCCTGCCTGGCCGTCCGCGCCTGCATCTCGTTCACCCCGTGGGGCATCGGCGACGCCAACTCGTGGGTGCCCGGCTGGTTCTCCGACCCGCAGGAGGGCGCTGCCCTGCTCTACGACGAGCAGCTGAACCCGAAGGGCTCGTACCACGTCGTGCAGCAGGACCTGCTGCTCGCCGCCGGGGCCCCGCGCCGATAGAGGGCCTAAGTGGGGAGTGCCTCCCTCGCCCCACGTGAGGGAGGCACCCCCCTGATCCCCCCAGTTCAGCCTTTGACCGCTCCGGCGGTGAGCCCCTCGGTCAGGAATCGCTGCCCGAAGGCGTACATGATCACCACAGGGATACTGACCAGCAGCGACGCCGCGGCGAGCTGTCCCTGCGGCACGACGTCGCCGGCGATCATCGACTGCATCCCCACGGGGAGCGTCTTGTACTCGTCCTTCGTGACGAACACGAAGGCGAAGAGGAACTCGTTCCACGCGTTGGTCAGGGTGAACAGCGCGACCGCCAGCACGCCCGGCTTGGCGAGGGGCAGCAGCACCCGGCCGAACGCCTGGACGCGGGTGCAGCCGTCGACCAGCGCGGCGTCCTCGAGGTCGGCCGGGATCGACGCGAAGTACCCGGCCAGCAGCCAGGTGGCGAACGGAAGCGTGAAAGTCGGGTACGTCAGCATCAGCGACCACAGCGAGTCGGTCAGCCGCACGCTGATGAGCAGCTGGTACAGCGGGATGAACAGCAGCGCGCCCGGCATCACGTACGTCAGGAGCACCGTGACCGTGAAGCCCTGAGCGCCGCGGAACCGCAGGCGGGCCAGTGCGTACCCGCCCAGGACCGCGCAGATCAGCGCGATCACGGTGGACGCGGCGGACACCATCAGCGTGTTGAGGTACCAGCGGCCGAACGGCTGGTTGGTGAACAGACCGCCGAACTGCTCCAGGGTCCACGGCGCCGGCCACAGGTCGCTGACGCGCATGACGACCTGGCTCTCCGACTTGAAGGCCGTCACGGCGATCCAGTACATCGGGAACAGCACGAACGCCAGCAGGCCGGCCAGCGCGACGCCGGACCCCACGGACGAGGCGCGGCTGCCCCGGCGCACCGGGATCGCCAGGATCAGCCGGACGACCACCGACGCGACCAGCAGGATCACGGCCGCCTTCCAGAAGATCTCCGGTGACGCCCAGAACAGCAGGCCGGTGACCAGCGCGGTGGCGGCCCACGGCAGCGCCCGCCGCGTCGGCCCGGTCCATCGTGGCTGCTCGTTGCCGGTCTCCTGACGTAGGAGGCGGACCAGGAAGAACACCAGCACGCCGATGATCGGCAGCATCACGAGCGTGACCGCCGCGCCGGCGCCGTACTGCAGCTGCAGAATCGCCTTCGAGTAGGCGACCAGCACGTACGGCGCTGTCACGTCGCCGGGGCCGCCCTGGGTCAGCAGCCAGATCAGGTCGAAGTTGTTGAACGTCCAGATCGACGACAGCGTCACGGTCACGGTCATCACGTGGCGCAGCCCGGGAAGCGTCACGTGCACGAACCGCTGCCACGGCGAGGCGCCGTCGATGGTGGCGGCCTCGTACTGGTCGGCCGGGATGGCCTTGAGCCCCGCGAGGAAGCAGACGGTGAAGAACGGGATGCCCTTCCAGACGTTGACCAGGATCACCGACGGCATGGCCAGCGACGGGTCGGACAGCCAGCCGGCCGGCCAGGTGTCGATCAGGTGCACGGAGGCCAGCAGCGGCCCGATCCCGGACGCGGTGAGCAGGGTGTTGACGCTGCCGAAGATCGGGTCGAGCAGCGCGCGCCAGCTGAACGCCGTCACCACTGTCGGGACCACCCACGGCACCAGCAGCAGGCCGGTCAGCAGGGCGCGGCCGCGGCGGCGGTGGTGCAGCAGGAGGGCTGCGGCGAGGCCGAGCACGACCTTGAAGATCTCGGCGTACGCGGTGAAGACGAACGAGTTGACCACGCCCGTGTGGAACTGATCGTCGTCCCAGAGCGCGGCGTAGTTTCGCAGGCCGACGAAGACGCTCTCCGCCCCGTGCCGTTCCGTGGTGCTGGTGATGATCGACTGGACGATCGGCACCAGCACGAGCGCGCCGACCAGCAGGGCCGTGGGCGTCAGGAAGACCGCCGCGAGCCGCCAGTCACGGCCGAACCGCCGCTGGGTCGGCGTCAGGGAACCCGGCCCCGGTGGAGGGGACACCCTCTTCACCGGAGCCGGTGCGGAACGGACTGGGCTCACTGCGGCAGCCCCTGCTGCGCGAAGATCTGCACCATCTTCGCGTGTGCGGCCGTCACCGCCTGCGCGGGCGCCGCGCCCTGGACGACCTGCTGCATCATGTCGGTGAGGACGTACGCCGCGACCACCGCCTGCTGCCCGGCGCTGGCCTTCTGCGGGAACGACAAACCGTTCTTGGTCTTCAACGGCAGCGGCTGCTGGGACATGTTGCGCAGCATCGGGAACGCCGGGTCGCCGCCCGCGAAGAACGGGTCGGCGTCCCAGACCTTCTCCCACGCGGGCAGTGCGAGGCCGGGCGCCTCCTTGGCCACCCCGACCAGAGCGGGCGCCGTGACGAGGTACTGCGCCACGAGCTTGGCGAGCTCGGCGTTCTTGGCACCCTTGAAGATGGTGAAGCCCTGGGACTGGCCGAGCAGCAGGGACTTGTCAGTCGCCGGCCCGACGCAGTCGGAGAAGACGTGCGTGTTCCCGTACACCGGGTTCTTCTTGGTCTTGGAGTCGGCGTAGACGCTGAAGCTGTTGCGGGTGTAACCGAGGACGCCGGCCAGCCAGTTCTCGTTGTTGCTGGTGTCGGTCCAGCTGGCCACGCCGGGCGGCAACATCGACTTGTACTTCGGGTTCGTGTAGACGTCACCCAGGAACGTCACCGCCTGCACCGTCTCGGGCGAGTTGAACGTGACCTTCTTGCCGTCGTTGGTGGCGATGGCACCGCCGTACGAGTTGATCAGCGCCTCGATCAGCCCGTTCGCGTCACCGGACCGGTTCACGGTCATGCCCCAGCCGAAGCGGCGCTTGGCCGGATCGGAGATCTCCAGGCAGAGGTCGCGCAGTTCCTCCCAGGTGTAGACGTCCTTGGGAGCGATGCCCTTCTCCTGCATCCAGTCCTTGCGCAGGAACGAGCCGATCCCGATGAAGTGGTACGGGATCGCGTACCACTTGCCGTCGAAGACGCAGAAGTTCTTGGCCTCCGCGCAGGGTTCGCCGTACTTGGCCGTCAGCGCCTCGACGACGTCCGTCACGTCCTCGAGGTCGCCCAGCGCCTGGAACTGCGCGACGAACCGCGAGTCGGTCATGAACGCCAGGTCGCGCGCCACACCACCTTCGACCTCGGCGTGGATCTTGGCAACCACGTCGCCGGCGTCCGCCTGGACCAGGCTGTTCTCGATCTTCGTCCCGGTGGAGTCGGCGAACTTCTTGATCGAGGCGTCGAGCGCCTCGTTCGCCGCCGTCGAGTACAGCTTCTGCGACAGCATCCCCATCGAGGAGCCCTTCAGCGACGCCGCGGCGTCGAGCAGCTCCTTCGGGACCTCCGGCACCACGCCGGCGGGCGTCTCGGCGGTGTCACCGCACGCGGCCAGGCCGGCCGCGCCCAGCACACCCACCCCCATTCCCAGAAAGCCGCGCCGGGACCACAACGGGCTGTCCTCCATGACATTCGCCTCCCACCGGTGTTCGAGATTTCGAACATCGTTCGGTATATCGTCTCGGGTGGACGCGACGGTAGAGGAACTTTGTGATGAGTGTCAATGTTCTGGAAACGGGCCGGTTATCGGCGCCGCGTGCGGTACCCCAGGCGGCCGGAGAGCGCGTCGGCGCCGTCCCGCACCAGCTCGGGCCATTTGACCTGCGCCTGCGGTGTCCAGCGGATGATCGGCGCCGACACGCTCATCCCGGCGACGACCGCACCCGTGTGGTCCCGGACCGGCGCACCCACACAGCGCATGGCGGTGTCGGACTCGCCGACGTCCGTCGCGACGCCGTCCACCCGGACCCGGTCGAGATGGGCTCGCAGACGATCCGGATCGGTGAGGCTGGCCGGTGTCATGCCCGGCAGGTCACCCCGGTTCAGCAGGGCGTCCAGGACGACCCGGTCGAGGCCCGCCAGCAGCACCTTGCCGACCGCCGTGCAATGTGCCGGCAGTCTGAGCCCGACACCGGACACCATCCGGACCGGGTGCGTACTGTCGACCTTGACGAGGTAGACGACGTCTGCGCCGTCCAGCACCGCCACATGAACCGCCTCGTCACACGAGGCAGCGACCTCCCGCGCGACGCCCTGCGCCTCGCGGACCAGGTCGAGCCGGCCGGCGAACGCCGCGCCGAGCTGGAAGACGGGCATGCCGAGCCGATACCGCACCGGCTGGCCCGGGACGGAGATCAGGTATGACCGGTCCACGAGCGTGACGAGCAGCTCATGGACGGTGGTCCGGGGCAGGTCGAGTCGCTCGATCACCTCGCGGGCGGACAGCTCGGCGCGGTCCAGGAACAGTTCGAGGATGTCGAGCGCTCGGCTGACCGCCGGTACCACACGGGCCATGTCGAAAGTCCTTTCCAGCAATGGCGTCAGTTACAAACCTTAGGATGGCCGAGGATGCCGATCTCCCTTCACCACCTGCCCGCGGGCACCACCTCGCGCTGGGCCGTGTGTCACGACGACAAATGGGCCGAGGTCAGCGGCACTCTCGCCGGTCTGCTCACCGTCCCGCTCGACCAGGCTCGGGCCATGATCGAAAATGCCGCCCCCTTCACTCCCGCTCCCACGTCCGCTCTCCCGCCCGTCGATCTCCAGGAGATCTGGGCGGCCGGCGTGACGTACCTCCGCAGCCGCGAGGGCCGCAAGGAGGAGTCCGGGCACGGGTCCGTTTATGACCAGGTCTACGACAGCGCCCGCCCGGAGATCTTCTTCAAAGCGAGCCCGTGGCGCGTCGTCGGCCACGGCGACACCGTCGGCATCCGGGCCGACTCCGGCTGGGACGTCCCCGAGGCCGAGGTCGGCCTGGTCCTCAACGCTGCCGGAGAGATCTTCGGGTACACCCTCGGCAACGACATGAGCAGCCGGGCGATCGAGGGCGAGAACCCGCTTTACCTGCCGCAGGCGAAGATCTACGACCGTTCCTGCGCGCTCGGCCCCGCGATCGTGCCGAGCTGGGCGGTGGGTCCAGGTCCGTTTGAGATCACGCTGCGCGTGCTGCGAGAAAACCATGAGGTGTACGCGGGAACGACCTCGACGTCGGCGATGGCCCGAAGCTTCGAGGACCTGGCGGAGTGGCTGTTCCGCGGGCTGAGCTTCCCGCTCGGAGTGGTGCTGCTGACCGGCACCGGAGTGGTGCCGGACGCGGACTTCACCACACAGCCGGGCGACACGATCGAGATCTCGTCCGACGCGCTCGGCACCCTGACCAACACCGTGGTCACCGTCGGTGTCCCCTGATCGGCTCTCACTGCTCCCGCGGCGCCAGCCGGACACGTCGCAGCAACTGGGCGTTGAGGGCGACCACGATGGTCGAGGCGCTCATCAGGACCGCGCCGACGGCCGGGCTCAGCGTGACTCCGGCCCAGGCCAGCGCTCCGGCGGCGAGCGGGATGGCGACCACGTTGTAGCCCGCTGCCCAGGCCAGGTTCTGGACCATCTTGCGGTACGACGCCTTCGACAGGCGGATCACACCGGTGACGGCCCTCGGGTCCGAGGAGGCGAGCACGACTCCCGCTGACTCGATCGCCACGTCCGTACCCGCACCGATCGCCAGGCCGACGTCGGCCCGCGCCAGCGCCGGCGCGTCGTTGACGCCGTCGCCGACCATCGCCACCCGCAGTCCCCGGGCCTGCAACTCGGCGACCGCGCGGTCCTTGTCCGCGGGCAGCACCTCGGCGAACACCTCGTCCACCCCCGGCCGGAAGCCCAGGTCCGCGGCGACCGCCTCGGCAACCGGCCGGGCATCCCCGGTGATCATCACGATCTTGCGGATCCCGGCGCGGCGCAACTGCTCGATCGCCTGCCGCGCCTCCGGCCGCACCTCGTCCTCCAGCGCGAACGCCGCGATCACGCTCGGCTTCCCGCCGTCGTCCAGGCGCAGCAGGTGCAGCACCGCGGCGCCCCGGCGCGACCACTGCCCGGCCGTCTCCTCCAGTCCGGCGGGCACCGTGGCGCCCAGCTCGCGCAGCAACGCGGGGCCCCCGACGGCGTAGGTGTCGCTGCCGACCACGGCCTGCACACCGCGGCCGGTCAGTGAGCGGAAGCCGGCGGCGGCCGCATGCTGCCCACGCTCGTGAGCGGCCGCTGTCAGCGCCCGGGCCAGCGGGTGTTCGCTGTCGGCCTCGACCGCGCCGGCGATCCGCAGAACGTCGTCCTCGCGGTGCCCGTCGGCGGCGGCCACACCGGTCACCGTGTGCGCGCCCTTGGTGAGAGTGCCGGTCTTGTCGAAGAGCACCGCGTCGACCGAGCGCATCCGCTCCAGGGCCAGCCGGTCCTTGACCAGGATGCCGGCCCTCGCCGACAGCGCCGTGGAGAGCGCGATCACCAGCGGGATGGCCAGGCCGAGCGCGTGCGGGCACGCGATCACCAGGACCGTCACGGTACGCACCACGGCCTGGTCCGGGTCGCCGATCGCCCACCAGACCAGGAAGGTCACCAGCGCCGCCGCCGTGGCGATGTAGAACAGCATCGCCGCGAACCGGTCGGCGAGCACCTGCGCCCGCCCACCGGCCGCCTGCGCCTGCGCGACCAGCCGCCCGATCCCGGCCAGGGCGGTGTTCTCCCCCACCGCGTCGACACGGACCCGGAGAGCCGAATCGGTCGCGACCGTCCCGGCCACCACGCGGTCTCCCACGCTCCGGGCGACCGGCCGGGACTCCCCGGTGATCATCGACTCGTCGAGCTCCGCCGATCCGTCGACGATCCGCCCGTCGGCCGGCACCCGGCCGCCCGAACGCACCAGCACGGTGTCGTCCACCGCCAGCTCGGCAACCGGAACCCGTTCCGTCCCACCGCCCGCCGTCAGGCGCTCGGCGTCGTCGGGCAGCAGCGCCGCGAGCGCGGAGAGCGCACCCTGCGCCTGGCCGATGGCCTTCATCTCCTGCCAGTGGCCCAGCAGCATGATGGTCACGAGGGCCGCCAGCTCCCACCAGAAGTCCAGGTCGAACCAGCCGAGGCTGGTCGCCAGCGAAGCCGTCCAGGCCACGGTGATCGCCATCGAGATCAGCAGCATCATCCCCGGCGCCCGGTCGCGGACCTCGCTCACCGCGCCGGCCAGGAACGGCCGGCCACCGTAGAGGAACACCGCCGTCCCCAGCACCGGCCCGACCCACGTGATCCCGGGGAAGTCCAGGCTGTACCCGAACCACTCCATGATCATGTCGCTGGTCAGAACGATCGGAACCGTCAGCGCGAGGCTCAGCCAGAACTTCCGCCGGAACGCCTCAGGATCGTGCCCGGCGTGTTTGTCGTGCCCGGCGTGCCCTCCATGCCCGGCGTGCCCCTCGCGGCCACCGTGACCTGTCGCGTTATCGCGGTGCCCCTCGTGCTCGCTCGACCGCATGTCGACCACCTCCGATGCAGAAGGTATACCCCCAGGGGGTATCAGGCAACCATTGTTCCCGGCGTCACATGCACGCGCCGGGGTCAGCGCCGACCCGGCCGCAGGCTTGTCAGCGTTTCACGGATTGCATACCGTACTCTCCATAACGCATACAGCTAGCGTGCGATAAGGGGGTAGCCCATGCGAGTCGCCGTGCTCGGAGCCGGCGCCATCGGCGCCTATGTCGGCGCCGCGCTGTGCCGGTCCGGAGTGGACGTCCATCTGGTCGCCCGCGGGGCGCACCTGGCCGCGCTGCGGCAGCACGGGGTGCGGGTCCTCAGTCCTCGCGGTGACTTCTCCGCCCATCCGCACGCCACCGACGATCCGGCCGAGATCGGCCCGGTGGACTACGTCTTCCTCGGACTCAAGGCCCACTCCTACGCCTCGGCCGGTCCGCTGCTCGCTCCCCTGCTCGGCGACGACACCGCCCTGGTCGCCGGGCAGAACGGCATCCCCTGGTGGTATTTCCACCGGCTGCCAGGGCCGTATGAGGACCAGCGGATCGAGGCGGTGGACCCGAACGGCGAGACCTCGGCGGTGATGGCACCGGAACGCGCGATCGGCTGCGTGGTGTACCCGGCGACCGTCATCAAGTCCCCCGGGGTGATCCAGCACCTGGAGGGGACCCGGTTCTCCATCGGCGAGCCGGACGGGACCGTGTCGCAGCGGTGTCTCCGGTTCAGCGAGGCGATGATCGCCGGCGGCCTGAAGTGCCCGGTCGAGCCGCGCCTGCGAGACGACATCTGGATCAAGTTGATGGGCAACGCGTCGCTGAACCCGATCAGCGCGCTCACCCGGGCCACCATGGTCGAGATCTGCGAGCACGTGGGCACCCGGCGGCTGGTCGAGCTGATGATGGAGGAGACGCTCGACATCGCCGCCAGGGTCGGGAGCACGCCGGAGATCTCCATCGAGAGGCGGCTCGACGGCGCTCAGCGGGTCGGCCACCACAAGACGTCGATGCTGCAGGACCTCGAGGCCGGCAAGGAGATGGAACTCGACGCCGTGGTGGCGGCCGTGGTGGAGATGGCCGACATCACCGGCGCCCCGGCTCCGACGCTGCGGACCGTGTATGCCGCCACCGACCTGCTGGCCCGGAGCATGTCCCGGCGGTTCCCCACCCTCCCGACCACCTAACCGCTACTCGGAGGTCTGACATCCATGGCCAAGATTCCCTGCATGGACGCGGTCGTCTCGGTGCTCGCGTCGGAGGGCGTGGACATCGCGTTCGGCTGCCCGGGCGCCGCGATCCTTCCGCTCTACGCCGCGCTGCGGCGCAGCGAGATACGGCACCTGATCGTGCGCCACGAGGAGGGCGCCACCCACATGGCCGACGGCTGGGCCCGGACCAACGGAAGGGTCGGCGTAGCCATCGGCACGTCCGGACCGGCCGGCACCAACATGATCACCGGCTTGTACACGGCGCTGGCCGACTCGATCCCGATGATCTGTATCACCGGCCAGGCGCCCACCGCCAAGCTGCACCAGGAGGCGTTCCAGGCGGTGGACATCGTCGAGATCGCCAAGCCGGTGACGAAGTGGGCGGTGCAGGTCAAGGAGGCCGCCCAGGCGCCCTGGATCTTCCGGGAGGCGTTCCGGATCGCGCGCTCGGGCCGGCCCGGTCCGGTGCTGATCGACCTGCCGATCGACGTCGCGCGCCAGGAGATCGAGTGGGACGCCTCGATCGACGCGCCGCTGCCGGTGCACCGCGTCGAGCCGCACCCGCCGCGGGTGGAGCGGGCCCTCGACATGCTGCTGGCCGCCGAGCGCCCGCTGATCCTGGCCGGCGGCGGGGTCATCATGGGCGGGGCCACCGACCTGCTGCGAGAGGTCGCCGAGGCCCTGGAGACACCGGTCCAGGTGACCCTGATGGGTAAGGGCGCACTGCCGGAGGACCACGACCTGTTCGCCGGGATGACCGGCATCCAGACCACCCAGCGGTGGGGCAACGCCTCGTTCCTGGAGTCCGACCTGGTCCTCGCGGTCGGCGCCCGCTTCGGCGACCGGCACACCGGCGACCTCGAGACCTACCGTGACGGCCGGAAGTTCATCCACGTCGACATCGAGCCGACCCAGCTCGGCAAGGTGTTCGGCCCGGACCTCGGCGTGGTGTCGGACGCCGGGCCGTTCCTCGCGGCGCTGCTCCGCGCCTATCGGCGGCGCAACGCGTGGCGCGCTCGCGACCAGTGGATCGCGCGGGTCCGCCACCTGCGCGAGACGCTGCGCCGCCGGGACGACTTCGACACCGTCCCGATCAAGGCACCCCGGGTGTTCAAGGAGATCAACGAGTTCTACGGCCCGGACACCTACTTCGTCACCGCCATCGGCCTCTACCAGATCTGGTCCGGGCAGTTCCAGAACGTGTTCAAGCCCCGGCACTACCAGGTCTGCGGTCAGGCCGGCCCGCTGGGCTGGGAGATACCGGCGGCCATCGGGGTCAAGTCAGCCAGGCCCGACGCCGAGGTGGTCGGTGTGGTCGGCGACTATTCGTTCCAGTTCCTGGTCGAGGAACTCGCCGTTGCCGCGCAGTACGACATCCCGTTCGTGCTGATCATGTTGAACAACGAATATCTCGGACTGATCCGGCAGGCCGAGATCGGCTATGAGATGAACTACGAGGTCGACATCCACTATGACCAGTACGGCTCCGACAATGTGAAGATCATGGAGGCGTACGGCTGTTCCGGGCGCCGGGTGTTCGAACCCGGCGAGATCGCCGACGCGCTGGCCTGGGCGACCAAGGAGGCGCGGCGCACCAGTCGGCCGGTGCTTGTCGAGGTGATGATCGAGCGCGAGGCGAACACGGCGCACGGCCTCTCGATCGCGAAGGTCAACGAGTTCGAGCCGGCCCCGGAGATCGGACATCGGGACACGATCTCCGGCTGATCGACATCGAAATCGCGCGGGGTGGGCGGGTCAGCCGTCCACCCTTGCCGCGCCGCGTCACTCATTGCATCTCGCCGACTGTATGCTATAGCCCAAACGGGTTCTCGCAGGCGGAGGTAGTTCATGACCGATCGGAGAGGCGGGACACGGTCGCTCGGGGCCGCCCGCGGCGAGGCCAGGGCAGCGCGTCAGCCGCTGGAGCGACCCGCACCTCTGCGCCAGGCGGTCTACGACGTCATCGGCGAGATGATCATCAATCGGGAGCTGCAGCCCGGCGAGCACCTCGTCGAGAACGAGCTCGCCGCGCACCTCGGCGTGAGCCGGCAGCCCGTCCGGGAGGCCCTGCAGCGGCTGCACAACGAGGGGTGGGTGGACCTGCGACCCGCCCTCGGCGCCTTCGTGCACGTGCCCACCGAGGAGGAGGCCGACCAACTCCTGGCCACGCGGACCCTGCTCGAGACCGAGTCCGCGCGGCTGGCCGCCAAGAACGCCACCCCGGAGCAGGTCGAGCGGCTCCGGGAGCTGCAGCGAGCAGGCGAGCAGGCGCTCCGCGAGGACAGCCAGGTGGCCCTGGTCGAGGCCAACGCGACCCTGCACGCCCACGTGGTCGAGATGTCCGGCAACAAGGTCCTGGCCCAGCTGATCGCCATGGTGGACCGCCGGGTGAGGTGGTATTACTCGCCGATCGCCCGATCCCGCGGCCGGGAGGCGTGGGACGAGCACGCGGCGCTGATCGACGTGATCGCCGATGGCAACACCCGGCGGGCCGGTGAGATCATGCGCCGGCACACCGAGCGGACGCGGGAGTCGTACCATCAGCGCCGCAAGGAAGCCGGCGAGCAGGACGCCCTCGGCTGACGACCGGCCGGGCCCTCGGGGCCCGGCCGCAGCGATCCGCCTACAGACGGATCGACTTCTTGTTCATGAACTCCTCGATGCCGGCCGGGCCGAGTTCCCGGCCGATCCCGGATCGTTTGATGCCGCCGAACGGCAGGTCGGCCTGCGACCCGCCGGCGCCGTTGAGGTAGACCATGCCGGACTCGATCTGCCCGGCGACGCGGCGCAGCCGGTCCGGATCCGTGCCCCAGACGCTGGCACCGAGCCCGAACGGCGAGTCGTTGGCGATGGCGATCGCCTCCTCCTCGGTCTCGGCCCGGAAGACCAGCACGACGGGCCCGAAGACCTCCTCGTAATAGAGGTCCATGTCCGGGGTCACGTCGGTGAGCACGGCGGCCTCGAGATAGGCGCCGGGCCCGTCGACACGGCGCCCACCGGTACGCAGTGTCGCGCCCTGCCGGACCGCCTTCTCGACCTGACCGGCCACCTCGTCGGCCGCCGCGACCGACGCCAGCGGCGGCAGCTTCGTCGCCGGGTCGCCGGGGTCACCCGGGACGTATGTCTCGGCCACGTGCTTGGTCAGCCGTTCCACGAACTCGTCGTAGATGCCGCCGAGCACGATCATCCGCTTCGGCGCGTTGCACGACTGACCGCAGTTGCGCATCCGGGCGGTGGCGGTGGCCCGCACCGTCTGGTCCATGTCATCGGTGTCGAGCACGATCAGCGGGTCGGAACCGCCGAGCTCCAGGACCGCCTTCTTCAGGTTCTTTCCGGCCTCGGCGGCCACCGAGATGCCCGCTCGCTCGCTGCCGGTCAGGGAGACTCCCTGGATCCGGGGGTCGGCGAGCATCTGCGGGATCTGCGCGCTGGAGGCGAAGATGTTCACGTAGACGTCCTCGGGCACCCCGGCGTCGTGCAGGATCCGCTCGATGGCGATCGCCGAGCGGGGACAGATCGAGGCGTGCTTGAGCAGGATCGCGTTGCCGAGCACCAGGTTCGGCGCCACGAACCGGGCGACCTGGTAGCAGGGGAAGTTCCACGGCATGATCCCGAGGAGTGGACCGATCGGGTTCTTGGTGATGACGGCCTCGCCGCCCCTGATGCTCATCGGCTCGTCGGCCAGCAGCACGGCCGCGTTGTCGGCGTAGTACCGGAAGATGTCGACGACCACGCCGATCTCCCCGCGGCCCTCGTTGATCCGCTTGCCCATCTCCTGGGTCATCGTCGCCGCCAGTTCGTCGGCGCGCTCGGCGAACAGGCCTGCGGCGCGGGCCACGATCTCGGCCCGCTCGGCCGGCGGGCGGCGGCGCCACGACAGGTATCCGCTGTGGACGCGATCGATCGCGTCCCGGATCTCGCCCTCGGTGGCGTTCTCGATCTTCTCGATCAGTTCACCCGTCGCGGGATCGGTCACTGTGTACATGGAGTTCGGGCCTCCGTCCTCTGCCAACACTGGTCGAGGGCGGCTCGTCCCGATACCGGGACGAGCCGCCCAGGGTCTGCCGCCGCGGTGGCCGCGTCACTCAGGACTTGACCGTGATGCCCTTCGGGTTGAGGTGGGCGATGTTGCCGCTCTCGGTGCCGTCGGCGGGGTCGATGATGCAATCGATGAGCGCGGGCTTGCCCAGGGCCAGTGCCTCGCGGAGGGCCGTGGTCACCTCATCGGGCGTCGTTGCCCGATAGCCCTTGCCGCCGAACGCGGTGATCATCAGATCGTGCTGGGCCCGCAGGGCGGTCGGGGCCGGGTCGCCGGCGGCCGACGCCGCGGCGTCGCCCCGGTAGACGCCGCTGTTGTTCAGCACGACCGTGACGATGGGCAGGCCGTAACGGCAGATCGTCTCGAGCTCCATGCCGCTGAACCCGAACGCGCTGTCGCCCTCGATGGCGACGACCGGGTCACCGCTCTCGACCGCGGCGGCGATCGCGAACCCCAGGCCGATGCCCATCACGCCCCAGGTCCCGCTGTCCAGCCGGTGCCGCGGCACCTGCATCCCGATCGTGTTGCGGGCCAGGTCGAGCGCGTTGGCGCCCTCGTTGACCACATATGCCCGCGGGTTCTCCCGCAGGACGTCGCGGATGGCCTGCAGTGCGCCGAGGAACTTCATCGGGTGTGCGGTCTCGGCGGCCTTGAGGCGCTTGGCCATCTTGGCGACGTTGTCGGCGGAGCGGGCCGAGAGTTCGTCGCGCCACGAGGCCGGCACCGCGATCTGGCCGGGCTTGGTCCGCTCGAGCAGTGCCCGCATCACCGAGCCGACGTCACCGACGAGCGGCGCGGCGATGGGCTGGTTGCTGTCCAGCTCGGTGCTGGCGATGTCCACCTGGATGAACTTGGCGCCGGAGTTCCACTGCGGCGCGTCGCCGTGCCCGAGCAGCCAGTTCAGCCGGGCGCCGACGAGCATCACCACGTCGGCCCGGCGCAGGGCCAGCGACCTGGTGCTGGCCACCGACTGCGGGTGGTCGTCGGGCAGCAGGCCCTTGGCCATCGACATGGGCAGGTAGGGCACGCCGGTGAGCTCGACGAACTGACGGATCTCGTCGTCGGCACGGGCGTAGGCCGCGCCCTTGCCGAGCACGACGAGCGGCCGCTGGGCGCCGGCGAGCAGCTCGATGGCTCGGTCGAGCGCCGCCGCATCGGGCACCTGTCGCGGCGCCGGGTCGACGACCCGCCACAGGGACGCCGCACCCAGGTCGGCGTCGATGACCTCGCCCAGGACAGCGGCCGGGATGTCGAGGTAGACCCCGCCCGGCCGGCCCGACACGGCCGTGCGGATCGCGCGGGCGATGCCACGGCCGATGTCCTCGGCCCGGTGCACACGGTAGGCCGCCTTGGCGAACTGCCGCGCCGCCGCCAGTTGGTCCATCTCCTCGTAGTCGCCCCGCTGCAGGTCGACCAGGTGCCGCTCGCTGGACCCGGAGATCTGCACCATCGGGAAGCAGTTGACGGTGGCGTTGGCCAGGGCCACGAGGCCGTTGAGGAATCCCGGGGCGGAGACGGTCAGGCAGATCCCCGGCTTGCCGGTCAGGAACCCGGCCGCCGCCGCCGCGTGCCCGGCCGCGCTCTCGTGCCGGAAGCCGACGAAGCGGATGCCGGACGCCTGCGCCAGGCGGGCCAGGTCGGTGATGGGGATGCCGACAACGCCGTAGACGGCCTCGACCTCGTTGAGCTTGAGCGCGTCGACGACCAGATGGATGCCGTCGGTGAGCTGCGTGGCGTTGACGGCGTCGCCGGCTTCTGACTCCCGGAGTGAAGCGATGGTCATGATCGAGCCCTCCATCAAGGTCGCGGCTTCTGTATACGATATGCTTGCGCCCGCAAGATTGCATACCGTATGGGGTAGGCAATAATCGTGACCCATGCCGCGGCGAGGTGTCTAGAGGGCGGCGGTGGCTTTCATCACTAGATCGTTTTTTGTATACCGAAGCCTGTATCCTCGAAGTGTCGAACAGGCACCCGTCACCGACCACGAGTGCGGCGGCGTACCGTGGAAACCCCCGCACAGCCGCCGCGGGCGACCCCCTCCGGCCGCCATGCGATGAAGCGTGACGGCGAGAGATCCGGCGACCCGGATGCGCCCGGCCCTACCAGGCCCATCCGGGTGTCCTGCCGGACCACCGTCCCGGACCTCTCGGTGTCCGGTCCGGTGCGCACGGTCCCGGAAAGCGTCGTTTTCCGGGAAGAACGACAAGCAGGAGTGATGTTGTCATGACCACCTGGCGGAAGTTCTCACGTTCCCTGACCCGACTCACCGACCGGCTGGCCCTGCCGTCCGGCTTCTCCGCCGACGGCCGCTCCCTCGGGCTCGGCCTGGCGGCCGCGCTGGAGAACCAGCGCCGGGCCGCCCGGCCGAGCGACGAGGAGATCGCGCGCTTCCTTCGCGGCTCCGCCCCGGACGAGGGCCTGATCAAGGCCTGACAACCTGGTCAGACCGAGTCCCGGTTCGCCGTCACGGTCTCGTGGGCGCCGGAGGTTCCGGACTCCACGTCCGTGGCGGCGGGCTCGGCTCGCCGGGACTTCATCAGGCTGGCCACGGTGGTGATCACCAACGTGCCGATGATGACCCCGAGCGAGACGGTGATCGGCACGGCCGGGGCCCAGGAGACGCCGTCGTGGTGCAAAGCCTCCAGCACGAGCTTGACGCCGATGAAGGCCAGGATGAAAGCCAGGCCCTTGCTGAGATAGATCAGCCGGTCCAGCAGTCCACCCAGGAGGAAGTAGAGCTGCCGCAGGCCCATCAGCGCGAAGGTGTTCGCGACGAAGACCAGGTACGGCTCCTGGGTCAGTCCGAAGATCGCCGGAATCGAGTCGAGCGCGAAGAGCAGGTCGGTCGTGCCGATGGCGACCATGACGATCAGCATCGGCGTGACCATCCGCCGGCCGTCCACCCGCACCAGCACCGAAGCACCCTGGTACGAGTCGGTGGTCGGCAGGATCCGCTTCGCCGCACGGAGGGCGAAGTTCTCCGAGAACTCGTCCTCCTGTTGCGGGCCGACCAGCTTGACCGCGGTGTAGATCAGGAACGCTCCGAAGATGTAGAACAGCCAGTCGAACCGCGCGACCGCCGAGGCGCCCGCCGCGATGAAGATCCCCCGCATCAGCAGCGCCAGCACGATGCCGATCAGCAGCACCTTCTGCCGGTACCGCACGGGCACCGAGAACCTGCTCATGATGATGATGAAGACGAACAGGTTGTCGACGCTGAGCGAGTACTCGGTGAGCCAACCGGCGAAGAACTGGCCACCGTAACCGGCGCCGTACGTCGCCATCAGCAGGAACCCGAAGGCGATCGCCGCCAGCACGTAGAAACTGACCCAGCCGACGCACTCCCGGAAGGACGGTTCGCGGGGGTTCCGGGCGACCAGGTAGAAGTCGAAGGCGATCATCACGAGGAAGCCGATGATCGTCACGGCCCATACCCAGAGCGGTAGATTCATGACGCTCCCTTGGATCGGAACAGGTTCGGCCGGCCCGCTGCTCGGGCGGCGGCCCGGGCCCGCCGGCGGCTCTCTCTCGCCTCCCACTGGGCCTCGGCATGCCGCAGGTAGAACTGGTACAACCGCTCGGCCCGCGGGTTGCCGGGCCGGATACGGCGCAGCCAGCCCGGCGCCACCCGCTCGTACAACCAGCTGAACCCGATCGCGAAGCCGAGGCTGACGATCGCCTGGTAGGCCAGGAAACCGAGCACGTCCGGAGGCGGGGCGGGCCGGCCGGTGAGGAGCAGGCCGGCCAGCACCTCGTGGGCCAACCGGGCGAGGGGGAACCCGACGAGCCAGAAGAGCGCCGCCGGGGCGAACACCCCCGGTGAGATGACGCCGACGGCCTGCAGCAGCCCGAACCCGCCGCCGAGCAGTGCCAGCGGGAGTCCGAGCGCCAATCCGGTGGCCAGCGCCCAGTCCACGGGCTGGCCCGCGATCAGAGCCAGTCCGAGGGCCGCCGCCCCGCCGATCACGCCGATGCCGGCGCCGGGCAGAGCGAGCTGGCCGAGGTGACGCAGCTGCTGGTAGGTCACGGCTTCTCCTCGCACTAGATGACCACGCCGAACCTGGCCAGGCTGTAGATCAGCATGCCCAGGTAGAACACCGCGCCGAAGCCGATCACCACGTTCTGCACGATGCCGGGGCGGATCGGTTTCGGCAGCATCCGGTTGTTCACCAGCAGCAGCACGACGCAGTACGCGCCCATCGCGAAGGTGGACAGGAAAGCCAGCACGTCGAGGATCGCGCCCGGACCGTCGGCGGGGCCGAAGTTCAGGATCAGGATGCCGAACGTGATGACGCCCCAGAGGAAGCCGGCGTACAGCTTGGACATGCTGAACCGCTTCGCGCCGGGGACGAAGTGGTAGGTCATGTCGGACTGCCCACGGGAGAACGAGTCGAACAGCCCGAGCGTGGCGTTGAGCCCGATCAGTGCGATGAACCCGAGGAACACGCCGTGCAGCACCGGGGCGCCGGCCGAGGCGAAGGCGTCCGCCATGGCGGTCAGCGCGACCTCCCGGTCACCGTCCCGGATCAGGTCGCCGACGTTCGGGTTCACCCGGACCGCGGTCTGCGCCAGCACCGTGAAGGAGACGGTGACCAGCATGGTGATGCCCCAGAAGAGCAGGAGGGCGTCGAAGGTGACCCACCGTCGCCAGCCCTTCCACTTCTTCATCTCCTCGGGGTTCTCGGTGTCGAACATGAAGCCCCGCGACGGCATGGCCTCCTGCTCGTCCGCGTGCCGCAGACCGCGGATCTTCGGGATATGCGCGCCCATGCCGGCACCGGAGTCACGGAGGTGCAGCGTGTACCACATCTGCTGCATGCCGGACGGACCGGCGAAGGCGATCGCCCCGACGATGACCGGGAACCAGGTCGCCGACATCGCCTCGTCCGGCAGATAGCCGAAGTGGAACATGCCGCCGAGGGTCGAGGTGACGTCGGCCCACCGGCCGACCAGCGAGGCGACCACCGACGTGCTGACCACGAGGAGGCCGATCAGCACGCCGAGCAGGCTCTCCAGCAGGGGGTAGATCACCTTGGCCAGGCTGAAGAGCACACCGACCAGGATCAGCCCGACACAGGCCGTGACCTTCCAGGGTATGCCGGTCACCTCCTCGAAGGCGGCGGCTCCGGTGGAGAGGTGGCCGGGCCAGATGTAGACCAGGATCGCCACGCTGAAGAAGAACCACATCAGTGGTTTGAAGACCCGGGCGGTGCCGAAGAAGATGCTCTCTCCGGTCGCCATCGCGTAACGGGCCATCTCCAGCATGACGAACGCCTGGAGGGTGACGCCGATCAGGAAGAGCCACCTGATCTCCGGGCCGAAGATCAGGACGAGCCGGGGCCACATGTACGACTCGCCCATGCCCACGCCGAGTGCGACGAGGAACACGGTCGGGCCGAGCAGGTGGACCGAGGGCGGCGCCTTCGGCAGCTCCCTGATCGGCATCGGTTCGAGCCGCCCGGCGCGCCATACTCGATCGTCGGCGATGGCGGCGGTAGCGGTTGCGGTGGTCGGTGATGTGCTTGTCGTCGGTTCGATGGGCGAGGGGGAACTCGAAGCGTCCACGCTGGACCTCCTGGGGATTCCTGTCCTTTGACCCTGGCCGCGGAGTGGTCGCTGTGCCGTTACTGGCCCCTCCAACTGCCCGGTGTGATGGAACTGCGCACGACTCAGCGGCCGTCCGGCCGGTCGCCGAGCAAGCCGGCGGAACGTGCCCACCGATACTTGGCGCCGAGCACGGCGACGGGCTTCTCAGTGGTGTACGGATAGGCGACGATGCCGTGCCGGTACAGGTGTTCGCTGGCCTCCTCGACCTCGACGTCTCCGGCGAGCGAGGCGACCACGGGCTTGTTGACGCCCTTCGCCCGGAACTCCTCGACCACGTCCACCACGAGTTCGGCGAAGACCATCGGCGGGGTGACGATGGTGTGCCAGTAGCCGAGGATCAGCGAGTGGATGCGCGGGTCGGACAGGCCGAGCGCGATCGTGTTGCGGTAGGTCGACGGCGGTTCGCCGCCGGTGATGTCGATCGGGTTGCCGGCGGCCCCGAACGGCGGGATGAACTTGCGGAACGCCTCGTCGAGGTCGTCCGGGATCTCCATCAGGGTGAGCTGGTTGTCCACGCAGGCGTCGGAGAGCAGCACCCCGGAGCCGCCGGCGCCGGTGATGATGACGACGTTCTCGCCCTGCGGGGTGGGCAGCAGCGGGATGCCGCGGGCGTACTCCAGCAGGTCGTTGAGGCCGGGGGCACGGATCACGCCGCTCTGCCGCAGGATGTCGTCGTAAACCTTGTCGTTGCCGGCCAGCGCGCCGGTGTGCGAGCTGGCCGCCTTGGCGCCCTGGTCGGTGCGCCCGGCCTTGAGCACCAGCACCGGTTTGGTGGCCGAGACCCGCTTGGCGGCCCGCGCGAACGACCGGCCGTCCTTCAGGTCCTCCAGGTGCATGGCGATGAGCTGGGTGTTCGGGTCGCTCTCGAAGAACGTCAGCAGGTCGTCCTCGTCGATGTCGGCCTTGTTGCCCACCCCGACGATCGCGGACACGCCCATCCGGGCGGACCGGCTGAACCCGAGGATGGCCATCCCGATGCCGCCGCTTTGGGAGGAGAGCGCCACTCCGCCCTTGACGTCGTACGGGGTGCAGAACGTCGCGGACAGGCTCTCCGGGGTGTAGTAGTAGCCGTAGATGTTGGGCCCGAGGATGCGTACGCCGTGCCGGCGGGCGATCGCGAGCACCTCGGCCTGCAGCTCGTGGTTGCCGGTCTCGCCGAAGCCGGACGGGATCATGATGGCACCGGCCACACCCTTCGCGCCGACCTCCTCCAGCGCCTGCGGGACGAACTTGGCCGGGATGGCGAAGACCGCGACGTCGACCGGGCCGGGCACGTCGCTGATGCTGCGGAACGCCTTACGGTCCAGGATTTCGGTAGCCTTCGGGTTGATCGGGTAGATCTCGCCCTGGTAGCCGCCGTTCACCAGGTTCTTCATCACCGAGTTGCCGATCTTGCCGGCCTCGGCCGACGCTCCGATCACGGCGATCGAGGCGGGCCGCATGATCCGGTTCATGCTCGCCAGGATCTCCTCGTCGGTGAACTGCTCCGGACGCTCGGCCGCCCGCGGGTCGACCAGGATCCGGACGTCCACGGCTGTCGCCGAGGCCGACGTGGCCAGCACCGGGTTGAGGTCGACCTCGGCCAGCTCGGGGAAGTCCGTGACCAGGTCCGAGAGCCGGACGATGAGGTCGGCCAGGATCTCGCGGTCGGCCGGTTCGGCGCCGCGTACACCCCGCAGGATCTCGGCCGAGGCGATGCCGTCGATCATCGACAGCGCGGTCGGAGTGTCGGCCGGGGCGAGCCGGAAGGTGACGTCCTTGAGCACCTCGACCAGGACGCCGCCGAGGCCGAACGCGACGACCTTGCCGAACGTCTGGTCGGTCACCGTGCCGACGATGACCTCGTGCCCGGAGGTGAGCTGCTGCTGCACCTGCACTCCGACGATCTTCGCGTCGGCCTGGTACGCCTTCGCGTTCGCGATGATCGTGTCGTACCCGGCGGCGACCTCCGCTGCCGATCCCAGCCCGACCAGCACGCCACCGGCTTCGGTCTTGTGCAGGATGTCCGGCGAGACGATCTTCAGGACCACCGGCAGCCCGATCTTCTCGGCCAGCGCCACCGCCTCGTCGGCGCCGGCGGCCAGGCCCTCCCCGGGGGTGCCGATCCCGTACGCCTCGACCACCAGCCGCCCCTCCGGAGCGGTCAGCGAACTCCGTCCCTCGGCACCGGCCCGTTCGAGCACCCGGCGCACGGCTTCGCGGTCGTAGCCGCGGTCGTCCTTCGGCATTTCCTGATCTCCTAAGCTGGAATGGGAGTCGTCAGACGGCGCCGGCGGCACGTAGCTCGCCGATTCCCTGCTCGGTGTAGCCGAGTTCGCCGAGCACCTGCTCGGTGTGCTCGCCGAGCAGCGGCGAACGCTCGATCTCGACCTGCGAGTCGGACAGCTTGATCGGGTTGCCGACCGTCTTGAACGGGCCTCGCTCGGGGTGGTCGACCTCGACCACCGAACCCAGCGCGGCCAGCGTCTCGTCCTCGATCAGCTCGCGGGTGGACAGCACCGGCCCGCACGGGACGTTGCGGGCGTTGAGCTGTTCCATGACCTCCTGCTTGGTGTGCCGCTCGGTCCACTCCTCGATCAGCGCGAACGCCTTGTCGAGCTTGTGCAGGCGGGCCTGCGGAGTGTTCCAGGCCGGGTCGTCGGCCAGCTCGGGCTTGCCGATCAGCTCGCAGATCGGCTTCCACCCGACCGGCTGGATGATCACGTAGATGTAGTCGTTCGGCCCGCCCGGGGCGCAGCGCACGGCCCAGCCGGGCTGGCCGCCACCGGAGGCGTTGCCGGAGCGCGGCACCTCGTCGCCGAAGTTCTCGTTGGGGTACTCCTTCAGCGGCCCGTGGGTCAGCCGCTGCTGGTCGCGGAGCTTGACCCGGCACAGGTTGAGCACCGCGTCCTGCATGGCGACCTGTACCCGCTGGCCACGGCCGGTGTGGGTGCGCTGATACAGCGCGGCCAGGATGCCGGCGACCAGGTGGATGCCGGTTCCGGAGTCGCCGATCTGGGCACCGGTCGCGGTCGGGGGACCGTTCTCGAAGCCGGTGGTGCTCATCGCTCCGCCCATCGCCTGAGCGATGACCTCGTACGCTTTGAAGTCGGCGTAGCGACCGGGGCCGAAGCCCTTGATGGACGCATAGACCAGGCCGGGGTTGATCTCCTGCAACGTCTCCCACGGGAAGCCGAAGCGCTCGACCACACCCGGACCGAAGTTCTCCACCAGGATGTCCACACCGGACACCAGCCTGGTGAAGACCTCCTTGCCCTGCGGGTGCTTCATGTTGAGGGTGATGCTGCGCTTGTTGGAGTTCAGCATCGTGAAGTAGAGGCTGTCCACATCGGGGATGTCCCGCAGCTGGGAACGAGTGATGTCGCCCTGCCCCGGAGCCTCGAGCTTGATAACGTCCGCGCCCAGCCACGCCAGCAGCTGCGTGGACGAGGGGCCGGACTGAACATGCGTCATGTCGAGGACCCGAACGCCCTCCAGTGCCTTACCCATGAGCGAACCTCCAGTGGCTGGGGGGTCTGACCCTCCGCTAGCTTCGGGATTGCATACCGTATGGGGTAGGCAATATCGTGGCGCATGTAACAGCCAGGTGTCTAGGGGGTCGCGGAACGTTTTCCGCCGGGCCCCGGCGGATCGGCTGATCTTCCGTAAATCCCTCATTCCACTCCCGTCGCGGCGTCCGCGACCGGAGCAACCCACCGAAGGTCGAACAGAAGGGAGGCCCGGTGGATCTGTTTGAGCACCAGGCACAGGAACTCTTCGCCAAGCACGGCGTACCGGTCAGCCGCAGCCGCGTCGCCACCACCCCCGACGAGGCCTACGCGGCCGCCGCCGAGATCGGCGGGCGCGTCGTGGTCAAGGCCCAGGTGAAGACCGGTGGCCGGGGCAAGGCCGGCGGGGTCAGACTGGCCGACGGCCCGGACACCGCGCGCGAGGTGGCAGCCGCGATCCTGGGCATGGACATCAAGGGCCACACCGTGCACCGGGTGCTGGTCACCGAGGCCAGCGACATCGTCGAGGAGTACTACGTGTCGCTGCTGCTCGACCGGTCCCACCGGTCGTTCCTCGCGCTCGCGTCACGGGAGGGAGGCGTCGACATCGAGCAGGTGGCGGCCGAGAATCCGGGTGCGCTGGCCCGGCTCCCGGTGGATCCGGGCACCGGGCTCGGCTGGGAGCAGGCGCTGCGGCTGGCTGCCGACACCGGCCTGCCGGACGACGTACGCGACCTGGTCGCCACCGTCCTGGTCCGGGTGTGGAACGTGTTCCGCGCCGAGGACGCCACCCTGGTCGAGATCAACCCACTGGCCAAGCTGGCCGACGGCACCGTGCGGGCGCTGGACGGCAAGGTGACCCTGGACGACAACGCCCGTTACCGCCAGCCCGGCCACCCGCAGTACGTCGACATCAGCGCCACCGACCCGCTGGAGGTGCGGGCGGCCGAGAAGGGCCTGAACTACGTCAAACTCGACGGCTCGGTCGGTGTCATCGGCAACGGCGCCGGTCTGGTGATGAGCACCCTGGACGTGGTGGCCTACGCGGGCGAGGAGTTCGGCGGGGTGAAACCGGCGAACTTCCTCGACATCGGCGGTGGCGCCTCGGCCCAGGTGATGGCCGACGGCCTGGAGATCATCCTGAGCGACCCCGGGGTGCGCAGCGTCCTCGTCAACGTCTTCGGCGGGATCACCGCGTGCGACGCGGTCGCCGACGGCATCGTCCAGGCGATCGGGCTGCTGACCGGTCCGGGCGAGACGATCGACAAACCGGTGGTCGTCCGGCTGGACGGCAACAACGCCACGCGGGGACGCGAGATCCTCGCCGAGGCGGCGCTGCCCGGCGTGATCAGCGCGGACACGATGGACGGTGCGGCGCGGCGCGCCGCCGAACTCGCCGGCAAGGGGGCGTGACGATGGCAATCTTCCTCACCGACAAGAGCAGGGTGCTGGTCCAGGGCATCACCGGAGCCGAGGGCACCCGGCACACCCGGCGGATGGTCGCCGCCGGGACGAACATCGTCGCCGGGGTCACCCCCGGCAAGGGCGGGCAGGAGGTCGACGGCATCCCGGTTTTCAACAGCGCCGCCGAGGCGGTCAAGGCAACCGGCGCCGACACCTCGGTCGTCTTCGTGCCGCCCCGCTTCGCCAAGAACGCGGTGATCGAGGCGATCGACGCAGAGCTGAGCCTGTCGGTCGTGCTGACCGAGGGGATCCCGGTACACGACACGGCGGCGTTCTGGGCGTACGCCCAGGCCGCCGGCAACGCCACCCGGATCATCGGGCCGAACTGCCCCGGTCTGATCAGCCCCGGTCAGTCCAACGCCGGCATCATCCCCGCCGACATCACCGAGCGCGGGCGGATCGGCCTGGTCAGCAAGAGCGGAACCCTGACCTACCAGATGATGTACGAGCTGCGCGACCTCGGCTTCTCCACCTGTGTCGGCATCGGCGGCGACCCGATCATCGGCACCACCCACATCGACTGCCTGCAGGCGTTCGAGGACGACCCCGAGACCGACGCGATCGTGATGATCGGCGAGATCGGCGGTGACGCGGAGGAGCGCGCCGCGGACTACATCCGGCAGCACATCAGCAAGCCGGTGGTCGGTTACGTGGCCGGCTTCACCGCGCCCGAGGGCAAGACGATGGGGCACGCCGGAGCGATCGTCTCCGGATCGTCCGGAACCGCGGCGGCCAAGCAGGAGGCACTGGAAGCGGCCGGGGTCCGGGTCGGCCGGACGCCGTCCGAGGCCGCCGCACTGATGCGCGAGACGTTACCGGCACGCTGACCGGCGGCGCCCGGCGCCGCGCCGGCCCACCATCCCTCCGGTGGGCCGGCGCGGGCGCCGCGCCGATGTCAGCGTCGGTCCGGGCGGAGACCGCCCGCCTCCGCCCGGACCTCGCGAACGCCGCTGCCAGACCGCACGGCAAACACCGCCGGACCGCACGGCAAGCACCGCCGGACCGCACGGCAAGCACCGCCGGACCGCGGCGAGCGCTGTCGTCAGACCGCGAGGCCGGCGCTGTCCCGCCGCACGAGGCGGTGGGCGCCGGCGTACACGTTCATCGACGCGCCGCGCAGGAACCCGATGAGGGTGAGACCCGCGTCGGCGGCCAGATCGGCGGCGAGCGAGGACGGGGCGGAGACCGCGGCGAGCGCCGGGATGCCGGCCATCACCGCCTTCTGCACCAGCTCGAACGAGGCCCGCCCGCTGACCATCAGGATGGTGTCGCGCAGCGGCAGCCGGCCGTCCCGCAGCGCCCAGCCGACGACCTTGTCGACCGCGTTGTGCCGGCCGACGTCCTCGCGCAGACAGTGCAGGCGGCCGTCGGCGGAGAACAATCCCGCGGCGTGCAGGCCGCCCGTGCGCTCGAAGACCCGCTGCGCGGTGCGCAGCGTCCCGGGCATGGAGCTGACCACCGCGGGGTCCAGCCGGATCGGATCGTCGCGCACCGACCAGGCCGCTACCGTACGCACCGCGTCCAGGCTCGCCTTGCCGCAGAGCCCGCAGGACGAGGTGGTGTAGAAGTTGCGTTCCAGCGACGGGTCCGGTGGCGCCACCCCGGCGGCCAGGACCACGTCGACCACGTTGTAGGTGTTGACCCCGTCCGCGGTGGCGCCCGCGCAGTAGCGGATGCCGGCGATCTCCGGCGCCCGGCGCACCACACCCTCGCTGACCAGGAACCCGGCGACCAGGTCGAAGTCGTCGCCGGGCGTGCGCATCGTCACCACCAGGGATCTCCCGTTGACCCGGATCTCCAGCGGTTCCTCCGCGGCGAGCGTGTCGACCGGCTCCGCGGCCACCCCGTCGACCATCCGCACCACGCGGCGCCGGCTCGTCACGCGTCCCATCTCGCCACCACCCTCCTGATCAGATCCGGCCCACCGGCAGCGTCGACAGCGGCCGCAGGGCCAGGCCGGGCTGGCGCATCCAGCGGGTCAGCACCGCGCCGAGCAGGCCGAGACAGCCGGCGACCACGAACGGCACGACGGAGTCCGGGGTGGTCACGACCTGCCCGGCGAGCACGATGCCGGCCACTCCCCCGACCGCCTTGCCGCTGTAGACGATCCCGTAGTTGGCCACCGTCGCGTCGTTGCCGAACCAGTCCCGGACCAGGCTGACCAGCAGCGAGTAGCCCGCCCCGGCGCCGGCGCCGGCCAGTGCGGCGAAGCACACCAGCGCGCCCGGATGATTGCCGTTCGCCGCCGCCGCGAGCAGGCCGAACTGGGCCGCCCCGCCGACCAGCAGGGACAGGCCCAGGGTGCCGCGCCGGCCGATCCGGTCGGACAGCGAACTGGTCACCGCTCGCCCGATCCCGTTGCCGGCGGCCAGCGCGCTCATCGCCGCGACCAGGACCGAGGCCGCCAGCTCCCGGGTGTGTGCCGTGCCGGCGAGGTAGGCGATGTCGAACAGTGCCATCGCCGCGGCGAGCACCACGACCACGAACATCATCGGCAGCATGCCGCTGCGCATCGCCGCCTGCGGCGGATAGGGCCGGACGGCGGGACGGTTGTGCGGGATGCTCCGGTTGAGCCGCCGGTAGATGGCCCAGTGCTGCGGGTCGATCTCGGCCGGCCACCAGTTCCTCGGCGGCTTGCGCATCAGCAGCCCGCAGGTCGCCACCACGGCGAAGACGACCACGGCGGCGGCGTCCAGCACCGCCGTCCGGTTCGCCGGGCTGAGGACGTAGCCGGCGACCACGACGAACGGGATCGCACCGTAGCCGAACGCCGCACCGACCATCGCCACCCGCCCGGCGATCCGCTCGGGAAACCACTCGGTGACGGTGGCCACGCAGGTCATGTACACCAGGCCGGCGCCGAGGCCGCCGAGCACCGAATACCCCAGCAGCACGGTGCGGATCTGGTCGCTGTGCGCCAGCGAGACCAGGGCGATCAGGCAGCAGGCCGCACCGATCAGCATGGGTACGGCCAGCCGCGTTCGCTGCCGCTGGTAGAGCCATCCTCCCAGTGGCGACCCGGCGGCCTGCGCGACGACCCACAGCCCGAGCACACCGAACGCCTGCCACACACTCCAGCCGTTCGCCTCGACGAGGGTCGGCAGGGCCGCGCCGTACCCGTACTGGAAGAGGCTGATCGCCAGCATCGCCGCACAGGGCAGCCCGGCCATCCACCCGCGCGACCGTCCCAGCAGGACCCGGTCGCTCTCACCGACCCGATAGCGACGGCCGTAGAAGTCCCCGACCTCGCGTACTGTCGTGTCGTTGCTGGAATCCGTCATCTGGCACCTCCGACCGACCATCGTATACAGTATGTAGGATGCATATTCTCCACGATGCGACGGGTTACTGTCCAGGTTCGGGCGATGACGAGGAGTGGGTATGAGCGTGCTGGACGACTGGACCGGCCGGGCGATCGACGAGCTCGGCCTCGACCCGGCGGTGCTCGACCAGCGGCTGATCCTGGACGTCGCCCGCGACGTCGCGCACGGGGTCACCCGGCCGGCCGCACCGCTCGGCACCTTCCTGCTGGGCGTGGTCGTCGGCCGGGGCGCCACCCCCGCCGAGGCCGCCGAGCAACTGACCAGACTCGCCCAGGAGTGGCCCGGGCGGGACTCCGGCCGGTGAGCGCCACCGGCTGGCACGAGGCCCGGCGATGCGCCCGCGAGGCCGGCCGCCCGCTTCCCGCGGTCGAGGTGCCGCTCAGCGAGGCGGCCGGCTCCGCGCTGTCCAAACCGCTGATCGCCCTCTCCCCGCTACCGGCCTATGACGCCGCCGCCATGGACGGGTTCGCCGTGGCCGGCCACGGCCCGTGGGAGATCGCCGGGCGGATCATGGCCGGCGACCCGGAGCCGCCCGCGCCGCTGGCCCCCGGGCACGCGGTGGAGATCGGCACCGGCGCGGTGGTGCCGGCCGGTGCCGATGCCGTGCTGCCGTACGAGCGGTCCACCCGGACGGGCGGCACGGTGACCGGTGAGATCGCTCCCGGCCGGCACATCCGGCGGCAGGGCGAGGACTGCCCGGCCGGCCAGGAGGTGCTGGCGGCCGGCACGGTGGTCAACTCAGTCGTGCTCGGGCTGGCCGCCAGCCTCGGGCACGACACGCTGACAGTGCACCGCCGTCCGCGCGCCGGGATCGTGGTCACCGGTGCCGAGCTGCGCCGCAGCGGGATCCCGGCGCCGGGGCAGGTCCGCGACGCCATCGGGCCGATGCTGCCCGGCCTGATCCGGGCGGCCGGGGCCGAGCCGGTCTGGGAGACCCGGGTCACCGACGAGCCCGCCGTCCTGGTCGACGCCCTGCGGCGCGCGGACGCCGACGTGCTGGTGGTCTGCGGTGCCACTTCGGCCGGCGCCGCCGACCACCTGCGCGGGGCCCTCGGCACCCTGTCCGCGCGCGTTCCGGTCCGCGGCGTCGCGTGCCGGCCCGGCCATCCGCAGCTGTTCGCGGTGCTGCCGGACGGCCGGTTCGTCGTCGGCCTGCCCGGTAATCCGTTCGCGGCGCTGGTCGCCGCGCTGACCCTGCTGTACCCGCTGGCCGGCCGTCTGGCCGGCCGTGCCGAACCGCCGGTGCTGACCGCCACGCTGAGCGGGCCGGTGAGCGGGCCGGTGAGCGGGCCGGTGAGCGGGCCGGTGAGCGGGCCGGTGAGCGGGCCGGTGAGCGGGCCGGTGAGCGGGCCGGTGACCCGGCACGAGCGCGATACCCGGCTGCTTCCGGTGACGCCGCACGAGCGGGACACCCGGCTGGTTCCGGTGACCCGGACCGGGTCGACGGCCGTGCCCGTGGGTCACGACCGGCCCGGCTCGCTGTGGGGCGCCGCCGGGGCGGACGCGCTCGCCGTCGTGCCGCCGGGCTGGACCGGCGGCACGACCGAGTTGCTGCCGCTACCCGGCGTGGGTGGCTGAGCGGCCGGAGAGCTGCTCGACCAGCTTCAGCAGGGCGCTGTGGTCGAGGCCGCCGTCGCCCCGCGCCTTCAGCGCGGCGATCAACTGCGCGACCGCCGACCCCAGCGGGATGACCACACCGGCTTCCCGGGCCGCCGAGGTGACGATGCCCATGTCCTTGTGGTGCAGGTCGATCCGGAAACCCGGTTCGAAGCGCCGGGCCAGCATCCCGGCCGCCTTGCGGTCCAGGATGCGACTGCCGGCCAGGCCACCGGCCAGCACCCGGACCGCCGCCTCGGTGTCCACCCCGTAGGCCTCGAGGAAGACGATCGCCTCGGCGACGAGCTCGATGGTGCCGGCCACGATGAGCTGATTGGCCGCCTTGACCGTCTGGCCGGCACCGTGCGGGCCGACGTGGACCACTGTCGCGCCGACCACCTCCAGCACCGGGCGCGCCGCCTCGAAGTCCTCGGCGCCGCCGCCGACCATGATCGAGAGACTGCCCTCGACCGCGCCGGCCTCTCCACCGCTGACCGGGGCGTCCAGTACTCGTACCCCGTGCGCCACGGCCGCCTCGGCGACGTCCCGGGACGTCTTGGGTGAGATGCTGCTGGTGTCGACGTAGAGCAGGCCCGGCCGGGCGTTGGCCAGGATGCCCTGCTCGCCGAGCGCGACCGCCTCGACGTCGGCCGAGTCGCGGACCATCGTGACGACGATGTCCGCCTTCCGCACCGCCTCCGCGATGCCGCCGGCGGCCCGGCCACCGGTCTCGGCCAGCAGGGCCACGCGAGCCGGGGTGACGTCGTATCCGATGACGTCGAACCCGGCCTTGACCAGGTTGACGGCCATCGGGCCGCCCATGATGCCCAGACCGATGAAACCCACGGTCGTCATTGTCAGCGGTTCCCTTCGTTGTGCGGATCGGGCTCAGGCGCGGCGGTCCCGGGGCAGCCAGTCGAAGCTCAGCCCGCTCGGACCGCTCGGGACGTACTCCAGGCCGACCCAGCCGCCGTAGCCGGCCTGTTCGAGCTGGCTGAGGTAGCCGTCGAGGTCGATGTCGCCGGAACCCGGTTCGTGCCGGCCCGGCGCGTCGGCGATCTGCACGTGCCCGATCCGGTCGGTGTGGTCCGCGAGGACCTTGGCGACGTCGTCGCCGTTGACGGTCAGGTGGTACAGGTCGGCGAGGAAGGCCAGGTTCCGCACCCCGCGCTCGGCCCGCACCCGGTCCAGCACGGAGACGACGTCGGCCGCGGTGCGCAACTGGTACGGATGCGGCCCGCTCACCGCCTCGACCAGCACCGCGCCACCGATCCGCGCCATCGCCGTCGCCGCGAAGGCCAGGTTCGCCACCGCCGTCTCGTCCTGCACATCCCGGGACAGGTGGGCGATCCGGTTGCCGTACAGGGCGTTGAAGGACCGGCATCCGGTGGCGGCGCCGATCGTCGCGACCAGGTCGACGTTGTCGCGGAACTCGGCCGAGCGCGCCGGCCAGGACACCACTCCCCGGTCGCCGCCGGGCATGTCGCCGGCGAAGAAGTTCAGGCCGACGAGCTGCACGCCGGCGTCGCGGACGGCCCCGACGAACGCGTCCACGTCGGACGCCGGCGGCACCGCCTCGTCGAACGGCCACCAGAACTCGACCGCCTCGAAACCGGCCGCCCGCGCCGCCGCCGGCCGCTCCAGCAGGGGTAGCTCGGTGAACAGGATCGAGCAGTTCACGTCGTAGCGGAGGTGGTGTGTGGGCACGGGCCCTCCTTCTCACATGGTTGTCAGGAGCCGGCCGGCGGCCAGGGCGAGCGGGTCCAGGGCCTCCGGCTCGGCCTCGACCCGCCGTGCCAGTTCGGCGCGCATCCGTGGATCCCAGAACGCCCGGATGTGCTCCGCGATGGCCGCCGCCGCCGCGTCCGGCGCCTGGTGCCGGAACTGGGCGGCGATGTCGTTGATCATCCGGACCTGCGGCGACATCGCTCAGCCCGCCATCGCCGGGCTCTTGAGACCGACCTGGACGGCTGTCACCTTGTACTCCGGGCAGTTGGTCGCCCAGTCGGAGTTCTCCGTGGTGACCACGTTGGCACCGGTCACCGGGTGGTGGAAGGTGGTGTAGACGACGCCGACCGGCATCCGGTCGGCGAGAACCGCGCGCAGGGTGGTGGCGCCGACCCGGCTGGTCAGGACGACCTCGTCGCCGTTGCTGATGCCACGGTCCTCGGCGTCGTGCGGATGGATCTCCAGGACGTCCTCCGGGTGCCAGGCCACGTTCGCGGTCCGCCGGGTCTGGGCGCCGACGTTGTACTGGCTGAGGATGCGGCCGGTGGTCAGGATGAGCGGGTACTTGCGGGTGCTGCGCTCACGGGTCGGCACGAACGGCGTCTGCACGAACCGGCCCCGGCCCCGGACGAAACCGTCCATGTGCATGATCGGCGTGCCCTCCGGAGCGGCGTCGTTGCAGGGCCACTGCACGCTGCCGAGCTTGTCGAGCTTGTCGAAGGAGACACCGGCGAACGTCGGCGTGAGCGCGGCGATCTCGTCCATGATCTGGCTCGGGTCGTCGTACCGCATCGGGTAGCCCATCGCCTCGGCGATCTCGGCGACGATCTGCCACTCGTGCTTGCCGGTCTTCGGCGCCATCACCGGGCGTACCCGGTTGATCCGCCGCTCGGCGTTGGTGAACGTGCCGTCCTTCTCCAGGAACGACGTGCCGGGCAGGAACACGTGGGCGAACTTGGCCGTCTCGTTGAGGAACAGGTCCTGGACCACGACCAGCTCCAGCGCGGCCAGCGCGGCGTGCACGTGCTTGATGTTCGGGTCGGACTGCGCGATGTCCTCGCCCTGCACGTAGAGCGCCCGGAAACTGCCCTCGACGGCGGCGTCGAACATGTTGGGGATCCGCAGGCCGGGCTCGGCCTGCAGGGTGCTCCCCCACATGTTCTCGAACACCCCGCGGACCACGTCGTCGGAGACGTGCCGGTAACCGGGCAGTTCGTGCGGGAAGGAACCCATGTCGCAGGAGCCCTGCACGTTGTTCTGCCCGCGCAGCGGGTTGACCCCGACGCCCTCGCGGCCGATGTTGCCGGTCGCCATGGCCAGGTTCGCCATGCCCATCACCATGGTCGAGCCCTGGCTGTGCTCGGTGACGCCGAGACCGTAGTAGATCGCGGCGTTGCCGCCGGTGGCGAAGAGGCGCGCGGCCTGCCGCACCTCCTCGGCCGGCACACCGGTCAGTTCCTCGACCGCCTCCGGGCTGTTCTCCGGCCGGGCGATGAACGCGGCCCAGTCGTCGAAGTCCTCGCAGCGCTCGTCGACGAAGGACCGGTCAACCAGCCCCTCGGTCAGCACGACGTGGGCCAGCGCGTTGACCACCGCCACATTGGTGCCGGGCGCGAGCTGCAGGTGGTGCTGCGCCTCGATGTGCGGCGACCGGACCAGGTCGATCCGGCGGGGGTCGACCACGATCAGTTTGGCGCCCTCGCGGAGCCGGCGCTTCATCCGGGACGCGAACACCGGGTGCCCGTCGGTCGGGTTGGCGCCGATCACCATGATCACGTCGGACTTGGCGACCGAGCGGAAGTCCTGGGTGCCGGCCGAGGTGCCGAAGGTCTGCTTCAGGCCGTACCCGGTCGGCGAGTGACAGACCCGGGCACAGGTGTCGACGTTGTTGTTGCCGAACGCGGCCCGGATCATCTTCTGCACCACGTAGACCTCCTCGTTGGTGGTACGCGAGGAGGTGATGCCGCCGATCGACGCGACGCCGTGCCGGGACTGGATGTCGCGCAGCCTGGCCGCCGTGTAGGCGATGGCCGTGTCCCAGTCGACCGGCTGCCACTCGTCGGTGATGGTCGGGCGGATCATCGGCGTGAGCACCCGGTCCGGGTGGGTGGCGTAACCGAAGGCGAACCGGCCCTTGACGCAGGAGTGGCCCTCGTTGGCGCCGCCGTCCTTGTAGGGCACCATCCGGACGAGCTCGGCGCCGCGCAGCTCGGCCTTGAACGAGCAGCCGACCCCGCAGTACGCGCAGGTGGTGATCACACTGCGGCTCGGCATCCCGAGCTGGATCACCGACTTCTCCTGCAGCGTCGCCGTCGGGCAGGCCTGCACGCAGGCGCCGCAGGAGACGCACTCCGAGCTCATGAAGTCGGTGCCGCCGGCCGAGACCTTCGAGCCGAACCCGCGCCCCTCGATGGTCAGCGCGAAGGTGCCCTGCACCTCGCCGCACGCCCGTACACACCGGGAGCAGGAGATGCACTTGGAGGCGTCGAAGTCGAAATACGGATTACTGGTGTCGGTCTTCTCGTCGAGGTGGTTCGCGCCGTCGTACCCGTAACGGACCTGCCGCAGACCGACTGTGCCGGACATGTCCTGCAGCTCGCAGTCGCCGTTGGCAGAACAGGTGAGGCAGTCCAGCGGGTGATCGGAGATGTACAGCTCCATCACGCCCTGCCGCAGCTTCTCCAGCTTCGGCGACTGGGTGCTCACCCGCATGCCGTCGGTGACCGGTGTCGTGCAGGAGGCCGGGGTCCCCCGCCGGCCGTCGATCTCCACGAGACAGAGCCGGCACGAGCCGAACGCTTCCAAGCTGTCGGTGGCGCAGAGTTTCGGCACGTCGATCCCGCACGATGCCGCCGCACGCATCACCGAGGTGCCCTCGGGCACGGTCACCGGCAGGCCGTCGACCTCGAGCGACACCGTCGCCGGGCCGGGCCGGGCCGGAGTGCCGAGGTCGGGTTCCTTCAGCAGGCTCATCGGTGGCCTCCTCCGTTCGGGCCGAAGTCATCGGCGAAGTGCAGCAGGGCGCTGCGTACGGGCATCGGAGTCAGTCCGCCCATCGCGCACAGCGACCCCTCGGTCATCAGCTCGCAGAGATCACCGAGCAGGGCGAGGTTCCCGTCCGGGTCCTGTCCCGCGCGGATCTTGTCGATCACTTCCACGCCGCGCACCGCGCCGACGCGGCAGGGCGTGCACTTGCCGCAGGACTCCTCGGCGCAGAACTCCATCGCGAATCGCGCCATCGCGGCCATGTCCACGGTGTCGTCGAAGACCACGACGCCGCCGTGGCCCAGCATCGCTCCGGCGGCGGCAAACGCCTCGTACTCCATCGGCACGTCCAGGCCGGTCGCCGGCAGGTAGGCCCCGAGCGGCCCGCCGACCTGCACCGCGCGGACCGGGCGGCCGCTGCGCGTGCCCCCGCCGTAGGTGTTGACCAGTTCGTGCAGCGTCATTCCGAACGCGGTCTCGAAGATGCCGCCGCGGGCGACGTTGCCGGCCAGCTGGAACACCTGGGTGCCGCGCGACCGCTCGACGCCCAGCGCCTGATACGCCGCCGCGCCGCCGGCCAGGATCGCCGGGACCGACGCCAGCGTCAGCACGTTGTTGACCACGGTCGGCTTGCCGAACAGGCCGGTGATGGCCGGGATCGGGGGTTTCGCGCGGACCATGCCGCGCTTGCCTTCCAGGCTCTCCAGCATCGCGGTCTCTTCACCGCATATGTACGCGCCCGCGCCGACCCGGACGAACAGGTCGAACCGCATCCCGGAGCCGAGGATGTCGTCGCCCAGCCAGCCCTGCCCGCGGGCCACGTCGATGGCCTCGCGCACGGTGCGTACGGCATCCGGGTACTCCGAGCGGATGTAGATGTAGCCCTCGGTCGCGCCGACCGCCCATGCCGCGATCGTCATCCCCTCGATGAGCGTGAACGGGTCGCCCTCCATGAGCATCCGGTCCGCGAACGTGCCGCTGTCACCCTCGTCGGCGTTGCAGCAGACGAACTTCAGCGCGCCCGGGGTGTCCCCGACGGTCTTCCACTTGATGCCGGCCGGGAAGCCCGCGCCACCGCGGCCGCGCAGTCCCGACTCGGTGACCTCGGCGACGACGTCGGCCCGGGGCAGGTCCAACGCCCGGCGCAGCCCGGTCAGCCCGCCATGGGCGACGTAGTCCTCGGGTGAGAGCGGATCGGTCACCCCGACCCGCGCGAAACAGAGCCGGGTCTGGTCCCGCATCCACGGCAGATCCGCCACCACACCCTGGCACAGCTCGTGGTCTGCGCCGTCGAGCATCCCCGCCGCGACGAGATCCCCGACCGCCCCGGGCTCGACCGGGCCGTATCCGATCCTGCCGCGCTCGGTGACCACCTCGACCAGCGGTTCCAGCCAGAGCATGCCGTGCGAACCGTTGCGGACGATCCGGATCGGGCGGTCGGCTGCCTCCAGGAGCTCGTCGGCGACCTCGTCGGCACCGAGGGACAACGCGGCCGAGTCCCGGGGCACATAGACCGTGACGGTCATCGGCTCGCCCCGTCCGCCAGGAGGGCGTCCAGCCGGGCCGGGGTGAGCCGGCCCCGCACCCTCTCGTCGACCTGACCGGCCGGGCCGAGCGCGCAGTTGCCCAGGCAGAACACCTGATCCAGGGTCACCGAGCCGTCCGGGGTGGTCTGACCGATCTTGATCCCCAGGACCTGCTCGGCGTGGGCGACCAGTTCCTCCGCGCCGACCGACTGGCACGCCTCGGCCCGGCAGAGTTTCAGCACGGTCGCGCCGGCCGGCTCGGACCGGAAGTCGGTGTAGAAGGTGATCACGCCGTGCACGTCGGCGCGGGAGATGTTCAGCTCGGCCGCCAGCACCGGCACGACGTCGGGGCCGACGTAGCCGAACTCGGCCTGAATGCGATGCAGGATCGGCATCAACGCGCCGCGGTCGCCGCGATGCGCCGCGACCAGCGCTCGCACCCGATCCGTTACCGAAGTGCCAGGACTGACCACGACGATCCCGCCTCCACTCCACAGCGATCGACTCAGGCCCTCACCATACTGGCTTCTGAATATCGTATGCAATGCTGCAGGAGAGAGTTCTGTAGGCCACCCGGATCGCTGAGCTGATGCTGGACGGGGCCGCACCGGGTACTACGCCGACATGCCGGCCTCGAGTGACGGCCCGGACCGCCGCTCGCCCAGGGCGACGTGCCGCACGCGTTCGGGCATGTGCAACGGGTCGCGGCTCGTCACCAGCAGCGCCGAGCCGGCCGCGGCCGGGATGAGGAGCCGCACCTGTTCGCTGCCGGCCGCGCCGTCCAGGACGATCAGCACCCGGCGCGCGGCGAGCAGCGACCGGTACCGGCCGACCCGCTCGTCGGCCCGCTCGGGCACCTCACCGGCCGGCACCCCGAGCGCCCGGAGCACGCGGGCGATCAGGTCGGTGGCGGAGACCTCCGGCCCCGCTTCGGCGAAGATCTGCCCGTCCGGGAACGCGTCCGCCAGCCGATGCCCGGCCCGCGTGACCAGGGCCGTCTTGCCGCTGCCCGGCGGACCGTGCACCACCACCGCGGCCACCCGGCCGACCGCCTTGGGTTGCGCGGCCGCCAGTACCGCCGCGAGTTCGGCCGACCGTCCGCGCAGTACCGGATCCGGTGGCAGTTCCCGGGGCACCTCCGCGCCGGCCGGCCCGCCGACCGGCCGCGGTGGCCGTGCGCGCAGGTCGAGGCGGGGCGCCCGCTCCAGCATCGCCACGTGCAATGCGGCGAGTTCGCTGCTCGGGTCGATGCCGAGCTGGGCATGCAGTACGGCCTGCGCCTGCCGGTAGGCGGCGAGCGCCGCACCGAGGTCGCCGGCCCGGTACAGGGCCAGCATCAGCTGCGCCCAGGCTCGTTCCCGCAAGGGGTGGGCGGCCAGATGTTCGCGCAGCACGGTCACCAGTTCCCCGGTGTGCCCGCGCTGCAGCCGCGCGTCGACGAGGTCCTCCAGGGTGCGCAGGCGGTCGACCTCCAACCCGGCAAGCAGCACGTCGAGGGCGGCACCGCGCGGCATCCCGTGCCCGGCGGGGCCGCGCCACAGCCGCAGAGCGTCCGCCAGGTCCGATTCGGCCGGGCCGGACTCGCCGCGAGCCAGTGCGTCGCGCCCCCGGCCGGCGAGGCGGCGGAATTCCGTGACGTCCAGCTCGTGCGGCGCCAGGTTCACCTGGTAGGCGCCGTGCCGGGAGACGATCCGGCCACCGAGCGTACGGCGCAGCTTCGCAACGTGACTGCGAATGTTCGCCACCGCGGACGCCGGCGGCGACCCCGCCCAGAGCAGCTCGGTGAGCCGGTGCAGCGTCACCGGCCGGTTGGCTTCCAGGGCCAGCGCCGCGAGCACGGCGCGCCGTCTGGCCGGTCCCGGATCTCCCGGACCGTCCTCTCCCCGTAACTCCACCGGCCCGAGTAGACGGACCTCGATGGACATCTATCTCCCCCTTGTTCGGCCCTTACGCTAGGGAGCCGGGCGGGAGAGATCAACGCGAATGGCGGTAATCGCGCAGTGAGCATTATCAACCGTTTCGGCGGCCGTTTCGAGTAACAGAAAATGGCGGCAGAACGCTGCGCTGTCACGGTCCTCCGATCGGCGGCCGGGAATGCGACGATCGGCCCGTGCGAACGACTTCTCTGACGGCTGTGCTCGCCCTGGCACTGCTGGCCACCGCCTCGTGCGGCTCGGACGATCGGAACGACTACCGGATCAGCTCGGTGGCGATGGAGCCCACCCTCGCCGTGGGCGACGTGGTGACGGCCAAGATGGTCGAACCTGGCGAGTACCAGCCGCATACCGGCGACCTGGTGGTCTTCGAGGCGCCGGACAGCTGGGGCGGCTCGGCGGGCGATCCGCCCCGGATCTACCGCGTGATCGCGGTGCCCGGCGACACCGTCAGCTGCTGCGACACGACGGGCCGGGTGCTGCACAACGGCACCGCTCTGAGCGAGCCGTACCTCGCCGACAAGGGCGAGCCGCCGCCCGCCTTCGACCTGCTCACAGTGCCGGCCGGACACGTTTTCCTGCTCGGCGACAACCGGGCCCAGGCCAACGACTCCGCACACAACGGCCCGCTGTCGCTGACCACAGTGATCGGTGTGGTCGAGAACTGACGGGTGGCTCATTTCTGAGCCACCCGTCGTCACGGCTCAGCCCGCCCGGTTCGGGCTGCTCAGCGCCTCCCGCTCGGCGGCGCTGAGCGGGTACGGCGCGTCCGGCGGGACCCAGAAGGGCAGCCGCGGCGGATCGGCCACGGTGAACGGCTTGAACTCCGGATCGGTGAGCATCCGGTGGACGAACTCAGCCGCCGGCATGTCGAACCGCAGACACGCCTCGCCCTCCTTCTGCGCGACCACCGGCCACTGCTCGGCGGGCACCGAACGGTCCGCCAACCAGTAGTAGCCGCCCTCGATGATGTCGGATCCCCACGGAATGAGCCCCCGCCCGGTGTCCGGGTCGTAGACCGCGTAGGGGGTGTACCGCTGGGCCCAGAGCTCATCCGATCTCGTCTGGCTGAGGGCCGCGGACCACATCGACAACAACGGCGTCACGCTGCCGGCATCCGGTTGCAGCAGACTCAGGTAGTCCGAGAACGCACCGTCCCCGAAGCGCGCGCTCAGCTCCTTGAAGTCAGCCGGCAGCGTGACACCCAGCTGCGCCTCCACCTGCTCCCACCCGGGGCCGTCCGGGGCGCGGCGGCTGCCGACCGCCTCCATGATTCGTTCCACCCAGTTCATCGGTGCCCCCGTCATGGCGTGTTCCAGATCGGGGCGTTGTGAAGCACCGTCCCCGAGGCCGTGACGGCCATGATATCGATCCGATCCGGAATCGGATTGTTCCCTACGTAATGCGGTGTCGACGTGTAATACACGGTGTCCCCGGGATTGGTCCTGAGGTAGTTGGCGATGTTGTTCTCGACGCCGGCCATCACCTGACTGTTCGGCACCGGATACATGGGCACCAGGTTCCGCAGGTCGGTGCCGCTGCCGCCGAGTTGCCGGCCGAGCAGATGACCACGGTGCATGCCCCGCTGCATGCCCTTGGGGAACGTGTCTCCGAAACCGGGCGTGGTCGGCGGCCACGGAGCCGGCGTGCCGATGATCCCGGAGCTGGGGCCGTTCTCCAGCTGCAGGTTGCCTTCCTGGTCCACGTAGTTGAACTGGCCGGCGGTGAGGCAGGCCTGTGCTCCGCGCGCGCGGCCCTGGCCGTCGAGCGGCTCGTAGTAGACGAAGCTCTGCCCGCCCGCCTTGCAGTCACTGCGCGTCTTGGGCTTGCTCAGGTCACCCGGCTTCCACTCGACCGCCCGTTGCGGGGTGACGAACAGGCCCAGCTCGTAGTTCGGCTTGTCGCCGATCGTCCGCTCGTGGGCGGATGCGGGCGAACCCGCGGGATCGGCGTCCAGCAGGATGTCGGAGAAGAGGCGGAAGATGGTCATGGCGGGGTTGCCCCGGCCCTTCACCGCGCTCTTGGTGACCCCCTTGACCGCGCCCTTGAGGTCGTCCCAGATGCCGCCCCAGCTGATGTGCCCGTCGAGCTCGACGCTGGAGACCGGGTTGCCGCCGCCGAAGGCGTACCGGTTGGCGTTCCACGGGTCGAGGCCCAGGTTCATGTCCGACAGGGCGCCGTTGTAGCTGTCCCGGGACAGGAACCGGTTCAGGTCCGGGCTGTAGTCGCGGAAGCCCATGTCGTAGTCGCCGGATGCCGGGTCCCAGCGCTGCCCGTTGAAGCGGTAGGCGTTGTACGGCTCCTTGGTCGGGTCCGTCGCGTCCGGCTTGTCGATCCCGGTGAACTCGGCCTCGTTGTCCTTTCCGTACGCCGTGTAGCCGTACGTGGCCTTGGCGTCACCGGTCTCGTCGGTGACCTGCTCGACGTCGGTGTGCGGGTTGTATCCGAAGTAGGCGTCCTCCTCGCTGCCGTCGTCCATGTGGGTCACCTGAGAGAGCCGCTGCCCCCACGGTGAGTACTGGTAGGACTTGGCGACCTTGCCGGCGACCTCCTCGTCGAGCACCTGAGCGGAGAGTCCCAGGTAGTTGAACGTGGTGGTCTTCTCCTTCGCGCCACCGGCGTCCGCCGTCTTCGTGGTGGTCCGGTCCAGCGGGTCGAAGGTGTACTTCGTGACCGACGTGGCGGCACCGTTCTTCGTGCGCTTCTCGACCACGTGGTCGAAACCGTCGTAGACGTTGCGCTCGATCACCGAGCCACCGGCGGTGACGGTGTCCAGGCGGCCGAACGGGTCGTAGTTGTACGCCGAACGCGCCCCGCCGGTCTCCGCCGTCAGCAGCCGGTTCCGGTCGTAGTTGAAGGTCGTCGTGACGTTCTTGACGGTCTGGCTGATGACGTTGTTGTTCGCGTCGTGGACGTAGGACTCGGTGCCCGGCGCGTCACCGGTGGTGGTGGCCGTGACCAGCCGGTCCCGCGGGTCGTACGCGTTGTCGGTGGTGCTGGAGAGGTAGGCGGACCTGTCGTCCCCCCGCATCTTCCTGGCGACGTCCCTGACCCGGTTGCCGTTCAGGTCGTACGTCAGGGTGTGCTCGGAGACGAGCGTCCCGTTCGCCTTCTTCTCGACCTGGGACCGGGCGAGACCGTCGAGGTAGTACGAGTAGTCGACGGTGTTGCCGTTGCCCTTGGTCTCGCGCAACGTCTCACCACGGTCGGTGTACGTGTAACTGGACACCTTGTCGCCGGTGGTGACCTTCGACAGCAGGTCCCGCTGGTCGTACTCGTAGGCCGACTGCTGCTTGTCGTGCGCCGTGGTCAGCGGGGCGCCGTTCTCGTTGTAGGTGAACGACGTGACGTTGCGGGTCGCGCCCGCCCTGCTCTCGGTGACCTTCTCGACCTGGTTGAGGCCGTTGTAGGTCACCGCGTAGCTGTCCACCCGAGCACCGGGCGACGAGTCGGTGACGGTCGCCGTGTTGCCGTTGGCGTCGTACCGGTAGGTGTAGTCCTTCCTCTGGTCGTCCGCCTCGCCGGTGTTGTTCCGGACCAGCTTGACGGCGTCCGCGACGACCGTGCCGGCGGCCTGGTCCGACAGCGACACCGTGTGGCTGTTGCCCTCGGTGAAGGTGTAGGAGCCGAGGCTGATCCAGGAGCCGCCGCCCGCGGTCTGGTTGACCGTGCGTGTCGTGCTGCCCCCGCCGTGGCTCACCGAGTACTTCGCGTCGGTGGCCGCGCCGCTGACCGTGGGATAGCGGGTCAGCACCTCGTACGTGCCGGCCTGCGGAACGTTGAGCTGCCAGGTGAAGGCGTTGGTCCCGGTTCCGGCGGGACGGGTCGCGTAGTCGATGCCGTACTTGCCGGCGGCCGTGTTCGCGGTCGTCCAGGAACCGGTGGTGACGGTGTTGTTGAAGTCCGAGTTGTCGACCAGCACCACCTGCTTGCCGACCGGCACACCGTCGTCCGAGCGGCCCTTGAGCTTGCCGTCGGGGTAGTACGACCAGGTCATCGTCCGGTTGGCCGACGAGCCGGCGTCCTCACCGGCCGGTGTCAGCGTCCGCCTGGTCTGCGCGCCGAGATCGTTGTACTCGTAGGAGGCAACGATGTTCCAGGGGTCGGTGCTGCTCTTCGTCCAGCCGTTGTCGAAGTACGTGTACGTGGTGTTGTTGCGGACCGTCTCGCCGGCCGACGGCGGCGCTGACAGCGTCTTGAGCCGCCCCACCTCGTCGTACTCGTACGTGGTGACGTCGGCCTTGTTGTAGCGGGCGTCGTCCCTGTCGTACGCGGTACGGGTCTCCCTGACCCGGTTGAGCTTGTCGTAGACCTTGACCGTGGCGAAGTCGTCCGGGTCGTCGGTCGTGGCCACACCCCGCGGGCTGATCACCCGGGTCTGGTTGCCGACCTCGTCGTACTCGTACTTCGTGACGCGGTAGGTGACCGAGCCGGCCTCGCCCGTGTGCGGGACCTTGACCTGGCTCGGCTTGCCCCGCGCGTCCAGGGTCGCCTCGGTGGTGACGCCGAGCTTGTCGGTCGTCGCCACGACCAGACCGTCCCGGTCGTACGTCTGGCTGGTCGACTTTCCCGCGGCGTCGATGCTGCGGGTGAGCCGGTGCGCCTTGTCGTACTCCATCACGGTCGTGTAGTCGGCGGTGTCGGCGGTCGCGTTCTTGCGCGGGTCGACCACCTTGGTGACGTTGCCGACGCTGTCGTACTCGTAGGAGATCTTCTGGCCCTGAGCGTTGGTGACGCTGACGAGCTGGTAGATCTCGTTGTAGGTGTTGGTGGTGGTGTAGTCCCCCACCGTCGCGGTCAGGTTGCCCTTGGGTTCGGTGGCGGTCAGCAGGTGACCGGCCTTGTCGTAGGTGTAGGACGACCGGCGTTCCGGGTCACCGGCGGCGTCGAGCGGGGCCAGCGTGTACTGCAGCTGGTCCGCCTTGTCGTACACCGCGGTCAGCGCCGCGCCGGTCGGGCTGTACGACTCGTAGACGTTGTCGTTCTCGTCGTACTTCGGGGCGGGCGTGACGATCCAGGTGCCGGCGGCCTGGTCCTTGGCGGTCCGCCGCTCCAGCGGGCGCCCGAAGGTGTCGTACGTCTGGGTGGTGTCGTGGCTGAGCGCGTCGGTGACCTTGAGAACGTGGCCGCGTACGTCGTAGACGAACGTCGAGGACCGGTTCTCCGCGTCCGTCATGGTCTGCGGGTAGCCGTTCGCGTCGAACCGGCTGTTCGTCGTGATGTTGCCGTTGGCGTCCGTCGTGGTCAGCGGCTGGCCCCACACGTCGTACGTGTAGGAGGTCTTGTAGTCCTCCGGGTCCGCGGTGGTGTTGCCCAGCGGATCGACCACCCAGGACAGGTCGCCGTCGGTCTCGTAGCCGAAGGTCCACCTGCGGCCCTCGGGACTGGTCTTCGAGGTCAGGTCGGCGACGTAGCCGTTGAGCTGGTACTGGTAGGTCAGCACCGTCCCGGCCGTGTTGCGGGCGACCGCCTCGGCATCCTTGATCTCGGTCGGGTACCCGGTCCTGGCGTCGTAGGCCCAGGTCGAGACCGCGCCGTCGTTCTCCCGCATCTGGGTGACGTTGTGGTCGTCGTCCCAGGTCAGTGTCATGGACTGGTTCTTGGCGTTGGTGGTCTGCCGGGCCCGGCCGTAGCCGTCCATGAGGTAGACCGCGGCGCGGTTCTCCGCGTCGGTGACCGTGGTGCGGATGTCGGTGCCGGCGTCCGGGTCGGCGTAGGCGAACTGCGTCGCGTGACTGAGCCGGTCGGTGTACGACTTCGTGCGCCAGTGCCACTGCGGGTCGTCACCGGCCGACGGGTAGTGGTAGAGCACGTCGGTGGCGTTGCCGCGCGGGTCGGTGACCTTGACCAGCTTGACGTTCTTGTTGCCCTGGGTCATGTCGTAGCGGAACTTGAACGTCTTCGGCGCGCCGTTGGCCGAACCGGCGCCGTCGATCAGCTCACCGAGCAGGCCCTTGTCGGTGTACGCGAAGGTCAGCTTCCGGCCGGAGATGTCGGTGATCTGCCGGACGTGGTCGATGATCTTCGGGTTGGTCAGGCCGGTGGCCGACTTGCGCGTCCAGGTGACGTCGTCGACGTAGTCGTACGCGTCGCCCTTGGCGTAGTAGTCGATGGTCAGCGCCGTCCGGCCGGCCGCGTCGGTCGCGTACCGCAGGAACTTGGTCGGCTTGTTGTTGGACCTGCGCTCCTCGTACGTGAAGAGCATCTCGTTGCCGTTGTTGTCGACGACGCTCGACAGGTAGCCCTCGCAGTCGTAGTAGAACTGCGTACGGTCCGGACGGGTCAGCCGCCAGGCCCGCTGCTCCTGCGTGTTGGGCTTGCAGTCGAGAGTGGTGACCTTCTCCAGGTAGAGATGCACGCCCTTGGGCGACACCCAGGTGCCGGTGGCCGGGTCCCGCGTGTACCAGTGGCTCGTGCCGTCACCGTCGGTGAAGGTGACCCGGGTCGGGTTCGGGTTCGGGTGGAAGTCCAGCGGCGAGCCGAGGCGCATCATCGACGACGCCTGCAGCGACCAGCCGAACCCGGCGACCGTGTCGGTGGTGTCCAGCGAGTTGTACGACAGCCGGACGAACGAGCCGATGCCCCGCGACGGGTTGCTGAACGCGTTGTACGACCAGACCGAGTTACCGGCGAACAGGTTGTTCATCAGGGTGCTGCCGGCGCCGGTGTTCTTGCCCGCGTACGAGTAGAACTTCTCCAGGCCGAGCTGGTCGGAGGTCGGTTCGACGACAGCCAGCTTCTGCTCCAGCGGCGCCAGGGCCTGGCCGGTGATCCTGTTACGCAGCTCCCAGCTGATCGTGTAGTCGGTCTTCTTGTTGCCGTCGGTGGCCGACGGCGGGGTGGTGACCGTGGCGGTCAGGTCGACGGTGCCGCCGGAGGGCACGTCGGCCGGCAGCGCGGTGATCGCCTGCGCCCCGGAGACCGGCGCGCCGTCAGCGCGGGCCCACTTGTACGACAGCTGCCAGTCGGTTGCCTTCCACGCGGCCGGGGTCGGGTTGGACAGCGACACCGGCGTGGTGAAGGTGCTCGCCGGCGGGGCACCCTCGGGCAGGTCCGGGACGTAGTAGGTCGACTCCGGCGTCTGCTCCAGGTAGGTGACCTCGACGGTGGGCCGCAGCATCGGCTCGGACGCCTCGGCGGCGAGCAGCATGGCCCGAGCCGTCTGGCCGACTTCGTCGCGCTGCTTGAGCAGCACGCCGTGGTTGACGGCCGGGTCGGCCACCCACGCCTTCGCGGCCGGCGTGACGTTCCAGGCCATCCACTTCGGGTCGTTGGTGAACGTGTTGTTCGCCGACAGCGCGGTGGCGTCGTAGGCGCCGCCGCTCCACGCGGTGACACCGTCGCTGGTGTCCCAGGTCGCCTTCGTCTGGTCGAACGCCCGGGTCAGCCGGTACGCGTCGACGTACTCGTCGGTGTCCGTGCCCGGATAGAGGCCGACGTTCCACATCCGCAGCTGAGCGTCGACGACCTGGGCGTTCGCCGGGATACCGGAGAGCGGGACCCGGACCAGGCCGCGGGTGTCGCCGAAGACGCTCGAGTTGTTGCCCGGCGAGACGAACGGGTCACCGGCGTAGCTGTTGACGTTGACCGTGCGCTGCGCCAGCGAGAGCGTCGTGTCGGTGCCGCCGGTCCGGAAGATCTTGGTGATCTGCCCGGCCTTGGGCAGCATCGCCGGCACCGTCGGACCCGCGATGATCTTCCCGTCGGTGGTCTTGACCGCGACCATGTAGTAGAAGAACTTGCGCTTCATCGGGTCGGTCTCGGCCGCCGCGGTCGGCGCGGCCGTGGTGTCCTGGAAGCTCGTCGCGCTCTTGGCGACCGGCGCGACCAGGGTGGCCGCCGACGGCGTCCACGTCTGGTAGGCGCTGCGGTGCACCTGGTACTCGGCGATGTCCGTCCCGCTGTAGGCCGGCCAGTCCAGCAGCGCGCCGGTCGACGTGATCGTGGTCGGCGGGTTCACCGTCACGCCGGGCTTGCCGTACGTGATGGTCAGCTTCGGCAGGTTCGCGTCGCGGCGGTCGTTGTTGTAGGCGTATTCCGCGGCCTGGAAGATCGCGCCACCACGGCCCTTGTCGGCCTCGTTGACCGCCTTGATCATCAGACCGTGGTTGGCGGTGCCGTTGACCCACTCCTGCACGACGTTGCGGACCGGGAACGACGACCACACGTTCGACCTGCTGTTCGCCTTCACCGTGTTCGCCTTGGTGAACCGCACCGCGTCGGCGATCACCGCCTTGCTCGCCACGTCGCCGAGCACGACCCGGCCGGTGGTCCCGGCCGCGAACGGGTGCACGCCGAGCGTCTTCCAGCCGCCGGCGGCCACCGGGGTGGTCTGATCGATGGCGTACGCCTTCGAGCCGCCGTTGTAGTACACCGTGTACGGCGCGTTCGTGGCCCGGTCGGCCTCCCCGACGTAGTGCACCTCGACCAGGTAGTTCCCGGCCTCGGTGATCGTCGGCACCCAGGTGTGGGTGTGCCCGGTCGTCGCGTCGTTGTTGACCCGGTAATCCCCGCCGATCGCCTTCGGCGTCAGGGTCGTGTTGGTGGAGTTCGTCCACGTGCCGACGACTGCCGTGTTGCTGTCACCGTCGTCGACCGTGACGATGTTGCCCACCGGCTCGGCGGTCACGTTGGCATTCGCGCTCGCCCACGTCGCCGTCGACTCCGACCAGGCCGTCGTGATCCGGCGGGCCTCCATCGGTACGTCGAAACCGTACGCGTGATACGACGAGTCGTAGTACAGCTGCAGCTGCGCGTCGTCGATCGCGGTACCCGCCGGCACCATGCTCGTGTCGAACTTCAGCAGCGACCGCCACGCCGCCGTCGCGTCCGTGCCGACCCGCAACTCGTACGAGTTGCCGAAGTTGGTCGTCGCGGCGCCCGAGGAGATCATCACGTCCTGCGCGTCGACCGGGACCGGCTGCACCCGGATCGTCGGGTCCACCACGACCGGATACCTCCGGCCCGGGTCCGCCAGCCACGCCGCGTCCGCGGTGACGGTCACCGAGTTCCCGGCGACCTTCTGCGTCACCTTCGTGCTCGTCGCGTTCGCACCGTCGTACATGAACGGCGCCGGCATGGTCAGCACGGTCGCGCCGCCCGCGCTCCGGAAGGCGATCGACCCGTCCGGCTGCGCCACCGCGGTCAGCCCACGCGTGTCCAGCGGGAACGTGTACGACACCGGACCGGCCGGCGCCCGCTTCAGTACGATCTTCTCTTTCAGCTCGGTGGGCGTGACCTCGTAGACCACGTCGGCGCCGTCGGCCGCCCCCGGGTAGGTGACCGTCGAACCGTCCACCCGCGGGGCGGCACCGGCACCGGGCAGCCCCAGCCCCACCGCACGGCCGTCCTTCTCGAACCGCACACCACGCGCCCCGAACAGACTGGTGAAGGTGTTGGTGGCGTTGCCCTGCGGATAACCGGCCCGCTCGCTCGGGCGCACCCGGGTGTCGATCGGCTGCCACCGGCCCCGGCCGTCCCGGTAGTTCACCGGCGCGGCCGAGATCTCCGCCTGCAACCGGCCGTCCGACAGCTGGAACACCCGGCCGTTCGCCGACCGCTTCGACGCGACCTCACGCACCCGCTTCGCCTTCGGCCACACCTTCCCGGCCGGCGTCGGCTGACTCAGCGAGAGCCCGGCACCCACCGCCTCCGCGCGTACCGCGGTCCCCCCGGCACCCACCAGGTCCTCGGCGGCCCCACGCACCCGATCCAGCAGGCCCGGCGCCGCCGCCGGCGCCCCCGGCACCTCAGGTGCGGCGACATCCCGCGCCGACTCCACGACCCAGACGCCCGAACCCACCAGAACGCCCAGCGCCAGGGCCGCGCCCAGCACGCCCCGTTTTCTCCCCATGCCCTCGTCCTTCGTCTGTCGAGACAAGACGAAGGGAAGCTAGAGAGACGACATATTCACGGACGTACATTGTTGATACTTCCCGAGGTCAGCGCACCCGGAGGCCGATGGCTGAGGCCCAGAGGCGGGAGAGATGGTCGATCATCTTTTCCACGTCGAGGGGTTCTTGGAGTTCGTTGATGACCACGGCGACCTGTTCGACCATGCCGCCCAGGGCGATGGCGGTCAGGCGGGGGTCGAGGTCGGGGTTGGCGAGTCCGGCTGTCTGGAGTCGGCGGATGCCCTCGGCGCTGCGGCCGACGTAGAACTCGCGGATCTCCAGGAGGAGGCGGCGGAGGTTGTCGTCCAGGTAGGCGCCGTGCTCGACCATGCGGAGCACCTTCGCGGCCCGGCCGGTGGCGGCCAGGTAGCGGCGGTTCGCCTCGACGATGCGCGCATACGGGTCGTCGAGGGTGTCCGGCACCAGGCTCGCGGCGATCATCTCGTCGGCGGCCGCCTGGACGATCCTGCGGAGGAGGTCGTCCTTGGATTCGAAGTAGGTGTAGAAGGTCCCGTACGACACGCCGGCCGCCTGGGTGACGGCCTCGGGGGTGAACCCCGCCCACCCGTGCTCCTCGATGATCTCGCGGCCGGCGGCGATCAGCGCGTCGTGGGTTCGGCGCCCCCTGGCGGTGGTCGGTGCCGTGGGCGCGGGGTTCGTTCGAGCTCGGCCCACCGGACACCCCCTTCGTTACTTGACTACTTTGTCAGAAAGTCTAGTGTGACGGCAATGCGCACCATCCGCATCGGGAACTGCTCGGGCTTCTACGGTGACCGTTTCTCGGCGATGGCCGAGATGATCGAGGGCGGGCAGCTGGACTATCTGACCGGGGACTACCTGGCCGAGCTGACCATGCTCATCCTGGGCCGGGACCGTCAGAAGGACCCGTCGCTCGGCTACGCGAAGACGTTCCTGCGGCAGCTCGCCGGCTGCCTCACCCAGGCCCGGCAGCGCGGGCTACGGATCGTGACCAACGCGGGTGGGCTCAACCCGGCCGGGCTCGCGCGGGCCGTCCGGGCCCTGGCGGAGGAGCAGGGCGTCGAGGTCGCCGTCGCCCACGTGCACGGCGACGACCTGCTCGGTGCGGCTGCGGCGCACGGCTGGCCGGACGCGCTGACCGCGAACGCCTACCTCGGAGCATTCGGGATCGCCGCAGCGCTCGACGCCGGCGCCGACATCGTCGTCACCGGCCGCGTCACCGACGCGTCGCTGACGCTGGGACCGGCGATCGCGGAGTTCGGCTGGGGGCGCACGGACTTCGACCGCCTGGCCGCCGGCGTCGTCGCCGGTCACATTCTCGAGTGCGGCACGCAGGCCACGGGTGGCAACTTCTCCGGCTTCGCGGCGGTCGACATCACCCGGCCGCTGGGGTTTCCGCTCGTCGAGCTCAGCGCGGACGGGACCGCCGTGGTGACCAAACATCCCGGCACCGGGGGTGCGGTCACCGTCGACACGGTCACCGCGCAGCTGGTGTACGAGGTGGCAGGCCCGCACTACGCCAACCCGGACGTCACGGCGCGCCTGGACACGGTCGAGCTGGAGCAGGCCGGCCCCGATCGGGTTCGGGTCACCTCCGTGCGAGGTGTCGCCCCACCCCCGACGACGAAGATCGCCCTCAACAGCGTCGGCGGGTGGCGCAATGCCGTCGAGTTCGTCCTGACCGGCCTGGACATCGAGGAAAAAGCATCTTGGGTACGCGACCAGATGACACAGGCGCTCAGCCCGCACCCACCGGCGCGGATCGAGTGGGACCTGGCGCGGACCGACCGTGCCGACCCCGCCACCGAGGCAGCGGCTTCGGCGGTGCTCCGCTGTCACGTCAAGGACCCTGATCCGGCGGTCGTCGGCCGCGCGTTCACCGGTGCCGCCGTCGAACTGGCTCTCGCGTCCTACCCGGGCTTCCACGTGACCGCGCCGCCCGGACCGGGTGCCGCGTTCGGGATCTACCGTGCCGAGTACCTGCCGCAGGACCGGGTGCCGCACACCGTGGTCCACCCTGACGGCACCTCGGCGGACATCGCGCCGCCACCGGTGACCGCCGAGGTGCCCGAACACGTGTCGCGAGTCGCGTGCTCCTCGCGTACCCCTGAAGGTTTTGAATTTGATGTGCCTTTGGGCCGTCTGGTCTTTGCCAGGTCCGGCGACAAGGGCGGAACGGCCAACGTGGGGGTCTGGGTCCCGGCCGGACATCCTCGCCGGGCCGAGGCGTACGCATGGCTGCGCGACTGGCTGACGCCCGATGTCGTCCCACAGCTCCTTCCGGAATCGGCCGGACTCGGCATCGACGTCTTCGCGCTCCCGAATCTCTGCGCGGTCAACATCGTGATCGACGGACTTCTCGGTGACGGTGTCGCCTCCTCCACCCGTTTCGATCCGCAGGCCAAGGCTGTCGGCGAGTGGCTGCGCGCGCGTGTCGTGAACCTGCCCAAGGAGCTTCTCCCGTGAAGACCAATCGCGAAGTGATGCTGGAACGCCTCGCCGATCTCGCGCACCAGCAGGCCGCGGCCCTGGCGGGCGGCGGTCCCAAGGCCGTCGAGCGGCATCACCGGCGCGGCAAGCTGACCGCCCGTGAGCGGATCGAGCTGCTCGTCGATCCCGATTCGCCGTTCCTCGAACTCGGCGTCCTGGCCGGCTGGGGAACCGACTTCGCCGTCGGCGGCTCCGTCGTCACCGGCCTGGGCGTGATCGAGGGCGTGGAGTGCATGATCATCGCCCACGACCCCACGGTGAAGGGCGGCGCGTCCAACCCGGTCACGGTACGGAAGATCTTCCGCGCCAACCAGATCGCCGAGCAGAATCGCCTGCCCGCCGTCACGCTGGTCGAGTCCGGCGGGGCGGACCTGCAGACCCAGAAGGACATCTTCATCCCCGGCGGCGCGGTGTTCCGCAACCTCACCGTCGCCAGCGCCGACCGCAGGCCCACGATCGCCCTGGTGTTCGGAAACTCCACAGCCGGTGGCGCCTACGTGCCGGGCATGAGCGACTACACCGTCATGGTCAAGGGCGGGGCCAAGGTCTTCCTCGGCGGGCCGCCGCTGGTCAAGATGGCCACCGGTGAGGAGTCCGACGACGAGTCGCTCGGCGGGGCGGAGATGCACGCGCGCACGTCGGGCCTGGCCGACTTCCTGGCCGTCGACGAGCTCGACGCGCTGCGGATCGGGCGTTCCATCGTGCGGCGGCTCAACTGGCGCAAGGCCGGGCCCGCCCCGCGGACGGACTACGCGGAGCCGATCCTGGACACCGAGGACCTGCTGGACATCGTGCCGGCCGACCTCAAGGTCCCGTTCGACCCCCGCGAGGTCATCGGCCGCGTCGTCGACGGCAGCGAGTTCGACGAGTTCAAACCGCTGTACGGCCCGTCGCTGGTGACCGGCTGGGCGCAGCTGCACGGCTACCCGATCGGCGTCCTCGCCAACGCCCAGGGTGTGCTGTTCAGCCAGGAGGCGCAGAAGGCCGCCCAGTTCATCCAGCTGGCCAATCAGAGCGACACGCCGCTGCTGTTCCTGCACAACACCACCGGCTACATGGTCGGCGCCGAGTACGAGCAGGGCGGCATCATCAAACACGGCGCTCAGATGATCAACGCGGTGTCGAACTCCACCGTCCCGCATCTGTCCGTCGTGATGGGTGCCTCGTACGGGGCCGGCAACTACGGCATGAGCGGGCGCGCGTACGACCCGAGGTTCATGTTCAGCTGGACCGGCGCCAAGTCGGCCGTGATGGGCCCGGCGCAGCTCGCCGGGGTCATCTCGATCGTCGCTCGGCAGGCGGCACACGCGAAAGGGGTGCCGTTCGACGAAGACGGCGACGCCCAGATGCGTGCCTTCGTCGAGAAGCAGGTCGAGGAGCAGTCCCTGGCCTATTTCACCTCCGGCCTGGGCTACGACGACGGGGTCATCGACCCGCGGGACACCCGCACGATTCTCGGCATCTGCCTGTCGGCGATCCACAGCGCGCCGGTGGCGGGCGCCCGTGGCTACGGCGTCTTCCGCCTGTGAGGGGTGTTCCGATGATCCGCAAGATTCTGGTCGCCAACCGTGGTGAGATCGCGCGCCGGGTGTTCCGCACCTGTCGCGCTCTCGGCATCGCGACCGTCGCCGTCCACTCCGACGCCGACGCCTCGGCCCCGTTCGTCGCCGAGGCCGACACCGCGATCCGGCTGCCGGGCAGCGCGCCGGCCGAGACCTACCTGCGCGGCGACCTGATCATCGAGGCGGCGCGCGCGGCGGGCGCCGACGCCGTCCACCCCGGGTACGGCTTCCTCTCCGAGAACGCGGCCTTCGCCCGTGCCGTCGAGGCGGCCGGCCTCACCTGGATCGGCCCGGCGGCGGAGTCCATCGCGGCGATGGGCAGCAAGATCGGCGCCAAGCAGATCATGGCGGCGGCCGGGGTGCCGGTCCTGGAGATCGACCTGGCCACCGTCACCGCGTCGGATCTGCCCCTGCTGGTCAAGGCGTCGGCGGGCGGCGGCGGCCGGGGCATGCGGATCGTGGAGTCGCTCGACCAGCTTCCCTCGCTCGTCGCGCACGCCGAGGCGGAGGCGGCTTCCGCGTTCGGTGACCCGACCGTCTTCGTCGAGCCGTACCTGCCGACGGCACGGCACGTCGAGGTGCAGGTGCTCGCCGACGCCCACGGCACCGTCTGGGTGCTGGGCGACCGGGACTGCTCGATCCAGCGCCGCCATCAGAAGGTGGTCGAGGAGGCACCCGCGCCTGAACTGTCCGAGCAGACCCGGACCGCGCTGCACGCCGCCGCTCTCGCTGCCGCGCAGGCGGTGGGATACCGCGGGGCGGGCACGGTCGAGTTCCTCGTCGACCAGGACCGGATCTTCTTCCTCGAGATGAACACCCGCCTGCAGGTCGAGCATCCGGTCACCGAGTGCGTCACGGGCCTCGACCTGGTCGCCTGCCAGATCGCCGTCGCCGAGGGCAAGCCCCTGTCCGGCCCGGCTCCCGAGATCTCGGGTCACGCGATCGAGGTGCGGCTCTATGCCGAGGACCCGGCCGCCGGGTTCGCACCGCAGACCGGCCGCATCCGCGTTTTCGACTTCTCACACAGTTCGGATGTCAGGATTGATTCGGGCGTTGAAGCCGGCAGTGAGGTCGGCGTCCACTACGACGCCATGCTCGCCAAGGTCATCGCTTTTGCCGACGATCGGGACGCCGCGATCCGCAGGCTTGACGACACCCTGCGCCGGGCACGCGTGCACGGCGTCACCACCAACCTCGACCTGCTGCGCGCCGTGATCGTCGATGCGGAGTTCGTCGCCGGGCGGATGCACACCACCCTGCTCGACGAACGCCTCGACGTGTGGACCGGCGGTCCCGATCCACGCTCTCTCGCCAAGGCCGCGCTCGCCGCGGCAATCGGGCAGGCCGGCCAGGTCGCGGCGGGGGCACCGGTGCTCGGCCGGATTCCGGCCGCGTGGCGCAACGCCCCGAGCCGGCCCCGGCAGCGTGTCTACCGGAGGGGCGCGGAGACGTACGCCGTGACCTATTCGTCGGCCGGCCGCCGGCTGGTGTCGGACTTCGTGGCCGGTGTCGACGTCATCGACGTACGCGGTGACCAGGTCGTTCTGAGCGACGGCCCGGTGCGGGAGACCTACCGCGTCACCGTCGCCGGGGAGTCGGCCGATGTCGACGGGCCGCACGGATCCGTCAGTTTCGAGCTCGTCCCCACGTTCGTCGACCCGGCCGAGACGGTCGCCCAGGGCTCGCTGCTGGCGCCGATGCCGGCGGTGATCACGGCGGTTGCCGTCGACGTGGGCACCGTGGTCAGCAAGGGCGACCCCATCGTCGTGCTGGAGGCCATGAAGATGCAGCACACCGTCACCGCACCCACGGACGGAACGGTGACCGAGCTCGCCGCGGTGGTGGGCCGGCAGGTCGTCGCGGGCGCTGTGCTCGCTCTTGTCGAGGAGGACCGTTGATCAGTTTCGTCGAGTCCCAGGAACGGCGCGACCTGCGCGCGGCGGTCCACCAGCTCGGGAGCAAATACGGCGAGTCGTACTTCTACGGGGCCGCGGCCCGTGGCGCCAAGACCACCGAGCTCTGGGACGAGGCAGCCACGGCCGGTTACCTGGGAGTCTCGATCCCCGAGGAGTACGGCGGTGGCGGCGGCGACATCGGTGACCTCGCCGCTGTCGTGGAGGAACTGGCGACCGCCGGTTGCCCCCTGCTCCTGCTGGTCGTCTCGCCGGCCATCGTCGGCACGATCATCGCCCGCTCCGGCACCGACGAGCAGAAACAACGGTGGCTGCCGGGCCTCGCCACCGGTGAGGCGCGCTACGCCTTCGCCATCACCGAGCCGGACGCCGGCTCCAACTCGCACCAGATCATCACCCGGGCTCGCCGGGACGGCAGCGACTGGGTGCTCAACGGCCGCAAGACCTACATCAGCGGGGTCGACGAGGCCGGGCATGTGCTCGTGGTCGCGCGTACCGAGACCGGCCTCGCGCTGTTCATGGTGCCCACCGACGCGGACGGGTTCGTCCACCAGCGGATCGAGACCGGCCTGGTCTCCCCCGAGAAGCAGTTCGGCCTCTTCTTCGACGACGTGCGGCTGCCCGCCGACGCGGTCGTGGGCTCGTCCGGTCTCGACCAGCTGTTCGCCGGCCTCAACCCAGAACGGATCATGGCGGCGTCGCAGGCCACCGGCACCGCGCGGTGGGCGCTGCGCAAGGCCGTCGACTACGCGAGACAGCGGGAGGTCTGGGGCGCGCCCATCGGCACGCACCAGGGGATCGCCCATCCGCTGGCCCAGATCCACGTCGAGATCGAGGCGGCGCGTCTGCTGACACAGAAGGCCGCCGCACTCGACGCGGCGGGTGATCTGCTCGCTGCCGGGGAGGCGGCGAACATGGCCAAGTACGCCGCCGGCGAGGTGGCCTGCAAAGCGGTCGATCAGGCGATCCAAACCCACGGCGGCAACGGGCTGGCCGTCGAGTACGGGCTCGTTCAGGCCCTCGCAAACGTACGGCTGTCGCGGATCGCGCCGGTCAGCCGCGAGATGGCGCTCAACTTCATCGCACAGTTCTCCCTCAAGCTGCCCCGGTCGTACTGATGGCCCCCTCACTGGTCCACCTGAGCGCCGCCGACGGCGTCGCCACCATCACGCTGGACAGCCCGCACAACCGCAACGCGCTGAGCAGGCAGTTGATGACGTCGCTCGCCGACCACCTGGCCGCCGCCGCACAGGATCCGGAGGTACGCGTCGTACTTCTGCGCTCCAGCGGCCGGGTGTTCTGCTCGGGTGCCGACCTGAGCGAGGCCTTTTCGATCGACGGGCCGCGCGCGATCGTCGATCTCCAGCGCCAGATCGCCACCCTGCCCGAGCCGGTCGTCGTCGAGCTGGCCGGCCCGGTTCGCGCCGGTGGTCTCGGCCTGGTCGGCGCGGCCGACGTCGTGATCGCCGCCGACTCGGTCACGTTCGCGCTGACCGAGGTGCGGCTCGGCCTCGCGCCGTCCGCGATCTCGCTGAGCCTGCTGTCACGGCTGGCGCCGCGGGCGGCGTCCGACATCTTCCTGTCCGGGCGGACGTTCGGCGCCTCGGAGGCTGCCGCCATGGGCCTGGTCACCCGCACGGTGCCGGACGACGAGCTGGCGGGGGTCGTCGCGGAGACCCTCGCCGACCTGCTCAAGGGCAGTCCGCAGGGGCTCGCCGAGACCAAACGGCTGGTCAACGGTGACCTCCTCAACCGCATCGAGCGGGACGGGGAGGATGCGGCGCAGCGGTCGGCGGCGCTGTTCGCCAGCCCGGAGGCGCAGCGGGCGATGCGGGCGTTCCTGACCCGGGACAAGCCGGCATGACGGCCGTCTCCTTTCGGTGGGATCGGTGGGTCAGAACACCAGGCTCTGCCAGCGGGCCACGTCGGCCGCCGACAGTGCGCGGGCGAAGATCGCCACGCGGTCGACCTCGCCGGTGAGGCGCTGGCCGCCGCCCTGGTCGGCGGCGAACCGGAGTTCCCTGGTGTTGCATCCGAACACCGCCGGGCCGACCGTTGCCGTCGCTGCCGCCTGACCATCGAGGTAGACGGTCAGGTCACCGTCGTCGAGGGTGACCACGACGTCGACGTAGCGCCCGACGGGCACCACGGCGTTCGTCGTGACGCCCTGCCCGGCGCCGATGACGCGTACCTGGTTCGACGGCGTCAGGTCGATCAGGATGCCGTCGGTGCCCGGGTCGCCGCTCGGTTGCGAGTCGAACAGCCGGCGATAACCGCCGCTGGTCGTCACCTTCACCTCGGCGGCGAAGGTGGCGCGGGGCAGGTATCCGAGCCTGGTCGGCGCGGTGCGCAGGAACCTGTTGCCGTCCAGCGCGAGCGCGGTGCCGGTCGGGCCGTCGGCCACGTAGACGGCGCCGCCCTGGACGGTCGCGTCGCGCTGGTACGTCGATGCGTCGGCCACCACGTCGCCGGACGCCGGATCCCAGGCCACCAGTGGGTTGTCCGGGTCCGGTATCGGGCACGGCGGAGGTACCGGCAACCACACCGTCGCCCCGCCCGACGACGTCCAGCCAGGTCCGCTCCACGTGCCGGTGAGCTTGACGGTGCCGGGTTGCGCCGCCGAGGTCACGGTCGCGGTGAACGTGTACACCCGGGACTGGCCCTTACGCAGTTTCGGCACCGCCACGGTCGCGGGTTCGACCGTCCAGCCGTCCGGCGCGACCAGCTTCACCGTGCCGGCCGGCACGTCGCCGGACGCCTTGACGGTGACCGTGACCGGCGTGGTGTCACCGACCTCGAGCTCGGCCGGCGCCTCGACCAGGACCGACGTCTGTGCGACGGCGACGTACTCTCGCCCCTTCTGTGCGTCGAACGTCACCCGGTCCCCGGTGCCGCTCGTGCGCACCGCGCGTCCCGTGCGCTCATCGACCAGCGTGTACCGGCCGGCGAACATCGGGTTGCGCAACGTCACTCGGCCCGACTCGCCGGCCGCGACCGTGATCCGGTTTGCCGCGCCGCTCGCCCACGCGACGTCGACGGTCAGGTCACCGCGCGCCTTCAGGCCCGTCACCGAGCCCGAGGGCCACGCGCCCGGCAGCGCCGGCAGCACCTGGACCTCGCCGGTGTGGCTCTGCAGCAACATCTCCGCGACGCCCGCGGTCGCGCCGAAGTTCCCGTCGATCTGGAACGGCGGGTGGGTGTCCCACAGGTTGGCCAGGGTGCTGAACCGCAACTGCTCGCTGAGCATCCTGTGGGCGTGGTCGCCGTCGAGCAACCGCGACCAGAAGTTGATTTTCCATGCCTTGCTCCACCCGGTGCCGCCGTCACCACGGGCGGTGAGCGACACCTTCGCCGCCGCCGCGAGCTCGGGGTCGGTCAGCGGCGCGATCTGGTCGCCGGGGTGCACCGCGAACAGGTGCGACACGTGCCGGTGCTGATCGGCCGGGCTGTCCCAGTCGCCCTTCCACTCCTGCAACTGGCCCCAAGAGCCGACGCGGGTGCCCGGGTCGAGCCGGTCCAGGGCGGCCCGCACCTCGGCCCGGAACGCCCGGTCGCCGCCGAGGATCCGGCCCGCGTCGAGCACGCTGGTGAACAGGCCCCAGACGATCTGCTGCGACATCGAGGCGCCCGCGGTGAACTCACCGTTCTCCGGGGAGAAGCTGGGCGAGACGACGAGCTTGCCGTCGCGCGGATCGACCACCAGCTCGTCGATCCAGAACTGGGCGAGCTCCCGCATCAACGGGTAGGCCCGATCCCGGAGGAACCGCTCGTCGGAGGTGAACCGGTAGTGCTCCCAGTAGTGCTGGGCCAGCCAGGCGCCGGCCTCCGGGAACCAGAACGACTGCGGGTAGCTGTGCAGACCGGTGAAGCCGTACGGGTTGGTCTCGTTGTTGACCACCCAGCCGCGGTTGCCGTAGATCTCCTTCGCGGTGACCCGGCCGGGCGGCACCATCGCGTCGACGTAGTCGAACAGCGGCGCCGTCGTCTCGGACAGGTTCGTCGTCTCGGCCGGCCAGTAGTTCATCTGCAGGTTGATGTTGACGTGGTAGTCGGCGTCCCACGGCGGGTTCGTGACGTTGTTCCACACGCCCTGCAGGTTCGCCGGCAACGAGCCGCCGCGCGACGAGGCGATCAGCAGGTACCGGCCGTACTGGAAGAAGAGCGCCTCCAACGCCCGGTCGGCCGGCGAGGTGCCGCCGGTGTAGGCGCGCAGCAGTTCGTCGGTCGGGACGTCGGGCATCGCCTGGCCGATGTCGAGCGCCACCCGCCCGAACAGCTCGGTGTGGTCACGCCGGTGCCGCTCCAGCAGGTCGCGGTAATGCCGCCGGCCGGCCCGGTCGACATCGCGGGTGACGGCCGCGTGCGGGTCGGCGCCGCGGTAGGCAGGGTACGCGTCGGAGTAGTTCGTGCCGGCGCCGAGCACCAGCACCGCCCGGTCGGCCCCACTGACGCTGACCGTGCCGTCGGCGTTGTCGGTACGTGTACCGCCCTCTGCCGACACCTGGACCTGGCTCTCGAACTTCAGCCCGTTGTCGTTCAACGCGCCGGCGAACGTGATCCGGCCGCGGCTCGCCGTGCTGTTCCTCGACCGGTTGCCGGGCGCCGTGACGCCCGCGGTGAACGCCACCATGCCGGGCCGATCGGCGCTGACGCGTACCACGAGCACGCCGTCGGGGTTGCTGGCGAAATACTCGCGGGTGTAGCGCACCCCGTCGTCCACGTAGGACACCTCGGCCACCCCGTTGGCGATGTCGAGACTGCGCCGGTACTGCTCCACCGGGCCGGGGTCGGCCGGCAACCGCAACGTGAGGTCGCCGAAGGTGTTGTACGACCCGAACCCGCTCTTCGGCTGGCCCAGTCGCTGAGCGATCTCGTTCGGGGGGATCCGCAGCCGCTGGTCGAGATCGCGCTGCACGTCGGCGATCGCGGTGGGCCGCGGGGTGATCCAGTTACCGAAGTTGTAGCCCTGCACGGAGCCGGGGCCACCGGTCCACAGGGTCTTCTCGTTGAACTGCACGGTCTCGGTGCCGACGCCGCCGAAGACCATGCCGCCCATGGCGCCGTTGCCGATCGGCAGGGCCTGGGTCTCCCAGTCGGTGGCGGGCTCGTCATACCAGAGCGTCAACGGGTCGGCGCGGTGACCGGCCGGTCCGGCGGGGTGGGCCGACGCCGCGCGGGACGGCACCACGGGAGACATGATGACAACAGTGGCGGCAATCCCGGAAGCGGCAAGACGCCGCCACCGGCTGTGCGGGCGCGTTTCGGGCATCAGCGTCTCCCTCTAGGGGGCATGCATCCGATGTATTCCGTCGAACCTAGGTCCGAAACGGTCTCGAAACAACCCCAGGAGCTCCTATACATCCTATGTCTGGCTGGGAAATACAGAAGCATAGTTCCGAGAACTATACTTCTGTGGTCACCTGACTAGGGAGTGCCGTGCGTATAGACAAGCCGCAGCGCATCTTCGGCCGTGACCGCGAGTGGACCAGCCTCGCCTCGTTTGCGACCAGGTCCGTCGACACCACGCAGGGCAGCGCCTCGCTGGGCGTGGTGAGCGGACGGCGCCGCCAGGGCAAGAGTTTCCTGCTGCAGGCGATCACCGAGGCCGCCGGAGGGATGTATTTCGCGGCCACCGAGGCCACCGAGGCCGAGTCACTCCGGTTGTTCGCCGAGTCCCTCGCCCGGCACACTCGCGAGTTCGTCGATCCGTTCCGGGACTGGAACGACGCGACGTCACGCATGTTCCGCAGCACCGCCGACCGGCCGGCGCTCGTCGTCATCGACGAGTTCCCGTTCCTGTCGAGGGCGTCACCGGCATTGCCCTCGATCATCCAGCGCGAGCTCGGCCCCGGCGGCAGCGGCCGGGCGAGCGGGGTGCGACTGGTGCTGTGCGGTTCCGCGATGTCGGTGATGGGCGGCCTCCTCGCCGGGCAGGCCCCGCTGCGCGGCCGGGCGAGTCTGGAGCTCGTCGTCCAGCCGTTCCGGCATCGGGAGTCGGCGCGGTTCTGGGGCATCACCGACCCCCGGCTCGCCGTCCTGGTCCACGCGGTCATCGGAGGAACACCCGCTTACCGCAACGAATTCGTCCAGGGAGACACCCCGGCCACGATCGACGATTTCGATGCGTGGGTGATCCGGACCGCGCTGAACCCGCAGACACCACTGTTCCGCGAGGCCCGATATCTGCTCGCCGAGGAGTCCGCCATCCGCGACCCCGCCCTCTACCACTCGGTGCTGGCAGCGATCGCCGCCGGCAACCACACCAACGGCGGGATCGCCGGTTTCATCGGACGCAAGTCCGACCAGATCACGCACCCGCTCAATGTGCTGGAGGACTGCGCGCTGATCGCCCGCGAGCCGGACATGTTCCGGCCGGGACGAGCCCGCTACCGGATCGTGGAACCGCTGATCACGTTCTACGAGGCCGTGATGCGCAAGCGCTGGGCCGAACTGGAGATCCATCGAGCCGAACAGGTCTGGACCACCACACGGCAGACCTTCCTCACCCAGGTCGCCGGACCACACTTCGAGGCCCTGTGCAGGGCTTTCACCCTGGAATCGGGCGGCACGCTCTTCACCGAGCACCCGTCCGAGGTCGGTTTCGGAACGGTCAACGACCCGGCGAACCGCACACAGATCGACATCGACGTGGTGGCACTCGCCGCGCAGCAGGGGAACAGCCCCCGGCGCATCCTGTCCCTGGGCGAGGCCAAATGGGGTGAGGTCATCGGCCACCATCATCTCCACCGCTTGGCAGCGGCGCGTGACCTGCTGCGGCTGAAGGGCTACGACACCGAAACCACCGTGCTCACCCTCTACGGCGGCGCGGGCTTCACCGACGAGTTGACGGCAGCCGCGGCGACGGACGACCGGATTCTGCTCGTGCCCCTCGGCCGTCTGTACTCGTGATCCGGCCCGATCCCGCTACGTGCGGGAGGGGCCCTCGCGGGCCCCTCCCTGTCCTGCGCGCTATCTCCTCTGGGCCACCGAGTAGGCGACCGGTGCGGACCACCTCGTGTGGCCGGCCGAGTCGACCACCAGCGCCTGCAACGTCACCTTCCGGCCGGCGTCGGACCGCCCGGGGGTCCAGCTGAACAGGTACGGCGCGGTCGACGCCGTGCCCACCCGGTGCCCGTCGACGAACAGCGAGACGGACTTCACGCCGAAGTCGTCGGCGGCCCGGACCAGCGGGGTGACCGCCGTCCCAACCTGGAGCCGGGTGTCCCGCGCGGGATCCACCACCGCGGCGGTGGGGTGGTGGTCGTGGACGTGCCCGGCACGGGACGGCACGTTCGCCGGCTCGTGGGAACGTTGCCGGCTGACGACCACGTTGCCCGAGACCGCCGGCTTGCCGCGGCCGAAGTAACCACCGGTGACGGTGAACGCCCAGTCGTCACGAGGGTTGCCCGCGGCGTACGTGTTGCCGGTGACGACGTCGTCAGTGGCCGTGACGACCCCGGAGTCGGCCAGCAGGATCCCGTACTCGTTGCCGGTGATCCGGCTCCGATCGACGAACCCGTCGACACCGGAGGTGTACCGCACTCCGGAGCCGGTGCTCGCCGTCCCCTTGACGACAGTGCCGGTCACGTACCCGTGGTTCCGGATGCCCGTGCGGACCAGATTGTCCGGCGACCCGTCAGCGCCCCGGGCGCCGTCGAACAGGATGCCGCCGGACTGGTATCCGGTGACCACGCTGTCGGCCACGGTGAGCTCGCTCTCCACGGTGCCCGAACTCGCGCCCCTGATCAACCCGGTCTTGACCACGCCCCAGCCGTGCGGGTGCGCGGCCTTCTCCTCCTCCGTGGCAGCGGTCCTGAGCGGGCCGATCACGCTGTCCGAGATCCGCCCGGCCGCACCGAAGTAGGCGACGCCAGCCTCGGCCCAGACCTCGCCCGAGGTCACTGTCACGCCGGAGATGTCGACGAACATCTCGTTGGTGTCGGTGGAGCCGAGAGACTGGCGGGAGACGGTGATGACGTTGCCGCCGCCGTCGCGCAGGTACGGCTGTGTGCCGGCGAGCGTACCCAGGGACTGCACCGGCTCGATCGTGACCCTGTCCGCACCGGTGCCCTTGATCGTCAAGGGCTTGTTGATGGTCAGGCCGTTCCTGGCACCGGTCTGCACCGGGTTGGACGTGGCGTTGACCGGCGTCGACGACTCCTGGTAGACGCCGTCGCAGACCACGACCGTGTCCCACGGCGAGGCGTGGTCGACCGCCGTCTGGATCGAGGTGAACTGGGCGTTCGGGCACTGGGCCCGGTCGTCGTCGACGGTCCAGGTGAGCGAGTCGCCGTCCTTCGCTTTCGCCGCCGGAACCGGTCCGCCCAGGTCGTAGCGTCCGTAGCCGGCTCCGTCGGCCTTGTACCGGCCGTCCGACAGGAGCTGCCGCCCGGACACGCTCTCCTGGAAACGCACATCGGCGAGCTGGATCGACCCGGACCGGGGCATGCCGTCCACGCCGAACTGCAGCGACAGCCCAGCGACCGCGCCCAGGTTCACTCCCTGCTCGGCGAACTCGGCCAGCGGCACCCGGATCTGATTCAGCACGATGTGCGTGTTCGGCGTGTTGGTGCCGGTCGACATGTGCAGGGCGTTGCCCCAGCGCGGGTCACCGGCGTCCACCGAGGCGGTGCGCCCGGCCCGGTCGGTGAGCACGATCCGGAAGTTCTGGGTCGTCGACGCGGGGTCGTAGGACGTGGGCTTCTCGTTCGGCCACACCGGACTGGCCGGGGTGCCGTTGACCGTGGTGTCCCGGGTGTTGTCGCCACGGTTGGCGGCGCCCGGGTTACGCAGGTCGAAGAAGTTCACCGCGGCGTCGAGGGCCAGCGCCTCGAGGTGGCGGACGTCGCCCGAGACGGCCGGGATCTGAGCGGTGAGCGTCGCCGGCGAGCTCTCCTCCCAGGCCACGGCGAGCTGACCACCGTACGAATGGTTGATGGGACTGTTCTCCCGGGTGCCGTTCTGGCCGCCGAGCGCGGTGCCGGCCGGCAGCGGGCACTGCTTCGCGGCGGTCGGCAAGCCGGTCTTGCCCAGCTGAGCCGGCGCGAAATCGCCGGGCTCCGGGTTGCACCAGTCGAAGCCCTGCGGGGTCACCGGCGGCTTCGGCGTCACACCGGGGGCTTGAGCGTACGGGTCAGCGAAGCCCGTCCCGGTCAGCGTGCCACCGAGTGCGTTCTCGGTCAGCGGGTTGCGCGGCTCGGGCCGGATGACGTCGACCCTCTCCCCCGGCCCGGCGAAGTACGTGGTGTTGACCCGCTCGGCGCACGGGATCGCCGTGCCGGAGCCGCTGGTCGGGCACGCCGACGCGGGCACCTGCAGGTGGCCGGCGGTGTCCGACAGCTCGCCGGTCATGTACGGCTCGAACGCGCCCTCGCCACCGATGTAGCGCCGCAGGAAAGCGGCCATCGTCGCCAGCCCGAGCTTCTCCTGGTCGCCCATCCGCGCGGCGTCACCCGAGATCTTCGTGTTGACCAGCGGGTTCAGCGGGTCGGAGTTGTCGATCGCGTAATTGCCCGCCGGGTCGCTGGAACTGGCCGCGCCGGAGAGCCGCAGATTGTGCGGGTGGATGTTGTTGGTCGCGAACGGCGCCGAGTTGCCACACGCCGCGTCGTTGTTGCCCTGGCCGTCCGCACCGCCGTCGGCGTACCAGACGCTGTTGTACCAATTGTGGATGGCGCCGAGATGCTCCACCTGGATCCGCGGGAACGGGTCGTTCGGGGCGACGTACTGGCTGCGTTCGAACAGCCGGGCACCCTGAAGGTTCGAGACGTCGCCGTCGCACATCGGCAGGATCGACATGAACGGCATGCCGTACGGTGCCTTGCGCTCGTAGTCCACCGGGGCCAGCGAGATGACGCCGTTGATCGGATAGCGCGGCCCGTCGGTGCGGATCCGGTTGTAGTCGAGGAAGTTGGCGACCGCGTCACCTCCCCGGGAGTGACCCATCAGACCGATCCGGGTCATGTCGAGATGCCCGGACAGCGCCGTACCGATCGTGGTGTGCTCGTCGACCGGCAGACCCTTGCGCCTGCTCGCGGCGGTGATCGCGTCCAGGGTGGCGGCGAGGAGCATGCGACGGTTGTGCATGCCTTTGCCCTTGGCGTTGTCCTGGCGCATCATCAGCTGGTCCTGCGACAGCGAGAACGTGGTGTATCCCCAGGTCGCCAGGTTCTCCGCCAGGTAGGCGTACCCGCTCTCGTTGTGCTTGAACTGCGCACAGGTCAGGTTGGCCGAGTCCTGGCCGGAGTCGCACGAGCCGTGGTTGCCGTGCACCAGAACGATCAGCGGCGAGGGTGTCTTCCGCTTGGTCCAGTCCGGCATGTACAGCTGGCCGCGGATCTCGACCGACTCGACCGCCTGCGCGGTGCCGGCGGTCGGCGCGGCTCCGTCGGAGTTCGGTTCCTGAATGGTGGCGAGACCGAATTTGGCCTCCTGGATGGCCTGGTGGCCGTAGGGCCCACGAGCCGTCGGGTCGGGAAGGCTGGTGCTCGGCTTGGTGGGCCGCGTGGCGCCCGGCGCGGTGGCTGCCGCCGCCGGCGAGGCCAGTCCCACGGTGGCCGCCAGTGTGGCCACCACCGCGAGAACGACCCCGGCTTGACGTCGCGTTCGTAATTTCACGCATTTCTCCCGGGAGGAGGGTTGAACCAAGATCCATCCCGGACGCTAAGCAGCCCACATTTCTCATCGATTTCCAGTTCCGCACGAACGTTATTCGTCGGTCTCCGCAAATCGCTCGGTCACCTGCGCGGCGGCGCGAGCCAGGCCCTGGACCATGCGCACCATGGTCTGCGTGAGCACCGGACGAAGTGCCAGGTGCGGGCCGAACGCCGCCTCGTAGGATCCACTCCACGCGATCGTCGTTCCGCCGCCGGGGAGCTCATCGAGCCGGACCTCTGCTCGATAATTGTCCATGAATTGATTTCCCACGCCCGCATAGACGAGGCGCCGGTTCGGATGAACCTCGACAATCTGCTCGCGCGTGACAACGCTGCCCGTTCGGAACGCGCGCACGGCACCCACACCGTCGCGACCGTCCGGTGAGATCTGCTCCGACTGCTCCAGCACCAGGGCGTCGACCGTTCCCCAGACCGGCCAGGTGTGTGCGTTGACCAGCAGCGACCAGACCTGTTCCGGCGGGGCGCTGGTCTCGGCCGCCACCTGATAGGAATCCTCCACCGTTTCCCGCTCGTCGCGGGCCGTTCCGGGTGCATCGGTGGACAGGGCGCCGCCGCTCTCGTCCAGTCCGATTCGTGCGTGCAGGCGCCGAGCCCACGCCGGTGCCCACCAGTTGGCCTTCCCGGCCAGCTGCATCAGCGCCGGGACCAGGGTCGCCCGGACGATGAAGGCGTCGATCAGCACGGCGATGCCGAGACCGAGGCCGAACATCTTCATGTACGCGATCCCGCTGGCGCCGAAGGCGAAGAAGGTGATGGAGAGGACCAGTGCCGCCGCGGTGACGATCCGCCCGGTCTTGGCCAGTCCGGTGACGACGGAGGACCGGTTGTCGCCGGTACGGTCGTACGCCTCCTTCATCCGGGCCAGCAGAAAGACCTCGTAGTCCATCGACAGGCCGAACGCGACCACGAACATCAGCAGCGGCATCGAGGTGTCGGTGAATCCGGTGGCGGTGAATCGCAGGGCGCCGGCGAGGTTACCGTCCTGGAAGATCCAGACCATGACGCCGAGCATGGCCGTCAGGTTCAGGGTGTTGAGCACGATCGCTTTCACCGGTACGAGGAAACTGCCGAACATCAGGAACAGCAGGGCGAACGTGGCGACGGCGATCCAGAGCGCGGCCCACGGCCCGACGGAGCTGATCGCCGTCTTGGTGTCGGCGAGCTGCGCGGCGCTGCCGCCGACGAGAGCCTCGAAGGGCGGGTCGAGCCCCCGCAGGTCGTGCACGATGTCCTCAGCCTGCGACGACATCGGCAGCACCGACGGCACCACCTCGAACCATTCGCCGCCGTCGGCGGCATACCGTCCCGAGTCCGGGCCGGGCGGGCTGACCCGCTGTCCCCCGGCCCAGGTGCCGCCGGCTGTGATCACCTCAGCGACGTGCTCGATGTTGCTGGCGGCCACGACGTACGCCTCCAGGTCGGCCGGATCCGCCGTGCCCCTGACCACGACCGGGAACGCCTCAGTGGCGAAGCCGAAGTCGCGCTGCACCTTCTCGGTGGCCTGCCGGGCGGCCACGTCGGCGGGAAGCACGCGGGCGTCGGGGATGCCGAGCCGTGTGCCGAGAACAGGCAGGCTGAGCAGGATCAACAGCGCGATCGCCGCTCCGGTGACCAGGCCGGGGCGGCGAAGCACCCGTTCGGCGACGCCCGCCCATCGGCGGGACTCGCTCTCGGCGCCGCGCCGCATTCCGGGTAGCCGCCACGCGTTGACCCGATGGCCCAGCACCATCAGCAGCGCGGGCAGGGTGATCACCGCGGCCAGGACGGCGACCACCACGACACCGACGCCGGCGTAGGCGAACGAACGCAGGAAATACAGCGGGAAGGCGACGAGCGCCAGCAGCGCCACGGCCACGGTCACCCCGGAGAAGACCACCGTACGGCCGGCGGACTCGACCGTGCGGATCGTGGCCAGGCCGACGCTGTGGCCGGCGTCGAGCTCCTCACGGAAGCGGGAGACCATGAGCAGCGAATAGTCGATGGCCAGGCCGAGACCCAGCGCCGTGACGAGGTTGATCGAGAAGACCGAGACGTCGGTGAACTGGGCGATCCCCCACAGTACGAAGAACGCTCCGAAGGTTGCCGCAACACCGACGGCGAGCGGTAGCAGGGCCGCGACCACACCGCGGAAGACGAACAGGAGCAGGAGCAGCGTGAGCGGGACCGCGATCAGCTCGGCACGTAACAGATCCTCCTCCAGACCGCGGCCGACAGCCTCGCCGATCGCCGCGGTACCCCCGATCTCGACCGTGACTGCTCCCCGGCCGCCGCCGAACTGTTCCCGTACCCGTTGGACCGTCGCCTCCGCGTCGGACTCCTCGCCGCCGGACCGCGCCAGGATCAGCGCGGACGAGCCGCTGTCGGAACGCAGCGACGGTGACCCGCCGGTCCCCCAGTACGACACCACCTCGTCGATGCCGTCCACCGCGGTGAGTTCCGCGGTGAGCGCCCGGCCGGCGGCGACCGCCTCCGGGCCGTCGAGGTCGCCCGCCGTCACGACGAGAACGATGTCGGGCGCCCCGGCGCCGAAGTCCTCCAGGATCTGGTTCACCCGGGCGGATTCGGAGTTCGGATCGTCGAATCCGCCGGTCGACAGGCTGTTGAAGACGCCTCCGCCGAGGATCACCGTCAGCACGAACACCACCAGTGAACCGACCAGGGTCAGCCGGGCACGCCGGACGACCAGTCTCCCGATCAGGGTGAACACAACCGCCTCCCTCAGGGTCCGGCCAGTCCGGACGCCTGTCGATGAAGTCTGGAGACGGTGGGCGCCGGTGTCTTCGGAGCCGGGTGCCTGAGCCGGTCCTCCCCAGGGCGGAGGGCGGCTGCCTGTTCCTACCGTGGTAGGAAGCCGGGGGCGCTCACGCTGACCTATATTCCGTAGGTGCCCTCACTGTTGCGCGACCACGGCGAGTTCGTGGTCGGGGCAGCCGTTCTCGGCACCGGCCTGGGCCTGCTCAACCTCCACTACAGCTCCGACTGGGGCTGGATCCTGGCGGTCGTGATGCTGCCGGCGCTGATCGTGCGCGCGGTCTGGCGGTCGATGCCGGGATGGCTGCTGCTCTCATGGGTCACGATCCCCACACTGGTGGGCGACGCGGCGGTCGTCACCCGCACCGCGTACCTCGTGGTCGTCACCGCGCTGGCGGTGGTCGCCGCCGGCCGTGTGCGGTGGTTCGACACCGTCGTGATGATCTTCTGTCTGGGGTCGCCGTTCCTGATCTGGCTGCTCGAGACCAACAACTGGCACCGGGGCCTGGGTGCGTGGCTGTGGTTCGGCGGCCTGCTGATCGGATGGGGTTTCGGTCATGTCGTCGGCCGGCAGTTCCTGCTGATCGACGAGCTGGAACGTACCCGCGTCAAGCTTGCCGAGACCGCGGTGGCCGAGGATCGCCAGCGAATCGCCCGCGATCTTCACGACCTGGTGGGGCACAGTTTCAGTGTCGTGCTGCTCCACCTCTCCGGGGCGCGGATGCTCCTCGCCTCCTCCCCCACCGCGCTCAGCGAGGCCGCCGAGGCCCTGCGACAGGCCGAGGACCTGGGCCGTAAGGGCATGGACGAGCTGCGCCAGGCTCTCCTGCTCATGCATCAGGGCTCGCACGCGCTCACGCCGATCGAGCCGACGGAACTGGAGCGCCTTCTGAACACCTACCGCGACGCGGGGATGCGCATCGACGTCGATGTCGCCGGAGAGATGGCAGGTGTGTCGGCGGCGCCGCGCATCGTGCTGCACGACGTGCTCCGCGAAGCACTCACCAATGTCGCCAAACACGCCCGGTCTCCGGAGGCGACGATCCGCATCGGCGTCGACCACGACCGGGTCGATGTCCGGATCGAGAGCGCGCTCGGCCCGCGGAGCAGGCGTGCCGGCGGCATGGGACTGGCCGGCCTGAACCACCGGGTGGCCGCCATCGGCGGCACCTTCCGAGCGTGGCCGGATCACGAGCACTGGGTCGTTCAAGCCTGCCTGCCCCGCCGCCTCGCCGGAGCACCCGTGTGATCCGCGTGCTGCTGGTCGACGACCAGCCGATGGTCCGCGCCGGGCTCGGGCTGATCCTGCGAAGCCAGCCGGACATCCGGGTCGTGGGCGAATGCGGTGACGGCGGTGAGGTCGTCCGCGCCGTCTCCCGGTGCTCCCCCGACCTCGTCTGCATGGACGTGCGGATGCCCGGCGTCGACGGGGTCGAGGCAACCCGGCGACTGCGCGCGGCGGGCGGGCCACCGGTCTGCATTCTCACCACCTTCGACGACGACGATGTGCTCTGGTCCGCCGTCGACGCGGGCGCCGCGGGATTCGAACTCAAGTCCGCCACACCGGAGAACCTCATCGAGGCGGTGCGCACCGTCGCCTCCGGCGGGACCTGGATCGACGGCACCCTGCTGGGCCCGATCCTCTCCTCCTACCGGCAGCTGAAACGCTCGCCGACACATCGGGACGCCCGGCTCACCGTTCTTTCCGAACGAGAACTCGACGTGCTGCGCCTGATGGCTCGCGGAGCATCCAACCGTGAGATCGCCACCCACCTGAGCCTGGCCGAGACCACGATCAAGACGCATATAGGCACGATCTTCACCAAACTCGGCGCCCGCGACCGCGCCGCAGCCATCGTCTTCGCCTACGACGCGGGACTCGTGCAGCCGAACCGATGAGTGTGCTACACCGTCGTCGGCTGTTCGCCGTGTTGCCGGGCGGCGTAGTCGTCGAGGATGGTCTCGGTGGCGGTCGCGCCGAACCGGGTCGCGCCGGCCTCATGCAGGGTGAGGAGGACGTCGAGGGTGCGGACGCCACCGGCGGCCTTGACCTCGACGTGCGGGGACACCGCGGCGCGCATGAGCTGGATGTCGGCGAGGGTGGCGCCGCCCGGAGCGAAGCCCGTGCTGGTCTTCACGAAGTGCGCACCGGCCTGCTCGGCGATCCGGCAGCCGAGGATCTTCTGCTCGTCGGTGAGGTAGGCGTTCTCCAGGATCACCTTGACGATGCGGCCCCGCGCGGCGGCGACCACCGCGGCGATGTCGTCGTGCACGTAGCCGGTGTCGCCGTCTCGCAGCCGCCCGATGTGCAACACCATGTCGATCTCGTCGGCGCCGGCGTCGACCAGCGCGCGGGTCTCCGCGGCCTTGATCGTGGTGCGGGTGTCGCCGTGCGGGAACCCGGCCACGGTCCCGACCAGCACACCGGTGCCGGTGAGGGCGATCGTGGCGACCTCGACGTCCGAGGGGCGAACACAGACCGAGGCGACCTGGCGCCGGGCGGCGATCTCGCAGCCGCGACGGACGTCGTCGCTGGTGAGCTCGGGACGCAGCAGCGAGTGGTCGATCATTTTGGCGATGTTCATCGGGTCTCTCCGGTTCGTGGTGGTTGCACGTCGAACGTGACGAGCAGTTCGTAGCGTTCGCCGACGTAGCGGCTGACGGTGTACTCCAGTGGTGCGGAGTGCTGGTCGACGATGAGCCGGGTCTCGACCAGAAGGGGCTCGTCAGCCGGGACGAGCAGACGGTCACCGTCGGTGCCGGCTCGCTGGGCGGTCAGCCGCGAGGAGCCCAGAGTGGGTCGCAGGCCCCGGTCGTGCAGGGCACGGTGCAGCGAGCCGGTCTCCAGGTCGAGTTCCAGCAGGCCGTCCAGATCGGGCGGGAAACAGGCGTACTCGACGGCCAGGGGCGTCTCGTCGGCCAGCCGCACCCGCACGATCGAGATCACCCGCGGTGCCGCCGCGGTCAGTTGCAGAGCTGCGGCCTCGTCAGCGGACGCCTCGCGCACTTCCGCCTCGACCAGTCGTGACGACGGGATGCGCCCCCAGCTGCGCACCTGGTCCTGAAAACTCATCAGGGTCCCGGCGGCGCGCGGCTCGGGCCGCTGCCGCACGAAGGTGCCCCGCCCCTGGATCCGCTCGATGAGCCCGTCGGACTCCAGCGCGTTCAGAGCCGCGCGAATGGTCATCCGCGCGACGCCGAACTCCTCGGCGAGCACCGACTCGGCCGGCACCACGTCACCGGGCTTGGCCCTCGCCAGGCGCGTCCGGAGCTCCCGCTCGATCCGGACGTACAGCGGCGCCTTAGCCATGTCTCCTCCAGGTCGTCTAGACAACCTAGAAGTTTCCACAAACTCTCGAGCGGTGTCAAACGGAGTCAGCTCAGGGCCGCGAACGACAACAACGACACGATGGCGGCGGCCGTGCCGGCCAGCAACGCGACGCAGATGCCTGTGACGCCCAGACCGGAATACAGCCACCGATGGGCCAGCAGAATCGCAGCCGGGACTGCGGTGGACGGCGCCAGCAGGAACAGCAGCCACCCCGATACGCGGATCACATCACCCCACGGTCCCGTACCCCGGAAGGTCACCAGACCGGAAGCGAGCAGAGCGGTGAGCGCCGCAGTCAGAGCGCCCGCAAGCAGGGGGAACAGCCATCGGGAGAGCGCCGGCGGCCCGGCTGTTACGTCGATGCGGCCGGGGGCGCGGGAGTACGGCGTGCATGGTGCTGTCACGTATGGCACCTTTCACCTCGTCCGGGAGGGTCGCTTCGGGTGTGCGGGCGGATTGCGGTCACGCATCCTGTTCCTCTTTGCCTCTGAGGCGTCCGGCAGCCCGGACGCTCAGGGATCACACGTTTCGCGGCGGAACATGGTTACAGCCGTCGCGGTGTGTCTCCACACGGCGGATCAACTGACCGGAAAGTCCAGTTCGGCCACGGGGTTGGTGAACTCGGTGACCCGCAGGGACACCTGCATCCGCCAGGTGCCGGGCGCCGGGATCACCACCTGCGCGGTGTAGAAGCCGGCCGAGACCTGGGTGAGTGGGACGTCGCCGAGCGAGGCGAGGTCGGAACTTAGACGTACGACCGGCGGCGCGACGCCCTCGGCCGGTTCGCCGGTCGCGGATGTCATCCGCAGGGTGATCGTGTTGGGGCCACGGGTCAGCGGAGTGAGGCCGGCCTGGACCTGGATGCCGCCCAGGGTGGTGGTACGCGGGCCGTTCGCGGCCACCGCCGTGGGTATCGCATCGCTCTCGGGGCTGGTGTCGACGAGGAATCCGGTGACCAGAAGGGCGGACAGCAGCACGACTCCCTCGACGAGGACGGCACGCACGACCAGCCGCGCTTGTTTCGCCGTCCTGCGAAGCCGAGGCAGCAGCGACCATCTGTTCCACGCCGCGATGGCCACCGCGATCAGCGCGATGGCGATCTTGGTCAGGAGCAGTCGTCCGTAGCCGGTGCCGGTCAGGGCGCTCCACGACCCGAGGATCCGCCAGCCGAGCAGGGTGCCGGTGGTGACCAGGGCGGCGAGCACGCCGGCGGCCGCGGTGGAGAACCGGGCGAGGGTCTCGGCCGCCCGGCCGGCGAGATCGGGCAGGGTCAGCGCCAGGCCGGCGAGCCCGCCGAGCCAGACGCTGCCCGCGAGCAGGTGCAGCGCGTCCGCGCTGACGACGAGGGCTTCCGGGCTCGCCGCCCGGGTGTGCCCGATCAGTGCGGGCGCCGTGGCCGCGATCGCCGCGGCCACCACCGCCGAGATCCGCTGTCGCCGTCCGAGCAGGACGGCCGCCGACGCCAGCCCGGCGGTCACCGCGGCGGCGACCAGGTACTCGGACGGCGGCAGCGAGGACCAGGTCGGGCCCTGGGTCAGCAGGCCGGGCCCGCCGCCGAGCAGGTAGACCGCCGTGATCGGCACCGCGATGATCCACGCCGCGGCGGCTACGGCAGCGGTGGCACGCAGTGCGGTGGCCAGGCGGCGTCGCGGCCGGCCGGACCCGGCGCCGGCGGGCAGGAAGAACGCGGTGAACGCGACGAGCCCGGCGGCGAGCAGAAGGGCGGCGTAGCCCAGCCAGCGAGCCAGGGTGAGCGCCCAGGGCACCTCGGGGACGCTGCTCGGGTCATCTGCCGGGGTGGCGACGGCCGGGGTGGTGGGTGCGCCGACGGAGAAGGTGAGCGCGCCGCTGATCGGGTGCCCGTCGTCGGAGACCACCCGCCAGGTGAGCACGGTCGTGCCGTCGCCCAGTTGTCCGGCCGGGTCGACGGTGAGTGCGGCGCCGGTGACGCTCGTGCGTGCCGCGACGAGTGCTCCCTGGGCGTCGAAGATCTGCACCCCGTCGGGCACACCGCGGACGGCCTCGTCGAAGGTCAGCAGGATCCGTGCCGGCGCGGTCGGCAGGACCGCGCCCTGGGCCGGATCGGTGCTGACGAGGTTGGCGTGAGCGCTGGCCGGCCGAGCGGGGACCAGCAGGGCGAGCAACAGCAGCGCGGTGGTGACAAGCCGCCTGATCATGCCCGGCGATGTTTCTGGAAGAGCGACACGGCGCCGAGGGCCGCGCCGACCAGACCGGCGACCAGTGCGGCGAGCGTGACGCCATTGTTCGGCGCTGGTGCGACCGGCGGCGCCGTGGCGGCCCCGTGATGGGTGCCCTGCTCGGGCGCGGAGACGACGAAACCCGGGGCGGGCCGTTCCAGGTCTGCAATGGCCCGGCCGTCCTGCGGGACCTCGGTCCAGGCCGTCTCGCCGTTCACGCAGGTCTGGATGGTGGGGAACAGCAATCCGGCTCCGGCGGTGTCGGGCAGTTGGACAGCGAGTTCGACGACGTCACGGTAGCCGTCGGGCAACGGGGTGTCGGTGCGGTAGGTGACGGCGGCGACCCGTTCGACGATTCGATTGCCGTGGGCGTCCGCCACGGGCGGGTCGACCTTCTCCATCGTCTGCTCGACCTGCCACAGCGGGTGGCGCGTGGGCGTGACGGAGGTGATCGAGGCCGGTATCTGCACGGTGATCGCGGTGGTGGGCGAGTCCTCGCAGCCGTGGGCGACGCTGAACGCCAGGACGGCGTGAGCGCCGGCCGCGGTCGTGGACGACGTGACGGTGACGTGGGCGCTCGCCGGGGAGGCGAGACCGACAAGGGTGACCGCCAGTACGACGGCGCCGGCCCGGGTGACGCGCCGCGACCAGAGGTCTCTGCCGCGTCCGTTGTCATCGCGCCGCATGTCGCATCCTCGCGCCTCAGCCGACTGGTGATCGCGCTCATTGGACCAACATGCCGAACTGATGTCAAGGATGTGAACTGGAGACGCGCTCATTGCGGCATGGCAGATGAAAAGGTAGCCTCGGTTCACATTAGTGAACTGAGATCCCTGATGTGAGCGATTAGGAGTTGGCCCGCATGCCGAACATCACCGTCGAACTACTCGCCGGCCGGAGCCTTGAGCAACGCAAGGCGTTCGCCCGGGCCGTGGCCGATCAGGCCGTCGAGATCCTCGGCGCACGCCGGCAGGACGTGCGCATGGTGTTCACCGAGATCACCGCGGACGACGTGGCCAACGGCGGCGTGCTGGCCAGCGAGGACGAGAGCCGGGCCGGCGTGGTGGCGGCGCTCAAGCAGGGCTGACGAGGACATGGTGATGGGGTCGAGCCGCCGGTTGGCGGTTTGACCCCATCGCTGTCAGCGGACCAGGCGGCTGTCGCGCATCGCCGACAGCCGGGCCTTCACACTCAGCAGCGTCTCGATGATCAGATCCTCGCGCCCCTGATTGAGGCGGCTGATCGGGACCGCGACGCTGATCGCGTCGATCGACCGGCGGGAGAACGGCAGTGCGACACCGAAGCACCGCACACCCAGGCAGGACTCCTCGCTCTCCTCCGCGTAACCGAACTGGGCGGCCTTGTCGATTATCGCCAGCAGGGCGTCGCGGTCGGTGATCGTCTGCGAGGTGAAGGCCTTGATCTCGTGCGGGACCAGGGCGCCCCGGTCACCGTCGGGCAGCTCGGCGAGCATCGCCCGGCCCAGCGCCGTGCTGTAGGCGGGCAGGCGCCGGCCGACAGCCGAATACATCCGCAGTGGGTGCTTGGACTCGCGCTTGGCGGTGTAGATGATCTCGGCGCCCTCGAGGCGGCCGAGATGGACGGTCTCCTCGGTGGCGGCGGCGATCTCGTCCATCACGGCCCGAGCACGCGACAGCACCGGGTCACCGTCGAGATAGGCCGAACTGACCGTCAGGGTGTGCACGCCGAGGCGGTAGATGCTGCCGGTCTGGTCGGTGTCGAGCCAGCCGCGGGCGCACATCGTGCGCAGCAGCGCATGCAGGCTGCTCTTCGGGATGCCGAGGCGTTTGGCCAGCTGGAGCTGGGTGCCGGGGCCGTTGGCCGCGATGTCGTCGAGGACGTCGAGGACCCTGGCGGCAGACTTGACCTGCGAGGTGGCGGAAGTGCCGCTGCTTGTCTTCTCCGGGTCCACCGAGACCTCCTCATCGCTGGTTGCACGTTTCATTCGAGTCGCACAACCCTACACCACGGTTCACATAGAGGGACAAAATTCAGCCCCTTGACCTGTGATCGGACTCATAGGTATGGTCGATCTCAGTTCACATAGCTGAACGCGGTTCACGAACGAGGAGCGAGTTTTGATCGAGGTCAGGTATTCGGCATCGCCTCACGGCGTGGAGACGGCGACGAACGCGGATCTCCGGAAGGGCTTCCTCGCGCAGGATCTGTTCCGTACCGGTGAGGTCCGCGGTGTGTACACCCACGACGACCGGCTGGTCGTCGGCGGCGCGGTCCCCGGCGTCGGCCAGCTCGAGCTGCCGGCCTGGGACGTGCTCGGCACCCCGACCCACCTGACCCGCCGCGAGCTCGGCATCGTCAACGTCGGCGAGCCCGGCCACGTGCTCGTCGACAACGAGAAGTTCGAGCTGCGCCACCTCGACGGCCTGTTCGTCGGCCGCGGCAGCGAGGTCGTCTTCGCCGGCCCCGACGCCGCGTTCTACTTCGTGTCCGCTCCGGCGCACGCGACGTACCCGACCGTGCAGCTGAGCCACGCGGCGGTCGAGCCGGTCAAGCTCGGCTCGCCGGAGGGCGCCAACGAGCGCAGCCTCTACCGCTACGCCTGGGGCCAGGAGCTGCAGACCGCGGTCCTCCAGTTCGGTGTCACCGTGATCGCCGACGGCTCGGTGTGGAACACCTGCCCGCCGCACCTGCACGACCGGCGCACCGAGGTCTACCTCTACGTCGACCTCGACGAGAAGGACCGGGTCTTCCACTTCATGGGCCGCCCCGGCGCCGCCCGCCACCTGGTCATGGCCAACCGCGAGGCGGTCATCTCACCGCCGTGGTCGATCCACTCCGGTGTCGGCACCGGCTCCTACGCCTTCATCTGGGCGATGGGCGGCGAGAACAACGAGTACACCGACCTGACACCGGTGCCCCTGGAGGACCTGTGACCCGGTCGCCGTTCGACCTCACCGGCCGCCGGGCCGTGGTGACCGGCGCCGGTCGCGGCCTCGGCCGGGCCATCGCCGTCGGCCTGGCCGAAGCCGGAGCCGACCTGATCCTGCTCGGCCGGGCAGCGAGCCAGAAATCGGCCCGCGACCAGATCGCCGCCCTCGGCCGTGACGTCGAGGTCGTCGACCTCGACGTCGCCGACCACGACGCCATCGCGCGGGCCGCCGACCACGTCCACCGCAACCACGAGGTCGACATCCTGGTCAACAACGCCGGCATCATCGACCGCCAGGACTCCGTCGACGTGACCCGCGAGTCGTGGGACCGCGTCGTCGACGTGAACCTCAACGGCCTGTTCTTCCTCTGTCAGGAGTTCGGGCGACCGATGACCCGCCGCGGGCACGGCAAGATCGTCAGCGTCGCGAGCCTGCTCTCCTTCCAGGGCGGCATCCGCGTCGCGTCGTACGCCGCCAGCAAACACGGGGTCGCCGGCGTCACCAAGGCCCTGGCCAACGAGTGGGGCCCGCTCGGTGTGCAGGTCAACGCGATCGCCCCCGGATACATCGCCACCGACAACACGACCGCGCTGCGCGAGGACCCCGACCGGGCCCGCGCCATCCTCGAGCGCATCCCCGCCGGCCGCTGGGGAGACGCCTCGGACATCGCCGGAGCGGCCGTCTTCCTGAGTTCCGCCGCAGCCGATTACGTCAACGGCCACGTCCTGGTCGTGGACGGCGGCTGGATGGCCCGCTGACCTTCCCTCCGTTCCCTCCGTTCCCATAAAGAGAAGATCGAGGATCACCATGAAGATCACCCCTCGTCCCGCCGCGATAGTCAGTCTCTCCCTGCTCGCCGCCGTCCTCACCGGCTGCAGCGCGGAGTCCGGCGGGGACACGGCCGCCGCCGGCTCGGAGTCCTGCGAGTCCACCGAGGTCCGCCTGGTCGGCCAGGTTCGCAACGAGTCCAACCCGTACGAGGCCTCCTGGCTGGCCGGCGGCGACGCCTTCGCCCAGTCGGTCGGCCTCAAGCAGGAACGTTTCACCTACGACGGCGACTCCACCAAGCAGCAGGAGCAGATCAGCCAGATCCTCGCCGGCAACACCAAGTGCCTGGTGATGAACGTGCTGCCCAACGGCGACTCCGACACCGCGCCGATCGTCAAGGGCGCCGACCAGGCCGGGGCCTACCTGGTCACCCAGTGGAACAAGCCGGCCGACCTCAAGCCGACCGACTACAAGACGTGGCTGAGCCACATCACCTACAACGGCGTCGAGTCCGGCCAGCAGATCGGTGACGCCCTGTCGACCGCGATCGGCGGCACCGGCGGCATCATCGCGCTGCAGGGTGTGCTGGACACCGCGGCCGCCAAGGACCGGTTCGCCGGCCTCGAGGCGTCGCTGGCGAAGAACACCGGCGTCAAGCTGCTCGACCAGCAGGCCGCCAACTTCTCCCGCGCCGAGGCGCTCACCGTCACCAAGACGCTGCTGACCAAGCACGGTGACAACGTCAAGGGCATCTGGGCCGCCAACGACGACATGGCGCTCGGCGCGCTGGAAGCGCTCCAGCAGGCGGGCAAGGCCGGCAAGGTCGCGGTCGTCGGCATCGACGCCGTCCCGGACGCCGTCAGCGCCGTCCAGAAGGGCGACATGACCGCCACCGTCTCCAGCGACGGCACCTGGCAGGGCGGCATCGGCCTGGCCATCGGCTACTGCGTGGCCACCGGCAAGCTGAAGGTCGCCGACATCGCCGCCGAGAACCGGGCGTTCTTCGCCGAGCAGTTCCTCGTCACCAAGGACAACGCCGCCGAGTTCGCGGCACCCAAGACGAACCCGGCCGACTTCGAGTGCGCCAACGTCTTCAACCGCGTGGCCGGCCCCCTGACATGACCGTCACCACCGAGGTCGCCGTAGCGCCTCGCCGGTCTTCCCGGCGAGGCGCGTCGCTCCGGGACGCCGGTCCACCGCTCGCGCTGATCGTCATCTTCCTGATCTTCGCGGCCCTGAGCCCGCAGTTCCGCAGCGCCGACAACGTCCGGAACATCGTCGACGCGGCAGCCGTGCTCGCCGTCGTCACCTGCGGCATCACCTTCGTGCTGATGATGGGGTCGATCGACCTGTCGGCGGCCGGGGTGATGGGCGCCTCGGCCCTGACCGTGTCACTGCTGGTCGCCAACAACCGCAACGACAACGACTACGGGCTGCTGGGCATCCTGATCGCCGTCCTGCTGGGCTGCGCGTTCGGATGCCTCAGCGGCCTGGCCCTGGTCCTGCTGAAGGTGCCGTCGTTCATGGCCACGCTGGGGGTGTCGGCGATCGGGCTCGGTGTCGCGACGCTCATGTTCGCCGGCGTCCAGCCCAACATCACCGACGCCATGCTGGAGAGCTGGGCCGTCGAACGGCTGCTGGGCCTGTCCTATCTGACCTGGATCGCCGCCGCGTGCATCCTGGTCGGCTGGCTCATCCAGCGTTACACCCGCCTCGGCCGGTACGCCTACGCGATCGGCGGCGCCGAGGAGGTCCTCGCCCTGTCCGGGGTGCGGGTCAAGCCGTACAAGGTGGCGGTCTTCACCCTCGCCGGTGCCTTCTACGGGCTCGGTGGCGTGATGGTCACCAGCCAGCTCGGCGCCGGCCTGGTCCAGGCCGGCGACGGCTACGACTTCTCGGCCATCACCGCCGCCGTCGTCGGCGGCACCCTGCTCACCGGCGGCCGCGGCGGTGTCCTGCACTCCGCCGTCGGTGTCCTGCTCGTCATGGTGCTCACGAACGGTCTCGTGCAGGTCGGGGTCAGCCCGTACTGGCAGGGCGGCGTCGAGGGCCTGATCGTCGTGGCCGCGGTGGCTGCCGCGGTCATCCCGCAGCGACGAAGGAACCAGGTGGTCAAATGAGTGTCCCGGCACTGGAGGTCCGTGGCCTCGTCAAGCACTACCCGGGGGTCAAGGCGCTCGACGGCGTCGACCTGGTGGTCCGCCAGCACGAGGTCCTCGGCCTGGCCGGCGAGAACGGCGCCGGCAAGTCGACACTGCTCAAAGCACTTGTCGGCCTGGTCACCCCGGACGCCGGGGAGATCTATGTACGCGGTGAGGCGGTCAAGCTGCGCAGCGTGGTCGACGCCGCCGACCACGGCATCGGGATGGTGTTCCAGGAGCAGTCATTGGTGCCCAACCTGACCGCCGCGGAGAACATCGTGCTCGGCAGCGAGGGCCCGGCGGTCCGGCGCGGCGTCTACCGCTGGGACGCGATGCGCCGGCTGGCCCAGGAGCAACTCGACAAGATCGGCTCACACGTCGACCCGATGGCCCGTACCGAATCGCTGTCGTTCGCCGACCGGCAGATGGTCGAGATCGCGAAGGTGCTGCGCATCGAGGAACGCAGCCAGCACCCGCCGGTGATCATCCTGGACGAGCCGACGTCGGTCCTGGAATCCAAGGAGATCGACACCCTGTTCGCGCAGATCCGCCGGCTGCGGGAGTTCGCGTCGGTCATCTTCGTCTCGCACCGTCTCGACGAGGTGCTCGACGTGTGCGACCGGGTGGCCGTGCTGCGCGGCGGCCAGTCGGTCGGCGAGGTCGCCACGGCCGGCGCCGTACCGGGCGAACTGCACCGGATGATGATCGGCTCGACCGGCTCCGACGACCACTACCACGAGAACGCCGCAGTGACGGTCGCCTCCGAACAGCCCCGCCTGTCGATCCGCGGGCTGTCCGGCAGCACCTTCCAGGACATCGACCTGGACGTCGCGGCCGGCGAGATCGTGGCGATCGTCGGCGTGCACGGATCCGGCCGTGAGGACGTCTGCCGCGCGCTGTTCGGTGCCGAGCCGACGACCGCCGGCGAGATCCGGATGGACGGTAGGAAGGTCGACCTGTCCAGCACCCGCGCCGCGTGCGCCGCCGGCATCGGCTACGTGCCGGCCGAACGCAAGATCGAGGGCATGGTCGGCGCGATGTCGGTGGCCGACAACATGACGCTGAGCAAGCAGAAGGCCCGCTGCACCGGGCCGTTCGTGGCGCCCCGCAAGCAGGCCGGCCTGGTCGACGGATGGATCAGAAGGCTCTCCATCCGCACGCCCACCCGCGACACCGCCATCCAGCGGCTGTCCGGCGGCAACCAGCAGAAGGTGGTGCTCGCCCGCTGGCTGGTCGGCGGCGACATCCGCCTGCTGCTGCTGGACCACCCCACCCGCGGCCTGGACATCGGCGCCCGCTCCGAGGTGTACCGGCTGATGCGTGAACTGGCCGGCACCGGCGTGGCCACCGTGCTGCTGGCCGACAGCCTCGAGGAGGCCATCGGCATGGCCGACCGGATCCTGGTCATGACCGACGGCCGGGTCGCCACCGAGGTCGCCTGCCCCAACGGCGGGAAGCCGAGCCCCCTGGACCTGGTGAAGGTGATGGTGTGAGTACCCCTGTCGCCACGAACTCGGTCGCCGAGGCGACCACCGTCAGCAGAGGCCCCCGCCGGGCCGGGCGGCTCACCGGCTTCATGCCGCTCATCGCCCTGGTCGCGCTGATGGCCGCGCTCACCGCCGTCGACCCGGACTTCCTGACCCAGCGGAGCCTGACCGCCGCGCTGCGGACCGCCGCGCCGCTGATCGTGCTGGCGGCCGGGGCGACCATTGTCGTGCTCTGCGGCGGCATCGACCTGTCCTTCGCGGCGCTGGCGTCGCTGTCGACGGTCCTGCTGGCGCTGTGGCTGCCACATCTCGGCGGCCTGGCAACACCGGCGGTCATCCTGATCGCGGCGGCGATCGGCGCCGTGCAGGGTACGGCGCACGTCCTGCTGCGGATACCGTCGTTCATCGTCACCCTGGGCGGGATGAGCATCCTGTCGGCGATCGCCCTGGTCGTCTCCGGCGCCGGCACCGTCCGGGTCGTCGACGACTCCACGGTCACCTGGCTCGACCTCTACATCGGCGGTTACATCCCGACGTCGGCCGCGATGGCGATCCTGCTGGTCGCCCTGATCGCGGTGGTGCTCAAGGTGACCCCACTGCAAAGCTGGGTGTCGGCCACCGGCTACTCCGAGTCCGCCGCGCGGCTGGCCGGCACCCCGGTCGACCTCGTCAAGATCGGTGCGTTCTGCCTGTCCGGCGCGTGCGCCGGTTTCGCCGCGGTCATGCTGGTGTCGCGGCAGTTCAGCGGCGGACCGACGATGGCCGACAACCTGCTGCTGCCGGCGGTCGCGGCGATCGTCGTCGGCGGCACCGCGATCACCGGAGGTCACGGCAGTGTGTGGCGCAGCCTCGCCGGCGCTCTCGTCGTGACGCTGCTGCGGGTCGGCCTGCCGATCGTCGGTGTGCCGTCCGCTTACGAACAGATCCTTTACGGCGCGATCATCGTCGTCGCCGTCGCCCTGACCCTCGACGGGTCCAAGGTTTCGACCATCAAGTAGTTGCTCCGACCACGGAAGGCCATCATGCCCTACGAGAACTCCGCTCTCCTGCCCGCCGTCAGCTCGTTCCTGTCCTCACCCAAGGGGCTGCTCATCGACGGTGACTGGGTGGACGCGAAGGACGGCCGGACCTTCGCCACCGTCAATCCGTCGACCGAGGAGACGCTCGTCCAGGTGGCGTACGCGTCCCAGGCCGACGTGGACCGTGCCGTCGTGGCGGCCCGCAACGCGTTCGAGTCCGGCTCGCCCTGGTCGCGGATGACGCCGCGGGACCGTTCCCACCTGCTGTGGCGCATCGGCGACCTGATCGACGCCCACGCCGACGAGTTCGCCCAGCTGGAGGCCCTCGACAACGGCAAGCGCGTGTCGGCCGCCCGCGACGGTGACGTCGCGATCTCCGCCGAGCTGTTCCGCTACTTCGCGGGCTGGGCGACCAAGATGGAAGGCACGTCCATCCCGATGTCCGTGCCGGGCCGCGAGTTCCACGCGTACACCCGGCGTGAGCCGGTCGGTGTCGTGGCCGGCATCGTGCCGTGGAACTTCCCGCTGCTGATGGCGTGCTTCAAGATCGTCCCGGCGATCACCGCGGGCAACACCGTCATCCTCAAACCGGCCGAGCAGACCCCGCTGACCGCGCTGCGCCTCGGTGAGCTGCTGCTCGAGGCCGGCCTGCCCGCCGGTGTCGTCAACATCCTGCCCGGCTTCGGTGACACCGGCGCCGCCCTCGTCGACCACCACGGCGTCGACAAGGTCGCCTTCACCGGCAGCACCGAGGTCGGCAAGAAGATCGCGGCCGCGGCGTCGGGGAACCTCAAGAAGGTCTCCCTGGAACTGGGCGGCAAAGCCCCCAACATCATCTTCAACGACGCCGACCTGGAGGCCGCCGTCGCCGGCGCGGTTCTGGGCGGCTACTTCAACGAGGGCCAGTGCTGCGTCAACGGCTCGCGCCTCTACGTCCAGCGCGGCGTCTTCGACCAGGTCGTCGAGGGCGTGGCGGCGGCCGCCCGCGCGATCACCGTCGGCGACGGTTTCGACCCGGCCACGCAGATGGGCCCGCTGGTCTCCCAGGAGCAGCACGAGAAGGTGCTGGGCTACATCCGCGGCGCGGTCCGCGACGGTGCCGTGCTGAACGCCGGCAGCGCCGACGCGGTCGGTGACCGTGGCTTCTTCGTGTCGCCGACCCTGATCACCGGCGTGACCGAGCAGATGGCGGTGCAGACCGACGAGATCTTCGGCCCGGTCGTGACCGCGATCCCGTTCGACACCGAGGACGAGGTCGTCGCCGCCGCCAACAACACCGTCTACGGGCTGGCTGCGGGCGTCTGGTCGCAGAACATCGGCACCGCGCACCGCGTCGGCGCCAAGCTGCGGGCCGGCACGGTGTGGCTCAACACCTGGCACGCCGACGACGTCACCCTGCCGCGCGGCGGTTTCAAGCAGTCCGGCTGGGGCCGGGAGCTCGGCTCGTTCGGCCTGGACGACTACACCGAGCTCAAGACCGTCATCGCCGAGCTGCGATGAGCGCCCTCGACGTCCTCGGCGGGCACCGGGTGGTGCCGGTCGTGGTCCTCAAGGATCCCGGGTCGGCCGACGGTCTCGGCGACGCGCTGGTGGCCGGCGGCCTGCCGATCGCGGAGGTCACCTTCCGTACCCCGGAGGCGGCGACCGTGCTGCGCCGCCTGGCCGCCCGCGGTGACCTGGTGGTGGGTGCCGGCACCGTCCTGACCGCCGCGCAGGTCGACGTCGCGTACGAATCGGGTGCGAAGTTCGTCGTCTCTCCCGGTCTGAGCGCCGCCGTCGTCCGCCGCTGCCAGGACCTCGGCCTGGCGGTGATCCCCGGTGCCAGCACCGCCACCGAGATCATGGCGGCGCTGGACCTCGGCCTGGACACCGTCAAGTTCTTCCCCGCCGAGGCCTGCGGCGGGCTGCCCACCGTGAAGGCGTTGTCAGCGGCGTTCCCGCAGGTCCGGTTCGTCCCGACCGGAGGAGTGACCGCCGAGAGCGCACTCACCTATCTCGCCCATCCGGCGGTCGCCGCGGTCGGCGGCAGCTGGATGGTCGCGCCCGACCTGCTGGCCGCCGGCAAGTGGGACGAGGTCACCGCCAGGTGCGCGTTGCAGGGAGTGACATCGTGATCGAGATCCGTCCGGCCGCCGAGTGCGAGTTCGACATCGTCGCGCTCGGTGAGGTGATGCTGCGCCTCGACCCGGGTGAGGGCCGGGTCCGTACCGCACGCCGGTTCGACGTGTGGGAGGGCGGCGGCGAGTACAACGTCGCCCGCGGCATGCGCAAGGTGTTCGGGCTGCGGGCCTCGGTGGTGACCGCGTTCGCCGACAACGAGATCGGCCGCCTGGTCGAGAACCTGATCATGCAGGGTGGCGTCGACACCTCGCTGATCCGCTGGGAGAAGTACGACGGCATCGGCCGCACGGTCCGCAACGGGCTCAACTTCACCGAGCGCGGTTTCGGGGTGCGCGGCGCGGTCGGGGTCTCCGACCGCGCCCACACGGCGATCGCCGGTCTGCGGCCGGGCACGATCGACTGGGACGACCTGTTCGGCCGCCGCGGGGTTCGCTGGCTGCACACCGGGGGGATCTTCGCGGCCCTGTCGGAGAACGCGGCGGCCGTGGCCGAGGAGGCGACGGAAGCCGCGCGGCGTCACGGCACGGTGGTCTCCTTCGACCTCAACTACCGGCCCAGCCTGTGGTCCGGCATCGGGGGTACGGAGGTGGCGCGGGAGGTCAACACCCGGCTGGCCCGGCATGTCGACGTAATGATCGGCAACGAGGAGGACTTCACCGCCGCGCTCGGCTTCGACGTCGCGCACGTCGACGAGCGGCTGTCGGCGCTGCCGATCGACAGTTTCGCGGAGATGGTCGCGACGGTGGCCGGCAAGATGCCGTGGCTGAAGGTCGTGGCGACGACGTTGCGGACGGTGCACACCGCGAGCGACAACGACTGGCAGGCGATCGCCTGGTCGCCGCGGACCGGTGTGCTGTCGTCGGTGGCACGTGATCATCTCGGCATCCTCGACCGGGTCGGTGGAGGCGACGGGTTCGCCTCCGGGCTGGTCTACGGGCTGCTCAGCGGCGAGGACCTGCAGTCCTCACTGGAGCTGGGTGCCGCGCACGGCGCGCTGGCGATGACGACGCCGGGTGACACGTCGATGGCAACCCGGGAGGAGGTGTGGGCGCTCGCCGGCGGTGGCAGCGCCCGAGTGCGCCGCTGACAGGTGTTCTGACGAGGCGGGCCCTGCGGAGTCGATCCGCGGGGCCTGTCTGCATTTCGGGCTCAATTCACATATAAGAACCAAGCAAAAAGTGCGTTCACATATGCGTACGGGATTCTTGACTTTGTGTTTCTGAGCGTCATATTTTCAGGCCCTCCAGTGGCAGTGACCGTCCTCACTGCCACGCCGGCCAAATTTCGAGGGATCTCGCATGAAAGTGTCCCGAAGATCTTCCCGCTCCCTTGTCGCCACCGTGCTCGCCACGTTCACCGCACTGACCCTCGTCGCCGGATCGGTGTCCCCCGTCCAGGCCGCCGCGGCCGTCGACGACGGCCGGCTCAACGTCCTGCTCTTCTACAAGCCCAACTTCCACGCCTCCAACGTCCAGGCCCGCCAGGCCGTCCGTGACCTGGCGGCCCAGCTCGGCACCCAGTACAACCAGCCCGTCGAGATCCAGGAGACCGACGACCCCGCGGTCTTCAACACGGCCAACCTCGCCGCCCGCGACACCGTCGTCTTCGCCCAGACCGGCGGCGTGCTGTTCAACGCCTCCCAGCGCGCCGCCCTCGAGGCGTACATCCGCGGTGGTGGCGGTTTCATGGGCCTGCACTACACCGGCTGGTCAGTGGGCGAGAGCGAACACGACGTCAACCCGTTCTACGCACGCCTCGTCGGAGCCGTCTCCGAGGGCCACCCGGAGAACCCCGGCGTCCGGCCCGGCCGCGTCTTCGTCAAGGACGCCGGCCACCCGCTCACCGCCGGCGTCACCGGCTCCATCACCCGCAGCGACGAGTGGTACGACTGGGTCGTCAACCCCGCCCCGAACGTCCGCACGCTGATCGAGGCCGACGAGTCCTCCTACGGCGGCGGCCACCAGGGCACCTCCCACCCGGTCACCTGGTGCCAGACGATCGACTCCGGCCGGTCCTGGTACAGCTCCATGGGCCACGAGGGCACGGCCTACTCCGAGTCCTACATGCTCGCCCAGATGAAGAACGGCCTGGCGTACGCCGCCGGGCTGCTCGCCGCCGACTGCTCCCCGCCCGTCAAGGACCGCAACGGCGCCTGGAGCGGTGTCACCCCCTGGCCGCTCGTGCCGATCAACATGTCCCTGACCTCCGACGGCAAGGTCCAGTCGTTCGGCAGCGTCGGCGGCTGGGGCAACGACACCACCCCCTACGACTGGAGCGGCAACGACTCCGTCACCCAGGGCGGCCAGATGGAGGTCGACATCTGGGACCCGGCCACACCCCGTAACCTCGCCAACCTGCGCGCCGGCATCCTGCCCAACACCACCTACACCGACCTGTTCTGCGCCATGCAGGTCCAGAACCCGCACGACCACTCCACGATGACCGTCGGCGGCGACGACGGACTCGGCGGCAACAGCCCCAACGACGCCGCCATCGGCGTCACCGGTTACACCACCAACAACGGGCTGCAGAACAAGGCGCCCATGAACTACCCGCGCTGGTACCCGACCGGCACCACGATGCCCAACGGCGACATCGTCGTGCAGGGCGGCAGCCTCCGCGGCGGACCCGGCGGGCCCGGCGTGCTCACCCCCGAGATCTACACCCCGCAGTCCGGCTCCGGCTGGAAGACCCTCGACGGCGCCCGCAGCCCCGCCGCGTACGGCGACGGCGGCTCCGACCACGCCGGTGCCGACGAGAACCGCTGGTGGTACCCGCGAGCCTTCGTCGCCCCCGGCAGCGGAACCCTGTTCAACATCACCGGCACCCAGATGTACGAACTCAACCCCGCCGGCAACAGCGGCACCGGACAGGTCACCCTGCGCGGCACCCTGCCCACCGCCGTCGCCAACCAGGGCACCAACGGCAACCCCGTCGGCGCCACCTCCACCGCCACCATGTACCGCCCCGGCAAGATCCTCCAGGTCGGCGGTGGCTGGTGGGGCAACGGCGGCGGCCCCGACGGCGCCCGCGCCGGCTTCACCGTCGACATCACCGGCGGCACCGCCAGCCCCGTCATCACCGCCACCAAGGCGATGAAGTACCAGCGCCACTGGGCCACCTCCACGGTCCTGCCCGACGGCGACGTGCTCGTCACCGGCGGTGGCCGCGAGAACAACGGCAACGGCGGATACGTCACCAACCCCGAGATCTGGGACCCGGACACCGGCAACTGGACCGAGGTGGTGCCCTACGAGCACGCGCGCCTCTACCACTCGGCTGCCCTGCTGCTGCCCGACGGCCGCGTCATGATGGGCGGCGGCGGCACCCCCGGCCCGCGCAGCTACACCGACGTCGAGTACTACTCCCCGTCCTACCTGTTCAACGGCAACCAGCTCGCCCCGCGCCCGGTCATCAACACCGCCCCGGCCAAGATCGGCTACAACGGCAGCTTCGCCGTCACCGCGACCGGCACCGTCTCCCGCGTCACCCTGGTGCGCAACGGCTCGGTCACACACGGCTTCAACAACGACCAGAACTTCCAGGACCTGACGTTCACCCAGTCCGGCAGCACGATCAACATCAACGCCCCGGCCAACGGCACCTACGCGCCTCCCGGCTCGTACATGCTGTTCGTCTGGGACGCCACCGGCACCCCGTCGGTCGCGAAGATCGTGAAGATCGACCCGGCGGTCAAGCTGACCCAGCTCAACCCGCGGGTCGTCGACCAGTTCGAATACCCCCGCCTGCCCGCCGAATGGCGCACCTCCAACCCGCCGGCCACCGTCGACGTCGCGCCCGGCAACACCCGGATGTCGCCGTGGACGGTCACCAACCAGGTCCAGCTGGTCCGCGGCACCGTCACCGGCCAGGGCGGACTCGGCCTCACCGGATACCAGCTCGGCCTCGGGAACGCGGGCAACATCAGCCGCACCCTCACCGACCTCACACCGGGAACCACCTATCGGGTGTCGCTGCGCTACGCCCGTGACAGCAGATCGGCCTCCGGAGCGGGAGCGGCCACGGCCACCCTGACCGTCGGCGGCCTCAACGCCACCCTCAACGCCACGACCAGCCTGCCCTCGACCGGCAACTACGGCACGTACGCGGGCACCTTCACCGCCGCCACCAGCACCCAGACCCTCACCCTGCGAGGTCCGGGAACCGGCGCCGGCCTCATGATCGACGACCTCGTGGTCGTCGGCGACGATCCGCCACCGCCGACCTCCGGCATCCCGGTCCGCTACGAATTCGAAGAGGGCCAGGGCACCACCGTCGCCAACACCGGCACCGCCACCAACGTCGGGGCCGCCGTCCTCACCGGCACCACCGGCTGGTCCGCCAACGGCGTCATCGGCAAGGCCGTCAACCTGCCCGGCGGCAGCACCGCCAACGCCGTCGACCTGCCCGACAACCTGCTCCAGGGCGCCACGAACTTCTCCACCGGGTTCTGGGTACGCCCCGACACGAAGGCCAACTGGACCGGCCTGTTCCACATCGGTGACGGACTCGGCTCCGCCGGCAGCTACTTCCAGATCCAGATGCAGACCCAGGCCGGCGGCAGCACCGGACTCGCCGCCACCTTCAAGGCCAAGACCGGCTCGGAGGAACGGGTCTACGGCACACCGGCACGCGACGTCACCGCCGGAGCGTGGAACCACGTCGCCTTCACCCGGCAGGGCCCGGTCGGCACGCTCTACCTCAACGGCGAGGTGGTCGCGACACGGACCAACCTGACGGTCGACATGACCGCGATCGGCCCGACAGCCAACAACTGGCTGGGCCGCAACGGATACCCCGACGCCGCCTTCGACGGCCTGATCGACGACGTACGGGTCTACACATCCACCCTGAGCACCGCCGACGTGGTCGCCATGTACAACGAAGGAGTCCCGGTCCGCTACACCTTCGACGAGAACACCGGCACCTCAGCGGCGAACTCGGGAACCAGGACGTCCATCGGCGCGGCCACCCTGCAGGGCACGACGTCGTGGGCCGCAGGCCGGGCAGGCAGCGCCGTGTCACTTCCCGGCGGCGCCGCCGACTCCGGCAACCAGGTCCGGCTGCCGGACAACATCCAGGCCGGCCTGGACGAGCAGTTCACCGTGTCGTTCTGGGCCCGCCCGGACGCACTGCCGAGCTGGGTCCCGCTGCTGCAGATCGGCAGCAGCACCGACACGTTCTTCCTGCTCCAGTCGGCCACCAACGGCGGAACCACCGGTTTCGGCGCCACCTTCAAAGCAGCCGGGGTGGCAACCCAGGAACGCCTGCTCCTCGGCGCCGGCCGGGACCTTCCACTCAACGCGTGGACACACGTCGTGTTCACGATGAACGGCTCCACCGGAAAGATCTATTTCAACGGAGTCCAACAGGCCGTCCGCACCGACTTCCCGATCAACATCGGCGACGTCGGCGTCGGCGGCACCACCACCGCCAACCTCCTCGGCGGCACGAGCTGGGGCGACCCCCGGTTCGACGGCCTGATCGACGACCTCCGGCTGTACGGCACCGAGCTCAGCGCCGAGCAGGTGACACAGCTGCACGCAGGTCGCAGGTAACAGATGAGATGAAGTTGCGGGCCCCGGGACTCACCCCGGGGCCCGCTCACGTGTGTGCGCGAACACTCCGAATACGCGTCAGGGTGTCGATGCGCCCTCGTCACCCCTAGGACCCGTAACCCGGCAGCCAGGGCAGGGACTCGACCTCGGCGATTCGACCCAGCATGACCATTTCGAACAAGTCCTTCATCATGGCTCGGGAGTAGCCCGTCATGTGCAGCGGCCCACGAACCTCATCGTGATCCTCCCAAACCACGAGTCCTCGGCTCCCGGCGAACGCCAGCACGCTGTATCCGACCTCGTTGTCGCTGATCCAGACATCAGGATGCTCCGGGTCGTCAGCCTCCAACTCCTCGAGCAATGCCGTCAGCTGGTCGACAGACGAGACATCCTCTCCGCTCCCCCAGCGATGTTGAAGCGAGCAGCGGTACCTGTGCGGGTCGCGATCCACCAAGACATCCTTGTCCATCGAGAAGCCGCCTGGGCGCTCGGCCCGCGTCACCGCCTCGCTCGCCCCGTCGGTTGTGTCAGGGCACCCAAAACGCTCCACGCGGCGCATGAGGGCCCGCCAGAATGCAACCGGCCGTTACCCGGGCGAGCTCGCCGGCACCAGCAAGGTTCTGTTCGCTGCGGGTCTGCTGGCGGCTGCGGGATGTAATCAGGTCGCGAAGAATCCGTTCTCCAGATACACGGCTATGCCCTCGGTCCGGGCCCGCAGTGCCGCCTTGACCCGCCGGGCCAGTAACTCCGAAAGCCGTTCGCCGGCCTCCTGTTCGGTGCACCAGGCCCAGCTGTGCAGTTCCTCGGCCGGCAATCTGATTTGTGCGGCCTGCTCGGGCGTGAGAGTCCCGCCGTCAAAGACCATCATCATGCCCTCGGTGCGGCCCTCCCGAGGCGGCACCCAGTCGGTCACCAGCAACCGGCCGGGCTGGACCGGAAGGCCGAGCTCCTCCTTGAGTTCACGTGCCACCGCTGTCAGCGGTGATTCGTCCGCCTCGACCGAGCCACCCGGGATCTCCCAGTAGTCCTTGTAGGTCGGCTCGACCAGCAGCACTCTGCCCCGCTCGTCGGTCAGCAGCGCGGCCGCTCCCATCCGCTTGCGCGGCAGCGTAGCGGTGAAGTCATCGGTCACCGGCCCAGGCTAACCGTCCGCCTGCAGGATCAGGCGCGGGTGAGTTGCCACGTCCGGGTGCGCCGTCGTCGAGGCGCTGAACCTGGCCCCCACCTTGCTCATCGTCGTCGCGGCTCACGCGCACGGGTTCCCGCGGCGTCGTGGTCAAGGTTCAGACTCCACAGCAGGCCCGGATCTATAGTGGATCGATGTCCGGGAAGAGGCCGACGTTGGCTGATGTCGCCGCCGCGGCGCATGTCTCGACGGCGGCGGTGTCCCGAGTCATCAACGACGGCCCCGGAGTGTCACCGGAGACCCGCCTGCATGTCCAGCAGGTCATCGCCCGGCTGGGGTACCGGCCGGATCCGGCTGCCCGGGCGCTGGCCTTCGGCCACGGCAGCGTGGTGGAGCTCGTCGTCGTCGACGACGCCGTGACGTTCGGCAACAGCCCCTACTACGGGCGGGTCACCGCCGGAATCCTGCAGGAGCTGGCCGGCGGTGAGGCCCAGTTGCGGGTGCACGTGGTCGAGAAGCCCTCCGCCGCCACCCGCCTGGCGCAGATCGCCGAGTCGGTGAGCGTCGGCGTGATCCTCATCAACGTGGCGCCGGCGCTCGCGGCGACGTTCTACGCGCGATGTGATCGAGTGGTGTCGATGGGCCCGTCCGCGCCGGGCGTTCCGTTCGTCGACATGGAGAACGCCGACGGGGCGTATGCGGCGGTCGTGCACATGCGCGAGACCGGCCGCGGTCGCATCGCCGCGCTGCACGGGCAGCAGGGCAACCCGTGTGCCGACGCCCGGCGCGCGGGATACGAACGCGCCGTTCGTGACCTCGGCCTGGCCGACATCTCCGCGATCGGCAAGCTTCGCCGGGAGGCGGGCTACGAGCTGACGGTACGGCTGCTGGACGAGAACCCAGGCGTGGACGGGCTCTTCGTCGCGTGTGACCTGATGGCGACCGGGGCGATGCAGGCGCTGGCCGACCTCGGCCGGCAGGTGCCCCGGGACGTGGCGGTGGTGGGATTCGACGACAGCGTGATCGCCGCCTGCACCGTGCCGCCGTTGTCGTCGGTGCACCAGCCGGTCGAGGCGATGGCGGCCGCCGCCACGCGGGCACTGCTGAACCGGGAGGCCGACCGGCACTGGCGGCGCGTGTTCCCGGCTGTGCTCCAGCTACGGCGCAGCTCGGCCGGCAACACCGGTAAGGCGTTACTCCCGCCTGCGCGGTGACCTGGCGAGGTATCCATGCGGATACGGCACCGCTTTCCGTTGGTGCGTAAGCGTTTACGACTTGCCTGCGATGGCGCGTCTGCGTCCGGGCGGCAGCAAATCGGCAACAGCCGGCTGGTGACAATAAGCGTCCCTGTCCCGACGGCAATGACGATAAACAAACGAGGAATCAGCGAATGACGGAAGTACCTTCTCCTCAATCCCACTACTCGAAGCGCTGGATCTGGATAACCGTCGGATCCGTCATGGCGGTCGTGCTGCTCTGTGCCGGCGCGTTCACCATCGGCAGCCTTGGCCTGCAACGGCTCGCCGACAGCTCGGACGAGCACGAACCGGTCAAGCGGGAGCTGGTCGAGGGCCTGCTGGCCGGGCACACCAAGGCACTCAAGGAGCGCAACCTCGAGGCGTTCCTGGCGCCCTTCGACCCGGCCGACAAGAAGCTGATCGCCGCGCAGACGCGGGTATTCCAGAACCTCGTCAAAATTCCGTTCGGCCAAGCCGATTTTGTCCGGCGGAGCGAGCGCAACGTCACGCCACTCGGTGCCGGATACACCCTCGACCTCTTGGTCGCGTTCGTCCACAGGATAGGAGGGTTCGACCAGACGCCGATCGAACGGCCCTACTTCTGGAAGCTGGTTCAGGACCGGAAGAACGGCCCGCTCAAAATCACCGGCGTCGACCGGATCCCGTCCGGATTCAACGCGACGAGCCGCGACTTCTACCCGACCCCCTGGGACAAGTGGGATGACATTCACGTCGAGCAGACGGAACACGTCGTACAAATCGTGGACAGTTCGCTCGGCGCCGAGGCGCGGCGTCACGCGGCGGCGCTCGAAGCCGCGGCGGTCGAGAACCTCGCCGCCTGGAAGGCGTCGGGAGTCGACGGACAGGTCCCACCCGGGTTCGTGGTGTCGCTGGTCAAGGGCGCCAAGGAACTGGGCTCACTGTGGCGCGTCACCAAGGAGCCCCCGACGGAGGCCGGCGTCTCGATCAGCATGCCGTCCTCGGTGTTCGAGGCGGCCGACGGCCCGGCCATCGGTGGCAGCCGAGTGGTGATCGACCTGAGGAGCACGTTCTTCACTGACAAACGCTCCGGTGGCCCGTCGAACATCTTCCGGCACGAACTGGCCCACTCCATGACGACGGTGCTGACCGTCGGCCGGAACATCTTCGGCGCGGACGAGATGAGCAACTGGGTCGTCGAGGGTTTCGCCGAGTACATGGCGTACTCAGGGAAATCATGGACCACCAGCAAGCGCGTCGCCGGCGCCAGGGAGGAACTCCGCCGGGATCGAGGCGAGGTGTACCTGCCGTCCAACGGCCTCTGGGAGTCCGAGGGCCGACTCAGCTACCACTACCTGCTGGGCCACTCGGCGATGAGTTACATCGCGGAGAAGTACGGGGAGGAGAAGCTCTTCCTCTTCGTCGCCGAACACTACCGGGGCAAGAAGGACCAGATACCGCAGTTGCTCGGCGTGACCCAGGAAGAGTTCCAGCAGCAGTGGGCCGACGAGTTCACCAAGAGGATGCGCTGACCCGGTGTCCGACCGGGCCGTCGCGCCAATGAGCGCGCGACGGCCCGGGAGGGCGTAACTACGGCTTGCCTGTCGACCAGTGGACGGCGGTGGTCCCCTCCCGGTAGAGGATGACGTTGCCGTCGTTCTGCACCTTGAGGGTCAGGCCACCGGTGACGCCGGTGCCGGTCTGCCAGCGCACTGCCCCGCCACGCTTGTACATCACCATGTTGCCGTTCGGCTCCACCTTGAGGCGGAACACCCGGTTGGGCATCGACGCGCTGGTGTAGTCCGGGACCGCGGTGCCGCTGCTCCAGACGACCGCACCGCTGCTGTTGTTCTTCAGGACCAGGTTGCCGTCGGTCTGCAGTTGCAGCCGGTAGGTACGTGTCGAGGAGTAGATCGGCGGGTCCCCGGGCAGCAGTTCCTGTCCGGGGCGCAGCTGGGCGGTGCCGGACGCCCAGTGGACCTCGCCCGGGTTGGCGTTGCCGCGCAGCACCAGGTTGCCGTCGTCCTGCACGGTCAGCAGCGACGCACCCTTCGTGGCCGTCCCGGAGCCCCACACCGCGGCACCGCCGTCATCGAGGAGCACCAGGTTGCCGTCGCCCTGGTTGCGCAGCCTGACACCGCCGCCGGCCGGCGACTTCCAGATCGTCACGCCGTCGCGGGCAAGGACCGCCACGCCGTCGGAGGCGCGCACGGTCAGTGTGGTCCGGCCGTCGGTTGAGCGCAGCCCCACACCGCCGGCGGCGATCTCGGTGCCGCTGCTGAGGGTGTTACTGCGCTGCAGCGCCGTGGACAGCCCGTCGTACAGCGGCTGCTTCTTGGCGCCGGTGCGGTCGACCATCCCGTACCAGCAGGATTCTTTCGCATCGGCGCAGTTGTCGAGGTGGGTGAACACCAGGAACGGCCCGGTGTAGCTGGCCAGCCGCCACATGCGCAGCGCCTGCAGCATGTTGTACCGGGCCCGTTCGACCAGAGCCGGGTTGGTGAGTGTGGTCGGGTAGCCGATCTCGGTGGCCCAGATCTTCTTCCCGGAGTCCCCACCGGCCACCATGGCCGCCCGCACCCGGGTCAGCTCCCCGCACAAGCCGTCCAGCGGCCCGAAACCCTGCATCTCCGAAACACCACAATCCGGTACGCCCGGACCGTCCCACCTCGAGTACGGGTGCAGCGCGACCGCGTCGAAGTCGGATCGGTAGCCGTGCTCGTACGCGTACCCAAGCCATTGACTTGGGGTGTTGTCCGACTTGGCGTAAGCGGAGCCGCCGGCCAGCACCGTGCACGACTCGCAGGTGGCGCGGATGCTCGCCGAAGCGATCCGCACGAGTTCCCAGTACCGCTCGACCGGGGGCTTCAGGTCGTAATTGCCGAACTCCGGAACCCAGTTCGGCTCGTTCCACACCTCGTAGATCTGAACCTTGTCACCGAAGTGCGCCACCGTGGCGTCGACGATGGCCTTCCAGTCGGCGTCCTCGGTCGGGAACCACACTTCGGCGCGTTCTCCCGAATGCCCGTTCGCCCAGGACGGCGCGTACCCCAGCATGAGCAGCACCCGCATGCCCTTGGCCCGCAGCTGATTCACCTGGTCGTCCAGTTCGGTCCAGTTGATCGGGCCACCCCGCGACAGCTGATATTTCTGCCAGCTCAACGAGACGCGGACGATCGGCGACCGGCCGGCGCCGAAGAACGCGTCGATCCCGTCGACCCGGTCGGCCACCCCGCTCTCGTAGTGGCCGAGGTTCGTGCCGACGTCGGACGACGTGTACACCGGCTTTACGGTGGCCGCGTCCGATTGGCGCATCAGCAAACCCCCCGCCAATGCCAGACCGATTACCAGGACGATCGAGAGCAGCCTTCGCCGCATGTGCTGTGCCTCCCCGTTTCCGTACCTCTCGTGACGGAACGAGGATCATGCACGGGCATCGCTGCCAGAATGTTGCCGGAGTGCGTGGCAGTTGTGTGCCGGCGGCTGCAGCGCCTCTTCCGCGCGCTGGCGGATGCGTGCGACACGGTCGTACCGGCCGAGCAGATCGAAGCTGCCCCACGAGTCGAAGATCTGCAGGGCCGCCTGCCAGCTCTCCCGGGCCTGCTTTCGATCACCGGCTGCCTGCAGCGCGTCGCCGAACCGGGTGAGCATCTCGGCCTGGCTGACGCGGTCACCCAGGGTTCGGAAGATGGTGATCGATTGCTGGTAGTACGCGATCGCCTCGGCGTGGCGGCCCAGGACGGAAGACGCCAGTCCGAGTGTGCTCAGCGCACGCGCCTCGCCGTTGCGGGCACCGATGCGGCGCAGCGCCCTCAGGGCTTGCTCGCCATGCGGAACGGCCTGCTCGGCGCGTCCGAGCAACGCATAGTGGAACGCCAGGTTGTTGTTTGCCAGCGCCTGTGCGGCGTCATCGCCGGCCGCGGTCGCGAGACGCAGCGAGGTGTACTCGTGCTCGAAACCCTCGTCATCGCGGTTGAGGCCGTTGAGAACGACGGCCATGCTGCGGTGCGTGTCGATGACGCCGCTGTGCAGTCCAGCAGCTCTGAACAGATCGAGCGCCTCGTGCAGATGCTGCAGCGCATCGTCCAAGCGGTCGGTGCGGCAGTAGGTGCGGGCGATGCTGCGATGACAGTGTGCCTGGCCCTCGACGTCGCGGTCCTTGCGGGCCGCGCCGAGGGCGGCGATCTGGGCGGATTGAAACTCCTGCCAGCGGCCGGTCCAATCGATGAAGTTCTCCAGGCCCAGAACCAGCCGCCACGCGTACGGGCGCGATGCCGGCCCCTCCGCGGCCTGCGTGGCGGAGGCAAGGATCATGGGGTGTGCGTCGGCCAGCCAGGCGAAGGCCGCGCGGTCATCCGCGAAGCTCTGCACCACGGCGTCGGGGTCCGGCAGGGGCAGGCTCACCGGGCGGTGGTCCGGGCGCAGCATCCGGCCGGCCGCCTCAACACTGTGCAGATAGTGGTCCAACAGGCGGCGCGCGGCACCGATCCGGTCCGCTTCGGTCTCGAACTCATGAACCAGTTCCACAGCGTACGCCCGTAACAGGTCATGCATCACGTAGCGTCCCGAGCGGACCTCGGTCAACAGGTGGGCCTGCGTGAGCTCCGCCAGCGTGCCCCGGACCACGGATGGTGACAAACCCGTGAGGCTCGCCGCCGCCGGACCCGAGACCGTGTGCCCGGCGTTGAGGCCGAGCAACCGGAAAAGGCGCGCCGCGGCGGGCGTCAAGGCCTGATAGGACCAGGAAAATACCGTACGCATGCTCAGCGCCGGATCTCCCACCTCGAACGTGTCCAGGCTCTGGCCTCCCGGCAGTTGGCCTGCCAGATCGGCCAAGCCGAGCTCGGGCTGAGTGGCAGCCCGGGCGGCGACCAGTGCGACGGCCAGCGGTAGCCCCGCACACGAGGCGACGAGTCGCTCCACGGCAGCTGGAGCGGAGTCGATGCGGGCGGTCTCCAGGCGATGGGTAAGCATCGCGCGGGCTTCGTCCACAGTGAGCGGTCCGACGGTCAAGGAGGACGCACCCTCGGTCGCGACCAGGGTGGTCAGCCGGCGGCGACTGGTGGCCAGGACGAAGCAGCCGGGTGTGCCGGGCAGCAACGGCCGGATGTGACCGGCCTCGCGGACGTTGTCCAGCAGGATGAGGACGCGCCTGCCGGCCAGAAAGCTGCGGTAGAGACTGATCTTCCCGTCGAGGCTCGACGGGACGCGATGGGCCTCGGCGCCGAGTGCCTCGAGCAGAGCAAGCAACGCTTCGGACGGCGTCATGGCGGCGTCTCGGGGGTCGAATCCTCGCATGTTGAGGTAGAGCTGTCCGTCCGGAAAGCGGTCGGCGATCTGGTGCGCCCAATGCACCGCAATGGTGGTCTTACCGACGCCGGCCATGCCCGACACGACGACAGTGCGGGTGTCCGCGTTGTGGTTCTCCGGCAGCAGGGCGGTGAGCTGCCGGAGCTCGGCTGTTCGCCCGACGAAGACCGGGGGTGACGACGGCATGCCCGCCGGCAGCGGGTGACGGGACGCGGCCGGTCTCTCGGAGAAAGGTTGGGCGCGGAGCAGAGCGAGATGGATCTCCTGCAGTGGAGCGCCAGGTTCGGCACCCAGTTCTTCGGCCAGATGCTCCCGCAGGGCCGCGTACCGAGCCAGCGCCTCGGCGGTCTGCCCGCTGGCGTGCAACGCTCGCATGAGCTCACCGACCACGGGCTCAGCGCCAGGATGGTCACGCACCGCTTCGGAGAGCGGGGTCAGAGCCTCCTGCGGCAGGCCCAACTCCCGCTTGACGCAAGCCCAGCCGGAGAGCGCGTCCAGATGTTGCCGGGTCCATGCCGCGCGCATCCGCGACGCCCACACCCCAGGGACACCGGCCATCGGTGTCCCCTGCCACAGCGACAGCGCAGCCTCGTAATGCCGTATCTGCCGAAGTGGATCCCGCTCCGCGCGGGCGGCGCTGACAAGACTCGTGAACCGGTGGACATCGACATTGCGGGGTTCGACGTCGAGTTGGTACCCGCCGCCACGACGGATCAACGCCCCCGCGGGCAGTGCCTGATTGAGGCGGGCAAGATGAGCCTGCAGGGAACGACGGGCGGCTGATGGCGGTTCGGAACCCCAGACCCGGTCGATCAGGGTGCCGACCGACACGACCCGCCGTGCATCCACGGCCAGGGCCGCGAGCACCGTCGCCTGCTGCGGTCGCGCCATCGGCACCGGCCGGCCATTCCGAAACAGGCCGACCGGACCCAGTACGACGAACTCCATGCCAATCCCCCACTGCATTGGCCACGCCTTGCCCTGCGCCATTGTTGATGACTGCACGCCGTCCGCCGTCATGTAAGCGCTTACGATTCGGCATAACCCGGCACGCCTGCGCCCTTCACGGCCCGGCCACGTGTAAGCCGCGTCGCAGGACTGCCAACATTCGCGTCCGGGCCGCCGGATCGGGTGCCCGCCGTTCACGGGCCAGGCACCCCACCACCAGCGCCTTGACGTCAGCGGCATCGACATCGGGGCGGACGTCGCCGGTCGCTTGCGCCCCGTCCAGCAGGCGCTGCAACACCTGTATGACGTCGAGATCCGCCCTCGACGCCGCCTTCTCGACATCAAATCCGGCGCCCGTCAACGCGTCGGCCAGTCCACGGTTGGCGTTGCCCCGATCGACCAGATAGGAGAGGAACGTAAAGAACGCCCTGCCGGGTTCGTACTCGGCGGCGAGGGCGTTGCCGTGGTCGACCTCCTCCTGAACAGCGCGCAGCACGATCGCATCGAGGAGCAGTTCCTTGGTCGGGAAGTGCCGAGCTACCGTGCCGAGGCCGACCCCGGCGCGGGCGGCCACGTCACGTACAGATGCCGACAGTCCCTGCTCGGCGAACACCGCCGCGGCGGCCTCCAGGACCCGGACCCGGTTGCGCTGCGCGTCGACGCGCAGCGGCTTCGGCCGCGCCGAACCTTCCATGGCTGAGAACCCCTCAGGAACGCGTTGGACAAGCGGGACACGTGTTCCGTATTTTATCCGGAACACGTGTCCCGGATTTTAGCGGAGGCTGGTGCACCGATGACTCTCGCCCGATTCCTCAAGGCGCTCGCGCTGTACAACGTCGTCCTGCTCGGCTTGGTGTGGATCGCCGCACCTCAGGCCGGCCTCGGCGCGGAACCCGACCCCTACGCGACGATGATCGCGCGTGCGCTCGGAACCAACCTGGTGGTCATAGGCGTCATGAACTGGCTGGTCAGCTCCCAGCCGATACCGCTCATGCGCAAATTCCTGTGGCCCAACCTGGCCACGCACCTGGTGCCGGCAGCCATCTCGACAGCGAACATCCTCGCCGGCACGTTCCCGGCCCGGAACTGGATCGGTGTCGTCATCCATCTCATCCCGGCCGTTGCGCTGATCGCGTACGCGGTGCGACCGCCTTCGTAATCCCACTCCCGGGCGACCCGCAGAGACGCTCCGAACGCGTGGGTGTCGAGCGCGTTGAGCGGACGTGAAGCGCCGCCCCGGAGGCTTGAGGGCAACGTCTACGAAGGAGTGATCATGCGCAGCACACGCGCCGTGCGCTTGCTGGCCGCTGCCACCGGAACAGTCCTGGCGGCCGTCCTGCTGGCGCCGGCACAGCCCGCCGCAGCCACCACCGACCCCACCATCGGGTCGTCGGCCACCCGCTGGAGTGTCGACAACAGTCTGCAATGGTTCGGGATCAATTACTCAACCTCCGGGAGTGGAAGCGTCTCGCACTACTACCTGAACTCGAACGACACCGGCGCCGGATCCGAGCTTCTGGACTACCCACGGGTCGACTCGCTCCCCGACGACACACCGTCGGCGATCGAGATCGCCGGCATGCTCCACGTCTTCTACCGGTCCGGGCCGTCGCTTCGGCACGCCTACTTCAAGTCCGGATACGGGTGGCGCTACGACACACCGGTAGCCAGCGGCGTGGGCAGCAGCCCGGCCACCGCCATCTTCGGAGGTCAGCTCCACCTTACGTACGTGACAACGTCGGGCGCACTGGCGCACCGCTGGTCGAACGACGGCGTCACCTGGCTGGGCAGCAACACCGCCGTCGGCGGCGACATCATCAACCGTGTCACCCCGGTGATGGGGGTGTTCGCCGGCCAGCTGCACGTCCTCGCCCGCACCAGCGGCCAGTGGGCACACTTCTACACCAGGACCCCGAACGGCACCGCCCAGTGGGGCGGCGACTGGATGGGGCAGAGCGGCGTCATGATCCGCGATCGGCCGGTGATCGCCGCGTCCACGAGCGAGTTCAGCGTCGTCGGGGCCGGCACGGACGGCAAGCTCCGGCGATGGTGGTACGCCGGAGGCTGGCGCCAGGAGGTCGTGGCGAACCGGGTGCCGGCTGGGCTGTTCCATGCCAACTACTACCCGAATGCCGGCCTCCACGTGGCCTATGCCGTCAACGCGGGCTACAGCAACGCGGGCGTCTACAACGCCTGGCGCGACAGCGGCGGCTGGCACGAGGAGGGGTTCACCGTGTCCGTCCCCAGCTCCAGCTTCGACGTCGACACCGCCGCACACAACGGCAGTTACTACATCATCCTGCTGGAGAACCGCGCCTATCTGCGTTACGCGGCCGGCACGTGGAGGGTGTTCAGATTCTAGTGCCCTGGGCGTCGGGGTCTGGTCAGCTGACCTGACCCCGAAGGTAGGCACAGCCACGGCCTGGTGGCTCATCCTCCTGCGCTCTCGGGCCGGCCAGGATCGCGCTGTCCTGCCGCCCATCCGTCGACGGTGAGCACGTCAGCCTGTGCCGGGAAGACCTTCTCCATCAACACCCGGTGCACCTGCGGGTCGTTGTCGAGGCATCCGTCGGAGAGCACGGTCAGCCCGAAGTCGAGGTCGGCGGCCTGCCGCAGGGTGGACAGCACGACCCCGCTGGTGGCGATGCCGGTCAGCACAAGGTGGCCGATCCCCTGTGCACGCAGGACCATCTCCAGGTCGCTGCCGGCGAACCCGCTGACCCGCCGCTTGACGACGACGATGTCACCTTCGGCGGGCGCAACGTCCGGGTGCACCTGCGTGGCGAGGTCGGCGGCGGGATCGGCCGGGCGACCAGCGAGCCGCCCGAACATCCGGTTACGCGGATCGATCTCCGGCGCGCCGGGCCGGAACCCGACCCCCACGTAGATGACCGGCAGCCCAGCGGCCCGGGCCGCGTCGACGGCACGGCGCAGCCGCGGCAGATAGCCCGGGTCGGGATAACGCGCGACCACGGCCCGCTGCACGTCCATGACGAGAAGAGCACTGGAGGTCATCAGATCTCCTTCGGAAAAGCGACGACGACCTTCTCGGCGGCACCCGGCGCACCGGCCAGCGACAGCGCCCGATCGACTTCCTCGAACGGCACGACGTCACTGACGATCAGCGCATACCGTTCCCAGTGCTCGACAAGGTCCTTGGTCACCTCGAAGATCTCGGTCGGGTACCCCATCGCCAGCGCGATCGTGATCTCACTGGTCAGCAACGCGCCGAAGTCCACGGCGACCGGCTTCTTGTGCACGGCCACGATACTCACCCGGGCACCGTGCTTCGCCGTCTCGAAGATCGTCTCGAGGACCGCCGGCACACCGGCCGCGTCCAAATACAGATCAGTGCCCGCGCCGCCCCGGCTGAAATGACGCGCGGCGTCACCGTGCAACTCGCGCAGCCGCTGCGCCACGTCCTCCTCAGCCGAGTTGATCACCGCGTCGGCGCCGACCTTGAGCGCCTTCTCCAGCCGGTTCGCCACCACGTCGACGACCACGACATGCGCGACACCGCGCAGCTTGAGGCCGATCGCCGCACCGAGCCCGATCGGCCCGGCGCCGAACACCGCCGCGGTCTGCCCGGCCCGCGGTTCCAGACGGTTGACCGCGTGCGTGGCCACCGCCATCGGCTCGTTGAGCGCGGCGACCTCGAACGGGATGTGCGCCGGGACGGCGACCAGATGCCGGCCTACCTCGGCGTCCTTGACGAGCACGTAGTCGGCAAGGGCACCCTGCGCGCCGCCGCTGCCGATGATGCCGTCCGAGGCGGCCATCGGGTTGAGCACGACGTGCTCGCCGACCGTCAGACCGGTCACCGCCGCGCCGACGGCCGCGACCTCACCGGCCGGCTCGTGCCCCAGCGGGGTGGCACCCTGCCGGGGCGGGATGCCACCGACAGCGATATACATCCCATCGGAACCGCAGATGCCGCACGCCCGGATCCTCACCAGCACGTCCGCCGGCCCCACCTCGGGTTCCGGGACCTCCACCACAGCCGTCGTCCCCGGCCCCGTCACCGTTACCTGCTTCATCGCACCCTCCAGGCCATACGCCATATGGCTTACGACTGTAAGTCACATGACGTAGAACGTCACGGGGCGGATACCGTGAATCCCGGCCACCTACCCGGAATCTCGGCCACCGACCCGGAATCTCGGCCACCGACCCGAAGGAGACCCACCGATGACCCAGGCCGAGCCGGCCCGGACCGCACTGCTCGACGCGGCCGAACGACTCTTCGCCCTCCACGGCATCGCCCAGATCTCCGACCGCCGCATCGCCGACGCCGCCGGCAACACCAACCACTCCGCGGTCCGCTACTACTTCAGCGGCCGCGACGGCCTGCTCACCGCCCTCCTCCTACGCCACACCACCGCCCTGGAGGAACCCCGCGCCGTCATGTTCGAACACTCCGACTCCCTGCTCGGCGACGTCCGCAGCCTCGTCCTGCCGGTGATGCGAGTCCTGGCCCGCCTACCGCAGCCGACATGGCGCGCCCGCTTCCTCGGCCAGGCACTGCACGACCCCGGCATCCGCGCCCTGTTCCCCGCCGTCGGCGACGCGGCCCCGAACACCGCCCGCATCCTGCAATCGATCACCGAACGGCTGGCGCACCTCGACAACCCCTACGTCATCTCCGCCCGCTCCGGACTGATCACCCGCATCGTGGTAACCACCGCCGCCGACGTGGAAGCACGCGCCGAGCACGACGGCAGCGACCCACGCTGGGAAGCTGTCGCCGAATTCCTCTGCGACGCCATCGCCGGCATGCTCCAGGCACCCATCACCACCCGGACACCACGACCGACGCCGTAGGACGGCAACGGCACCTGGGGGTCAGGAGAACCCGTGGGCGGCGCAGCCGGTGTCGTGGTGCCAGAAAGTGGCGCACGGCCTTGGCGAGGCTGCGGGCCAGGGCCGGGTCGCGGTGGCCGCGGCTGAGACGAGGTTGTCTCGGTGGGGATGCCGTAGCTGTCGGCAAAGCGGGTCAGGCCTTCGGCCAGGAGCCGTCCGAAGTTCTCGGCCTGGATCATCTCCCCCACGTCCGCACCTTCATCGCCGACTGGGTGGCCGACACTTTCGCGGCCCTGCCCCCGGTAAGCGGAACCAGGCCGGCACACGGTGCCGGCGTGCCGGACCGGCGTAGTGCGGCATCCTTCTGGCATCGCACAGGTCTCCGGCAACTTCCGTATCGCGCCAGCGGGTTATGTGTTTCCAGCGAGGGAAGATACAAAGCGGTGCGGATCGCCCTACCTACGCACTTCCGACCCGGCGCACCAGAAGCTCCTCAGCTACCCGGCTGACGGATTGCGGCGTCCGGATCGGTGCTCTGCTCAAGGGCCGTCCACCACTCCTCCAGCTCATCGACCCGGCTCTGGAGTGCGGCGTTCGCCGCCCGGGCCGTCGCCAGTTCCTCGGTCAGCGCACCGATCGGCCCGGAGGCGGCCAGGGCGTCGAGCCAGCCCGCGACCAGCCGATCCTCAGCGGCGACCCGGCGGAGCGCGGAGGCGACCACCTCCGGTGACAACTCAGCCACGAACTCTCTCGGGAGCGTGAGCAGGCGAGCAACCTCGCCGAGGCTCTGCGCGGCGCTCATCTGGCGCCGAAGGCGCTCGGCGGACGGCACCGCCGGTTCAGCCGGTGTCGCAGCCGCGATCGGCTTGGCGGGAGAAGGAGTGGGCTTCGACACAGGCACGGGTGTAGGTGCCGGCTCCGGGTCAGGCTCGGCCTCTGACGGGAGTTCGGGAAGGTCGTCTCCCACCCAGGCGTAGGCCAGAGTGTCGCCCTTCTGCCGTCGGACGACATTTGGCCACTTGGGCAGAACCGCCAGCGCGCGGGGCCCGTGCCGGGCCCAGGTCTCGTTCCGGAGACCGAGCTCGGCCAGACGCTCCCGGATCTCTCGCACCTTCAGCGGGACCGACGACTCGGCCAACAGGTGGAGAACCACCGCGAGGGGCTCTTGGGCGAAGACGGCGTGGAACAGCCGGGAGTCGGACAGAGCCAGGAACCGCAGCGAACCCCTCGTCGCGACGTGAACGCCGGCTCCCCGTGGGACAAGCTCTTCCTCATCGGTGTCATCCCACTTGACCTGGTAGTTTGCCCCGTCATCCGCGAGGATCGATCCGGCTCGGGTACGGCGTACGCCGAACGAATCGGACACCCGGACAAGACCCTGATCTGCGCTCACGAATGCGACTGTAATGGTTGTCGTCGCGGCCGAGGCGCCGGCCGGAGCCAGCCCACCCTGGCCAGGTTCATCGGCCGTGTGCGCTTGGCGGAACAACTCTGAGAGGAGATGGGCGCGCTTGCCGGCCGCCCGTACGGACAGATCGGTGAGCTTGTCACACGGTTAGAGGTCGAGCGTGAAAATGTGCCCGTCCCGGGGCTCCTTGGACGCGCTGCTGGCGCGGATGGGCATGGAGCCCCGCAAGGCCGCCCAGCATCGAGAGGCAGTACCAAACGTTCAGCGCTGGCCGCGTAGACCCAGCCGGCGGCCGGACCCGTCAGACGCGTTCGCCGATGCCGAGTCGAGCGTGGACTTCCCGGGCTCGTTCCGCGGCCGCGCGCGGATGCCGAGTAAGGGCTCCACACACCCTTATAATCGATCAGCGTCAACAAAAAGAACGCCTCCGCAGGAATTTGACCCGCGAAGACGCTCTAAAAAGTCGGGCTGACAGGATTTGAACCTGCGACCCCTTGACCCCCAGCAGCTGAAAGGCCCAGCGACGTGCTCAGTAACGTTTTCCCAGGTCGCTGATAAGCATACCAGGGCGAGTTAAGGTGTCGCCACCAGCAGCCTCGATCGCGCCCCATACCAGGCAGTCTACCTGCAGTTATGCAGAAGCGATTCGCTGAGCGGCGATTTCTCACAGCTTTTCAGTGCGATCCCGGCTTTACGCGACGATCCGGCTCGTACCACGGAGCGGCGTGCTAATTTTTTGCCGGTCGACCCCTTGACTCGGCTCGTCACCCCCAAGGCATGTAGCCAATATCTTGCTAACCAATGATCACGTCCGATTAATGATTTCTACGCCGACTTCTTCCCCCAAGTGGCTTGGACGTCGATTCGGAGAGAGCCTGATTTGCGATGTCAGCTTGAGCGCCGCCTGGCCGGTGATCACGCAAGCCACTCGACCCAGGCCCGAAAATTCAGGTTCGAGCCATAGCGCCGCCAACAATGCGGGCCGCGGCCGTCTCGCCGCCCTGGCACACTGCTTGCCGCTGGCAGGTTGCCATCGGCCCCCACTGCGCGTCCGTCGAGTCGGCCGCAGGACGGAGCGGTCCCTTGATAGCAGCTGTGCGCCCTGAGCGCTGTCATATAGACGACCATTGATTGCTGACTGTGACTACGTCGATACTCGATGCAGTCGAGCACGGTCTGGCACCGCTGGGAGCGCTGTGGACATCGGATGGGTCTTACGCTCACTGGAACGGTCTGCGAGGCTTCGGGTCGTCTCTGACGAGGACCTGACGAAGGATGTGCGGAACAAGGTCAGAGAGTTCTTGGCCGACGACCCTGGCTTCAGCTTCGCCAAGGACGCTGGCCCGATTCTCGGGATGCCTCCGGTGATCAGGGTCAGCCCGGCGAGGATTCTGCACGAGCTGGGCCGTGCCACGGTTTTCCTGGACGACTCGCCGTTCGCGCAGGCCGCCCGGCATTGGGCTCATCTTCGTTACTGCACCACGTTGGCCAGCGAGAACTTCTTGACGTTGTCCCGGTATGGGTTCGATGTCGTGCACCATCACAAGCAGGTGCAGTCGGAGCAGTTGGGCATCGGTCTGGCCATCGTGGTGGCCAAGGATGCGCTCCATCGGCTGCACCCTGGCTGGGAGTTCACTGCTGTGGACGCCGATGTGGCGCTGGACGTCGGCTTCATCAAGGGTGTCGGTTCGGTTCGGCAGGTGGCGGGCACGAAGAAGCGACCTGACTACTTCTTGGTGGGGCGCCGGCTCTACGGCAAGGGTGGGGCCTTCAAGACGGTCATTCTCGAGTGCAAGGGAACGCATAGGAGCAAGGCGTTCGTGATCGAGCAGTTGGCTCGGGCGTCGGTTCAGGTGCGCACCGTGGAGATTGGGAGCCGGATTCCTACAGGTTTCATGATCGGCTCGTACCTGTCCGGGTCCGAGATCGTCAGTTACGCCCTGGACCCTCCCGGCGTCGACGAGATGTGGCAGGGCTCGGGGAAGGAGATGGATCGGCTTCTGGGAAAGGACCCGGGCGATAGGTCTTGGTATCCGACCATCCCTGAGCCCGCGACCACGACCGCTGAGAACCGTGAAACAGCGGAGGGCGAGACGCCGGAAGACGGCACGGTGGAGTCGTCGGTGACGGACGACTGGGTTCCCGGGGCTCCGCCGATCTACCAGATTCCCGAGGAAGAGAGAAGCTGGTTCTTCCGGGTACTGGCCCGAACGGCAGCTGCTACCGCGCTCGCGTTCGCGGGAAACACTGCGGCCGCCGCCCAGCTGGGAACACCACGTCAGCGGGCAGAGGAGGATCGCGATCATCAGCTGCTGCTGGACGTGCAGCCACGGTGGCGAGGCGACACAACCAAGACGGTACGGCTTGCCGATGGTCTGAGTTTTGAGGGCACGGCCAGCCGGATGGTGCTTCCGGACAACTCGGAGCTTGAGGTGTTCCGCGGTGTCGAGTCCCGCCTGTACGGCTACCTTGCTGAGGGCAGGGTCGGACCCTATATTCGGGCGTCGAACCGGTTGTGGCGCCGGTGGTCACAGCCGAGGCCTTCAGGCAACGAGGTGGTCTCCGTCGGTGCCGACGGAACCGCCTTGATTGTTAGGCGTGTCCGGTGAGGTGGCCTCTGTCCGACACTGACCAGACTCGGCAGCGTTGCCGGGTTCGCGGCGGTGTTGCTTCGATGCCGGGCATCGGTAGTGCCTGGCCGAGCACCTCAACGCCGTCCGGACCTTGCCCTTCCTTCTCAGCAGGGGATTGGCCGTCTCCAACGGCTCACGTCGGACTTTCTCCGCCTTCGTCGCCGGAGAAGGCAAGGACCATCTGGGCGCGGTCGAGCAGTAGGCGGCCTTTACCTTCCTTGATCATCCGCATCGGGTCGGCGACCCGCCTGATCTGGGGGACGGTCCCGCCTGTGTCGGTGACTCGGTAGATGACATAGCGCTCACCATTCGCGCCGGCTTCGACGAGTTCGGCGGACGAGAGGTAGAAGGGTTCCCGAGGGTCGGTGGATCTTGTTGATTTGACCTCGATGCGGATAACTTGGTCGTCGGCGTCAACGCTGCGGATGTCGTAGGGGGCGAGCTCGTCTTTCTCGGAGACCCACACGGCGAGGTCCGGGTCCTTGCCGAGGGCGCGCAGCCGCTCGCGTTCCGCGTGGACTGCGGCCTCTTCGCCGCGTCGGCCGATCCGGCGCTTTTCCGCCTCGGTGCTCAGCGGCGGCGCGGTCGACTGTCCGCCGCCTGTCCAGGTGTGGCCGCTACCACCGCCCGGCGCAACGAATGTCTGAAGGACATCGTCGATGATTCGGACACTGCTGTGATCGACCGGCGGCGCCGGAACCGGTGCCACGAGCGGCGCAGTGACGACCGGAATGGGCGTTGCCGCCGGTGGAGGTGCAGCCGGTGACGATGAGGCTGGCGACGGTGGCGCACACGGAACCGGTGCGTGTCGCGGCTTCACGGGCAGCATGGTGAGTAGCGCGTCGACAGGGTTGTCGGTCTCTTCTTCTTCTGCGAGGCCGAACTGTGTTCGGATCTCGTTGATCTCCGCTGGGGTGATCTGTCGGGCGGCCATCATCCGGCCGCGGTCCTCGGGCCGGGCGGTCAGCAGCATCGTCACCGCTTCAGCGAGGCCGGGTACGCCGAGGTGTTGGGCCAGCTGACGGCCGAACGCGAACCAGTACGGCTGCTGCGGACCGGGTTCGAGCTGCAGGTAGGCAGTACCGATGGCAGCGGTCCGCAAGCCGTGACGGCTGGTGCGGGTGGCGATGAAACACACCGCGTCGTCCCGGTCGAAATCCACGTCCTCGTACCGGTACCGCAATACGAGGCTGTCGCAGACGACCAGTTCAAGCCGTTGCAGGGCGCTGCGGGCGGTGGGCTCATTGGGCGGGTTCTCTGCCCGGACCAGGGCGATCATATACGGTTTGACCTCGTCGAGCCGTCTGCGCACGGCGATATGGACCGGATCGTGCGGCGGGTGCTGGCCGAATGCCTCGGCGGAGGCTGTCACCACGTCGTCGAGCTTGGTCAGTCTCAGATAGCGCGCCAGCCGGGGCAGCCGTGCTTCGGCGCTCAGCACCGGCCGCTGCACTTCCCAGGTGTCGCGCAACAGCGGATCCTCCGCGTACGGCGGCTGCGCGACGAAGACACCGGCACCATTGTGGCTGGCCAGCAGCCGCACGGATCCCGGATCGGGATGCGGTGTCTGGTCCTCGGTCAGGACGTTCTGCAGGAGCCGCTGGATGTAGCGGGCGGCGAGTTCGATGTCGCGGGTGGTGTGGCCGAGCCCGTCGGCCTCTTCCGCGATGGAGGCGAGCAGGCCGAGCAGGTCCGCAACGCGCGGGCGCCCGGCGTCGGTGAGCTTGAGCGCGGCGACGAGGGTGCTGCCACCCGCCATCCGGTACATCGTCTCGGTGATGTGCGGAATGCGGTCGCGCACGTGCCGGGGCGTACCGGTGGCCTCCACCCAGGCCCCGCCCGGCCGGACCAGAGCCGCCTCGGTTCCCCGGACCACCGGCACCCACGTGCGGGTCCGCAACAGATAGGCGAACAGCGACTCGACAGGACGATCTCGCTCACCGGAGTGCACTTTGTTGACGCACCGGAACACAGCCTTGGTGGCCGGCTCGTACACCGTCGCCCACCGCCGGGCGAGCTGACGCCAGAGCGCGAGCATCCGCTGTGGATCCCCGCTGGCCACCAGCTCCTGGTGGCGGTCCAGCCGGTAGGAGACTCGCAGCTGCTGCGTTTGCGGATGGCCCTGTGGGCACTCTGCCGCTTGGCTGGCCGGCGGTGCCGCCCGCCACTGATGAAAGACGATGCCGGCGTGGGGATGGCGGTGCAGGCCGTTGAGCAGGTAGCCGTACCAGTCCGACGGTGTGGCCTCGTCGATGCGGGGATGGTCACAGACGCCGAGCATCCGGTAGAAGTCGAGGGCGGTCCGCCGTTGGTCCGGGTCGTCCGGCACAGGGATGTCGAGGAACTCGGCTTTGCCGAATGGCCCGTAGAGGATCTCCAGATCGGCTGACCCGGTCCACTCGGAGCCGAAGTACACCGTCGCGCCGGCCTGGAGCCCTCGACGGGTGCCGTCGGCGGACCGGACCGGTAGCAGGACGCGGCCCAGTACGGCTGCCAGGTCGCCGCTGCCGCCCAGGCGGGTCTGGTGGTAGGCGCTCAACCCGGCCATCGCCCGCTCCCGTTCTCCGGGATCAGCCGCCGCATCCGTCAGGATCTTGATCAGATAGTCGCGGATTAGGTCGCGCCACTCGAATGGCCGGACCCCCAGTTCTCGCAGCAGTGCCTCGGCTCTATCGATCGCCGGGATGTCGGCGATGGGCACCGGGATGTCGTCGGGGATCGAGGTGTCGTCGCGCTTGCGGGGGAGGAACACCGGCTGTTCGGCGGGGATTAAGGTCTGTCCGCCGGTGGTAAGTACCCGTGCCGTCTTTCGTAGCACCGCCAGCTGATCGGGCAGCTTCTGCCAGCAGCTGAGCAGGAACCTGTAGTAGTCGGTCACCGTCTCCTGAGTGGGCGGCCGCAGCCGGCCCAGGAGTTCAGCGAAGGGCATGATCTCGACGGTCGCCCCGTTTGACAGGAATGCTCTCGTGGCAGCGGCCTGCTCGATGTCGGAACGCAGCGTTCGGGCGCGGTCGAAGGTAGCCAGCCGATGGGCGGCCCTCAGATCGGGCAGGCGGTTGGGGAGAAGGCACACCTCGGCAGGCCGGGCCAGCGTGCCGTCGAGGACCGGAAGGAACCGGGCACGAGCCAGCGCCGCAGCCCAGAGAACGCGCAGCCGGGTAGCCGCCTCCCCGACCGGCGCGGCCGATGCGGGTACGATCACCGCGACTGCGGCCGCATCAGCATTACTGCGCTGGACCAGATCGGCGACGACCCGGTCTGCCAAGAAATTCGCCACCAGGCTCTGGAGACGGTCGTTGTACGGCTGGGCCTCCGGGCTCGCGGCGACCTGCTTGCGGTCCATCGTGAGAACCCACTCGGCGTGCACCAGGACGTGCAGCCCCGGGCTCTCCTCGGTGGGGAAGTAGACGTGCAGCGGGAAGGTCTCGTCGGCCCGCGGGAGCCCGGTCTCGCCAAGCGGAACAGCCACCGCCCACCGGACCTTCTTGAGATCCGACCAGGCGTCGCCCAGCGGAACGAGCGTCTCCGGGTCAGGCTCCTCCTCGCCGCAGTAGAGCAGCCACCGCTCGGTCTTGTCCTCGGTCTCAAGGATGACGTGGTCGGCGTCGGCTCCGCTGGGCCGGACCGACGCCACAAAGTCGGCGTCAGTCCCGCGCAGTTCGAGCTTTTCGACGCCTGGCAGGAAGAGCAGCAGGCGTGGGCGGAGATTAGCCGTGAGGCGCTCGGCGACGGCCTGCCGGTCCACGCCGTCACGCAGCGGCAGGCGGATCACGGTCCGGAACCCGTCCGCACGCAGTCGCCCTACCACTTCAGCGTCCGCGCCGAGGTCCTCACCTGTCACCGGGAAGGGGAACGCGTACGCCGGCAGGCGCTGACCGGCCGGAAGTGGGCCGAGCAGTGCGATCACCTCGCGGCGGAGCCGGTCGCTGTCGAATTGGAAGGCTGTGTTCTCGGAGATGATCTGCGGCCGGTCGGTGATCTCGCCGACCGATTTGAAGCCCAGGCCCTTTTGCCCGACTGCGGCACCCGGATGTTTCGGCGATCGGCCCAGCGAACTGATGCCCTTCACCTGCTGGTCGCCGAATCCTGATCCGTCATCGGCCACGATCAAGGCGTCCTCGGTAAGGAGGAAGAATGCGCGGCCGCGCACCCCGGCCTCGGCCGCCGCGTCGTTCGCGTTCTGCAGCAACTCGAACGGGTACCGGCCGGAATACTGCTGACGGACCATTTCCTGCGCGGCGCCGCGCTCGTCGAGGTTCTTCAGCAAATTCTCCCGCAGTTCCTCGTCGTCGCGCTGCGACTCGATTGCCGCGATCTCCCGCCGGCTCAGCCGGGTAGCCCAGTCCATGCGTCATGCCCTCCATCGCGGTCGGTAGAAGGATGCCTCACAGGTACGACACTCAGCGGCGACCGATCACAGGAGATGTTGCATGCGTCGACGATTAAGGAGGTCGTTCGTCCTCATCGGCCTACGAGATGCCCGACCGCATGAATCACGAGCAGTCCGGCATGAAGGACTGCTTGCGCTCGACGATGGGCTGATCAGCGATAACACGTTCGGGCGATCTTGTCGGCGTTTCCTCGGTATCTGCGGAGGTAGGCAATATGCTGCTCTGCCGTGATCGGCGCCGCTCGGCACATGCCAGCGTGTAGCACGATCGGCCTTCTTCTACCTCTACTTCTCCAGGTCTACCGCCCCGGCGGGCAAGGAGCACTGGTCATCATCGCGGCTATCGAGGTCCCGCAGCTGTGGGCGCAGCCCGTCGTCATCGACGACAACCACATTCGCCATCTCGCCGTGCCCGCTCACACCGCGACGCGTGACTCCGCCGAGAGCGCAGCGTCTGTCCATGGCTTGTGGCCGCTTACACGAACGACCGTCGAAGGCATCCACCTGCATATCGGCACTGATGAACGTGTCGAGTGGAAGGGGCCAGTTCCGGCGCTGCCTGATCCGGCTGAGGTTCTCGAATCGTTGCACGGGCGGTTCCGTTATATCGAAGCCAGCGGGCCCGGCTCCCGCGATGGTCTACGTATACCGTAACTCGGTGCCGTGCACGCCGTCGCAGGCTACTGGGCCACCGCTCCCACACAACCGGCAACCGTGGTGATGCCTACGGCGACCGGCAAGACCGACACGATGAACGCCATCTTCGCCGCGAAACGCCTCGGCCGGCTTCTCGTGATCGTGCCGACCGATGCGCTGCGCGCTCAGCTCGGCCGGCGGCTCGAAACCTACGGTGTCTTGCCCGAACTCGGGGTCCTCGAAGAACCTGTGCTGCGGCCCGTGGTCGGGACGATCGAGCACGGATTCTCCTCGAAGTATGCCGCAGTCGACTTTGCCGGCCGCTGCAACATCATCGTCTCCACGGTCAGCGCGCTCATGGCTTCCGCCGAGCCGATTCGGCGAGCACTTGTCGACGAGTGCAGTCATCTTTTCATCGACGAGGCTCACCACGTCGCCGCCGCGCAATGGGATCAGATTCGCGGCTACTTCGACGACCGACACGTCGTCCAGTTCACCGCCACACCCTTCCGCGCGGACGGCAAGCACCTCGGCGGCCGACTTATCTTCGCCTTCCCCCTTCGCGAGGCCCAGCGGCAGGGGTATTTCTCGAAGATTGACTACATTCCCGTCACCGACTACGCCGACCCCGACCGGGCCATCGCCGTCACCGCTATCGAACGCCTGCGACAGGACCTCGATGGCGGCTACGATCACCTGCTGATGGCCCGGGTTAAGACCAAGGTCCGAGCTGACGATCTCATCACCCTCTACCAGGAGCTTGCTCCCGACCTGGCACCGGTGAAGATCCACAGCGGCGAGACCAAGAAGCAGCGCACAGCCGCGCTGCAGGCCATCCACAACCGCGACAGCAAGATCATCGTCTGTGTCGACATGCTCGGCGAGGGCTACGACCTGCCCGCCCTCAAAATCGCCGCCATTCACGACGCGCACAAGACCTTGCCCATCACGTTGCAGTTCATCGGCCGGTTCGCCCGGCCCGGGGCCGACAACCTGGCAACGGCGTGCGCCGTGGTCAACCGGCCCGACCCCGAATACGACCCCAGCCTTCGCCAGCTCTATGCCGACGACGCGGACTGGAACCACGTCATCCGCGAGCTGGCCCAGACAGCGGTCGGCCTGCAGCAGGAGATCAGCGAGTTCGAGGCCGGGTTCGGATCCTCACTGCCTGAGGAGATCCCCCTCCGAGCGCTCGAACCGAAACTCAGCACGGTCGTCTACCAGACGCGGTTTACCGACTGGACTCCCGAAGCCGCCGAACACGTCTTCGGCAAAGAGCGGATGCTGACCCACCCGATCGCGCTCAACCAGCAGCGCAACCTCGCCTGGTTCGTCATCAAAGACCACACCGAAGTCAAGTGGGGCAACCTCAAGACAGTCGAGGACATCCACCACGACCTGTACATCATGTACTGGGACCGCGACCGCAACCTGCTGTACCTCAACAGCTCCAACACCGACAGTGTCCACAAGGAGCTCGCTAAGGCAGTCAGCGGCTCAGACGCCGAAATCATCCAAGGCGAAGCGGTCTACCGTGTCATGGCCCACGTCAACCGGCTCGTACCGACCAACGTCGGCCTCATCGACGTCCGCAGCCGAGCACGCCGGTTCTCCATGCACGTCGGCGCTGACGTCACCGAGGGCTTCCCCACCGCCGAAGCCCAAACCAAATCGAAGACCAACATCTTCGCCCGCGGCTACGAGCAAGGCTCCCACGTCGGCTTCGGTGCCTCGCTCAAGGGCCGCATCTGGAGCGCCAAGACCGTCGGCTCCCTCCACGAGTGGGTCCAATGGTGCGATCACGTCGGTACGAAACTGACCGACGACACCATTTCCGTCGACGAGGTTATGAAGGGCTTCATCCGCCCTCAGCTCGTCCGCGAACGACCCCCGCTGGCTGTCCTCGCCGTCGACTGGCCGCTGAACGTCTACCTCAACACCAGCGACGAGACGATGCTGCTGTACGACGGCAAGACATATCCCCTGCTCGACACCGAGCTACAGGTCACCGACCACAACACCACCGGGCCGATCCTGTTCGAAGCCACCACACCGCATTGGCGCGCCCCTTACCAGGCGACGTTCCATACCGATGGACTCAGCATTCGGGCCCTCGACGGCGATGTCGCCGTGATCGCCCCACGCAGCCGGACAACACTCACCGACCTCTTCGACGACCGCGGCGTCAAGTTCTACTTCGAGGAAGAGACCACCGTCGAACACGGTGGATTCCTGCTCCGCCCACCCCGAAACACCCCGCCGTTCTCCCCCACCAAGCTTCATGTCCTCAACTGGGCGGGCACCGATATCAAGAAGGAGTCCCAAGGTCCCCACCGCCAGCCAGACTCCATCCAGTACAAGATCATCCAAATGGTCCGAGCCGAACGCGAATGGGACCTCGTCATCGACGACGACGGCGCCGGCGAAGCAGCCGACATCGTCGCCCTCGCGATCCTCGACGACAACACCCTGCTCATCCGTCTCGTGCACTGCAAATACTCGTCCGAACCGCAACCGGGCGCCCGCGTCGCAGACCTCTACGAACTGTGCGGTCAGGCTCACAAGTCCGTGCACTGGAAACGCGGCACCGAACTCATCGACCATCTCACCCGCCGCGAACGACACCGCCGCTCCGAACACAACCGCACCGGCTTCGAAGTCGGCAATGAAACCACACTCCGCGCTCTCCAACACCGTGCCCGGTACTTGCGCCATCGTCTAGAGATAGCGGTCGTGCAACCCGGCCTGTCGGCCGCGAAAGTCAGCCAGCCACAGCTGCAGCTCCTTGCCTGCGCCGAGGTCTACGTCTACGAAACCGCACAAGCCACATTCGATGTCTATTGCAGCGCCTGACCGGATCTCACCGGCCCAGCCGCACGAGCCAACACGGACGCCGAAAACAGATATCTGCCATTCACGCCTTCAGCGCAGGATCCACCTCCAGTCGAGGGCATTCGGCAAGAGTGTGGCATCGACCTGGAACGCTGGTCCACGCCGGTTCGGTCCGGCTTGGCCCGTGCGCGGCTACCTCCGACGAGTTTCGCGGTCGTCATCGTCGGCGCCGGCTACGGCACAGCGGTCTGCGTCCGGACCGGGCCACAACCGGAACTGATCACCACCGACGACCTGCCCGCGGTGGCCGGTATCGCCCGAGCGTTGATGAGCTGGCTGTCATGCCCCGTCGCCTTCTCCAACCGGGAGTTGCTCAGGGCTTCAGTCTTCGTCGGTGGCGGAGTTCTCGACTCGTCTGGTGACTGCGGAGGGGCCTGGATGCCAGACGCCCGGGATCATGGCTTCGTTCCCGTATCCGAAGGTGATGGCGTAGATGCTGCCCCAGTTGGCATGCTCGGGGGGCTCGGGAAGGCTGTTGTCAGCGATGAGCAGCTGTAGCGCTCTGGTGGGCGCTGTGGCCGCAGCGTCGGCAATGGTGATGAGGCGTTCATAGATGCGCTGGCTGAGTTCCACGTCGCTGGGGCTTTGACCGATGGCATTCTGCGGAGAGTCGATCATGAGGAATGACGGGACCGTGATGGCGTTGTCGTCCAGGGCCACGGTGATCAGTGCGAGGCAGTAGGCGACGTGTACGGCGGTGGCTACGCCTCCGCCGGAGGCCTGCATTTCTTCGAAGACTGATCCATTGACTCGCGGCAGATAGTCGTCTGTGTGGATGTAGGCCTCTTGGACGCCGGGAACACCGATCATGCTGATTTCGCGTTGGAATGCCTCGTTGAACTTCGCGACTCGGGCTCGGGCTTCGGTCATCGAGTGCTTACGTTGCCTGATGTCGGCTCGGACCGCTTTGCGGTCGTCTTCTGCGGTGCGTAGCCGCGTTTCGAGGTCCTTGAACCGTTCCCGGGCGTTGGTCATCTCGTCGAGTCGGCCGAGCCGGGCGAGTAACGTGGCGTGCTGCCCGCTGAGCGCGGCGGTCTGGGTGAGCAGGGGGGCCGCGCGGTCGCGGGTGATCGCGTCGATGCGCTGACGGACGGCGTGTAGGTGCAGTCGCGCCGTGCGCGCCAGGTCGGCTGCTCGGTCCGCTGCTGCCTGGTCTGCGGCGAGCAGGGCCCGGGTCTCGTCGATCTGTGTTTGCAGACGGTTGCGGGTTTCGTCGTCGGTGGGTGCGGCGGCGAGGCTGGGTGGGTCGGGCTGGAGGCAGACGTGACAGTGGTCCTCGGGGACCGGGCGGTCGTTGAGGCCTTGCAGGCAGCGGGGACACACAGTGAACTCGAGCGCGCCGAGGATGCGAGCTGCGACGTGTGACTGCTGGGCTCGGAGGTGGTCGAGTTCCAGTTGGGCGAGTACGGATTTGCGAGCGGCGACGGCGTCGGCACGGCGTGCTGCGTCGAGGTGCAGGTCACGTTCGTTGGCGGCGGCGCGATCGATTTCGGTGTAGAGAGCGTCGGCGGAGGTGCCGGTGGCGGCTGATCCGGCGGTGAGGTTGTCGAGTTCGGTTCGGATTGCGGCGAGTCGGGTGAGGGTGTTGCGTCGTTCCTGGTCGATGGGTTCTTGTTCGGGTGTCTGCATCTGTTCCAGGAAGGTGCGTACGGCGGCGACTTCGGCTTTGTAGTTGGTGATGTCGGTAGTGAGTTGTCCTTCGCGGCGTTCGAGGGCCACGAGTTCGGCGTCGTTGAGGCCGAACATGAACTCGAAAAGAGCGCGGCGGGCGCGGTCTTTGTAGGTCTCGGTGTGGCCGGCGATGGCGCGGTCGATGTCGACGGCTTCGACGTAGAGGTAGGCCATCAGGTTTTGGAAGGTGATGGCTACGGTGTCGGCGGTGGCGCCGCGACGGCGGGTGGGGATTCGTTCGCGGGGGATTTCGAGCAGTTCGAGCAGGCGGTCGGAGATGGTTTCCGCGCCGTCGCGGCTCTTGACGGGTAGGACTTCTTCGGTGTCGTGGGTGTAGGGGTCGAGTATCTCGACGTTGCCGCTGGGGTCGGGGACGCTGCGGGCGAGGGCGAGGCGGGTGTTCTCGATCTGGAGGTCGAGGATCACTCGGATCACGTTGGCGCGAACGGCGGGAGTGAGCGCGGCTCGGCCCCCGGTGGCGTGTTTGAGGAGCATCAGCAGGCTTGACTTGCCGGAGCCGACGGGCCCGATCAGCGCGGTCAGTGGCCGGTCGAAGGTGAAGGTGCGGCTGGTGGCAGCGGTGAAGACCTCGATGGACAGCACGCGCATGCGTTTGCTCATGCGTTGTCCTTGAGGAGGTCCTTCTCCATGCGCCGGATTGCCGGGCGCAGGAGCTGGTCGAGACGGGCTGCCGTTATGTCGAGCTGCTGGTGCAGGAACTCGGCGCGGTCCTTGGTTCTCGTCCATTCCGTTGCGGCGGCGAGTTCGGTGGCTGCTGCGCGGCCGGCGGATGTGGCGATGACTTCGAGGGTTCGGCCGGGGACCTCGCGGATGAGCTGTTTCCCGAGCAGGGCTCCGATGATGAGGGTGTAGCGGTCGGTCCAGGGGCCGTAGCGGGAGCCTGCGAAGGCAATGTCGGTGGCGTGACGTTCGGCGGGGACGGTGGCCGCCGATGGCGGCCAGGTGGGGTGCCCGTCGATGTTCATGAATTCCAGGATGGGCGGGAAACGCAGGAGGAAGTCAAGGCGTGACAAACGTGCCAGACTGCGCAGGCCTCGAGTGCGGCCGGAGAAAGCGACGATGAGCAGCAGGACGCGGGCTTGGTGGAATACCGCTTCGGCAGCGATGGCCTGCCCGGCCGCTCGTTGGCGGCGGGCCAGTAGTCGTGCTCGTGCGTCGCGGTCAGGCATGGCCGGCGCCGCCTGGTGTGCCGGGTGGCATGAAGTCGAAGGTGCATTCTTCGCTGAGTTCGAAGGCGACGCCGAGCGCGTGTTGGTCGTTGATTCGCAGCGGCGGCGTGTCCCGGAACGCGGAGACTCGGATGTTGTCGCGCAGGTGACGGAAGAATGCCGGTCCGTAAGGTGTGGTGCCGGCTTGCGCGACTTCGTCCTGAGCGTTGAGGACTTGCTCGAGGACTTCGGTTTCGATCTGGAAGACGACGGCTGCGTCGCCGGGTAGGTCCGGCAGGCGGGAGCGCCGGGTGGTGTACCAGGCTGAGCGCCATCGTTCGGCGAGGTGGTGGGCGCTGGCGGGCAGGTGGGCGTCGGTCATCTTGCGGTGCAGTTGGGCGCCGCCCGGTGCTGGGAGAGGGGACTCCCCGGGCGGGAAGAGCGGAATGTCGGCTCCGCTGAAGGTCACGGTCTCAAGGCGGCGCTGGTCGAGCAGGCGGGCGGCGAGACGTTCTTCGCGTTCGATGCCGACTGGCCACATGGCTGTGTCGATGAGTTGCTGGGCAAGGTCGAGTCGTCGTTTGCCGAATGATCGGGCGGTTTTTTCGACAAGGGCGACGATGCCTTCGTGATAGAGCTGCCCTTCGCGGGTGCCCCACCCTCTGTTCTGGTGCAGGGGAAGCAGTTTGTCGATGATCGTGCTGGCCGCTATGTCATCGCGGTGGGGCACTGCCACGAAGGTGAGCAGGGTGATGAACCTTTGGACCGCAGCCACCAAGGCGTCGCCGTCCGGGAGATGTTCGGGGCGGGCAGGTGGCTTGAGTTTGGGGATGGATGGCATCCGTTTGTGCTGCGCGACCATGAGGAACTGTCTGGTCAGCTTCTTGGCCCACATGAGCAGACCTTCGGTAGACCGCTGACGACTGTCGCAAAGTTGCGACAGCTCCGCGGTTTGGCCCTGGCCTTGAGTCAGGCCGGCGTTGCTGACATGCAGGACGCGGATGGTGCGGCCGGAGGCGCTGACGGCAAGCCATCGGTCGAAGAGATGGGTGAGGCCACCGTCGTCGCAGAGTTCGGCGACGGACCAGGTGCCGCGGTTGCGTCCGCGGTGTTTGACGGATGCGAGGTCGAGGCTGCCGTCAGCAAGCACGACGACGAAGTCTTCGTGGTGCTCGCAGACCACCGCGAGTGGGCCGTGGGGCTCGAATAGCGCATAGCACCATCGGGCGATGACCTCGCACTGGAACCGGAAGTTTGCTTGGGCTTCAGCACCATCATCCTCGGGTGCGTCCGCGATGTCTTGCATGAGCGGTAGCGCGTCCTGCTGACTGCCCAAGCTGGCCTCCCCAGAGATTGGACAGCGCAGAGTAGCCTCCCGGCTCCGCTGCGCTGCCACTCTTAGTACCGGACGAAGGTCTATCTCGTAAAGGGCGGCCTTGGATCTTCGATCCGGTGGGACAGATCGATATCCCGGAGGGCGACGAGACTCGCCCCAACCGCACGAGCAGAGTCACCCGATCGATGGATATCGTGGTCCGCGCCTGTCGCGGTAACGGTCATCACATCGAGTGATAGCCCCCGATCGAGGTACACGGGAAACCTGAATCCGAGAAACGCTCGGGTCATGGCACATTTGACGAAGCGAGGCGCATCGTTCTGTTTGCGGTGGCGGTTCGCGGGTCTGCAGCCATGCTGCACGTTCCGCGGCCCGTCGGACGTGAAAGCGATTGCCGCCAAGCAGTACATCGAAGCCCAGCATCATCAGGTCACCGCGAGTCAGGTGTACGCGGCGATCGATCCGGATTCGCGTAAAGCGCCGCATCGGGAGCCGACGCCGTTGCTGCGGGACTGGATCGAGACGTGGGTGGCGCAGAAGGTCGACGTCTCCCCCGGCACGCATGCCGAGTACGCGCGCCTGCTGCGGCGGCGCGTCGTGCGGGATCTGGGTGATCTGCGTGTCGGTGACATCACCCGTCATGAGCACCTGGATCCGTGGAAGGCGGCGCTGTCGCGGGAGTTGATGCCGGCCGGGGTGGTCAAGCACTGGCAGGTGCTGAGCCAGGTGATGCGTGATGCGGTCCCCCACCTGCGGCCGGACAACCCGATGGAGCGTCCGCGCGGGCGGCGCGGTAACGGGCTGCCCCGCCCGGTCGCGTATCCGGTGTGTCTGCTCACCGGTGAGGAGGCCGGCATCCTCGTCACCGCGTGCCGGGAGCCGGCCAAGCCGCTGGTGCTGGCCGCGCTCGGAACCGGGATGCGGCTGGGCGAGTTGCTCGGGCTGCGGGTCAGGGATGTCCGCCTCGACACGAGTGGTGCGGCGGTTCATGTGGTGCAGGCGTTGCTGCGTGACGGCAGTTTCGGGCCGGTGAAGACCCGGCTGTCGCGGCGCACGATCCTGCTGGCGCCGAGCACGGCCGAGTTGTTCGCCGGACTGACCTGCGAGAAACGGCCTGACGAGTTGGTGTTTACCGCTCCGGACGGCGGACCGTGGGACGCCAACAACTTGCGCCGGCGCTACTGGCAGACCGCGGTGATCGCGGCGCAGCGCTGCCCGGAGCATCCGCCAGCGGATTGGGTGAGCCGGCTGTCGGTGTCGACGTGCCGCTGTCGGGGCCGCCTGCATGGCAGTCCGCGGTTCCATGATCTGCGGCACTCGCATGTGGCGTACCTGATCGCCGCCGGCTGGGACTTCTACATGATCCAGCTCCGGCTCGGGCACGCGTCCATCAGGACCACCTTCGACACGTACGGGCACTTGCTGCCGCATGGGGAATCCGACCGGCTGGAGTGGCTGGACGAACAGTTACCGCCTTCGGGCGGCCCACGCTGAGCAGTATCGATCGCTTCGAGCCGACGTCATGGCGACGGCACGGCCACGATCGTCACGCTGAAGGATCGTCGCCACGGATGGCGGTTCTGACCCGCGAACTTCGCCCACGAGAGCGTGCTCTCGCGTGGTCAGTGCCGCCACTGTGTCGGGGTGGGGAGGGTGAGTGCCGGAATTCCGGCGCCGTGTCCGCTACGGACTGCCCTTGGTAGAGGCAGCTCGGAGCCGCCGTGCTCGGGCTCACCAGACCAGGTCGTTGATCTCTCGGGTGAACAGCTCGGCCATTTCGAAGAGTTCGCGGAGTCCTCCGGCAGTTGGTCCGTGATCTCGGTCGAATTGGAAGACATCTGGCAGTGGCCGCGGAGGTGAGGCTGGCGCTTTCGGTGCTTCTCATGGCCTACCAGGGTGCCCGGCACAGTACACCGATGATGATCTTGATAGGTGAGCCCGCCAAGGCTCTTCGCCTGGAGGGTTTATTCAACCCGACGGCCGGCAGGTTCGTTGTTCGCATCGCCGGAGAAGACCCGCGGCCGCTGGCTTTCCCCGCAGCACGGGCGGCGCTGGCGGGTACGCCGCGTGATGTCGCGGTGTGGCACACGATGGGCGCGATGTAAGTGTCGAGGTCTCGCATTCCCGTCGGGAGTTGGGGTGTCATCCGTCATGTCGAGCTGGGTCCGGGCAGGTGGCGGGCATGGGCGACGTTCCGGGACACCGACGAGGTGGCTCGTGTCGTGCAGGCGCACGAGAGCAGCCGGCAGCGGGCGGAGATCCGGCTGATCGCCAAGCTCGGCGACCGCGCCCAGCACGAACTCACTGCCGCGACGCGGGTGAGCAGCCTGGCTGATCTATGGCTCGAAGAGCTCCGGCTTGAGCAGCGCATCCTGGCGCAGACCGTCGACCGTTATACCGGGTGCCTGCGTCAAACGGTCCTGCCGGCGTTCGGTGATCTCTTGATCGACGAGCTGACGGTGGGCCGGCTGGATCGGTTCCTCAAGGTGCTGGCCAAGAGCAAGCCGTCGCAGGCACGTAATGCGAAGGTGGTGCTGAAGCAGATGCTGTCGATGGCGGTCCGGCACGGCGCGATTCCGGCGAATCCCGTGCGTGAAGTCGGGCAGCTTCCCCGCGCCCGGCAGCCAATCAGTGTGCTCTCGCTCGACGAGCTGGACAGGATTCGAGCGGCTATCGAGAGCCGGCAGCGTTGACGGGCCGCTGGGCCGCGCAGGAGCGGCGATCTGGCCGACATCGTCGAGTTGCTGGTCGCTACCGGCGCTCGGATCGGCGAGATCCTGGCGTTGCGGTGGCAGGACATCGACCTTGACGACGACCGTCCGACCGCGACGATCAGCGGGACGATCGTCTTCGTCAAGGGACAGGGCTTCTCGCGGCAGGATCGGACGAAGACCGACGCAGGCTTCCGGACCGTGATCTTGCCCGAGTTCGCCGTTAACGTGTTGTGGCGGCGCTTCAACGACCGTGAGCACCCGGAACGTGGCGTTCACCGCCTCGACGCCGTCTTCAAGAGCCGCAACGATACGTGGCTGTCGCCTTACAACGTCGGCCGGCAGTGGCGTGAAGTACGCGAAAGCGCCGAGTTGAATGTGGTGACGCTGCATACGTTCCGCAAGACGGTGGCGACGGTGTTGAGCGATGCCGGCAAGACCAGGGAGGCGTCACGCCAGCTGGGGCATGCCAATGAAGAGGTGACCAAGGCGTACTACATCGCCAAGCCCAGGCTCGCCCCGGACGTCACCGACGTGCTGGGCACGCTCGGGCCACGCCGTAGATAGACCGGCCTGCGGATCCTGCGGCAGGTTGGCACCGGCGGCGCCCGGCCCCGCTGTGGCGTTACCGGCGCCGGCCTGCCCCCAGACGCTTGTCAGGCTGAGTCGCTGGTCGCTGGTCCTGCAGGCCCACGCTGAGCGGCTCGTGACGTGCCGGGCCGATGGCGAGCACCGCGGTCGTATCGGCTCCGCGGCTGTCGAGCAATCCTTTTCCGCCTTGCTGACGTGGCTGGCTGCGGTGATTCGGCTCAATCCACTGGCCGCCGCGCGGCCTTATCTGGCCTACGAGCCCGAACTGATGGGGTACTTCCGTGACCTCGCGCAACGCGTCCTGCAGCGGTTGGAGCGGCACGAACAGGGTTCAGCCGGCGAGCGATCCGTTGGCGCGTGACAGCGCGGCGGCGGCCATCGTCCGGTCCGTCCGCTCGGAGCGATGACTCGCGGCGAGGCTACGGCGGAACTCGTCGACGCCCGCGCTGCCGGCGGTGGCCCGCCTGCAGTTGATGCCGTCAGGGACGCCAGTGCCGGGCTGGTGCTGCCGTGCTCGGCCCAGCGCAGTATCGCCAACGGTGCCTCGCCGGCATCGTCGGAAGAGTGCTGGCGATTGGTCGTGCTTACAGGTTGCTGCCGATGCGGCATACACCGCCTGATTTAGATCAATTAGGAAGTTCTACATGGCGTCGTGCGGGTTCGCCACCGCTGGTCCGACCACTACGCTGGGCTATCTCGTGTGGTTCCTTCGCCGCCCGGTAACCCTGGAGCAGGGGGCAGAGGCGGGGCTTGTTGCGGCATGCTTACTGGCCCGTTCGGCAATCATCGGTGACCGCGCCGAGGCCGATGATCCGCCCCTCACAGAGAAGCACGCACAGTAACAAATAGCCAGAGCGATTCTTTGAGCACTAACGGATAGCTCTTAGCACAAATGTACTGATCTTGGTTTGAGGGTGAACTCGGCACGTGTTCCACGTACCGTGCAATCGCGTTACGATGAGCGACCGCGGGAAAAGTGGATCGTTTGGGGTGCCGGGCGATGATTCCTCTCAGCGCGTTCCTGTTGGAACAAACGTTCGATCCGATCGCCGCTTTGGCGGATGTTCCCGATGATCCGGAGCCGCAATTGGCGTACTGGAGCAACGGGAAGTGGGATGCCATGTCGTGGTCTGATCGGCACGATGTGAGTGCCGCGCAGGCCGGAGACATTTTCGTCGTCGCGGTTGGCCGGGAGCGGTCGGCCCCGAGCTGGCAGGAACTTCTCAGCCGAGAGGTGCCGCACCTCGTGTTCAGCGAGCCGCCCATGTCTTACGGTGTCATTGCGTTCTGTGCCATCGAGGACAGCATCGACAGCCAGTTGCTGCGCTGGATAGCGTGGTGTTTCGGCAGCGGTTCGCGTCTTCTGCTGCGGTCGTCGCAAGATCCTCGATTCGGACTGAAAATTGCGCTTAACGTCCTCGGTTCGGATGAGACAAACCGAAATGACAACGGCCGTATATCCCGACGTACGCGGCTCGGTCTCAAGGTACGTGAGATGGGGTTCAGGACGACGGCGCCGTATTTCCAGTCCGCACGTCATCGCGCGGCCCGGAGCATTCCGACGGATGGTTTCCGGATGGATCGGGCAAGTGATCTGCTCGCCTCGGTCGGAGGCCGGGCGCAGCAGGCGATGCTGGCCGGCTCTGTGGCCGGTGCACGGAGCCTGCGCTTCCGCAAGAGTCTGTCGTCGCTGGGCGAGTTGACGGCGCTGTCGGCGACGCTCGTGCGGTGGTCGCGGTCGACGTCATATGCCCAGGCGCTGCCGTGGGTGGACAACATCCAGTTGGTGGAGGACGACGATCTGATCGCTGAGCTTCACGAGCACCTGATCGAGCAGCTGAGGACCGACCCGTTGCCGGCGACGGTTGATGCGCTTCTGCCCGATGATCTGCTCGACGTCGAAGACGAGCGTGCGATCCGGTGCATCCTGTTTCCCAGGGAACGCCGTGACAACGCCAGCCGGCTCAACCTGACCATCGAGACGATCGCGCGCCGGATCTGCCGTAGTGGTGATCCGGTTGCTGAACTTGCGACCGAGCTGCGGTTCCTCGACGACTACGACGAGGTGATCGGGAAGGTGCGGTTGCTCGACTGCATCTGTGCCGACCTGACGATCGGGGATCAGCAGTACCTCGCTTACGACGGTGACTTCTACAAGGTCGACCGCACCTTCGCCGAGAGGATCGACACTGAGTTACGGCAGTTGGAGACCTCTGCCATTGCTTTTCCGGCGTACAAGGGCGTCACCGAGCCGCAGTACATCGCGCTGATCGGGGATCAATACGCTGACCGGTTCGTGGTCCTCGACCGGGAACTGATCCACCTCGACGGCGAGAGCGGTGTGGAGGCCAGCGACCTGGTCGCAGCGTCCGGCGCGCTGATCCATCTCAAACGTAAGGGCAAGTCGTCGACGTTGAGTCACTTGTTCCTGCAAGCGGCGAACAGCTGTGAGTTACTGCGCCGCAACGTCGAGGCCCGCCGTATCTTCGCAGACCTGGTCCTGCAGAAGGCCCAGACCGCTGTTCTGGCGCACCAGATCGCGCAGGTGCACAACGCTCAGATGGAGGGTCGCGGGTTGGAGGTCGTCTTCGGTTTCCTCGGCGACTGGCGTGGCCGCACCATCACCAGCTTTCCGCTGTTCTCCCGTATCAGCCTCGTCTACGAGTCCCGTAAGGTCGCGAATCTGGGATTCAAGCCCACGATCGCGCTCATCGGCGATCCCGGCGGTCAGCCCACGTCCAGGGTTCCGGCGATACGGCAACGAACCGGCAGTGCGGGCGGCGTCCCTGCACAGACGCTGTCTTCGGCTGACAATCGCGCCGCCAGACCGGTACGGCAATAGATCAGGGGACGATGACCGGCCGGCGGGAACCCTGCCGCTCCTGCGCGTCGAGCAGTGGTGGGACCCGATGGACACTCACCTCAGAGCCGAGGTACGGACATTTCGGCTGCCCCCGCATCTCGCATAAGCAACTCACCGTTGCTTCGCGCCGCCCGCCGCCTTAGTGTGTGACCTCGATCACTTGAAACCTTTCATTCAAGGAGCGGCATGTCTCCGAATCGAAATAGGCGTCAGCTACCACAGTGCGGTAGAGCGGTGCTCGCGACCGCTGCTTTGATGGCGTCCGCCGTCCTCGTCGCCAGCGGGCCGGGCGCTCAAGCCGCAGCTGTATCGACCCCCCAGGCTTTCGGCCGTACTGCCCCGCTGTCGGCGGATACCTTCGCGGCGCCCCCGATGAGCGTGAAACCGATGTACCGCTGGTGGATGCCGCTTGCCTACACCGACGACAACGAACTGCGCCGAGAACTCCGCGACATCGCAGCCGGCGGGGCCGGCGGTGTCGAGGTGTCGCCGTTCATCGTTCCGGGCGCCGGTAACCAGACGAACGCCTTTCTGGCGCAGTACGGCTGGGGTACCCCTTCGTGGGCGCACAAGATGGAGGTCATCACCGACGAGGCCGCCGACTTGGGGCTCACCGTCGACCAGAACCTCGGCCCTGCCTACCCCCCGACCGTGCCGACGCTGAACAGCTTCAACCAGCCGCAGGCAGAGCAGCAGCTGATCTTCGGGCGGGAGTTCAACGACGCGGGCAGCACCCGTACCGGGGTGCTGCCCGCCCCCGTGTCGGCGCCGCCGTCGGTGACAACGAAGCTCTGTGGCCCCGCGGCTGCCGGTGACCGAGTCCTGCGCGTACAGACTCTCGGGGGGTTCGCGGCCGGCGACACCATCACCGTCGGCACCGGCTCCTCCGCCGAGAAGGTGACCGTCATCGGCCTCGGAGACCGAACAGCCGACTGCGGCACCCTCACGATCTCCCCAGTGGCGGCCGCTCATGCGATCGCCGCAACCGTGGTCGACGTGGCGCGCACCAACCGCATCAAGACACTCGTCGCGCAGTGCACGACTGCATGCGCCGCCGGTGGCTCCGGGCCGGTGTCGCTCGACCAGTCGTCCGTAGCGGATGTGACCGGCCGGGTGTCCGGCGGCGGTGGACTCACCTACACCTTCCCCGCGGGCAACGGGAACCCGTGGGTTGTCATCGACCTGCTCCAGACGGCCTCGGGGCTCATCGCGCAGAGCGGCGGCTACACGGCGACGCAGCCGAACTACGTGGTCGACCACTGGAGCCGCGGCGGCGTACAGATCCAGACGAGGTTCTGGGACGACAAGGTTCTTACCCGCGAGGTTCGACGCAATCTTGAGCGCATCGGCGGTGGGGCGATTTTCGAGGATTCCCTCGAGCTCGGAAGCTCTCAGAAGTGGACGTGGGATTTCCTGCGGTCGTTCGAGAAGCTGCGCGGCTACGACCCGACGCTGCTGCTGCCGGCCCTCGCCGGAGCAGGCCTGCAGGGGACCGGGACGCCGGCTTTCGAACTGGTGGGCGTCGGCCCTCAGCTTCGTGAGGATTACCGTCAGACGCTCAGCGATCTGTACACCACCGAGTACGTCGCTGCGATGCAGCGCTGGGCACAGAGCCACGGCCTGCAGTTCCGGGTCCAGTCGTACGGTACTCCGATCGCGTCCGGGGACGCGGCCGCGGCCGCCGGTATCGCCGAGGGCGAGTCCCTCAACTTCGGTAGCCCGAACCCGGTCGGCGCCGAGCAGGACTATCGCGTCCTCGCCGGTGGTGCTCATGCCGCCGGAAAGAACATCATCTCGACCGAGTGCTGCGCGGCGTTCTTCGGCAACTACCGCTCCAGCGTGGCCGGTCCGAACATCGGCGGCCAATACGGTCAGGGCGGTGACGAGACCCAGGTCGGCGGTAAGTACTCCCAAGGGCTGCTCGACAGCATCAACAAGGCCTACGCCGGCGGTGTGAACCAGCTCGTCTGGCACGGATATCCCTATCGGGACGCGCCCGCCGGGGTCGGCGCGGCCGGCCGTGACGGATCATGGCCCGGCTACCACCCGTGGGACATCTTCGGTGTCCTCAACGTCAATGACGAGTTCGGTCCGCGGCAGGCCAATTGGCCCGACTACGCCGCGATCAACGCCTCCCTGGCTCGTACGCAGTTGGTCTTGCGCCAGGGGCGCAGTGTGTCGGATCTGGCCGTCTACTACGAGGACCTCGGACTTGCCGGCAGCAGCGTCGGCGCCCAGCAGCCCACGCAGCACCTTCTTGGGACAGACTCCGCGACATCGAGCGCCGGCTACACCTACGAGTACCTGACGCCGGGAATCCTCAACGATCTGTCCGCCCGCGACTTCGGCTACCGCGCCCTGGTGCTCAACAACCAGAAGACGATGGCGGTTGCTGACGTCAGGCGGCTGCTCGCGTTGGCGAAGAAGGGTCTGCGGATCTTCGTGGTCGGTGCCGCGCCGAGCACCACCACCGGAGCAGATCCCGACCGTGCCCAGCTCCCCAGGGCCGTCGCCGACCTGCTCGCGCAGCGCACGGTGACCCAGGTCGCCCAGGAGATCAGTCTGCCTGCCGTGCTCGCGGCCGCCGGGATCCGGCCGGCTGTCACTCCGACGGAGCCGACCGCGGCACTCGGGCTCGTGCGCCGGGCGGCGCACAACGCCACCTATGACTACGTGTACAACCGGTCGGCGAGCACGGTCGTCACCGAGCTGACCCTGACCGGGAGCGGCACGCCCTACCTGCTCGACACGTGGACCGGCAAGATCACCGCAGTGGGCGGGTACACGAGCACCCGGACCGGCGTCACGGTGCGCGTGCGGATCCCGGCGTACGACAAGGTCATCCTCGCGCTCGCCGCTCCATCGGCCCGACTGGGCGCCGCTCCCGGGGTGCATGCGCTGACCAGCACCGGCGAGATCTTCGCGGCCGGCGCCGGCCCCGTGACGGTCCGCGCCGACCGCAACGGCCGGTACACGACCAAACTGAGTGACGGGACCACCCGGGACACCGATGTCACCGGGTTGACCCCCAGCCAGGCGCTGAACTCCTGGAACCTGCGGGCGCAGACCTGGACGCCGGGCGAGAACCAGTACACGACAGTGAAGACCGACCAGCCGAGTGTCGCGCTGACCGCCGACGCGGACGGCAGACTGCCGTCCTGGCGGGAGATCACCGGGGCGGTCGACCTCAGCCGGTCCTCCGGTATCGGTACCTACACCGCGACGGTCGAACTGCCGGCCACCTGGCGAAGCACCGACGGCGCCTACCTAGCCCTCGGCGACGCCCTGGACACCGTCACGGTCACCGTCAACGGGATTCCCGTCGCGGTCAACCAGTCCGACCGCGGCCGGATCGATCTGTGCCGGTTGCTGCGGCCGGGTACCAACACGATCGCCGTGCGGGTGGCGACGACGATGTTCAACGCGGTCCGCACGACCGGGGACAGCAACTATCAGACGCCGGACTGGCAGCGCGCCGGCCTGCTGGGTCCGGTCGTGCTGACGCCGTACCGGGATACGGTGCTACGGCCATAGTTGCCCGGCGAACCGTGGGCGCCGGACCCGCGAGGGTCACGGCGCCCACGGTTCGTCAGGTCGATGAGTGCCGGATCGCCGGCAGCCATATCGTGTCGACGAACTGCGCGAGGTCGTCGCTCGTCGGTGCCCGGCGGGTATGGGTGAACTCCCACATCACGACGGCATGGCCGATGTTGAGCGCCAGCGAAGACGGCGATCCGGTGACCTCGCCGCGGGTGCGTGCCTGCTCGATCAACTCACCGACAGCCGCTACCAGGATCTTGCCGCTGAAGACACTGGCATGGTGACTCGGGTCGCCTTCGATGGCGATCCCGCGGGAGGCGTCACCGAACGGCCCTCGCATGAACCGGGTCATGTCCTGCAGAATCGTCAGCAGGTCGGTGCGCAGATCGCCGCGGGATTCCAGGGTGCCCAGAGCTGTCGCCTGCGCTCGGGCCAGCAGAGCCTGAGCCAGCTCGACACGCCCACTCCACCGCCGGTAGATCACCGACTTCGCGGCACCGGATCGCGTCGCAACGCCCTCGACGGTGAAGCCGGACCACCCACGTTCGGCCAATTCGGACCAGGCGGCTTCCAGGATCGCCTCCTCGAGTACCAGCCCGCGACGGCGCGTCTGCTTGTCCCCCATGTCCCGGTCCGGCACGGCGCCGATTCTCCCATCGCGGGTAGAACCGCCACTCATCGCCTCGGCCCGGCTTGCGGAACTTCGCAGTGCAACACATGGCAACCCTTTGCCCGACAGTTCCGGCGAACTGGACGCTGGGTACATGACAACGGATCAACTTGGTTCGGCCTTGATCGCTGATCCGCGGTGGCCCGCGGTCCGGGCATGGCCCGTTGACGAGTCACTAGTGGATCCGGCGCCCGCGCAGGCTGCGGTCGGCATCTGCTGGATTGACACGTGAGTAGCCCCGCCGACGTTCTGGTGGTCGGCGCTTCCGCGGCGGGACTCTCCACCCTGGCCAGCCTGCGGCGGCGTGGGTACACGGGACCGGTGACCGTGCTCGGCGCGGAGCGACATCCGCCGTACGATCGCCCGCCCCTGTCGAAGCAAATCCTCTCCGGCGCCTGGGAGCCGGCCCGATCCCATCTGCGTCCCGGAGAAGCGCTGTCCACGCTTGATGCGACGTTCCTGCTCGACGATCCCGCCGTGACGCTCGACACCGCCGAACGGCGCGTCGTGACTGCTTCGGGGCGAAGTCTGAGCGCCGAGGCGATCGTTCTGGCGACGGGTGCTCAGCCGCGGACGTTGCCGGGACAGGCCACCACCAGCGGAGCACACGTTCTGCGAACCCTCGATGACGCCCTGGCGTTGCGCGCGGAGCTTGCGGGCGTGCGGCAGGTGGCCATCGTGGGTGACGGGGTGCTCGGCACGGAGGTGGCGGCCACCGCGCGGGAGATGGGTCACGAGGTCACCCTGGTCGGGCCGCAGACGACGCCGATGGCCGCGCAGCTGGGTCCGCTGGTCGGCCGGCTCCTCGGCGAGTTGCATACCGGTCGCGGGGTTCGGATGCGGTCCGGCGCCGCGGTCAGCGCGCTGACATCCGAGTCGGCCCGGTTGACGGGAGTGCGCCTGGAGTCCGGTGAGGTTCTGCCGGCGGATGTGGCCGTCGTCGCCTTCGGTGCGGCTCCGGCGACCGGCTGGCTGGCCGGCAGCGGCCTCGTTCTCGACGACGGCGTTGTCTGCGACGCGCGATGCCGGGCGGCCGACGGCATCTACGCCGTCGGAGATGTGTGCCGCTGGTACCACGAAACGCTGGCGGCGACGGTACGGCTGGAGAACCGGACCAACGCCGGCGAACAGGCCGACCTGGTGGCGGCGAACATTCTCGGCGCTGAGGCGGCATACACTCCGGTGCCCTATTTCTGGACCGACCAGTTCGGCATCAAGATCCAGGTGTACGGGACACCGGCACCCGACGCGGACGTGACCGTCCTCGACGGTGATCTGGCCGGTGGCCGTTTCGTCGTGCTCTATCAGCGGAACGGCGAGCCCGAAGCGGTCCTCGGCTGGAACATGCCCAAACAGACCCGCCTGCACCGGCAGCTTCTCGGCCCCGGGCACAGCGTGCACACCCCAGCCGCCCTTACCTGAACGACGCCGTGCACAGCAGGGCGCGCCACCCTGGAAAGGAAACCATGACCACAGCTTTCTCCGACGGCACCACGACACCGGCGGCGGAACCCGAATTCCCCATGCCCCGCGCCGCTGGATGCCCCTTCGACCCCGCACCCGGCCTCAAGGACCTTCAGCAGCAAGGACCCCTGGCGCGACGTAGGATCTGGGACGGGTCCACTCCCTGGGTGGTCACCCGCTACGACGACCAGCGGCGCCTGCTCGCCGACCCTCGGGTCAGCGCCGACGCGAGCCGTCCCGGCTACCCCAGCCCGACCCGCAGCGCCGATCAGGGCAACGCGTCGTTCGGGTTCATCCTGATGGACGATCCCGAACACGCCCGGCTGCGGCGCATGGTCACCGCCCCGTTCATGGTGAAACGGATCGAGGCGATGCGCCCGGCGGTGCAGCGCATCGTCGACACGCTGATCGACGACATGCTCGCCGGGCCGAAGCCGGTCGACCTGGTCGAGTCGTTCGCGTTGCCGGTGCCGTCTCTGGTGATCTCGGACCTGCTCGGTGTGCCCTACGACGACCACGGCTTCTTCCAGCAGAACAGCAAAGACCTGATCAGCCTCGCGGTCACACCGCAACAGCGGGGCGCCGCCTTCAAGGCACTCTACGAATACCTGCACGCCCTCATCGAGCAGAAGATCGCCGAACCGGCCGGGGATGTGCTGTCGGGTCTGGTGCCGCGGATAGCCGCAGGTGAGCTCACCCGTTCCGATGCCGCCGGCATCGCGACACTGCTGCTGCTGGCCGGGCACGAGACGACGGCGAACATGATCGCCCTCGGCACCGTGGCCCTGCTGGAACACCCCGACCAGCTCGCCCGGATCCGCGACGCCGGCGACCCGAAGGTCGTCGCCTCCGCAGTGGAAGAACTGCTGCGCTACCTCAACATCACGCACAACGGCCGTAGCCGGGTCGCCACCGCCGACATCGAGATCAACGGGCAGACGATCCGTGCCGGTGACGGCATCCTGATGCCTACCGAGATCGGCAACCGGGATCCGGCGGTCTTCACCGATCCGGACCGGCTGGACGTCGACCGGGACGCCCGGCACCACATCGCCTTCGGCTTCGGCGTGCATCAGTGTCTCGGACAGCCGCTCGCGCGGATGGAGCTGCAGGTCGTCTTCGGCACCCTCTACCGCCGGATTCCGGGCCTTCGCCTGGCCACCCCGGTGGACGAGATCCCGTTCAAGCACGACGGCGCGGTCTACGGCGTCTACGAACTGCCCGTCACCTGGTAGCCCGACGGCACCGGCACATCGAGAGAAGAGGAACTCATGAAGGTCGTTCTCGACCAGGAGAAGTGTGTAGCGTCCGGCCAGTGCGTCGTCGCCGCCGAAGACGTGTTCGATCAGCGGGATGAGGACGGCATCGCCGTTCTGCTGGATGCGCAACCGCCCGCCGCGCTGGCCGGTGATGTGCATCAGGCTGCTGCGGTCTGTCCCGCGCTGGCGATCACCATCCAGGACGACTGAACACCATGCCGACAGTGGCGTGGCCGGGGTCGTCCCGGCCACGCCACTGTCGGGCGTCGATGTCAGCGCACGGACTTGATACGGGTGAAAACGATCAGCCCGCCGATCAGCGCGAGGACCGCACCGGTCAGGTAGAGCAGGGTGTAGTTCTTCTCGCCGCCGCTGGCGCCGATGGCGATGATGAACGGGGCCAGCAGGGGCGCTATGGCGCTGGGCAGCTTGTGCGCGAACTGGACCACGGCGATGTAGCGGCCGGCCTCCTCGCGGCTGGGCAGCACGGCCAGCACGATCGCCTGGTCGACGGCGCTGAAGAAGGCGATGGCCAGCTGCATGAGCACCGATCCGATGAGCAGCATGGGGAACGAGTAGGCGAACGCTTCGACGACCGCGCCGACGACGAAGAACAGTGAGCCGATGAGGGCGAACAGCCGCCGGCGCCGCAGTTTGTCGGAGAGGTAGCCACCGCCGAGCGCTCCGGCGGCCGCGGCGAGGACACCGATCACGCCGATCAGGGCGACGGTGCCGGCCACCTCCCGCACGGGCAGGTCGAGTCGCTGGGCGTAGAAGAAGGTGCTGAACGTGGTGTTGAAGTAGAGGCCCATGAAGAAGGTGAGGCGGCCCAGCCAGTTCCACCCGAAGTCGGGGTGTTTGCGGGGGTCGAAGACGTAGCTGGACAGCAGGCTGCGTGCCGACACCGGGGCGGGGGCGGGCAGGGAACGGCTGTCCGGTTCCTTGCCCGCGACGAGGAAACCGGCGAGCAGGGCCGCGCCGATCAGGCCGGGCAGGACGAAGACGAGGAACGTGCTGCCGCTGACCAGCGATGTCACGCCGACACCGAGGATCGGGGCGATCTGGCCGGTCAGGCCGGTGAAGCCGGAGATTCTGCCCCGTTGCTCCTCCGGGATGCGGTCGGCCTGCATGCTGAGGATGAGCTGCGAGACGGTGGCCCAGCCGAGCATCGCCAGGATCCAGGCGGCGCCCACGAGCAGCAGGGTTGGTGCGACCGCGATGGCGACCAGGGCGGCCAGGCCGAGTACCGCGCCGGCGAGCATGAGGGGCCGGCGGCGGCCGAACCGGCTGCGGGTCCGGTCACTCCATACACCGACCAGCGGGCTGAGGATCAGGAACACGGCCTGGGCCGTGCCGGTGACGTAGCCGAGGACCTCTTCTCGCCCGGGGGCCAGTTCGTCGATACGGACCGCGAGGGAGAACGCGATCGGCACGATGAAGGCCATGGAGACGCCGAAGTTGGCGGCCATCATCCAGAAGATGTAGCGGCCGCTGACCTTGGTCAGCGGCTGCGGCTCGTCGACGCCGGCGGGTCCGCTGGGTGCTGATTCCACGGTCATCCTTTGATCAACTCCTGCATCTTGCTGGTGATGAGGCGTGCGGCCCGCTGCGGGCTCAGGCGGTACATCCGGTCCATCAGCCGGGCGTCCCGGCCGACCAGTACGCGGTAGGCATTGGCCTCGACCCCGTCGAGGATCTCGCGGGCGGCGCGCTGGGGTGTGGTGATGGTGTGGTTTGCGGCTGTGGAGTCACCGCCGGCCCCGGGGAGTGCCACGCCGGAGTTGGCGGAGATGTTGGTGGCCACAGCTCCGGGGAAGGCCACGGTGACGTGGACGTTCGTGCCGGCGCATTCAGCGTGCAGGCCTTCGGTGAGCAGTTTGACCGCTGCTTTGGAGGCCCCGTAGATGATCTGTCCGGGCACGGGCAGGAAACCGCCCATGCTGGAGATGTTGACCAGGTGGGCCTCGGGCCGGTCGTGCAGCACGGGCAGGAACGTCTTGGCCAGGTGCAGTGTGCCTTGCCAGTTGACGGCGAAGACCCGGTCGATCGCGTCGTAGTCGAGATCGGTGAGCGTGACGAATGGCTGGATGATGCCGGCGCAGTGCACCAGAGCATCGGCGGGACCACCGTGCTCGGCTTCCACCTTCGCGGGTAGTTCCTGCACGGCGGCGCGGTCGGTGATGTCGGCGACGTGCGTGGACAGGTGGCCGTCGGCGAGCCGGGCGGTGTCGGCCAGGGTGTCCGGGTTGAGGTCGACGGCGGCGACCCGTGCTCCGCGGCGTACCGCTTCGAGCGCGACCTCTCGGCCGATGCCACTGCCGGCACCGGTGACCACCACCGTCTTGGCGGCTATTTTCATATGTGTCTCCTGCGATTTCAGAGCTTGAAGACGTGCGTGGGCTGCTTGGTCACCAGGCTGGTGAGAATGTCGTGGGCCTCGTCCTCGTCGAGCCGGTGGGCGGCTACGAGTTCGGCGAGGTGGCCGGCGTCGAGGCGGCGGGCCATGTCGTGGCGGGCCGGGACGGAGCAGAACGCTCTGGTGTCGTCGATGAAGCCGGACAGCCGGGAGAAGCCGGCGATCTCGGTGACCGCCTGCTGGAATCCGCGGATGGCGGACGGGTTGTCGAGGAACCACCACGGCGCGCCGGCGTACACCGAGGGGTAGAACCCGGCGAGCGGGGCGATCTCCCGGCTGTAGACGCTGGCGTCGGTCGTGAATAGCACGAGGTGGAAACCCGGGTGGGTGCCGTACCGGGCCAGCAGCGGCTGCAGCGCCCGGGTGAACTCGACGGTGGTGGGGATGTCGTGGCCGGTGTCGGCGCCGAACGCGGCGAGAGTGGGCGGGTGGTGGTTGCGGCGGATGGCCGGGTGCAGGGTCATGACCAGGCCGTCGTCGCAGGACATGCGGGCCATCTCGAAGATCATGTGGCGGCGGAATGCGGTCGCCTCGGCTGCGGTGATCTCGCCGGTCAATGCCCTGCGATAGAGGCCGGCGGCATCGTCGGCGGGTTCGGCGACCGCGTCGGCGTGGCTGTGGTCGGTGGACACCGCCCCGTGCGCCCGGAATACCCGCCGCCGATGCTCGAGGGCGGCGAGGAAGCCGGGATAGGAGCCGGTGTCGAGGTCGGCGGCTTCCCCGAGTTCCTTCACGGCGGCGATCCAGTCGGGGCGGGCCGGCTCCAGGAAGCGGTCGGGCCGGAACGTCGGGACGATGCGCGTGGTCAGGTCCGGGGCGGCGGCCAGCGTGGCGTGCGCATCGAGGGAGTCGGCGGGGTCGTCGGTGGTCGCCAGAAAGTCGATCTTGAAGTGGTCGAGCAGCGCCCGGGGGCGGTGGCTGTCGCGAGTCAGCACGGTGGCGATCTGGTCGTAGATGGCGTCGGCGGTGGCCACGCTGGGCCGGCGGGTGATTCCGAAGACCTCGGAGAGCTCGGTCTCCAGCCAGTACCGCACAGGGGTGCCGGCCAGCAACCGCCAGTTGGCGCAGAGCAGCCGCCACGCCGCGCGGGCCTGCGGTTCGGGCAGTGGTCCCTGCCCGACGCCGAGGTCGCTGAGCGGCACACCGCCGGCATGCAACAGCCGGGTCACATAGTGGTCGGGCTGCAGGAACAGGGCGGTGGGGTCGGTGAACGGGGTGTTCTCGGCGAGGATGCGGGGGTCGACGTGGCCGTGCGGGGAGATGATCGGCAGGTCGCGGACCGTCTGGTAGAGACGCCGCGCGATCGACCGGGCCGGCTCCGCGGCGGGCAGCAGCCGGTCGGGGTGCGGGTTCAGGGTGGGGTCCGTTGCCATGCCGCTGAGCGTGCGGATTGTTTCGGCCGCGTGGCAAAGAGTTGCCATCTGTTGCACGGCGTTGTTGCGGCCGGACCGGTGGTGAGCGCACGGTGCGCTCATGGAGAACATCATCGGTGCCGCCGGGCAGGTCCTCACCGACGCGCAGGTACGCGCGTTCGTGCTGGCCCGCCTCGCGGACGAGGACCTCGACGGCCAGCGGGTATGCGTGATCGTGCCGGATGCCACCCGGAGCTGCCCGCTCCCGCTATTGCTGGGCGCTGTGCACGAGGCACTGCACGGTCGAGCCGCAGCGGTCACGGTCCTGATCGCGCTCGGCACGCACGCACCGATGACACCGGAACATCTGGACCGGCACCTCGGTGGCCCCTATCCGGGCTTTGAGGTGCGCAACCACGAGTGGTGGGTGCCCGAGACGCTGGTCTCGCTCGGCGGCATCACCGCCGAGCGGGTGGCGCAGCTGTCCGAGGGCCGGATGCGGCAGCCGGTCGACGTCACCCTGAACCGGGCCGTGGTGGAGCACGACGTGTGCCTGGTGATCGGGCCGGTGTTCCCGCACGAGGTGGTCGGCTTCTCCGGCGGCAACAAGTATTTCTTTCCGGGGGTCGCCGGGCAGGAGATCATCGACTTCTCGCATTGGCTGGGCGCGCTGATCAGCAGCGCCGCGATCATCGGCACCCGCGGGCTCACCCCGGTCCGGGCGCTGATCGACGAGGCCGCCGCTCTGATCCCGGCCCGCCGGCTGGCGTTGTGCCTGGTCGTGCAGTCCGGCACGGGTGCCCTGCACGCGGCGGCGTTCGGGCCGCCCGAGCAGGCGTGGGCTGCCTGCGCGGACGTTTCGGCGCAGACTCACGTCCGCTACCTGGACACGCCGGTGCGGCGGGTGCTGTCGATCATCCCGGAGAAATACGACGACATGTGGACCGGGGCGAAAGGCTTCTACAAGGTCGAGCCGATCGTCGCCGACGGCGGCCAGGTGATCATCTATGCGCCGCACATCACCCGGATCTCGCAGATGCACCCGGAGATCGAGCAGCTCGGCTACCACTGCCGCGACTACTTCGTGAAGCAGTGGGACCGATTCGCCGGCCACCACTGGGGAGTCCTCGCGCACTCCACCCACCTTCGCGGCGCCGGCACCTGGGATCCGGAACACGGTGAACGTCCCCGCGTCACCGTCACCTTCGCCACCGGCATCCCCGAGCCGGTGGTCCGGGCGGCGAACCTCGACTACCTCGATCCGGCGGCGGTCGACGTGGAGGCTCTGGCCGGCGACCCGGAGACCTTCGTGGTGCCCCAGGCCGGGGAGGTGTTGTTCCGCCTGCGGTGAGCGGTCGACGCCCGCACCACAAGCTGAGCGGGCAGGCTGACCGGCGCGTGCGAGGTCGGTCGCGCGCCGCGGGTGAGGGCCAGCAGGTTACGCACCGCGGTCTGCCCCATCGCGTGTAGCGGCGCGGCGACCGTGGTCAGGGCCGGGGTGACGAGCTCGGCGGCGAAGATGTTGTCGAAACCGACGACGCTGACGTCCTCGGGCACCCGCGCGCCGGCCACGGTCAGCGCGCGGATCAGGCCGATCGCCATCAGGTCGTTGTAGGCGATCACCGCGGAGGTGGGATGCCGGGCCAGTTCGGCGGCTGCCGCTACGCCGCCGGCCACGGTGGGCTCGTACGGGCCGATGCGGTGCGCGTGCATATCGAGTTCGTGGACGGCTTCGCGCAGCGAGCGCCAGCGGGTGCCGTCGGCCCAGGACGCTTCCGGCCCGGCCACGTAGGTGATCCGCTCATGACCGAGTTCGCCCAGGTGTTCCACGGCCCGGCGCATACCGCGAGGGTTGTCGGTGACCACGCTCGGCACATCGGCGACAGCCCGGTTGAGCACGATCACCGGCCGCTGCTTGGCGATCATCCGGATCGCCGAGTCCGACATCCGTGAGGTGGCCAGCACGATCCCATCCACCAGAGAGACGGCCCGTTCCAAGGCTTCGCGTTCCTTCGCGCCGGACTCCTGCGCGTCGGTGAGCATCATCGTGTAACCGGCCTCGGTCGCCGCCGCCTGCGCGCCGCGGATGATTTCGTTGTAGAACGGATTGGTCACGTCCGAGATGACCAGGCTGATCATCGACGTGCGGCCCGTGGGCAGGGCGCGGGCGAGTGGGTTAGTGCGGTAGCCGAGTTCCGCGGCGACCACCCGGATACGTTCGGCGGTTTCGGCGTTGACCCGGCCGGGCCGGGCGAACGCCCGCGACACCGTGGAGGAAGCGACACCCGCGGCACGGGCCACGTCGTAGATGGTCGGAGACTTCGCCGCCGCATCCGCCATGTTTCCCCCTTGTTTCCCGGGAGCGGGACGCTATCTCGCAGCGCAACATTTGGCAACCGCTTGCCAGCCTGCGGTGAGTGCGGTGAGCTGGGAACCGGCGACGGAGGAGGATCAAGAATGGGCGGCACGGAGGTCGAGGTCATGGTCGGCCGGCTCGGCGAGCTGCTGACCGGAGTCGACAGGCTGGCGGTGGCCTTTTCCGGTGGTGTCGACTCATCGCTGTTGCTGGCGCTCGCGGCACGGGCGCTGGGCCGGGATCGGGTGATCGCTGTGCTCGGGGTCTCGCCGAGTCTGCCGGGACACGAACGGGCCGTCGCGCACGACACCGCCCGGCATATCGGGGTTCCGGTTGTCGAAGTGGTGACCTACGAAGGTGACCGGGCCGCTTACCAGCGCAACGGCCCGGACCGATGTTTCCACTGCAAGGACGAGCTGTTCACGCGCATCAGCGACGACGTTCTCGCCGAGTACCGGGTGGACGCGGTCGCGTACGGGGAGAACGCCGACGACGCGCGCCGCCCCGACCGGCCCGGCGCCCGAGCGGCGACCGCACACCGGGTGCTGCGGCCATTGGCCGAACTCGGCCTCGCCAAGACGGACGTGCGCCGCCTCGCCGCCGCCTGTGGTCTTTCCAGCGCCGCCAAGCCCGCCGCGCCGTGCCTGGCGTCGCGGATACCGCACTTCAGCGACGTGACTCCGGCGAAGCTCGCGCAGATCGAGCGGGCCGAAGCCGGCCTGCGGCGGCTCGGCTTCACCGACCTGCGCGTGCGACACCACGGCGACGTCGCCCGCATCGAACTACCACCGGACGACCTGCCCACAGCGGTCAGCGGCCCGCTGCGTGATGCCGTGCACGCCGCCGTCCTCGACGCGGGGTTCCGGTTCGCCGCGCTGGACGTCGCCGGCATCCAATCCGGCGCGTTCACCCTGCCGCTGGTGCAGATCGCCGGTGTCTGACAGCCTCGGCTACGCCGATCTCGACTGGGACCGGACCGCCCGGCGCGGCTACCCGGAAGCCGTCTACTGCGCGGGCAAGACCCCGGCCCAGGTCGCCGGCATCGCCGCCGCGGTCCGCGAGCGCCCCGACGTGGTCACCCTGTTCACCCGGGCCGACCAGGACCATGCCGCCGCGGTCCTGGCCGAGCTGCCGGACGCCCGCCATGAACCCGACGCCGCCCTGCTGGCCTGGCCGCCTACTGTCCCACCGGCCACCGGTGGCCTGGTCGTGGTGGTCGCCGCCGGAACTTCCGACCTGCGCGCCGCCCGGGAGGCCGAACTGACCGCCCGTTACCTGGGCCGCCCCACCGAACTGGTGGTCGACGTCGGAGTGGCCGGGCTGCACCGCATCCTGGCCCGTGTCGACCTGCTGCGCCGGGCCCGGGCGGTGGTGGTGGCCGCCGGGATGGACGGGGCTCTGCCCAGCGTCGTCGCGGGCCTGGTCGCAGCACCTGTCGTGGGCCTGCCGACCTCGGTCGGCTACGGCGCCGCGTTCGGCGGTCTCGCGCCGCTGCTGACCATGCTGAACGCCTGCGCGCCGGGGGTCGCCGTGGTGAACATCGACAACGGCTACGGGGCCGGTCACCTGGCCGCCCAGATCGCCGCGGACCCAGCATCGTGACCCGGCACGCCTGGATCGACGCGTCCGCCGGGGTTGCCGGTGACATGCTGCTCGCAGCGCTGCTCGACGCGGGCGCCCACATCGGCGCGGTGCAGTCAGCGATCGACGTGGTGGTGCCGGAATCGGTGCGCGTCAGCACGACTGAGGTCACCCGGGCGGGTCTGCGCGCCTGCAAGGCTCACGTCGACGCTCACGCCGAGAGCCCGCCGCACCGCACATGGGCGTCGATCCGGACCCTGCTGGCCGGCGCCGACCTTCCCACCGCGGTACGTGAGCGGGCCACAGCCGTCTTCGCCCGCCTGGCCGAGGCCGAAGCGCGAGTGCACGGCGTCACCGCCGGCGATGTGCACTTTCATGAGGTGGGTGCGCTCGACGCCATCGCCGATGTGGTCGGCGTGTGCGCGGCGCTGCACGACCTCGATGTCACCTCGGTCTCCTGCGGTCCGGTCGCCGTCGGCTCCGGCCACGTCCGGGGAGCCCACGGCCGGTTGCCCGTGCCGGTGCCTGCCGTCGCGGAACTCGCGCGCGGCTGGCAGGTGTCGGCCGGCGGCCCGGGTGAACTGGCCACCCCAACCGGCATGGCGCTGATCCGGGCCCTCGCCCCGGTGTGCGAGGACCTTCCCCCGATGACGCTCGACACCGTCGGCGTCGGCGCCGGCGGACGGGACCGCCCGGACCGGGCCAACGTCGTACGCGTCCTGATCAGCGTTGCGCCCCTGACCGGCGTGGGAATGGCGGCCGATGCCGGGACTGAGCAGGCCGTGCTGCTGGAGTGCAACGTCGATGACCTCGATCCGCGGCTGTGGCCGGGTGTGCTCACCGGCCTGATGGAGCACGGCGCCGCAGACGCGTGGCTGGCGCCGATCGTGATGAAGAAGGGCCGCCCCGCGCACACCCTCAGCGTGCTCTGCGCGCCGGACCGGGCGGATCGCCTGCGGGACCACATGTTCGAGCACACCAGCACGCTCGGCATCCGCGCATCACCGAGGCGCAAGACCGCGCTGGACCGGCTCTTCGTGACGGTGCAGATCCGCGACGGATCGATCCCGGTCAAGGTGGGCCACCGGCACGGTGTGATCGTCCAGGCCATGCCCGAGTTCGACGACGTCGCCGAGCTCGCCCGTGGCTTGGGGCTGCCCGAGCGTGTGGTGTTGCAGGAAGCCCTGTCAGCCGCGGCTGCCGCGGGTTATGCCCCCGGCGGCAAGCTGGCGCTTGGCTGACGGCGGTCCCATCGTGCGAGCAGCCGTTGGACCACTTCTGCGGGCGCGGCGTGGACGTCGACGACGATGCCCGTCTCATCGGGTTCGAGCTCTTCCAATGTCTCCAGCTGTGAGTTCAGCAGCCCGGCCGGCATGAAGTGCCCCTGCCGGGCGGTCAGCCGGTCGGTGAGCAACTCGGTGCCGGCGCGCAGGTGGACGAAGTGCAGCGGGCCGGCACCCGCGGTGAGCAGGTCGCGGTAGCGGCGGCGCAGCGCCGAGCAGGCCAGCACGACCGGACGGCCGGCCGCGCGTTCGGCGGCGACCGTGACGGCGCACGTGTGCAGCCACGGCTCCCGGTCCTGGTCGGTGAGAGGTATACCGGCCGCCATCATGGTCTTGTTGGCCGCCGGGTGCAGGTCGTCGGCGTCGATGAAGACAGCACCGGGGATGGCTGCGGCGAGCAGGGTTCCGATGGTGGACTTGCCGCTCCCGGACACTCCCATCACCACGATGGCCTGCGACATGAATAGCTCCTTGATCAGGTGGCGGGCCGGCGGCACGGGCGAGGGGGTCCCGCGCCGCCGGTGGATCGATCAGGCCGGTTTGCGGTGGCCCAGTTCGCGCCAGCGGCGGCGCAGCTCCTGGGCGGCGGCCTTGGGGCGGCGGTCGCGGGTGAACACGCCCTTCTTGTTGCCGTCGACGCGGTGGATGCCGTGTGAGGTCTGGAAGTCGGCAAAGTTCCAGACGTGTTCGCCGACGAACCCGTCGATGCGGTCGAAGACGCGGTGGTGCATGGCCAGGAACGCCGACTGGTATTCCTCGGTCCACGGGGTGTCCCAGATCGAGTGCAGGCCTGCCTGGGTGTCGGCGCCGTACTCACTCATCATGATCGGTTTACCGAAGCGGGCCAGCCAGCCCCGCAGATCCTGCTCGAGGTACTGCTCGGCGGTGGCCAGGTCACCGGTGGCGATGTACCAGCCGTAGTAGCGGTTGATCGACAGCACGTCGAACAGGTCGGCGATCTGATCGTTGGCTGCGGTAGCGAACATGACCGCCGAATAGGTCAGCGGCCGGGTCGGATCGAGGGTGCGTGCCAGCTTCACCAGCGGCTCGAAATACTCGCGGGCCCCGTCCTCGTTGGAGGCGGGCTCGTTGGTCAGCGACCACATGACGACACTCGGGTGGTTCTTGTCCCGGGCGATCAGCTCGGTGATGGCTTGGGCGTGCGCGGCCCGGGTGTCGTCACCGAACGTCTCGGCGGAGAAGGTGGGTCGTGGCGGGGCGCCGGTCAGCCCGGAGACGACGGCCAGGTTGAGGCCGACGGCGGCCGTCTCGTCGATGACGACGATGCCGTGCCGGTCGGCGAAGTCCATGACCTCTTCGGCGTACGGGTAATGCGAGGTTCGGAACGAGTTCGCGCCGATCCAGTCGAGCAGCTGGAAGTCGTGGACGAGATACGCGTCGTCGTGGCCCTTGCCGCGCACGGCGGTGTCCTCGTGCTTGCCGAACCCGGTGAAGTAGAACGGCTCCCCGTTGATCAGGAAATCGGTCCCGCGTACCTCGACGGTTCGCACACCGAACGGCTGGAGGTAGACGTCGTGGCCGTCGATCGAGGCTTCCAGGGTGTAGAGGTATCCGGCACCCGGTTTCCACAGGGTCGGGCTGTCGATCGTGGCGACCCCGTCCACGCCGGTGGCGACGACCGCGCCGGAGGCGTCCAGAATCCGCACCCGCACGTCGGCAGGCTCGCTGGTGAGGACCTCGTAGGAGACGCTCCCGTCGAGCGCGGTCGTCACGGTCACGTCGGTGACGTGCAACCGCGGGATGCTGTGCAGCCACACCGACCGGTGCAGGCCTGCGTAGTTGTAGAAGTCGTGCTGGTACTGCTGCCGCTTGCGGCCTGCCTGGTCGACGGTGATCGTGCCGGGCGGGATGGTGGTCTCGGTGAGCTCGTTGTTCACGGCGATGGTGAGTGCGAACTCGGCGCCGGCGGCGACCAGGTCGGTGATGTCGGCGTCGAATGGCGTGTATCCGCCGACGTGTTCGGCCACCAAGGTGTCGCCGACGTAGACGCGGCCGTGGTGGGTGGCGGCCTCCACGCGTACCAGGATCCGCTCACCGGTCCAGCCGCGCGGCACCCGGACGGTGCGCCGGTACCAGGCCCAGCCGACATGGTCGCGGATCGCCGGGTCGGTGAAAAGGTCGTTGTAGCTGGCCGGGACGGCCGCTTCGAGCGTGGTGTCCGGGTCGAACGCGTCGCCGACCGAGAAGTGCCAGAGTCCGTCGAGGCTGATCTGCTCGCGGGTGGCGGTGGGGCGGGGCTTGAGCATGTCAGATTCCGTTCCGGCGGGCGATGGATCCGAGCCAGGCCAGGCTCGGCTTGGGGGTGCGCACGAACGTCTCGCGGTCGACGGCGATCAGCCCGAAGGTGGGCGCCCAGTGGCCCCATTCGTAGTTGTCGAGCAGGCTCCAGTGCAGGTAGCCGCGCACGTCCACACCATCGGCGACGGTCTCGGCGAGGCCTTCCAGAGCTGCCTTCGTGTACGCGATGCGGCGCTCGTCGTCATTGGTGGCCATGCCGTTCTCGGTGACCACGATCGGCACGCCTTCGGCGCGCTCCCAGGTGTGACGGACCGCCATGGCGAGCGCGTCCGGCCGGTATGCGGTGCCGACCAGGGTGTTGTCCGGGTGCACCGGGTGCGGCTCGATGCCGTTCTCGTTCACCCACATGCTGGAGTAGGACTGCACGCCGACGAAGTCGTCGCCCTTGGCGCCGTCCAGGTACAGGTCCTCCCGAGCGTACCGGACCTCGCGCAGTTTCTCCTCACCACCGGGCCGGGCCACCAGGGCCTGGTTGGCGATGGTCCAGCCGACCTTGGCGCCGGTCCGCTCCCGGACGATGTCGCGGACGGCATGGTGGGCCTCGACCAGCCGGCGGCCGATCGCCGGGTCCGGGCTGGGCAGCACCGGGCGCTCGCCGGTGTCGACGGTCGGGCTCTGCCACTCGCCGGAGGCGGCGAGCCGGGCCATCATCGTCATGATGGCGAGCATGTTGGGTTCGTTCATGGTGCAGACCCACGGCACCCCGTCGAGGATGCCGGTGACGGTCTCGGTGTAGGCGCGGAACCGGTCGATCGCCCGCTCCCCCATCCAGCCGCCCTCGGCGGCGAACCAGCGCGGGTTGGTGAAGTGGTGCAGGGTGACGACCGGCGTCAGCCCGAGGTCGAGGGCGGTGTCGATCATGCGCCGGTAGTGGGCGAGTTCGGCCCGGGAGATCAGGCCGGGCTCGGGTTCGATGCGCGCCCATTCGATACCGAACCGGTAGGAGTTCAGGCCGGCGTCGGCGAGCAGGCGCATGTCCTCGGCGTAGCGGTGGTAGCTGTCGCAGGCGTCGCCGCTGCGTTCCATGCCGGGCATCGCGCCCTCGGCCGCCCAGAAGTCGTTGTTGACGTTGTTGCCTTCGATCTGGTGCGGCGCGGTGGCCGCGCCCCAGAGGAAGCCGTCGGGAAAGGTGGTCATCGCAGGGTCCTCATCTGTTGCACGGTGGTGCGGAAGGCGTCGTCCGCGGCGAGCCGCGGGTCGATCTCGGTCAGGTCGAAACCGGAGGCGGCGATCGCTGTCGCGCACCCGGTGGCGGGTCGGCCGGCGGCGCGTTCGAGCCGGGCGACCGGGACGATGCGCAGGCGCAGCTTGGTGAGCGCGTCCTCGGCGATCTGTGCCAGGCGGTGCTCGATACGGGGATTGCTGAACCGGTCGGCGAGCGCGGAGCGGTAGTCGTCGAGCTGAAGGTCGGGCAGGTGCCGGCAGGCCTCGTCCCACAGCGCCTCCACCTGCACGCGGCAGGCCGGGTCGGTGAACGCCTGCGCGACCGTGCTGTGTCCCCGCCCGAGCCCGGTGGCGGCGAGCAGGGTGTGCGCGCCGTTGAGCAGCCACAACTTGCGGGTCTCCCACGGTCCGATGTCGTCGACGAACCGGGCGCCGGCGCTCTCCCACGCCGGACGGCCGGACGGGAAGTCGCCGCAGAGCACCCAGTCGGCGAACGGTTCGGTGACCACCGGCGCTTCGTCACGCCGGCCGGTAGCGGCTTGCACCCGGCCGGTCTCCTCCGCGGTGATGCGCGGGGTGATCCGGTCGACCGACGTGGAGACCACCGAGATGCCGGTGGGCAGCCAGTCGCGCAGTTCGGGTGAGACCTGTTCGGCGAGCGTCTCCAGGGCGAGCCGCACGGCTTCGCCATTCGCGGCGAGGTTGTCGCACGGCACGATCGCGAGCGGCGGCGCGGCGGCCCGGCGGCGCGCTTCCAAACCCATCAGGGTACGGCCGAGCACCGTGCCGGGAACCGTGGCGCCATGCCCCACCCGTACCCGGAAGAAAGCTCTCAGTAGCTCGATGTCGGCGACCACCGCGGGATCGGACAGGTCGGGGCCGCCGCCCGGCGCCAGCCGGTAGGCGGCCTCGGTGACGGTGAGGGTGAGCAGCGCCGTCCGCGGCTGGCCCAGCATCCGGGTGAGCTCCAGGGTGTCGGTGCCGGGAACGGCCCGCACGATGCTGGCGACGGTGGCGAACCGGTCGCCCTCCGGCGCGCGTTCGACGAGCGTGTAGACGCCCTGCTGCGCGGTCAACCGCTCGGCGAGCCCGACGCTACGGCCGGTGAACGCGACGATGCCCCAGTCGGCGGCGTTTGCGGCGCGGTCGGTATACCAGGCCTGGTGAGCGCGGTGGAACGCGCCGAGACCAAGGTGCACGATCCGCTCCGGCCGATCACCCGGCGTGGTTCGGGAGAGAAGGGGGCTCATGGCGTTCATCTGAGCCGTGCGCCGGCGAGCCGGTCAATCGGTTGCCGCTTGTTGTCGACCATCACCCGATAATGCTTGCCTCCACGGCAATGTTGCAAATTTTGCAACCAAGAGCGATGGTGGGGGCATGACAGAACACGCTGCCCGCGGCCCTCGGCTGTCAGTGCAGCTCTACAGCGTGCGCGACCAGCTCGCCGCCGACCTCGACGGCACACTCGCCCGGCTGGCGGCTCTCGGCATCGACGCTGTCGAGCCCTACACGGTGTTCGACCGGCCCGACGAACTGGCGGCTGCCCTCGCCCGGCACGGCCTCGCGGCACCCACCGCGCACGCGCCGCTGCTGTCCGATGAGATCGAGTACCAGGGGCATCTCGTGCCGCTTCCGCCACCCGCGATCACCTTCGCGGCGGTGCGGGCCGTAGGTGCCCATGTCGTCTTCGACCCGATGACGTCACCGCAACGCTGGCGCACGCCCGCAGACGTGGCGGCCACCGCCGCCCGGCTCAATGCCGCCGCCGAGACAGCGGCCGGCTTCGGACTGCGCGTGGGCCACCACAACCATTCCTTCGAGTTCCACCAGCGCTTCGACGATGTCAGTGCATACGAATACTTCGTCTCCCTGCTCGACGAGTCGGTGCTGCTCGAGGTCGACCTCTACTGGGCGGCGCTCGCCGGACAGGACCTTCCCGCACTGCTGCAGCGGCTCGGGTCCCGGGTCCACGCGGTGCACGTGAAGGACGGCTCGGTTGTCGCCGACCCGTTCGTGTCGGCGGCGAGCTACGACGCCGCGCTGCTCGGGCAGCGGCCGGTCGGTGCCGGTGAACTGGGCGTGGCCGCGGCTCTGGACGTGGCTGGCAACGTACCCCTGCACGTGATCGAGTTCGATCACGCGGCCGACCCGCTCACCGCGATCGGGGAGTCAGTGCGGTACCTGCGAGAAAGGGCGATGCCGTGACCCAGCCGGGACTTCGGGAACGCAAGAAGGCGGCGACCAGGGCGACGCTGAGCCGCACCGCATGGTCGATGATGCTGGAACAGGGCCTGGACGCGGTGACACCCGAATCGGTGTCCGCGGCCGCCGACATGGCGCCGCGAACCTTCCGGTACCACTTCCGCAACCGCGAGGAGGCGATCCTCGACGAACTGGCCCAGCAGCATCTGACTCTGGCCGACCAGATCCGGGCGCGGCCCGCGCAGGAGCCGACCTGGGACTGTCTGCTGGCGGTACTGCCGCCGGCGGTCGCGCAGATGTGCGGCGACCGCACCGTCTTCGCCACTCTCATGCGGGTCATCAGCGACAACCCAGCCATGCTGGCGCAGAACCTGGTGGTGCTGGAGCACAGCCGACTCTCCCTCGCCCGGGCCATCGGCGAGCGGACCAGCACCGAAGTGCACGCCGCCACCTTCGCGAACCTGCTCGCCGGCGCGGCTGTCACCGCGATCAGCACCTCGGTGGCCCACTGGGCGCAGAGCACCACCGACACGGATCTGGCCGACCTGCTGACCGACTGCCTGACCCAGCTGCGCAGGGGTCTGCCGTGACCCGGCTGATCTGCAGCCCGGACGCCGGTTCATCGACACCGGCGATGTCCCCGCACCGTTTCCGCCTTCGCCGTCTGCGGGCTGCGGGTCGTCGGCCTCGGCAGCGGCCCACTGCCCGCCGCGGCACAGGTCTCGGCCGGGGTACCGACCCGCTCACCGCACATCAGTTGGCCGGCCCTCAAGGGGGCACGCTGCTACAACGTCCGCTACGGACTGCCTCCGACAAGCTCTACCACTGCTGGCAGGTCGACGACGCCACCGCACTCGACCTGCGTTCACTCAATGCGGGACACGCCTACTGGGTCGCCGTCGACACGTTCAACACCAACGGCGTCACCCGTGGCACCCCCGTACCGATCGAGGAGACCTCACGGTGACCACCCCCTACGACCTGCGCATCGACGTGCCTTCGGCCCGGCCCCAGCTGTCCTGGAAACCCGGTCGCGGCAGCACCTGGCATGTGCACGCCCGCGTCGACGGCGTCGCGATGCCGGCCGCCACCGTATCGCAACACCTGTTCGTCGCCTGGCCTTGGCGCGACCTGACCAGCGGCCAGACGGTCCAATGGCAGGTCGGCGACTCGCCCTGGCACACCTTCGAGGTGGGTCTGCTCGACCAGGACTGGACCGCATCCTGGATCTCCCCCGCCGAAACCACCACGCCACCGCTCGGGCAGCGACCCGCCTACACGCTGCACGGCCGTTTCGAGGTGACCGGTGAGGTGGCACGCGCCCGGCTCTACGCCACCGCGCTCGGCGTCTACGAGGCCTTCGTCAACGGCGACCGCGCCGGTGACGCCGAGCTCACCCCCGGCGCCACCTCCTACGCCGACACCCTGTACGCCCAGGCCTACGACGTCACCGCCGCCCTGCATCCCGGCGACAACACCGTCGAGGTGCTGCTGTCCGACGGCTGGTACCGCGGCATGAACGGCACCTGGCGCAAACCCGGCGCGTGGGGCGAGCGCACCGCCGCCCGCGTGGAGCTGCACCTGCGCTACACCGACGGCCGTACGCAGGTCGTGCGGTCCGGCGGTGACTGGACCTCCCAGCCCAGCGCCGTCACGGCCGCGGACCTGATGAACGGGCAGACCACCGACTTCACCTACGCCGCGCCGACACCGGCGCCGGTGCTCGTCGACGCGGTCACCGCCCCGCCGGTCGACGTCTCACCCGCCCCGCCGGTGCGCCGGATCGAGCAGGTGCGCCCACGCTCGCTCCAGCGCCACGCGAACGGCTCGTGGATCGCCGACTTCGGCCAGAACGCCGCCGGCTGGATCCGGCTGTCCGACCTCGGCCCGGCCGGCACCCGTACCGTCATCGACCACGGCGAACACCTCGACGCCACCGGCGACCTCACCACCTCACACCTGGACAGCGCGAAGCCGGGACAGCCGCCGAGCCCGTTCGTGCAACGCGACCAGGTCGTCTCCGCCGGAACACCCGGGGATGTGTTCGAGCCCCGGCACACCGTGCACGGCTTCCGGTACGCCCGGATCAGCCGTGGTGACGTGCCCCTGGACCCGCATGCTCTGGTCATGCAGGTGGTGCACACCGACCTGCCGCGCACCGCCACGTTCACCTGCGGCGACGACGACATCAACCGGCTGCACGAGATCGCCGACTGGAGTTTCCGCAGCAACGCCGTCGACGTCCCCACCGACTGCCCCACCCGCGAGCGTCTCGGCTGGACCGGCGACTATCAAGTCTTCGCTCCCACGGCGGCCCGCCTGTACGACGTCGACGGGTTCAGCCGTAAATGGCTGCGTTCGGTGCGCGACGACCAGCTCGACGACGGCCGCATCGTCAACACCTCCCCCGACCACGCACGCCTCAAGGTGATCGACAACCTGGAGGCCGGCCACATCACCGGCTCCGCCGGCTGGGGCGACGCCATCGTCACGGTGCCCTGGGTGCTCTACGAGACGTACGGCGACCGCCAAGTCCTGGCCGAGAACGTCGATGCCATGGTCCGGTGGGTCGAGTGGGCGCTGGGCAAGGCCCGCGACGCCCGTCATCCATCGCGGGTGGAACGCAGCGCCGAGCCGCTGCCGCACGAGCAGTATCTCTGGGACGGGTCGTTCCACTGGGGTGAGTGGCTGGAACCCGGCGATCCGGGGCCGGCGGCCAACCCGATGGCGTGGTTCATGGCGGACAAGGGTGAGGTCGGGACGGCGTACCTGTACCGGTCGGTGCGGACCCTGGCCGAGGTCGCGGCCGTGCTCGGTCGCGACGAGGAGGCTGCCCGGTACGCCGGCATCGCCGAGCAGGTTCGCGCTGCCTGGCATACGGAGTTCCTCGACGGCGGCGAGCGCAGGCAGGCCTTCTACGTCCGGGCGCTCGCCTTCGACCTGGTGCCGCAGGAGCTGCAAGCGACGTTCGCCGGCGAGCTGGTCGCGCTGATCCGTGCCGCCGGAACGCATCTGGGCACCGGGTTCCTGTCCACCGCCGACCTGCTGCCGGTGCTGGCCGACACCGGTCACGCCGACGTCGCCTACGACCTGCTGTTGCAACGCACTTCACCGTCGTGGCTGGGCATGCTGGACCGCGGCGCCACCACGATCTGGGAGGACTGGGACGGGGTCAGCGCCGACGGCACCGCGACCGCCTCGCTCAACCACTACAGCAAAGGCGCGGTGATCCGTTTCCTGCACACCCACACCCTGGGTCTGCGGCAGGCGCCCGGCTCCATCGCGTGGGAACGTTTCGTCGTCGCGCCCGTGCCGGACGAGCGGATCGGCTGGGCACGGGGCACGTTCGATAGCCCACAGGGTCTCATCACGGTGAGCTGGCGGCTGGCGGACGGGGAACTGCTCGTCGAGGTCGAGGTGCCCGAGGGCGCCACCGCGGAGATCGTCTTCCCGGACGGCGAGCGGCTGGACGCCCGTCCGGGGCGACACGTCGAGTATCGGCCGGTCAAGCCGTAGGTGTGAGCACCGCCGTCAGGATCCGGGACAGATCCGGGTCCGACGGCGGGTTGCCGTGCGCCGGCTCCCACATGACCACAGCCTGAAACAGCACATGGGCGATGACCGGCACGTCGCTGGCGGGGCTGAGCTCGCCGCGTTCCACCGCGTTTTGCAGTGCGCGGTGGAACGCGGCGAGGGTGCGCGCGTTCGCGGTGCGCACCAGATCGCGTAGTTCAGTGGCGCCGGTGGTGGCCGCTGTGATCATCGCGTGGCCCTCGGGCCGGGCCACGTTCTCCCGGATCAGCATCATCAGCGCGAGCAGGTCACCGGTGACCGAGCCGGTGTCAGGATCGGCGTCGTAGGTTTCGAGCAAGGGTTCGACCACCGCCTGCAGTAGCGCCGCCTTTGACGGCCAGCGCCGGTAGATCGTCGGGCGGCTCACGCCGGCCGCTTTGGCCACGGCGTCGATGGTGAGGCCGGCGAACCCGGTCCTCGACAGCTCCGCCAGGGTCGCGGCGCGGACGCTCTCGATCACCTGGATGCTGCGCGGGCCTCGCTGGATGCCACGGGTGGGCCGGTTCGGTTCGGTCATCAGGTGTGGACCTTAGCGCGCCCGTTAATGTTTACATAGTGTTGCCATTCGCGGATTCGGGATCTAGCCTCGGTCCATGTCCACAGCTGACGTCTCCCACAAGTCCCTGACCGACCTCATTTCCCTGGCCGGCCGCCGCGCCGCCGTCACCGGCGGAGCACGCGGCCTCGGCAAGGCCATCGCCCTGCGCCTGGCCGAAGCCGGCGCCGACGTGGTGATCGGCGACATCGACGAAGACCTCGCCGTCAAGGCCGCCGAAGACATCGCCGAGCGGCACGGCGTACGCGCCGTAGGGGTCGCCCTCGACGTCACCGACAGCGCATCGGTGAGCGCGGTCGCCGACCGCGCGATCACCGAGTTCGGCGGCCTGGAGATCTGGGTCAACAACGCCGGCATCTTCCCCAGCGTGCCGCTGCTCGACATGAGCGACGACGTGTGGGACAAGGTGCTCGACGTCAACGCCCGCGGCACCTTCGTCGGCTCCCGCGAGGCCGCCCGGCGGATGACCGGCGGCGGCGTCATCGTCAACATCGCCTCCACCGCCGGGTTCCGCGGCAGCGCGCCGGGCCTGGCCGCGTACGTCTCCTCCAAGCACGCCGTCCGCGGCCTCACCCGGGAACTGGCCCTGGAGCTGGCGCCGCTGGGCATCCGGGTCCTCGGTGTGGCCCCCAGCCACGTCCCCACGGAAGGCAACATCGCCGCCGCGACGGCCGCCGGTGTCCCCGCCGAGCAACTCGCCCAGATGGCGCTGATGATGACCGGCCCGATCGGCAGGCCCGGCGTCCCGGACGACATCGCCCGGGTCGCACTCTTCTGCGCCTCGGACCTGTCGGCGTTCATGACCGGCAGCACCCTGCTCGCCGACGGCGGCACCACCGCCTGAGCCGGCCCGCTCAGCGCAACACGGGGGCCGCGGTGGATCGGCGCACCACGAGTTCGGTCGCCAGCTGGATGTGCATGCCGAGCGGTTCCTGGCCGCTGATCAGCTGGGTGAGCATGGTGGCCGCGGTCGAGCCCATCGTCGACAGTGGCTGGCGGACCGTGGTCAGTGCTGGCGACACCAGCCGCGCCGCCTCGGCGTCGTCGAAACCGACGATGGACACGCTGTCCGGGACCGCGACCTTGGCGGTGTGGGCTGCCTGCAGCGCGCCGAAGGCGATCCGATCGTTGAACCCGAAGATCGCCGTCGGCGGGTCAGCGAGGCGCAGCAGGTCCAGCGCCTGCTCGTAGCCGCAGGAGGGGCCGCTGTAGGTGCTCGCCCGCACCAGGGCCGGGTCCAGGCTCATCCCGGCGTTGTCGAGTGCTTCCCGGACGCCGTGCAGCCGTTCCTTGGTGCTGAACAGGTGGGGTTCACCGGTGATCAGCGCGATCCGGTGATGACCGAGTTCTAGTAGGTGTTCGGCAGCGCGCTGGGCGCCCATGGCGTTGGTCGCGGTGACCCACGGCATGGGAGCGGTGATCTGGTCGGTGGGGTCGATGACCACGAACTTGAAGCCGCTGTCGTACAGGGCGGAGATCTCCCGGTTCGACTCCGTCGGTAACAGGAGCAGGGCGCCGTCCACGCCCAGCTTGAGGAACTGCTGGATGGCGTCGCTCTGCCGGGGCGCCTCGTGCTGGGTGGTCTCCAGGATCAGGCTCAGTCCGGCGTCGTGGATGACCTGCGCGGCGCCGGCCAGGATGCGGGCGAAGTATTCCGCCTCGATGCGGGGCAGCGTCACCGCGATGCGCCCGGTCTGGCCGGTCGACAACGCCCGCGCCTGCTGATTGCCCGCGAAACCGCGCTCCTGGGCGAGGCGGGTGATGGCGGTGCGGGTGGCGGCCGAGACGCCCGGCTTCCCGCTGAGCGCCCGCGAGACGGTCGCTACCGAGACGCCGGCGATCCGAGCGAGGTCCTGCATGGTGGCCGAATCGCCCTGGATCATCCATCGCTCCCGTGCTGTTGCGCTGTCGATTGCGTGATTTTGCCAAGCGTAAGTGCACCCTGAATAGATCGTTGACGGCCCTACCCCTTGGTGTTACGTTCCACTCCACGCAAACGGTTACGTAAGTATTGCGTGACGCGGGCCATTCGGTTACGCGCCCTGGGCACCACCTCTCTCACCCCGCGCTCCACTCCCCCTGCCAGGAGAAGTGATGAAACGATTCATAGGAGTGTTGGCCGCCGCCACTCTGGTCTTGACCGCATGCTCAGTGCCAGAGAATTCCACCGCCGGCGACGCGGTGACGGCCGACGGGACGGCCGGCGTCAAGGCCAAGGAACTGACCATCTGGACGAGCACCGCCGACCAGCCGTACGTGCGCAACGCCTACACCGGCTTCGAGAAGAAGTTCGGCGTCACGATCAACCTCGTCGAGATCACCGCCGACGGCCTGGAGAACCAGGTACAGACCAAATGGGCCAGCGGCGACCGCCCCGACCTGCTCGAATACCACGCCACGTCACTGTTCTGGGCACTCAACCCCGCCAAGAACATGTACGACCTGTCGAACATGCCCTACGTACAGCGCTCCGGCGCCATCTACGACAGTGCCGGCTCGCTGGACGGCAAGATCTACGCCGCCATCACCGTCGGCCCCGGCCTGTTCGGCATGTACTACAACAAGAAGGTCCTCGCCGACGCCGGCCTGAGCGCACCCAAGACATACGCCGACATCGAAAACATCTGCACCACACTGAAGCAGAAGGCACCCGGCGTCACCCCGATCTACGAGGCCGGCGGCTCCCAATGGCCGACCCAGATCCAGATCCTGATGAACCTGGCCGGCACCGAGAAACAGCAGACCTACTCGAACCAGCTGCTCACCAAGAAGGCCACCCTCGACGACCCGGACGGACCGTTCGTCGCCGCACTCACCGAGTACCAGAAGCTCAACAAGATGGGCTGCTTCAACGCCGACGCCACCACCGCCAAATCCGAGCCCTCGTTCCAGGTCCTCGCCGACGGCAAGGCCGCGCTGCTGCCACAGTCGACCAGCTCCCTGCCGTCACTGAACGCCGTCTACGGCGACGACGTCGCCAAGACCAGCGAGGCCATCGGCTGGGCGTCACCGTCGGCCACCACCACGACCTCCGCATGGTCACCCTCGTTCAACGGCACCTGGTACGTACCCAAGACCGGCAAGAGCGACCGCGAGAGCACCGCCCTGGCCTTCCTGCAGTGGATCACCACCGAGGGCTACCAGGACTACCTGACCGACACCAAGCGCTTCCCGGCGCTGTCCGGTGCGCAGGCCGCCACCGCGACCGGCATCGAGAAGGAGTTCACCGACGCCTACAACGCCGACAAGGCGCTCGCCGTGAACGCGAACCTGGTCGGGTTCAGCGCCCAGTTCCCCACCCTGATGTCCGGCGTGCTCAGCGGCCAGTACACGCCCGTCGAGGCCGGACAACTCGCCCAGAAGGCCCTCACCCAGGGAGCCACGGCCGCGCAGCTGGCAGGCTGGTGATGACCGCCCCCACACTCGCGGCACGCCGTGAGACCGAGCCGCCGCCCGCACCGCAATCCCGGCGCGGGCGGGGGCCCCGGCCCGGCTGGTGGCCGTTCATCATCCCCGCACTCGCGCTGGTCACCGCGTTCTTCACACTGCCGTTCCTGCTGAATCTGCGCTTCGCGTTCACCGACTGGAGCGGCTACTCCGACGCGATCGCGTTCAACGGCCTGGACAACTTCCGCAGCCTGATCGACCAGGACATCCTCTGGCAGTCCATCAAGGTCACCCTGCTGTACGCGCTGGCCGCCATGATCATGCAGAACGTGTTCAGCCTGGGGATGGCCCTGGCACTGCAACGCTCCACCCGTACGAACGGATTCTTCCGCTCCTTCTTCTTCCTGCCCGTCCTGATCGCTCCCGTGGCCGCCGGCTACATCTGGGGCGCCATCCTCGCGCCCGGCGGACCACTCAACGGATTCCTCTCGCTGTTCTCCGACGGCTTCGACTACGCCTGGCTCGGGCACCCGGGCTCCGCCCTGCTGAGCCTGGCATTCATCGACGCGTGGAAGTGGAGCGGCCTGATCACGCTGGTCTACATCGCCGGGCTCAACAACATCCCCGAATCGATCCTCGAAGCCGCCACCGTCGACGGCGCCAACCCCTGGCAACGCTTCTGGCGGATCCGGTTCCGGCTGCTCGCCCCCGCGTTCACCTTCACCGTCGTGGTCACCATGCTCGGCGCGATCAACGCCTACGACCTGGTCGCCGCAACCACCCGCGGCGGGCCCGGCACCTCGACCACCGTCCTGAACATCGCCATGTTCAACCAGTACGGCAGCGGCTTCTTCGGCGTCGCCAGCTCGCTGAGCCTCGTGGTGACGGTCCTGGTCGTCGCGCTCGGGCTGCCGCTGATCGCGTATCTGCGCCGCCGGGAGGTCGAGGCGTGAAAGCACTGCGCGTCACTGCACTCAGTGTGATCGCCCTGCTCTGGGTGGTTCTGCCGCTCTGGATGCTGCTGATCAACTCAGCGAAACCGCTGGCCGAGGCGTCACTGCTGGGCCTCGGCCTCCCCCGCGAGTGGGCGTTGTGGGATAACTACCGGTTCGTGCTGACCGACGGCGGCTACCCGCAGGCACTGCTCAACAGCATGGTCGTCGTCATCCCCACCATCGGTGTGACGGTGCTGTTCGGGGCGATGGCGGCCTGGGCGTACGCCCGCTCGACGGCGATGAGCGCGAAGGTCGCCTACAACATCACCGTACTGTCGATCGTGCTGCCCGCCGCCATCCTGCCCACCATCTACGAGCTGCAGGTGCTCGGCATCGACGGCTCCCGGCTCGGCTACTTCCTGGTGATGGCCGGCACCCGGATGGGCAGCGTCGTCTTCCTCGCCACCGGCTTCATCAAATCGGTGCCACGCGAGCTGGAGGAATCCGCCGCGATCGACGGCGCGAGCCGGCTGCAGATCTTCCTGCGCATCATCTTTCCGCTCGCCGTCCCGGTGCTGCTCGTCGGCTCGGTCATCCTGATCATCTCGACCTGGAACGAGTTCTTCTTCGCCCAGTTCCTGCTCCAGGGCACCGACCGCTCGACACTGCCGCTGGCTCTCTACCACTTCGCGTCCGCCTCAGCGGACCAGCCCGTCATGCGCTGGAACCTGATCTTCGCGCACGTCGTGCTGACCAGCCTGCCCTTGATGCTGGTCTACCTGTTCGTCCAGCGCCGCATCGTCCCGGGCCTGTCGTCCGGCGCGATCAAAGGCTGATCCACCTCCCCCCTTTTTCGGAAAGGCACCACCATGAGCTTCCCGCCCGGTTTCTTCATCGGCGCGGCCACCGCCGGCCACCAGATCGAGGGCAACAACGTCGCCAGCGACTGCTGGGCCCTGGAGAACGTGCCGGACACCGTGTTCGCCGAACGCAGCGGCGACGGGGTGGACTTCTACCACCGCTGGCCCGAGGACGTCGAGGCGGCGGCCGGGCTCGGCCTGCAAGCGCTGCGGTTCAGCGTCGAATGGTCGCGGGTCGAACCGGAGCCGGGCCGCTTCGCCCTGGCCGAACTCGACCACTACCGCCGGATCGCCGCCACCTGCCGCGACCTGGGCATGCAGTCGGTCGTCACCTTCAACCACTGGACCACACCGCTGTGGTTCGCGGCCTCCGGCGGCTGGACCCACCCGGAGGCGATCAACCGGTTCGAGCGGTACGTGGACCGGGTGACCAGGTATCTCGGCTCCGAAATCGACTGGGCGGTGACGCTCAACGAGCCCAACGTCGCCACCGTGGCCGCAGTCGGCGGCGGCGGCCTCGGCGGCTCGGCGGTCGGCAGTCTGGCCGACGCGCTGGCTCACGCGACCCGCCGGCACCCGAGCCCGGACGGCACGTTCACACCGATGATGCTCTGGGACGGCGACCAGCTCGGCATCTACACGGCCGCGCACCGGCGCGCCACCGAGGTGATCAAATCGCACGTCCCGGTGCCGGTCGGCTGGTCGCTGGCCTGCGTGGACTACCAGGCCGTACCCGGGCATGAGGGCCGTGCCGCGCAGGTCCGTGACCAGGCGCTGACCCGGTGGCTGGAGGTGAGCCGCGAGGACGACTTCGTCGGGGTGCAGAACTACACCCGCCGGCTGGTCGGCCCGGACGGCGTGCAGAAGCCGAAGCCGGGCGTCGCCGTCGACGACCTGAACTGGGAGGTGTATCCGCACTCGCTCGCCAACGCCGCGCGGCACGCCGCAGCGGTGTCCGGGCGCCCGGTGGTGATCACCGAACACGGCGTCTGCACCCAGGACGACACCCTGCGCCTGGAACACACCCGCAACCAGCTGCGGAATCTGGCCACGGCGATCGCCGACGGCGTCGACGTGCGCGGCTACCTGCACTGGACCCTGCTCGACGAGTTCGAATGGTTCTCCGCGTACGACGTGACGTTCGGTCTCGTGGAGGTGGACCGGAGCACGTTCGAACGCAAGCCGCGCCCGTCGGCCACCTGGCTCGGTGATCTAGCAGCCGGGCGGGCGAGCCTGTGACCGCGCCGTCCTTCATCGGATCCACCGCCCATCCGGTCAACGAGCCCGGCGATCCCGCGATCTACTTCCGGCGGGAATTCGAGGTGGGACCCGGACTGGAGTCGGCGACCCTGCGGGTGACCGCGCTCGGGATCGTGGAACCGCACCTGAACGGATCCGTCGTCGGCGACCAGGTGCTCGAACCGGGCTGGACGTCGTACCGGCATCGTCTCGTAGCCCGCCGACACGACATCACCGCCGCGCTGCAGCCCGGCGTGAACGTCTTCGGCGCGATCGTCGGCGAGGGCTGGGCCACCGGCCTGCTCGGCTACGAACAGATCGCCCGCCGGCGGCAGTACACGGACCGGATCATGCTGTATGCGGAGATCGAACTGCGGTATCCCGGCCGGACCGAGACCATCGGCACCGACGAGCGGTTCCGGGCCGGTACCGGCTCGGTACGCGCGAACAGCCTCTACGACGGCGTCACCATCGACGCCCCGCTCGAGCCGCTCGGCTGGGACTTGCCGGGATTCGACGACAGGGCCTGGGCACCGGTGGAGCAGGTTGCCTGGGACCTGGACACGCTGACCGACCCGATCGCCCCACCGATCCGGCGCATCGAGGAGCTGGCGCCACAGGCGGTCTGGATCTCGGACCGGGGAACCACTGTCTTCGACTTCGGGCAGAACATCTCCGGCTGGGTACGCTTGCGCGTCACCGGAACCCGCGGGCAGCAGATCACCGTCCGGCATAGCGAAGTGCTGGTCGACGGGGCACCGGACTACACCACGTTGCGGACCGCTCAGGCGACCGATCAATACCTGCTCGCCGGCTCCGGACCCGAGCACTTCGAGCCACGATTCACCTACCACGGGTTCCGCTACGCCGAGATCGAAGGCGCGCAGACCAGCGACGAGGTACGAGCAGTCGTCGTACACAGCGACATGACCCGCACCGGATGGTTCGAGACCTCTGACCCGCTGCTCAACCGCCTGCACGAAAATGTCGTCTGGTCGATGCGCGACAACTTCGTCGGCCTGCCCACCGACTGCCCCCAACGCGACGAGCGCCTCGGCTACACCGGTGACATCAACGCCTTCGCGACAACCGCCGCGTATCTCTACGACGTCTCCGGCGTGCTGCGCAACTGGCTCGCCGACCTGGCCGCCGAGCATCACGCTCTCGGCCACGTGCCCTATGTGGTCCCCGACGTGCAGCACACCTACCGGTCGCCGACCGCGTTGTGGAGCGACGCCGCAGTCAGCGTCCCGTGGACGCTGTACCAGCACTACGGCGAGGCCGAGATCCTGCGGGCCAGCTACGCGTCGATGGCCGCTTTCACCCGCTCGGTCGAGACGCTGCTGGACGACGACGGCGTCTGGAGCTCCGGCTACCAGTTCGGCGACTGGCTGGACCCGGCCGCACCGATGACTGATCCTCGCGGCGGGCGCACCGATCCCCATCTGGTCGCCACCGCCTACTTCGTCAAGGTCGCCCAAGAGATGGCCGCTGCCGCCGAAGTCCTGGGCGAGACCGGCGACGCCCATCACTTCGGCGCCCTCGCCGGCCGGGTTCGGGCCGCCTTCCGTGCCGAGTACCTCACCCCCAACGGCCGGATGGCCGGCGAAAGCGTGACCGCATACGCGCTGGCCATCGAATTCGGTCTTCTGGAGGAACACGAGCTGGCCACCGCTGGACGCCGGCTGGCCGCGCTGGTGCGCCGTGACGGGCACCGCATCTCCACCGGCTTCGCCGGCACACCCCACGTCGCCTCGGCGCTGACCCGCACCGGGCACACCGACGACGCGTACGCGCTGGTGATGCAGCGGGACGCGCCGTCCTTCCTCCACCCGGTCGTCCAGGGGGCGACGACAGTCTGGGAGAGGTGGGACGCCATCCTGCCCGACGGAACGGTCAATCCCTCCGGGATGACATCACTCAACCACTACGCGCTGGGCGCCGTCGCCCACTGGCTGCACACCGTCGTCGGCGGCATCGAGGCGACCAGCCCCGGCTACCGCACCGTGCGCATCGCGCCCCAGCCCGGCGGCGGCCTGACCTACGCACGGGCCACCCGTCACACCCCGCAGGGCGAGCTCTCGGTGACCTGGCGGCACGAGCACGAACGGATCGACCTGGAAGTCACCGTCCCACCCGGCACCACCGCGACCGTCGTGCCGCCCTGCCATCCCCAGCCCCGGTCTCTGATCGCCGGCAGCGGAAAACATCGATGGAGCTACACGGTCAGTAGCGATTCACCGCCGCTCACGCTGGACTCACCCCTGTACGCTCTCGCGGCCGACCCCGCGGTCTGGGCAGCAATCGCCAACGTCCTCGGAACCGACCTCCCGCCGAATGTCCTCGAGGATCTGCTCGGCGACCACACAGGAAGGCCGCTGTCGGTGGCGCTGAACGACTACTCCGTCATCTCGGCGCAGGTGCGTACCAGGCTGGACACAGCGATCAGGCGAGCGACCGCCGAGGGATAGACAGCGATCGCGCTACCGGTTGATGGCTGTGCGGGGCCTCTCGGCGTGTGTCCTTCGTATCAGATCCTCAACCATCCTAGGAGGATAGCCCAATAACCTCCGGCGAAACCCGCGCAGCGGCAATGTGCTGAAGCCTTCGATAAACAGGTTTCGAGTGCACGAAACAAAGAGCGCCTACCTGCAACACGGCGAGGCGCAAGAACGTTCATGACGGCACATGCGCAGCATTTGCCGCAACAGGCCGCATCCAGTACGGTAGATTAATATTAAATAGGTCGAGGCCGTGCTACCAAGCGCCTCAAGCAAACGCTGGAGCCCTTTACTGGCAGCATAAGGCGTGCATCGAGGTCGAGCTATACTAGCTGCTCAGGCACGGTAACGACCCCCACACTGCCAGTGTGGCGCACGAGCCCAGCCTTCACCCACGCCGCTGACCCTCGCTCCAGGTTACCTCTGAATCTGAGTTAGCCCACAAGGTGTCCCACTATCGGGTTACACGAGTCGGTCAGCGTGCGCCTCCGCCTCGGCTCGGACTTCCGCGCAGAATCGCGCTTCAATGTCGGCAGGTTCGCCGTCGACGTATTCGGCGTAGAGAAGCCGGCAAGCCGTAATTGCTGATAGGAGGTCTTCGAGAAGGTCAGGGGCTGGTCGGATCGGGTCGAGCATGGTCACGCGGACTGGCGTGGGGCCATCGTCATCGTCGTCGGCTGAGTCATCCTCGTCGGCGTCGTCGTCTTCGCGCTGGAAGAGGATGGTTTCCAGGTCCGAGACGATCCCGTCGGCGACCAGCATGGCGTCAGCGATCATCTCGACGATCACCCGGTACACCGTGTTGCTGAACTCGAGCAGGTTCAAGACTTCCGCGGGCGCTTGGTACGGCACCTTTTCGATGTCGTCCGCAGTGGGCAGCACGTCAGCAGGATCGAGATCCGACACCGCGACTACCACGTCGACTGCGGCTTTCAGCCAGTGCGCGGCTGCCACTGCAGCCGCGGTGGGATCGAACGTCTCGAACAGCAGCTGCTGTTCGAGCGGATTCTTCTGCAGTACCGCGCTGGCCGCGGTCACGTGCAATGGATTCGCGTCGGCGCGACTGAGGGCCACAGCCTGCTGCGCTCGGCCGGAAAGTGCTCCCTGCTCGGCCAGTTCGACGGCCGCGATCTCAGCTTCGACGTCCTCGCGCACCGTATCGCTGAGCTCCTCGTCGTTGAGCGCGTAGAGGGCACGGCCAGCGCGGTGGCTGTGTTCTTGGATCGGGTCGTAGCTGGTGAGGACAGCACCGTCCGCGTCTGGGAGGTGCGGGTCGAGCAGGTTCTGTGGCACTTTCTCGAAGCCTTCTCGTTCCAGCTGTCGACGCCAGCCCTCGGAGCCTTCGCCCTGACTCACTGTTGCGTTCGCGGGATGGGTATAGCTGCGCCACAGCGCCGCCGACAGGCCGGTGAGCTCTGCGGCGAGAGCAAGCCCTTCTTCTGTTCGCGTGTTCGGCGGTAGCTCGCTGACCACCGCGGCGAACAGTCCTCTGCCTGTCGACCAGGTCCGGATCAATGTGCCACTGCTGGTATCGACCGCATAGTTGGTCACTCTGAACCTCCACTTCAACCAGTTGGCACGTCCTACCTCGTCACGATGGGCCGCTCCCGAAGTCGGCCCGTTCAGGTCCGCGTCAGCCGCTGCCCTTGGCCCTGCGCGCCCGGCTCTTCGCTGACCGCTCCGCGAGTTGCAGCATGTACGCGCGGCGGGCATGAAGCGCCATCTGCGTTCGGGTCTCCGGCTCGAGTACGCCAAGCGGGTCGACCTGTTTCTCGAACCGGGCCAGGAACGCCGAGGTCGCCGGCGCGGTACGCCCTTGCCGGTCCGCGGTGTTGGCCCACGACGCGTGCGCCGCGATCCGTGCTCGCCGGACTCGCTGTTGTTCGGTCAATGCCACGGCTGCCCCTCCCCCACGGTCAGATTCGGTCGCCGATCCGCAGCCGTGCGTGAACGTGCTGTGCCCGCTCCGCGGCGGCGCTTGCTCCGTACCGGCGCGGCATGTCGTCGGAGGCCCAGCCGAGCACCAGCATCAGGTCGCCGGTGTCACCGCCGGCCAGTTTCCATTCGTGGGCGAAGTTGTGCCGCCACCGGTGCGCGTGCACGTTCGGGACTTTCGCGAGCTCACCACGTCGTCGCAGCATGATCTTGATGCCGTTGGACGACAGCGGTGTCTCGCCCTTCTCCGGCAGCCACAGCGCCGGTGTATCCGCGGCCCGCCGCCGGGCTCGTACACGCAGGTAGCGGCTCAAGGCTCGGCCGGCTTTGCCGCCGAACCGTACCCGTCGGTCTTTCATGCCCTTGCCGTGGAACAGCAGGGTGTCGGTGTTGAGGTCGATGTCGTCGAGTTGCAGGCCGGCGACTTCCGACAGGCGGGCGCCAGTGCTGTAGAAGACCCGGATGATCGCCGTGTCGCGCAGGGCCAGGAAGTCCTTGTCCTTGCAGGTGGCCAGGATCTTGGCGGTGTCGTCGTCGCCGAGGATCGGGATCAGCGTCTGGGCGGTCTTCGGCTGCTTGACCCGGGCCAGCGGAGATCGTTCGAGGTCTTCCTCTTCGACCAGCCATTTGAAGAACTGCTGCAACCCCTTGTGCTTGTTCAACGCCGTCGACGCGGACCTGGTCGCCACCATCCAGGCCTGAAATTCCTCGATGTGCCCCCGCTCGACCTCGGTTGGGTCGGCTGCTGCTTCGCCGGCTTCCAGCTCGTCGGCGTTGTCGATCAGGTACCGGCCGAATTGGGCTGCGGCGAGCAGGTAGTTGTAGCGGGTCGTCTCCGGGTAGTTCCCGCCGCGCAGCGTGCGGTCCCAGTCGCGTAGGTAGTCGAACCAGGCGGGGGTGAGTCCGCGGCAGACCTTCTGCAGATCCAGCACCGTGCTCACCCCCGCACCGACGGCAAGCCCTCACCGACAAGGCGGGAACTCCTTGGCGGAGCCACGAGGGCGCGAACCACATCGGGCGGCCCGCGAGATCATCGTCGGACGCCGGACCCGTTCGGGTGAAGTTGTCTGCGGTTGTCTTCGGTTGTCCGCAGTAAACCCGGCGAACACACCAGCTGCCGAACAAAACCTTCCTGAGCTGCCCGAACTTCGTGTACGTGGTCCGGGGCGGCGGAGGCTAACCGTCGGATCCGTTTGCGGGTTCGGCCTTGGGTGCCTCGACGTGGACCGAGAACGGGTGCACGGTGGCGTCGCTGTCCGCGATCGGGTCGAACCAGGCTTCGACCCGCATGTCGGACATGCCAAAGGATGAGGTGATGTCCTGGTCGTCTTCGAAGCCGTCGAGGTCGCGCCGGTACAGCAGCTCGTGGTCGACGTCCTCGTAGGCGGCGTCGTCGAACCCGTTGTACAGGTACTCGAGGCTGATGTCATCGTCGAGCAGGTCGTGGCTGTCCAGCAGGACTTTGGCGTTCTCGACGACGATGTGCAGGGCGAGGGCTTCGGCGACGCTGGCCGGCGGGATCCACTCGTCGGCGGTGAGCCGCGCGGTGATCATGACGGTGGCGACGAGAAACTGGCGGGCGAACCGGCCGTCGTAGTGTTGCGCGAACCGCTCGGGCAGATCGTCGAGAACCATGAAGACGTCATCGCTGTCGGCGACGGCCCCGTTGGTCCGCGCCAGCGTCTTGATGTCCTGGAACAGTTCGTCGATGACCAGCGAGGAGGCGTAGATCAGCGCCCCGGCGGCGAGCTTGGCGGTATCGTCGGCGTCTTCACCACTGGACTCGTCGTTCTCACGGTCGCTGGTGTCGAAGACGTCGAGGTCGAAGGCCCGCAGCTGACTCGCGTGGTCGATCACATACTGCCGCCAGTCGATCTCTTCATCGGTATCGGCCGGTTCTGCTGCCGGCTGGTTCTGCTCGGCGAGCCAGCGGGCGCGTTCGGCCGGATCGGCCGGCGGAACGCCGGGACCGTCGGCGGCCTGCAGACCGGCGTCGACGAAGCGCTCGTTGAAACCCACTTCACACTTGGCGATCGTCCAGTCGGCCAGGTGCTCGCTGTGATCCAGGATCTCGCGCATGATGTCGCGGGCCGCGGACTCGGCGACGTCGAGGGAGTCGGCGTCCAGGACCAGCAGCACGATCGCGCCCTCGGGGTGCGCGCCGACCCAGTAGCGGGTGACGAAGACCTGGCTGTCACCGTCTTCGGCGTCTGCGCCGTCGAGTTGTTCCAGCAGGCGGTCCAGCAGCGACCCGGCTCCTTCGGCTTGCAGTGGGTCGAGGTGTGGTGTTTCCGACGGCGGGGTCAGTTCGATGGATACTCCGTAATCCACCGTCGAAGCATAGAAGCTTTCGACGCCCGTGTGGGCCCGCCGTGTTGCGTCGTACCCGTCCGGGGCTGGCTCGGTCACCCGCGGGCCGTCGCGCACCGCAGTGTCTGTGGGTGCGCGACGGCCGTCGTGTGTGGCGTTCGTTCGTTGTCAGATCCGGGGGTGTGGTGGGGCCTGTTCGGTGGGCCCCACCACATTGCGCGGTGCTGGGATCAGACTTTCTCGCCGATGCCCATCTGGCTTTGTAGTTCCTGTGCGCGTTCGGCGGCGGCGCTGGCGCCGTAGTGGCGTGGCATGTCGGGTGACGACCAGCCGAGCAGCAGCATCAGGTCACCGGTGTTGCCGCCGGCCCGGTGCCATTCGTGGGCGTAGTTGTGCCGCCACCGGTGCGCGTGCACGTGTCCGAGCCCGGCTTCTTTGCCGCGGCGTTTGAGCATCAGCTTGATGCCGTTCGGGGTCAGTGCCACCTTTCCGCGTTCGGCCATCCACAGCTGCTCGATCTCGTCGGCGTACCGCTTCTTCGCCCGGGCCCGCAGGTATTGGCTGAGCACCCGGGCGGTCTTGGTGCCGAACCGCACACGGCGGTCCTTGGCGCCTTTGCCGTGCACGTGGATCGACTGGGTGTTCATGTCGATGTCGGTGAGCAGCAGGTTGCCGATCTCCGACAGCCGGGCCCCGGTGTTGTAGTAGAGCCGCACGAGGGCTTCGTCGCGGATCGCGGAGAAGTCCTTCTTCTGCCGGATGTGCAGGATCAGCTTCTTGGTTTCTTCATCCTTCATGATCGGGATGAGCTTCTTCTCGGTCTTCGGCTGCGGGACCCGGGTCATCGGGTGGGCGTCCATTTCGCCTTCGCCGACGAGCCATTTGAAGAACTGCTGCAGGCTCTTGTGCTTGTTCAGCGCGGTCGACGCGGACCGGGTCTCGATCATCCAGGACTGGAACATCTCGACGTGGCGCTTCTTGACCGCGGTCGGGTCGGTCGCGGCGCCGGAGCCGGCGTACTCCGATTCCGGGGATCGCAGATACCGGGCCAATTGTGTTGCGGCCAGAAGATAGTTGTAGCGGGTCGTTTCCGGGTGATTCGCGGCCCGCAGGGTGCGGTCCCAGTCGCGGATGAAGTTCGCCCAGTCGGTTCCCTCCAGGCCTTTGAGGAGGGAGTTGAGGTTGAGTAGGGGCATCTCTGGTCACCTGCCGAGTCAAGGGGTCTACAAGCGGCGTGCTCGACCCGGCAAGACGTACCAAGATCACAAAAGAGGGCCTCTGACCTGCAGAGACCCTCTCGCTGTCGGGCTGACAGGATTTGAACCTGCGACCCCTTGACCCCCAGTCAAGTGCGCTACCAAGCTGCGCTACAGCCCGATCCCGCCCCGAACCCCAGCCCGGCGCGACATCTCCTAAAGACTACCAACCCTTACCCGTGGGCCTTCCCTCGGCCCCCCGGCCCCGTCTTCTTCCGCGGCTTCACCGAGATCTCCACCGGCGAGCCCTCGAAGCCGAACTCCTCGCGCAACTTCCGCTCGATGAACCGCAGATAACCCGCGTCGAACGGACCCGTCGTGAACAGCACGAAACGCGGCGGTGCCACGCCGGCCTGGGTCGCGAAGAGCACTCGAGGTGCGCGTCCGCCCCGAACCGGGTGGGGGGTGGCCTGCGTCAGGGCGGTCAGCCACTGGTTCAGTGCGCCGGTCGGGATTCGCTGTTCCCACGAGGTCAGCGCTCGCCGGATCGCCGGTGCCAGCTTGTCCACCGCGCGGCCGGTCTTGGCGGAGATGTTCACCCGGACTGCCCAGGTGACCCGCTTCAGATCGCGGTCGATCTCCTTGTCCAGGTAGAACCGCCGATCGGCGTCGACCAGGTCCCACTTGTTGAACGCGATGACGAGCGCACGCCCGGACTCGATGACCTGGGTGATGACGCGCTGGTCCTGCTCGCTGATCACGTCGCCGGAGTCCAGCAGCACCACGGCGACCTCGGCGGCTTCCACGGCTCCGGCGGTGCGCAGCGACGCGTAGTACTCCGTACCCGAAGCCTGATGCACCCTCTTGCGCAGCCCGGCCGTGTCGACGAACTGCCAGACGTCGCCGTCCATCTCCACCAGGCTGTCGACCGGGTCGACGGTGGTGCCGGCCACCGAGTCGACGACCGCGCGCTCTTCCTTGGCGAGACGGTTGAGCAGGCTCGACTTGCCGACGTTCGGCCGGCCCACCAGGGCGACGCGGCGCGGGCCCCGCGGGCCGCCCTCGGTCACCGGCGGCGTGGGCGGCAGAGCGCTCAGGATGTCGTCCAGCAGGTCACCGGAGCCGCGGCCGTGCAGCGCCGAGATCGGGTGCGGCTCGCCAAGCCCGAGGGACCACAGCGAAACGGCCTCGAGCTCGAGATTCTGGTTGTCGGCCTTGTTGGCGACCAGGATCACCGGCTTGTGGCTGCGGCGCAGCATCTTGACGGCGGCCTCGTCCACGTCGGTGGGGCCCACCGTCACGTCGACCACGAAGATCACCACGTCGGCGGTCTGCACCGCGATCTCCGCCTGGTTGGCGATGGCGGCCGCGCGGTCCTTGGCGTCCGGCTCCCAGCCGCCGGTGTCGACGACGGTGAACCGCCGTCCATTCCACTGCGCGTCGTAGGGCACCCGGTCGCGGGTCACACCGGGAACGTCCTCCACGACCGCCTGCCGGCGCCCGATGATCCGGTTGACCAGCGTCGACTTGCCCACGTTGGGACGCCCGACGACGGCGACGACCGGCACGGGCCCCGCGAATTCCTCCTCAGCCGAAGCAGAGGAGGCGGAATCGGATAAATCAAACCCGCCCTCGAAGTCGTTCAGATCGAGGCCGGCGGGAAGCTCAGTCACTTACTTACCTTGCTGCTCAGCAGTTCACGAAGGTGCGCCACGACCTCGTCGATGCCCATCCCGGTGGTGTCCACCTCGATGGCGTCGGAGGCCTGGCGCAGCGGGTCGGTCGCCCGGCTGGAGTCGAGCTTGTCGCGGCGGGCCAGGTCGGCCTCGGTCGCCGCCACATCGGTGGCGTCCTCGGCGCTGCGTCGTGCGGCACGCGCAGCCGCCGACGCCGTCAGGTAGACCTTGAGGTCGGCGTCCGGCGCCACCACCGAAGCGATGTCACGGCCCTCGACCACGATCCTCGGATGCGCCGCGATGATCGCCTGCTGCAGCGCGACCAGGTGCTTGCGCACGGCAGGCACGGCAGCGACCGCCGAGACCGCACCGGTGACCTCCGGGCCGCGAATCGGCTCGTCGACACTGGTGCCGTTCGCCGCGAAGTGCGGCGCCACCGGATCGGTCCCGATCGAGAGCTCGGTCTCCAGCACGATCTTCGCGATCGCCTCGGGGTCGGTCAGATCCACGCCCGCCTGCAGCACCGACCAGGTCACCGCCCGATACATGGCGCCGGTGTCCAGATACACCCCGTCCAGGGCAGTGGCGAGCCGCCGGGAAACGGTGGACTTGCCCGAACCCGAAGGCCCGTCGACGGCCACCACGCACCGTTCCGGCCGTTCTTGAAGCGCCACCGTTCCTCCTAGATTCACCAGAACACCAACCCTCCCATTGTGCCCGCCCCCGCACTCATCGACGAACCGGGGCAGGACCGCGATCACCTGCCCGGCCAGGCCGCGACGCGGCTCACGCACTGCGCTGCGACAAAGCCAGCGGGGGTACGCGCAAAGCAACCTTGCCGTGCCTGCGCCTCGGTGTCGTCGGTAGAAGGATGTATGGCGCCGATTTTTGCCGTACATCGAAGGAAGGATTCGCTCTCGGCGCCGTGCTGCCAGGATCCTTGGCATGCCGAACACGACAACGATCTATCGACGAACCACCCTCCACGCATTACGTTACTCACGAGTAACCAAGGAGGGTGCCGCATGCCAACGCTCGACCGCCACGACGACGTCTTCGTCCTCAACCTCGGCGACAACGAGAACCGCCTACACCCCGACCAGATCACCGCCCTCAACAAACTGCTCGACGAGATCGAGCAGGCGCCGAGCCCGTCAGCCCTGGTCACCACGGCCACCGGCAAGCATTACAGCCTCGGCCTCGATCTCGACTGGCTGGGCGCCAACCCCGACCAGCGCGTCCCCTACGTCAAGTCCATCCACGACCTGCTGGCCCGCTTCCTCAGCCTGCCGATGATCACCGTTGCCGCACTCCAGGGCCACACGTTCGCCGGCGGCGCCATGCTCTCCCTGGCGCACGACTTCCGGGTCATGCGCGCTGACCGCGGCTTCTGGTGCCTTCCGGAAGCGGACATCGGCCTCCCGTTCACCCCCGGCATGAGCGCCCTGATCCAGGCACGTCTCACGCCTCAGGTGGCGCACGAGGCCATGGTGACCGCTCGCCGCTACGGCGCCACCGAGGCCGCTGAGCTGAGCATCGTCGACCAAGCAGTCCCCGAGGACGCCGTGCTCAGCACAGCGATCTCCCTGGCGCAGGCACAGGCAGGCAAGGCCGGTCACGCGTTGCGACTGATCAAAACCCGCCTGTACCCCGACGTCATCGACAAACTCACGCTTTCCGACATGTAGAAGGAGGAACACCCACCCGAACCCGTTCTCCGAGACCCGCCGCCAAACCTGAGCAGTCCGCATCGGCGTCCCGCCCCTACGCGCAAATCACGACCAGCGGGCCCACAGCACGACCAGCGGGCCATGGCACGACGGACGGGCCCATGGCACGACGGGCGCACGCGCGGCACGACGGGCGCACGCGCGGCACGACGGGCGCACGCGCGAACCGACCAGCGGACGCACGGCACGACCGGCGGACGCACGGCACGACTGGCGGACGCACGGCACGACCGGCGGGCTTAAGTGGTCGGCCCGCGCGCGTGGATCAAGCGCAGCGGTTCAGCGCCGGCAGCAGCTTGGCGGTGATCGCTTCGAGGTGTTCTACGTCGTCGGCGTTCAGGTGGTCGAAGACCAGACGGCGTACCTCCGTCACGTGGCCCGGCGCGGCGTCTTCCAGGGCGGCCAAACCCGCCTCGGTGAGGTAGGCGACCTGGCCTCGCTTGTCGCTATGGCAGGCCTGGCGTTCGATCCAGCCGCGTTGTTCCAGGCTGGCCACGGCGTGGGACAGGCGGCTGGAGGTGCTGCCGACTACGCGGGCCAGGTCGGTCATGCGCATCGAGCGGTCTGGTTCGGCGCTGAGCATCGCGAGGATCTGGTAGTAGGCGTGGGGAATTCCGGTGTCCTCGCGCAACTGCCGGTCCAGGGCGGCGGGCAGCAGCATCAGCATCTGGGCGACGTTCACCCAGGTCCGCAGTTCCGCGTCGGTCAGCCAGCGCGGTTGGGTCTCGGGTCGAACGTCGGTCACCGGATCATCCTCGCCGATCCGCAGGGTCAGGGCGCGAGCACGTGGGCGTTGATGTCCCGGACCTGCTGGGCCAGGTCAGGCATCTCAATGATCTGCACGCCGTGCTGCCGCAACGTTTCGACGCCGTCGCAATCCGCGAAAATCAGCGGCTCGCGCAGGGCCAGTACTACGCGGGCGACGCCGGCCGTCAGGACGAGGTTGGTGCAGGACGCCGGGCGGGACCGCCGCGTCGTGCACGGCTCGAGGGAGGTGTAGAGAGTGGCCCGTGACAGGTCGACGCCGGGTGCCAGCTTGGCGAGCGCGACCTCCTCGGCGTGGTGCGCCGGGTCGGTCTCGCCGGTGTACCCGGTGGCCAGCACCGTGCCGTCGTGGTCCACGATCAGGGCGCCGACCGCATACCGGTCCGGCACGATCGGCGCGGACCGCGACAGGTCGATCGCGGCACGCAGCCGGTCCCGGTGCGTGGCAGTCGGCAGCAGCGTCGTAGTCATCTCAACCGGCAAGTCTGCGGCGACGCCAAGCCCTCGGTCCAGCAGAGTGGCGGTCGTCTCAACCAGCGGATCTCCACCGCGGAGGAGAAAGGCTTCCGGCGCGGCGGGCAGGACATCGGAATACGGGGAGAGGAGGGTACCGGCCGACCCGGCGGCATCGACGCCATCCGGCTGAGCGGAAGCGACGTCTGTCGGCACCGCAGCGTCGACACAATCCGGCTGAGCGGAAAGGACCGCTGCCGGCACGGCGGGACGAGCGTCCCCCGCCGGGCCAGGGAAGGCGCCACCCGCCGGGGCGGGGAGGAGGCCGTCCGCCGAGGCGGGGAGGAGGCCATCCGCCGGGGCGGGGAGGAAGCCGCCCGCCGGGGCGGGGAGGAAGCCGTCCGGCAACTCGGTGGGCCAGTCCGACATGGGGGTGCGGTCCAGTGGAGTTGTGGTCATGTCAGCCGGCCAGGGGGAGGTTGAGGGTGTGCGCGGTGTGGTCGCGCTTGGTGGTCAGGTAGCGGGCGTTCGCCTCGGAGAGGTGTACGCCGGTGGGGACTCGGTCGGTGACCTCGATGCCGAGGGCGTCCAGCTGGGTCGCCTTGTCGGGGTTGTTGCTCAGCAGGCGGATGCGGTCGGCGCCGAGGGCGGTCAGCATCTGGGCGGCGGCTGTGTAGTCGCGTTCGTCCTCGGCGTGGCCCAGGGCCAGGTTCGCCTGGTAGGTGTCGAGGCCGGTGTCCTGGAGGGCGTACGCGTCGAGCTTGGCGTACAGGCCGATGCCGCGGCCCTCCTGGCGGAGGTAGAGCAGGAAGCCGCCGGTGTCGGTGATGCGCTCGACGGCCTCGCGCAGCTGCGGGCCGCAGTCGCAGCGCTCGCTGCCGAAGACGTCGCCGGTGAGGCACTCGCTGTGCGGGCGGACCAGCGGGGCGGGGCCGCCGACGGCGGAGGCGGCGAGAGCGGCTCGCCAGTCGCCGAGGGCGAGGGCCAGGTGTTCACGGCCGTCGGCCAGGCCGGTGAACGTGTGCACCTCAGCGCTGGTGGTGTAGCCGTCCGGGAAGCGCAGGGGTACGACGACCCGGGTGCGCACCCTGGCCACCGGTGTCCCGATCGTGATCGTCATACCAACCCCCATGAAGTTGAAGTTTCACCAACATCCTCTCTCCGGTGATGTTGAAACTTCAAGGATGACTTCAGTGGCGAACGACACCCCACCACCGCGCCCTCGGTGGCGCTTTTCCAGGGATCGGCACCGGGCGCCCTCACTCGAAGGATTCACGGTCCGGCATTTCCTTGACCGGCCGGTTCGGGAGCAGCTACGGTCGTTTCAACCTAAGGGTTTAAAGACGAGGAAGGACGACACGATGTCCCTGCACGACCTGGCTCCCGCCGAGCGGCACCGCAGGATCGCCGCCGACTTCACCGCCCGCGTTCAGGGCGCCAAGGACTGGGAGGCTCCCGCACCAGTCGCCGGGTGGAACGCCCGCGACGTCGTGCGGCACCTCGTCGAGTGGTTCCCCGGCTTCCTGTCGTCCGGCGCCGGCATCGACCTCCCCAAGGGCCCGAGCGTCGACGACGATCCGGCCGCCGCCTGGCATTCCCAGGTCACCGCGGTCCAGGCCCTGCTCGACGACCCGGAGACGCCGCAGCGGGTGCTCGCCAACCGGCACATCGGCGACGTGCCCCTCGACCAGGCGATCGACAACTTCTACACAACCGACGTCTTCATGCACACGTGGGACCTGGCCCGCGCGACCGGCCAGGACGACCGCCTCGACCCCGACCAGTGCGCCATCCTCGTCGAGGGCATGAAGCCGATGGACGAGATCCTGCGCTCGTCGGGCCAGTACGGCCCGCGTGTCCCCGTCCCCGCAGACGCCGACCCGCAGACCCAGCTGATCGGCTTCATCGGCCGCGACCCCCACTGGACCCCGGCCTGACATTCAAGAGAAGCCAAGATCCGCTGGGACACTGGTCCGTTCGGCGGGAGTTGGTGACGGAGATCCGCAATCAGTGGGAGGTGAGGGTCAGGGCGGCATCCACGATTGAGGCGGTGTCGATGCCGTGGAGGCGATAGGCGTCGGCGAGATTCGATGACTGGCCGAACTCGGTGACGCCCAGGCAGCGGATTCGGTCGCCGCGGATCGCGCCGAGGAACGCGAGCGTGTGCGGATGCCCGTCGTGCACGGTGACCAGGGGTGACCGATGTTCGGCCGGGAACAGCTCGGACACGATCGATCCGCCCACCCCCGGCTGCCGGGTGCCGCGCTGCTGGAACGATCGGAACACCAGATCCGGGCTGGTCAGGCAGACCACACCGGCGTTGACCCCCTGCGCCGCCAGAGCGCGCGCCGCCGCGACGACCTCCGGCATGATCGCGCCAACGCCGACCAGGGTGACATGCTCCTCGGACAGCGGGTGCGAAACGGGCAGCGGGTGCGAAACGGGCCCCGAGTGCGAGACCGGCCCCGAGTGCGAGACCGGCCCCGAGTGCGAGACGGGCAGCCGATAACCACCCGCCACCGCCTGGCGCCGGCGGCGTTCGCGCAGGGCCGGGTCGTCGGGGACGGCGGCGAGTTCGGGGTCGATCGGGCGGGTGGAGAGGCGGAAGTATGCCGACGTGCCGCCGGACACGCCGACCTGGTTCATCGCGTGCAGGAAGCACCACTCCAGGTCCTGCGGGAATGCTGGTTCCCAGGCCACGCAGCCCGGTTGTTCCAGCCCGATCGACGGGGTGGTGATCGACTGGTGCGCGCCGCCCTCGGGTGCCAGCGTCACCCCGGACGGTGTGCCGACCAGGATCGACTGCCCACCGGCGTAGATGCCGTAGGACCAGGGTTCCAGGGCGCGCGAGACGAACGGGTCGTAGAGGGTGGCGATGGGGATGAGCCGCTCGCCCCAGCGGGACCAGGTCGCGCCGAGCTCGCCGAGCAGTGACACGAGGTTCACCTCGGCGATGCCGAGTTCGATGTGCTGGCCGGTGCGGTTCTCCTGCCAGCGCAGCACGCGTTCGGCGTCGTCGGCGAACCAGTCGCGGCGGTCCTGCACCGACCAGACGCCGGTTTTGTTGATCCAGCCGCCGAGGTTGGTGGAGGACGCGACGTCCGGCGAGCAGGTGACCACGCGGGCCGCGGCGTCGGGGGCGTCGCGCGGGAGGTCGGCCAGCAGGCGGCCGAGTGCGGCCTGGGTGGAGATCGATTTACGGTACGGGTGACCGAGCTGAACCGGCACCGCCACCGGGGCGGGCGCAGCGACCGCTTCCCGGCGCAGCACTCGTCCGCGCTCGTCACACAGTTGTGAAGCCGCGGTGCCGGACGCGAACCGTTGCCACGGTGCCGCGCGGTCCATGCCCGACGACGATGCCAGCGCGTCCATCTGCACACCGGACAGCAGCGCCGAGTGGTTGTTCGGATGGCCCTCGGTCGGCAGCCCGCGGCCCTTGACCGTGTACGCGAAGACGACGGTCGGGCGATCCGGGTCGACCGAACGGAATGTGTCCACGAGCAGCTCGATGTCGTGGCCGCCGAGGTCGCGGACAGCAGCGGCGAGTTCGCCCGGTTCGACCTCGTCCAGCAGTTCCTTGACCTGCGGCGCGCCACCCGCGAGGATGCGCTCCGCCGTCTGCGCCGGACCCGCGCGCAGCATCCGCTGGTACTCCTCGTTCGGCATGGCCTCGAGCCGCGCCCGCAGCGCCTGCCCGCCCGGCCGCTCGAACAGCCTCGAGATGATCCGTCCCCACTTGAGGACGACGACCTGCCACCCGGCCGCGGCGAACATGCCCTGGAGTTTGGCGATCTGGATGTCCGGGACGACCCGGTCCAGGGACTGCCGGTTGAGGTCCACGACCCAGAGCAGCTCACCCATCTTCGCCACGGCCGGATCCATCACGGCTTCCCAGATGGCGCCCTCATCGAGTTCCGCGTCACCGAGCAGACTCACGAAACGGCCGCCCTCTGGCGTACCCGAAAATCTAGAGGCCAGGTAGCGGTGTGCCATCGCGGCCCAGAGAGCAGCCGTCGCGCCGATGCCGACCGACCCGGTGGAGAAGTCGACCGTGTCCGGATCCTTCAGCCGCGACGGATATGACTGAAGGCCGCCCTTGGCGCGCAGCAGCGGAAGGTAGGACTCGTCGAGGTCGCCGAGCAGGTAGTTGATCGCGTGCAGGACGGGCGACGCGTGCGGTTTGACCGACACCCGGTCCTGCGCGGTCAGCTCGGCGAACCAGAGGGCGACCATGATGTCGACCATCGAGGCGCTGGAGGCCTGATGGCCGCCGACCTTCACTCCGGAGTCGTTGGGACGGCCGGCGTTCGCGGCGTCGACGATCGACGCGGACAGCCAGAGCACCCGGCGGGCGATCTCACGCAGGACCTCGATGTCAGGCGTGGGGTTGGTCATGGGACTCTCCGGCTCGAGGGTTGAGGACTTTCTCCAGGGCGGTCGCCACGAGGCGCGCCTCGCCCGCGGTCATGCGATCGGTGAAGTGGCGGCGAATGCCGGCCAGGTAGGTGGGCGCGGCTTCGGCCTGCCGCTTGCGGCCTTCGTCGGTTATTTTCGCGTACGCGGAGCGCCTGTCATCCGGGTTCGCTTCGCGCGTGACGAGCCCCGCGTCGGTGAGGGCGTCGACGACCCGGCTGACACGGCTGCGGCTGACGACCGCCCGCTCCCCCAGCTCGCCCATGCTGAGGCGCCCGCCGGGGGCGTACTTGAGTTCGAGCAAGACGTCATACCAGGTCAGCGGCAGTCCGCACGCGGTCTGGAGCTCGCGGTCGAGAACCGGGACGAGCGCGGCGTGCACTCTCAGCAGGGCCGCCCAACCGCTCACGTCGGTGTCGCTCATCACCAAAGCCTACCCAGCTCTTGTGCGTGCGCACGCACAGGATTAGAAATGTGCGTGCGCACGCATCTAAACAAGGGAGAGTCATGAGCAAGCTGCTGCACCTGTCGGCGTCACCGCGCGGCCCCAAGTCCGAGTCACTGGCGATCGCCACGACATTCCTCGACACCGTGCGGGAGGTGAACCCGGGCCTGGAGGTCGAGCACTACGACCTGTGGGACGGGACGCTTCCCGCCTTCGGGCCGGACGGTGTCGCCGGCAAGATGGCCGTCTTCGCCGGTGAGGAGCCGCAGGGCGCCTCCGCCGACGCGTGGGCCGCCGCGATCAGCACGTTCCGCCGGTTCGACGCCGCCGACTCGTACCTGTTCAGCGTCCCGATGTGGAACGGCGGGGTCCCGTACATCCTCAAGCAGTTCATCGATGTGATCAGCCAGCCCGGCCTGGTCTTCGGGTTCGACCCGGAGCGTGGCTACAGCGGTCTGCTCCGCGGCAAGCGGGCCGCGGTGATCTACACGAGTGCGGTGTACGGGCCGGACCGCGGACCGGCGTTCGGATCCGACTTCCAGCAGCCCTACCTGGAGGACTGGCTGCGCTGGGCCGGCGTCGGCGAGATCAGCGCGATCCACTTCCGGCCGAACCTCGCCACCGCCGACGCCGAGACGGGCCGCCGCGAGGCACACGCCACCGCCCGCGACGAGGCCAAGCGTTTCACCGCCTGAGAGCGGGGACCGCGTGCCGGCGCGGCCGTGAGCGAGGCCGCGCCGCCCACACCACGATCAGACCGGCCAGGCCCACGCCCGCGAGGATCAGCGGCCACCGCGACGGCGACTCGGTCATCGTGTCCGCGATCCAGTTGTTGAGGGTGTCCGTGCGGGCGCTGAAGTCCGGGCCCGGATGGGGGCACCCAGGGCCGCTGCTGACGACCGCGACCAGCTCCGGCGTTCCGTCGCCGGATTCACGGAAGTACGGACCGCCCGAGTCGTGTGGGCACGGGCTCGTGTCCGGACGAGGCGCCCGGCCCGACGCCTCCAGCAGGGTGTCGCCGATCGCCTCGACGGTGAACTGCCCGGTCTGCAGCCGATTCACCGCGCGATCGCCGGCGAGCCCGAAGCCGGTCAGCCGTACCGTCTCCCCCACCTCGGGCGGCACCGTGGCGTTCCGGATCGGGGTCACGCCGGTCACGTCCGCGGCCAGCCGGACCAGGGCGACATCCGTGCCCTCGGCCTGGTGCACCGCGACCACGTCGACCTCGATCCCTTCCTCGCCGCGCAGGTCCGCCCGGCCCACCGTCGCGGTCGTGCGCTCCGCGACCGTCCGGCTCACATGTTGCCCGTCCTCGTCCCGGAAACAGTGCCCGGCCGTGATCACCCAGCGGGGAGCGATCAGCGCACCCGAACAGGAGCTGTCCCGTTTGCCACCGCCCTCGGCCGGCAGCCCCGTCATGGTCAGCAGGACCGAGAAACCGTACGCACCGTCGGGAACGTCCGCACCGTTGGCGATCGCCGCGGCGGGCCGTGCTCCCCATGGAACCGCCACCACCACGGCCACGACGACCAGAAGTAACCGAAGCATGCCGAGCAGCCTCGCCGGGAGGCCGTCCGCACACCGTCAGCACCGTTCTTATATGCGCCTTACCTACGCTGTGCGAGCCTGGCAAGCGGACCGGCGGGGACGGGGAGGACGACGGATGCGGGTGCTCGTGGCGGACGACGAGCGGCTTCTCGCCGACACGGTGGCCACCGGCCTGCGCCGCCTGTCGATGGCCGTCGACGTGGTCTACGACGGCGAGAGCGCCCTCGAACGGCTGACCGTCAACCGGTACGACGTGGCGGTCCTGGACCGGGACATGCCCGGCCGCACCGGCGACGAGGTGTGCCGGCACGTCGTCGACTCCGACCAGGGCACCAAGATCCTGCTGCTGACCGCCGCCGCCGGGATCCGCGACCGCGTCGAGGGGCTCGGGCTCGGTGCCGACGACTACCTGACGAAGCCGTTCGCGTTCGCCGAGCTCGCCGCGCGCGTACAGGCTCTGGCGCGGCGTTCCGGGCCGGCCCGGCCGCCGGTGCTGGAGCAGGACGGCATCGAACTGGACAGCACTCGGCACACCGCCACCCGCGACGGTCAGCTGTTGTCGCTGTCGTCGAAGGAGTTCGCGGTCCTGCACGTTCTCCTGCGCGCCGAGGGCCGGGTGGTCAGCGCCGAGGATCTGCTCGAGCAGGCATGGGACGAGCATGCGGACCCCTTCACCAATACGGTACGGATGACGGTCATGACCCTTCGCCGGAAGCTCGGTGACCCGCCCGTCCTGCACACCGTGCGCGGCGCCGGATACCGGCTCGGCTCATGAGCGGCCCGTCGCCCGCCCGGCGGATCCTGCTGCTCTGCGCACTGGCCCTGATCGTCGCGCAGGCCGCGCCGACGGCCGCCGACGTGTTGCGCGCCCTGTGGCACAGCGTCGGACCCGGCTGGTGCGACCGGCCGATCGGCCTCGCGCCCGACGCCGACGCGTCGTTCCTCTGCGTGCAGCTGTACCGGCGCCCGAGCGTCCCCGCGATGTTCGCGCTGCTGATCGTGCTGACCGGCATGCTGGCCGCGCTGTATCCGGTGATCCGCTGGTGCCTGCGCCCGCTGCGCGACCTGGTCACCGTGATCGCCAGCGTCGGGCCGCAGAACCTCGGATACCGGCTGCGGCCCGGCGACGGCAACGACGAACTGGCCGTCCTCGGCCGCACCATCGACGAGATGATGGACCGCATCGCCGTCGGCTACGAAGCACAGCGCAGGTTCGCCGCGGACGCGTCCCACGAGCTGCGCACCCCGCTCGCGGTCCAGCGCACGCTGATCGAGGTGGGCATGGCCGGTGACCTCACCGCGGACCAGCGCGAGCTGCTCACCACGCAACTGCTGGCCACGAACGAGCGCAACGAGCGGCTCATCGAGGGGCTGCTCGTGATGGCGGAGATCGACCGAGGCCTGGTGGCCCGTACGCCGCTGCGCCTCGACAAGATCACCGCCGCGGTCCTGGACGCGCACCGGGGCCGGGCGGCCGAGCAGGGCGTGACGATCACCAGCGACCTGCAGCCACGAACTGTCCTCGGTGAACAGGTGCTGCTCGAACGACTCGTGACGAACCTCGTGCAGAACGCGCTGAAGTACAACCGTCCGGACGGCACGATCGATGTACGGGTCGGCAAGGAGCCCGCGCTGCTCGTCGTGAACACCGGCGAGGACGTGCCGCCCGAGGCGGTGAACACGCTGTTCGAGCCGTTCCGGCGACGGGCGGCAGCGCGGATCGACCACAGCGGTGGTGCGGGACTCGGCCTCGCGATCGCGCGCTCGATCACCCAGGCGCACGGCGGGGTGATCACCGCTGAATCCTCGGGGCACGACGGGTTGACCGTGCGAGTGAGTATTCCTGGACCGGAAGTGAGCAGCTCTACGCGTACGTCATAAAAGAGCTCGCACCGCTGCGGCATCGCGCCGAAAGCGGGTTTCGTCCAAGAGTGGGGGCTCGCCTGCCGGGAGCGGACCGCCGTCGCCGGGGTCGCCCGGATAGCGGGCCGTGACATGCGTGTGAAGATGCGGCTCGATGTTGCCCATCGTCAGATAGTTCATCTTCGGTGGCCGGAAACAGTCACGGATGGCTCGCGCCACGATCAGCGTCTCGCAGTGGAACCGGGACGCCTCGTCGATGGTGAGGTCCATCGGCTCGACGACGTGCCGGCCACGCCAGACGACCACCGCGTAGCCGCGCACGAACGACCGCCGGGCGAAGTAGGCGTCGCTGACCTGTCCGGCGAATATTCGGATGCCAAGGTCGATCTCGTCGGGCCGGGCCGGGGCACACCACCGGCAGTCCGCAAGCGTCACGAGGCCCAAAACTAGACGACGATTACGCTGCGCGCTGCCCCAGTCACCGCACGGAATTTTCCAGACGCTCGCGGCGGCGCAGCGGGCGGCTGCGGGAGACGGCGACGCCGGCCAGGCAGAGCGCACCGCCGGCGAGCGTCAGCAGGCCGGGGACCTCGCCCAGCAGCAGCCAGGACAGGACGATGACCACGACCGGCACGGCGTAGGTGGTCGAGCCCATCTTGCCGGCGGTGGTGCGGGCCAACGCATACGCCCATGTGGTGAACGCGATCGCGGTCGGGAAGACGCCCAGATAGATGACGTTGAGGGTGGCGCTCAGCGGCGCGGCGGCGACGTCGGTGACCAGGCGGCCGGCGAACGGCAGGCAGGCGATCGCGCCGATCAGGCAGCCGAACGTGGTGGCCTGCAGCGCGGACGCGTGCTTGAGGGCCGGCTTCTGGGCGACGACGCCGCCGGCATAGGTGATCGCGGCGACGAGGCAGAGCAGCACCCCGAGCACCGAGGCCTGACCACCGTCGGACATCGAGAACCCGACGACGGCCGCGCCGGCGAACGACACGGCGATGCCCGCGAGCAGCCGGGGCGGGAAGCCCTCGTGCAGCAGCCAGCCGGCGAGCAGCGCCATCACGGCCGGGCCGACGTTGACGACCATGGCCGCCGTGCCGGCGTCGACGAGCTCCTCACCCCAGTTGAGGGCGACCATGTAGAGACCGAACCAGATCACTCCGGAGATCGCGATCCCGGGCCAGGCGGCACGCGGCGGCAGACCCTGACGGCTGATCGCCAGGAAGATCAGCAGCGTGATCGAGCCGGCGAGCAACCGCCCGAGCGCGAGCGAACCGGGGTGGAAGTGCGGCGCGGCGGCGCGGATGCCGACGAAGGCCGAGGCCCAGAGCACGACGGTGACGGAGGCGGCGGCTATCGCGCTGCGAGATGGTGCCATGGTGAGAGCCAACCGCCTCGGGTCACCCCGGGCTAGCGATTTTCGGACCTCACGCTGGTGATCGCGTCCACCGCGGCGGCGCGGATCACGTACCGGGTGATCCCCCACCGCTTCTCGTGCCCGGCGATCGCGGCCCGGATCTCCGCGGCGGTGCCGATCAGGGCAAATGGGGCATTGAGGAGTTCGATGACAGGCATGCCGAGGCGTTCGGCGTGCGGGGCGGCCGCGGCCTCGGCGTCGTCGGTCAGCTCGACGATCTGGACCAGCGCCTCCAGCGCGGGCGGGGTCGTGCGGCTGGCGGCGCCGGCTTGGACGCACTCGATCTGGTGGTCGATCTGGGCGGTCCGCCAGCGGGCCTCGTGGCGGTGGCCGTCCTCGAGCGTGCGCCCGAGACCGCTGAGGCCGACTATGTCGGCGTGCTCGCCGGCCCAGCGCAGCATCCGCGAATTGGCGGTACCAACAGTGAGCGGAATCCGCTCCTGGACCGGGCGAGGCTTCTCCAGACCCTGCTTCTCTTTGGACAGCAGCGCTCGAACTTCGGCGGCGACGGCCAGACAGCGGTCGACGCGGCCGCGGACGTCGGGGCGTTCCCGGCCGATGGCCTGCCACTCCGCGGGTGTGTGGCCGGCGCCGATGCCGATGCCGGCGCGGCCGTTCGAGACGACGTCGAGGGTGACAACGTCGACGGCGAGGTGCATCGCCTCGCGGACGCCGGCGTTGGAGACGTTGGAGGCGAGGCGGATCTTCGACGTGACGGCGGCCGCGGCGGCGAGAGCCACGAACGGTGCGGCGCACGTGCCCGGGTGATCCGGGACAAGCAGCGCCTCAAACCCGTCCCGCTCACACTTTTTCGCGAAATTTACCCATGAAGTGGCGTCTTCCGGAACCGCCTGCACCGAGAACGTCATACGCCCGAGGCTCCCACCCCACCCCCGCGAAACAGAGATCATTCTGCGGACGGCAGACGCTCCCCCTGAGATCTTGGAGAGTTGCGCCCGTATACGGACCACAACTCTCCAAGATCTCCCCGGGGACGACACTGAGGTGTCAGCGAACGCCGGCGGTTACCGTTGCGACCTGCGTGCCGGAGAGTGTTCCGCCCGTGTAGAGCCCGCCGCCGACCGCCGTACCCGAGACCGAGCCGCCGGTGCGGATCGCGTACACCGTCCCGCGGGTGATCTGGCTGGACGAGAACACGACGCCCCGGAACGCCTTCGTGGGCTGGTAGGACGCGATCTGCGTACCCGATGTGGTGGCGAGATGGACCACCGTGCCGGCCGGCTGGTTCGCACTGAACGTGACCGACACCCAGCCCTGACCGGAACTCGGCAGCGTGCTGGTGGTGGCACTGATGCCGGAGGAGATCAGTGTTCCGCCGGTGATGGTGAGCGCCCCGTTGGAGTCCAGGCCGCCCTCGCCGCCGCCGCGGGTGGCCGAGCCGGTGACCACGACCGTGCCGCCGCCGATGGTCAGCGCGCCGTTGGAGTCGAGGCCGTCAGTGCCGCCGCCGACCACGACCGTGCCGCCGGTGACCCTGATGAGCGCGTTCGGCGAGTTCTGCATCTCGCCGTACGCCGGGTCGGATGCGTTGACCGCGTCGTCCGAGGCGGTCGCCGTCACGCTGCCACCGGTGACCAGCACCTTCAGGCCCTCGACACCCTCGTACGATTTGGTGACGTTGACCGTCCCCCCGGCGATGTTGACGTTCGTCTCGGCATGCACGCCGTCGTCGCCGGTCGCGATCCTCGCGCTGCCGCCGTCGACGGTGAGTGAGGCGTTGGAGTGCAGGCCGTCGTCGGAGGAGTCCACGGTGGTGGTGCCGTCGCTGATCACCAGGAGCACGCCGGCCTTGAGCCCCTTCGTCGAGGCCTCGCCCGGGGTGACGGTGCTGCCGCCGCCCGCCTTCGCGGTGATCGTGCCGCCGTTGACGATCACGTCGGTCTCACCGGTGATCGCGTCGCCGGTCGCGGTCACGTTCACCGTCCCGCCGGCGACCGCCACGTATCCGCGGGTGGCGTCGTCCGCGTTGTCCGACTTCAGCCCGTCGCCGCCGGCCGTCGCGGTGATCGCGCCACCGCTGACGATCACGTAGTCCTGGCCGCGGATCGCGTCGTCCGGCGCCGTCGCGGTGATCGTTCCGCCCGCGATGACCAGGCCGTCCTTCACGTTGATCGCGTCGTTGGCGTTGCCGGTCACGGTCAGCGACCCGGTGCCGGCGATGGTCAGGTCGGCCGCCGAGGCGATCGGCCCGTCCGCCGACGCGGTGCCGTCGGTGAGCCGGTTCGTGGAGCCGGCCTGCAGGAACAGCAGCACCTCGTCGGCGGCGACCACGTTGACCGCGCCGGTGCTCCCGGTGACGGTGACGCCGTTGAGGATCAGCCGGACCAGACCGGTGCCGGTGCTGTTCACCACGATCTGGCCGTTCGTGAGCGAGCCGGTGAATCGGTAGGCACCGGCCGCCGTGACGGTCACCGTGCTGCCGGAAACGGTCACGTTCGGGCTGCTGGTGGTGGCGCTGCTGCCGGTCAGCGTGACCGCGGTGACGTCGGACTCGTTCCAGGTGAGGTCGGCGGCCTGCAGGTGGGAGGCCTGGTTGGCGGCGAGCGCGGCCGCGCCGGCGGGCCCGGCGGCGAGAGCGGGCGCCGGCGCGATCCAGGTCGCCAGGGCCGTGGCGGTGAGCACGGCGGGCACAGCGAGCCGGGGGATTTTGGGCATGATCCGTCCTTTTGTTCGGGGGATGTCGGAAAAAATCAGGGAATGGCGATGAAGTGCCGGCGGAGCAGCCGGCGCCATGGCGTCGCCGGCAGATCAGGGTTCAGCGCGGCCATCCCGGTGGCGTACTTGGAGATGCTGACCGGGCGATGACCGCACGACCAGAGCAACCGATCGACCGGCGACACAGCCGACCCGGTCTTCGTCTCGATCACCGCCATCCCCGGCAGGCTGATGACGCGACCATCGACACCGGTCCAGGTCAGCGACGTGTCGACGGTCGCCCGGGAGTCGCCGGCGGGCTGGTAGAGCGTCGTCCGCAGATAGTGGGTGACCAGCGTCGGCGCGAGCACGAGGGCACCCTCGCCGAGGATGTCGTCGACGAACCAGCGGCCCGGGCCGACCGTGTCCGCGTGGCAGCTCGCGTACGGCAGCCGATCCTTGACCGTGCCACCGCGGTAGCCCTCGGTCTTGACCTCCAGCCAGCACAGCGCCGAGTCCAGATACGTCCGCGTCCGGATCTTGAAGCGACGCCGCCGCCGATGCGCGGTGAGCCGGAAACTGACCAGGTCCGGCGTGTCGAAGTACACCGACCGGTACCGGAACAGTCTCCGCCCGTCGATCTCCAGCACCCGGGTGGTCGGGTCCAGCCGGCCGAGCACGCTCCGCGCCGCGTCCACAGGCAGCACGTACTTGCGGTCCACCCGCATCTGCAACGCGGCCTTCGCGGTGAGTTCGGCCAGATCAATCGCGGCCAGGTGGGTGGGCACGCTCATCAGCGCGCCTCCGCGAGTGCATGCGTGCGCTGATTCTGAGCGTACGAGTACCGCACTTCGACAACCGTCGTCTCGTTGACCAGATCGATCCGCTCGACGGTGGCCGCATGCACCCGCGCCCCGAGGATCCGCTCGAGCTGCGCGACGAGTGCGGTGTGGTCGGTCAGCGCCGAGTCGAGCACCAGGACCTGCCGCCGATACGTGCGGAACAGCCGTGGATGGTCCCCGAGATACATCACCACGAGGATCAGCGCCATCAGTGCCGGGCTCATCCACGCGGGCCCACCACTGAGCGGCCCGAGGATGCCGAGCGCGAGCGCCGAGAAGTAGTACGCCACCTCGTGCTGATCAAGCTCGGTCGAGCGCAGCCGGATGATCGACAGGACGCCGAACAGCCCCAGCCCGAGTCCCGCGCCGACCGTGCTGGAGCTCAGCGAACCGGCCACGGCCAGCACACCGACGTTGACCCCGAGGTACGCCACCACCAGGTCGCGGCGCCGGTGGCGCGGGAAGTAGAGGCCGAACACCAACAGGGTCACCGCGACGAGATCTATCGCGAACAGTGCGATCCTGGGCATAGTGGTGCGACCTCCCGAGCCGTCCGGCCGGAGTGGTGAACGATCTCCGACCCACAGGTTACGTATCGATGAACTTCGATGTCACCGTAACCGCTTGCAGCGCTGCAAACCACGGCCCGAACCTCAGAGAATGCTCGGAAAGTCCTTTCCGGAACCTGTGACGAAACGATCACGGGCGGCGCACCCGGATCAATCGACCACCTGGGTCAGCTCACCGGCCACCGAGCGGCGCTCCAGCGCGTCAATGGCGCGCACCGACCACACATGCTCCCCGGCCGGCGGGACGGGTCCGACATATCGGGTCGCACCGGTGACGGCCACCACCTCGCCGTCCAGCGACACCTCGAAGCCGGCGACCACCGGGGCCGGGAAGACCGGCGGAGGGGTCGGCTGCTCCCAGGTCAGCCGCTGAGTGCCGGGACCCGTGCCGGCGACCGCGAGCCGGCCGGGACCCGGCGGCACCGGGAGCTGCTGCCCGCCGAGCGACGCGTAGGCGCCGGCCGAGTAGTTGCCGGAAGCGTCGATCGCGCGGACCCGGAAGACGTAGACCCGGGGCGGCAGCGTGGTGCCGGTGCGATAGACGTGGCTCGTGGCCGTTGTCGTGGCCAGCAGCGTGCCACCCTCGTAGACCTCGTAGTGCCGCAGCCGCCTGTCGTCCGTCGACGCGGGCCAGCGCAGGGTCACTCCCCCGCTGAGGTCGATGGTCAACGGCGCGGGCCGCGTGGGATCGGTCTCGTCGATCGGGACGCCGTCACAGGCCTGACCGTTGACGGGCGGCGTCGCCGCGGCGGGAACAGGGGTCAGGAGGATCAGCAGGGCGGCCGCCCACGGCAGAGTCTTCATGCTCCACAGGCTATGGATTTCATTGATCGTGTTCGATGGGTTCCCAATACGCGGCGGGCCGGCCCACGACGCCGACGCGGGCGGTGAACAGCAGGCCCGAGCCGGGATGCCGCTCCAGTTCCTCGGGGGTGAGGTCGGCGGTCGCGGTCGTGATGACCAGCACGTCGAGGTCGGGGCCGGCGAAGGCGACACTCGAGGTGTGCGGTGCGGCGACGGCCACCGTCGCGAGCAGAACACCTTCAGGGGTACGGCACTCGACGCGCCCGCCGCCCCAGACCGCGATCCACAGATTGCCGTCGGCGTCGGCGCACATGCCGTCGGGGTGACCGTCGGCGATCTCGAACGCGGTCCGGCGCGGGCCGGTGGCACCGGTGACCGGATCGTAGTCGCGGACCCGGACGGCACGGGCGATCGTGTCGATGCTGTAGAACCGGTCGCCGGCCGGGCTCCACGCCAGACCGTTGGAGAGGATCAGGTCGGCGTCGATCGTGGTCAGCCCACCCCGGTCCAGGCGCACGAGAACCTCGGTGCCGGAACGGTACGCGGGGTCGAGGCTGCCGACCAGGAACCTCCCGGCCGGGTCGACGGCGCCGTCGTTGAGCCGGCTGGTGGCGGCCGGCGCCAGCACACGGGCGAGCTCGGTGCGGGATCCGTCGAGCCCGACCCGGGTCAGCGTCTCGCGCTCGGCGACGAGCAACTCCCCGGAGGCCGCCACGGCGACGGCACCGACCTCGGCGGCGAAGTCCCATCGGCCGGTCGGGGTGATCGCGCCGGTCCCGGTGTCGAGCCGACCCTCGTGCACGGCATGGCCGTCGATGTCGACCCAGAGCAGCCGCTGCCGGGCCGCGTCCCAGACGGGGCCTTCGCCGAGGGTGTAGCGGCCGGCACCGGCCGGGTGAGCGGTGAACGATGTAAGTCTCGCCGGCATGGGAGCATTATTCCGGAAACTGGGCGAGAATTTCGGCAACCGGAATCCTGAGGAGAGTGCCGATGCCGTCACGCCGGAGCGCGCAGTGGTACGAGGGCGACGTTCGCAACAGCTACATCCATCGAGCCTGGATGCGCCGGGGCCTGCCCGCCGACGCGTTCCAGGGCCGGCCGCACATCGCGATCGCCAACACCGCCTCGGATCTGACCCCGTGCAACAAGCACCTCGACGAGGTCGCGCGCAGCGTCTCCGACGGCATCCACCAGGCCGGTGGCATCCCACTGAATCTGCCGGTGGTCTCGCTGGGCGAGACACAGGTACGCCCGACCGCGATGCTGTGGCGCAACATGGCCGCGATGGCGATCGAGGAGATGCTGCGCGCCAACCCGATCGACGGCGTCGTGCTGCTCGGCGGCTGTGACAAGACCATCCCCGCGCTGCTGATGGGCGCCGCCTCGGTCGACCTGCCCGCGGTCGTGGTGCCCGGCGGGCCGATGCTGACCGGCACCTTCCGCGGCGTGCCGCTGGGCTGCGGCACCGGCGTCTGGCAACTGAGCGAGGAGGTCCGGGCCGGCACCCTGAGCGCGACCGAGTTCACCCGCTCCGAGTCTTCGATGATCAGAAGCAAGGGCCACTGCAACACCATGGGTACGGCGTCCACGATGGGCCTGCTCGCCGAGGTGCTCGGCATGACGCTGCCCGGAGTGGCCGGCACCCCGGCACCCGACAGCCGCCTGCTCGAAGCGGCACACGCCACCGGCGTGCTCGCCGTCGACCTCGTCGACCGGGACCTGCGGCCGAGCGCGGTGATGACCCGTGGCTCGTTCCTCAACGCCGTCGTCGCCCTGGCCGCGCTCGGCGGCTCCACCAACGCGGTCGTGCACCTGCTCGCCATCGCCGGCCGCCTCGGCGTCGAGCTCACCCAGGACGACTTCGACCGCACCGGCTCACACGTGCCGCTGCTGGTCGACCTGCAGCCGGCCGGCCGCTTCCTGATGGACGACCTGTACCGGGCGGGCGGCCTGCACGCCGTCCTCGCCGAGATCCGCGACCTGCTGGACCCGGCCGCGATCACCGTCACCGGCAGCCCGCTGGTCGATCACCTGGACACCGCCCAGATCTACGACCGCGAGGTCATCCGCCCACGCGAGCGCCCACTGCAGCCCGAAGCCGGGATCGCCGTGCTCTACGGCAACCTGGCTCCGGACGGCGCCGTCATCAAGCCCGCGGCCGCCTCACCCGAACTGCTCACCCACCGCGGCCCGGCGGTCGTCTTCGACTCGATCGAGGACCTGCACGCCCGCCTCGACGACCCCGCCCTCGAGGTCACCCCCGACTCGGTGCTGATCCTGCGCGGCTGCGGCCCCAAGGGCTACCCCGGCATGCCCGAGGTATCCAACATGCCCCTGCCGGCGAAACTGCTCGCCGAGGGCGTCCGCGACATGGTCCGCATCTGCGACGGGCGCATGTCCGGCACCGCGTACGGAACAGTGGTTCTGCACGTCACCCCGGAAGCCGCAGCCGGCGGCCCCCTCGCCAAGGTCCGCACCGGCGACATCATCATCCTCGACGTGGCCGCCCGCCGCCTCGACGTCGACATCCCCGACGCCGAACTCACCGCCCGCGAACCCGCCCCCGAGGCCGTCAAGGCCTTCGCCCGCCCGCAGCGAGGCTGGGAACGCCTCTACATCGACACCGTCAACCAGGCCAACACCGGCGCCGACCAGACCTTCCTCCTAGGCTCCAGCGGCGACCAGGTCTCCCGCGAATCCCACTGACGCAACCCCTGACCGAACGCGGCCGATCGCGGCCGGCCCGGTGCGGCGTGCCTGCGGTGAGCGCTGGCCAGCGGCCAGGCCGCCTGGTCGCGACCGGGCCCCGCTTGCGGCAGGTGGTGGTTGCGGCCGGCTGGCACTGGCTCAACCTCGACGACCCGCACGACCTGTGTGAGTGCCAGGTGAGCAGGGAAGTCAGTCCAGGAGGCGGAGGTCGTGGAGGAGTTCGGAGTAGGTGACCGGGGGGAGGTTGTGGAAGGTCTGGGTGGTGGTTCGGGTCAGGGTCAGGGCTGTGACGGTCTGGGGTGGGGCTGAGTCGACGGTGTCGGAGGGGTGCCAGCCGGGGTCGGTTTGCAGGAGGGCGTAGGCGCCGGCGCCGACCGGTTTGGCCATCTGGACGGCGGCGTCGTACCAGCGGGTCCAGCCGTGGCGTTCCAGGCCGCGCAGTGTCGCGTAGGTGGTCTTGCGGCCGGTGAACAGGTCCAGGGAGCGGCCGGCAGCCGGGTCCGGGTGGTGGACCGGGCGGGTGAGCTGGGGGAACGGCTGGAGCAGGGCGTAGTCGGTGAAGAGCTCGGTCCAGGCGGCCAGGGTGCCGGGTGGGAAGTTCAGCGGGTGCGGGATGCTGACGGTCGCGTCGGCGGGCAGCGCGGCGGGCTCGTCGTTCACGGTGGTGGCGCTGCCGTCCTCGGCTATGCGGATCGTGGTCAGCAGGGTGTCGCCGTCGTGGACGCCCCAGATCAGGCGCTGGGTCAGGTGGGTCATCCACGGGTGGGTGGCGAACCGGTCCAGGAAGACGGCGGCCGGGATGCGGCGTTCGGCGCACATGGCTCGTTCCAGGCGGGCCACGTGCAGTGAGGCGGAGGCGCGGGCCTCCTTGCGCAGCGCGGTGAGCCGGGCCTTGGCGGTCCGGTGCTGCTCCCGGTCGGCGCCGCGGGTGGGTTTCGGCAGGTCGGCGTGGTGGCGGCCGGTCGCGTCGCGCAGAACGGGCATGAGTCGTTCGTCGAAGATGACGCGGAATTCGCCGACAGTGTCGTCAAGATCAAGACCCAGCGAGGGTACGAGACGATCGGCCAGTTCGTCGGAGGTGAGCCCGCGCAGGTCGGCGATCGCCTCGATATGGCGGCGGGCGACGCTCTTGAAGACGGGGAAGCGGGACCGCTCGGCCAGCAGGCTCAGCTCGATCAGGGCGGCGTCGGTGCCGCGGTGCCGCAGCGCGTCGAGGGCGGACTGGGCGCGGGCTGCGGCGTTCGTGCCGGCCCACTGACGGGCGTGCGCGGCGACCCGGCGGGCGCCGGCGTCGTCGCCGATCAGGCCGACCGCCTGCATGCACCAGCCCTCGGAGGCCGGTGCGCCGGCGGACACCCAGCGGTCGAAGAGGGCGACGGCGAACAGCGCCCGCGACTCGGCGGTCCAGCGCTCGCGGGCGGCGGGCACGGCCGGGTGCACCTCGTCGGCGTCGCAGCTCGCCAGGCGTACCAAAAAGTGGTTTTGATCCTCGATTGTCGCCCGATCTCCGGAAGCGGTGGTCAGAGTCGGCAGCGGATCCGAGACGAGATAGTCGGGGATCTTGGGCAGTCTGGCCCGCGGCGCGTCGAGCGGATCCTGAGCGAGCAGCGTGAGCAGGTCCGCGGCCCGATCACCGGCCTGCGCCGTGAGCAGCGAGCGGTGGCCCTGCGCGTCGAGATAGCGCAGCACCCGCGCGGTCGCCGCGTCACCGGGATCCGCCGTCCACAGTGCGACGACGCCGGCCGCCGCGTGCTCCGGATGCCGCAGCAGCCAGGACCGGGCGGGACGGCGCAGCTTCTTGCCGGCGAAGGCGCGCACCACCGGAGCGGCCAGCGCGACGTGCCCGACCGGCTGCGCGGCCTCCAGCGCCGCCTCGACGCTGTCCCGGTCCTCGAACGCCGCCAGCAGCGCCGCGACGTGACCGGCCCCGTGCCGCACCAGCAGCAGCGGGACGAGCGAGCGCACCCAGTAGTGGTGGCAGGTGAAACCGAGCGCCATCAGCCGCTCGTGGGTCCACCGGGGCGCGAGGGTCAGCGCGGGCAACGTCGTCGGAAGCGCCCAGCGTTCCCGGTGCTCGAGCCAGGCCGTCACCGCGCCGGTGTCGCAGCGGCCGATCGCCACGCCCTCCCACTGCTCGGCGTCCTCGTAGACGCCCGCCTGCTCGGCCCGCTCGCGTTCCTCGTCGCGGAACCGCAGCACCGGTTCGACCGGCACGGCGACGTCCAGCCGGGCGGGCCGTGCCGCGGGCGGCGGCTCGTAGGCGCACGGCGTTCCGTCCGAAACCGATGGTGCCTCGTCCGCAGTCGGCGTGAACCCGGTCGCCCACGCGTGCCCGGCTTCCCGCTGCTCCTCCAGCGCGTTTCTCGCCGTGTCGTCGTCGAGGTGCATGAGGAGGGTGCACCACAGGCCGTTGTAGTGCGGGTCGTCCTCGAACGGGTACGCGGGCCGCATCCGCGCGAGCACCGGGGCGGCCGCCGCACCGGCGATGTCCAGCATGCCCGCCAGATAGAGGCGCCCGCCGGAGGTGCCGAAGAACTCGTGGCGTACGCGCTTGTTGGCCCGCAGGAAGCGGTCGAGGGTGTCCAGGTCGCCACTGGCCAGCCCGGACGCGTGCACCGGGGCGTTGCCGAACTCACCGACGTGCCGCATCGCCAGGGCGTGCGCGTCGCGTTCCGCGTCTCCGGCGTGCGGTCCGAGCGGCAACAGGTAGCTGACCGCCCAGAACAGGTCGGCCCGCAGGCTGCCGCTGAGGTCGTGCGCCATCCGGTCCCGCACGTCGAGCAGCACGTCACGGGCCTGGGCGTACGTGACGTCGTCGGCGGCGACGAGCAGTTCCCGTAGTCGCCCGAAGACACCGACGCCGACGTACGGCAGGTCGACGTGGAATCCGCCGAGGACCCGGCGGCACGCCTCGGGCAGCCCGGCCGAGGCGACCAGGAAGTCGGCCAGCCACTCGTCGGCGCCGTGGTCGACGTACTGGAAACGCTCGCGGACCGCCCGGACCAGCGCGTGGTCGTCGTCCGCGGTGCCGGCCCGCGCCGCCGGATCGAGCAGCCGCTCGCCCAGGGCGCGGTCGGCGGACAGGTGCGAGGTCATCAGCTGCCAGACCCGCGAGGACTCCGCGGACGCGTCCCGGATCGCCCGGTCCTGCGCCCAGATCGCGCGGCGCAGGGCCGTCCACGAGTCGTCGAGCCCGGCCGGCGGCCGGATGGCGGTGGCGATACCCCCGCGCCGCGGATGCAGCGCCGCGAGCAGCCAATCAGTGATGATCACGCCGGTCACGGCGCCACCCTAGCGGCGCGGATCAGCCGTTGTAATAGCGCGTTCGGCGGTTGCGGTAGCCACCACGACGGTTGCCGACGATCTGGCGGGTGGCGAAGGCACCCGCGGCGAGCCCGCCGGCGAGCGCGGCGAGGATCAGCGGCACGTTCGTCTCGGAGGCCGGGGCCTGCTCGGCCGAGGAGAGCACGCGGGCCGGCGCCGAGGTGGCCGCGTTCGGCGCGGGCGCGGTCGGCAGCGCCTCGAAGTCGACGAGGGCGCTGCTCTCCAGCAGCGTCATGTGCGTCATGACGAACTGGTTGGCCTGCTGCGCGAGCTTGCGGACGGTGTCGTTGCGGGTGCTCGCGCGGATCGTCGCGACCGCCGGGAAGATCTTGCCGTGCGCCGCCCGGAGCCGGTCGATGTAGATCTCGTCGAAGTCCTTGGCGGACTCCGCCTCCTCCATCTCGTTGAGCCAGCCCTTCTGGTCCTTGTTGGGCTCGTTCGGCAGGTCGATGTCGAGCTTCTTCGCGGCGTTGCGGGTGAGTTCGTCGAGCACTTTGTGCTGGTCGGCGATGTTGCGGCCGATCCGCTTGACCCGGGCGCTGTTGGACTTCTCCTGTGCCATCTCACCGGCCGGGATCTCCCACAGCCCGGCGAGGCGCACCTTGGTCACGAAGTCGATGTCGGCGTCGGAGAGATCGCCCTCGCCCTGGTCACTGAGGAGGTTCTCCGGCGGGACCGGAACATCCGCGGCGGCTCGCGCCATGTCCGGGGAGAACACGATCAGCGTCGCCGAGAGAACCGCCACGCTCCATAGACGGCGCCACACGGACTTCACCACGCGAACCTCCTTGACGACTGCGTGCCGCACCGTGGCCCGCCATCGGGTACGGCGATCCGCGGTCACGCACTGGCACCCGGAGATACGGACCGAAGACCGGATCGGATCAGTCGAAGGACGGGCAATTCACAGCCGCGTCATAGGCTCGGGCTCGACACCGCTCACGAAAATGATCTCGGCGAGCCACGCAGGTCGATCGTCTCGGTCACGTGTTCACGGGCCGGGCGACCGCCGCCGGCCGGAGCGTCCCAGAACGGATCATCGGTGTCGGTGGCCAGTCTGGCCCGGGTCTGTTCGGCCAGCCGCAGGTCACGGCGGCGGGCCGCGATGCCGGCCAGTGCCCGCGCCGACGGCTTCACCAGGTACGACAGCAGCAGGGCGACGGCGAGGCCGGCCGCGAGCCAGGTCAGCACGCGGCTCAGGGTGCTCATCGGGTTGTCCGGCGCTGCCGCGGTGGCTGCCGGCGCCGGCTGCACCGGACTGGTGACGGCGGTGACCGGGCTGACCAGTCCGTCGGCCGCGGTCGCCAGCACGCGCCTGGTCACGTCGGCGGCATGCAGGCCGGGATGGGCCGAGCGGACCAGTGCGACAGTGCCGGCCACGTACGCGGCAGCGAACTCCGAACCGCTGACGACCTGGCCGATGGTCGCCACGCCCACTCCCGGCGCCAGCAGGTCGGCCGCGTCACCGGCGAAGTCGCCGGCCGGGCTCCGGTCCTCGCCCACCGCACCGACGCGCAGCATCCCGTCGGCCGCCTCGGCCGTCGACGTGGCCGGCACCACGATCACCACGTCCCGGCTGATCGCGTCGTTGACGGCGGCGAGCACGCCGGGGTCCGTGGTGTCGATGCCCGTGCCGATCAGGACGACCTGGGCGCCCGCCGAGGTGGCGACGCCGATTCCGGCCGTCACGATCGCCGCCGACGGTTCGGCGCCCGCCTTGATCGGCACGATCCGCGCGCCGGGCGCCACACCGAAGCCCGACCCACCCCGGCCGTCGTCGCCGGCAACGATGCCCGCCAGCCCGGTGCCGGCACTCTTGCAGCCGAGGTCACCGCGCCCCGCGCCGGCGACGATGTCGGCGCCCGGGGTGACTCGCCCGGCCAGTTCCGGCGCGGACCCGTCCACACCGGAACTGATCACCGCCACCTTCACACCGGAGCCGGACGTGCCGTCCCGGTCCCCACCGGGATTCAGCAGCGCCTGCCCCCAGCTCGCGGTCGCGGGGATGTCGGTGGGCCACGCGCAGGCCGCCGCCCCGGCCTCGTTCTGCGGCAGCGGGCCGTGGCGCAGGTCGGCACCGACCGCGTCCCACGGCAGGACCAGGTGCCAGCCCGCGGTCAGCCTGCTCGGGTCGGACAGGCGCCCGCCGCCGGGCTGAACCCGCCCGGCGTTGAGGTCGAGGATCTCGCCGACCCGGCCGGTGTCGCCCAGGAAACGCGAGGCGATCTCCCACAGGTTCTCCGGCGCGCCCTGATGGGAGGCCTTGACCGTGTAGTAGTACTGGTTCACCGGGGCGGCCGGGGGCGGTTCGGCCCGCGCCGGCGAGACCGGCACACCGATCAGCGCGACCGTCAGCAGCGCAGCGACGCGGAACCTCACCACTTCGACCTCTCCACCAGGGCCCAGTCGTGGTCGTCGTTCGCCAGGCAGGGAACCACGGTCAGCTGGACGTCGGGACCGCCGTCGCCGGCTCCGGGAACGTCGACGCACATGTCGGTCACGGTGTTGCGCAGCCAGTAGTAGACGAGGCCGCCGGCCGACCGCTTCGACTCCAGACGGAAGTACTGGTTGTCGTCGTCGAAGCAGCCCGTCTCGTTGAGCGCCGTACCCGAGGCGACACCCTCGACGCCCGGCGGGTCGATGCAGAAGCCGTCGTCGGCGTTACGGATCCAGTAGAGCTGGTTGCCCTGGCCGTCCACCGCGCGCGGCTCGAACGTCCACTCCTGGTTGTCGTCGCCGCTCTTGACGCAGGTGAACTGGGTGACCGGTCCGTCCCGTGGTCCCGGGCCGGTGCCGGGCAGGTCGACGCACATCTCGGTGGCGAGGTTGACGATGAAGTACGGCCCGTAGTCACCGCCCGAGGCGTCGGCCGCCTTGATCGCCGGCTGGTCGGTCGGCGCCGGCGCCGGCGTGGTGGGCGCGGCACTTCCCGGCTTCGGCGGCTTCGACGTCGCCGGGGCCGGCGCCTTCACCACGCCAAGCCTCGTGTCCTTGGCGTACTCCGCCTGAGCCTTGGTGATCGTCTCCGCCAGCGCGGTCACCGCGGCCGTGGCGCTGCCGCGGGTGAAGGCGGCAAGCGCGGCGGCGTACTGGCCACCGGATCGCTTGATCAGCTTGCACATCGTGCGGCCGAGCGCGGGAATGGCCACCTCGGGCTGCCACGGTGTCCGGCTCGCCGCGGCTTTGACGTTGGCGGTCCACACCTGCGGCAGGAACTGGGCGATGCCCTGCTCACCGGCCGGGCCGAGCTTGCCCGCGTCGAAACCGGAGGTCGCCATGATCTGAGCAGCGACCAGGGCCGGTGGCATCTCGGCGCAGACCCTGCCGGCGGCGACGACCTCACCCACGTACGCGTCGGGCACCGGGATCGCGGTGGTGACGGCCGGATAGCCGGCCGTGGGTGACGGTGCGGCCACACCTCCGCCGAACTCGGGCTGGAGGGCGTACCAGGCGGCGTACCGCTCGACCGTGTCCACGTACTCCTTGGCGTCGCCCGGGACGGCACCGGACTTGATCACCTGATCCGGGCCGAGCCGGTGCGCGGCGAGCGCGACCCGCCATGGATCCTCGCCGATGCCGACGGTCCGGGCCTGGCCGGCGAACCGGCACATCAGGTGCGCCAGCGCGGTGACGGCGGCCTCCCGGTCACCCTGCTGCGCGCCGTCCCACGGGACGTTCTCCCGGAACTGCTGCGGTGTCAGCAGCGGCGCCCCCGCCGGGGTGGCCATGACCTGCCCGGCGAGCCGGGCCGGGGTCAGCGCCGGGCAGGACTCCGCCGCGCTCGCCAGAATCCGTACGTCGGACGCGCTGAACCTGTCCGCCCGCACCGGCTCCGCGGCGTCGGCGGCCCGCCCCGCCATGAACGCGCCCGCTCCCAGCAGGACGATCAGGGCCAGGGCGGAGCCCAGCAGCACCGGACGGCTCAGCCGCAACCTCCGGACCTTCATGGTGCGGTCCTTCCGGCCAGCAGTTCGTCCTCGGTCGGCACGTCGACGCGATCGGACCACCGCAGCGTGCTGACGACCATGTCGAACAGCAGCACGACGGCCTGGACCGCATCGGCCTCGACGTCGCCGTCGGTCAGCACCGTGAAGGTGAGCAGACCCCACACGCCTGGTGCACCGGGAGCCGCGACGAAGTAGCTGACCCGTACCGAGGGCGCCTTGCGGTTGAGCGTGCCGCTGTCGACGATCTGGCGGACCCGCGCGGCGGGGCAGCCGCCGACCTCCAGCGCCGTCCCGTCCGGCCCGGCGTCGGCGAGGATCGACGTCAGCACCGACGCGGGGTCCTGCGGGTCGTCGTCCCCGTCGAGGACGGTCAGCACCAGCGTGCCCGGCAGCCGCATGCCCTGCATCTCGCTCACCGGCAGCACCACCCCGCGCGCGCCCTGGCGCTGCGCGTCGGCGGTCGCGTCGCTGAGGTCCTTGCGCAGCATCCGCCGCCAGGGCCCGGCCTTGTCCCGCGGCAGCGTGTCGGGCAGCGCGCTGCGGACGATCTCGTCGATGGTGCGTTCGCGCAGCCGGGTGAGGCCCGGCGTGGTCGGGATGTGTACCCAGCCGTCCGGGACGATGAGCTCGAAGTCGATCACGCCGGGCTCCCCGCGACGGACGGGACGAGGTTCAGCTCGGTGGACCGCTCGGCGATCAGATGCATGACCGCTTCCACTCCGGCACCGATCACCGCGAGCTGTTCCAGGCCGTTGGCCCGCGTCTCGAACAGCACGTCCACGTCGCCGTCCGGGCGCTCCAGGCGCAGCGCGGCGTGAACCCGTCCGTGCAGTCCCTCGTCGTCCTCGGCGAGCGCGAGCACCCGGACTCCGTCGCCGTGCTCGGTGGAGACGTACTCGACGTGCGGTTCCCGTACGTCGCCGGGCATTCCCTCCGCTCCGACCAGCGCCATCAGGTAGCCGGAGTCCCCCGGGCGCGGCTCGCGGAACTCGGCCAGCACGAGCAGCGGCAGCCAGCGCACCCGGTCGTCGACGAACCCGGCGCCCCAGATCAGCCGGCAGTTGCGAGGCAGGCCGTCGGCGCGCTCCAGCAGGTCACGCGCGACCGCCGAGCCCACCGCGCCGGGGCTGAACGGGAACGCCTCGGTGGCGTCGGCCGGCCAGGCGGCACGGGCCGCCGCCACCTGCTCACCCACCCACTCGTCGAGCAGTTTCGCCATGAAGTCGGTCCAGCCGGCCCGGTCCGGCCCGGCGGCCGGCACCAGGTCCCAGGCCCAGGAGATCTCGGACATCAGGCGCCCTCGAGCGAGTGGTGCTCGGTCGCCTGCAGACCGGCGATCAGTAGGCCGGCGGCGAACGCGAATCCCTGGTTGAGGCCACCCCAGGTGGCGAAGATCCCCTGCAGCCCGCCGCCGAACCTGCCGAACGCGCCGCCGAACAACGGGATGTTCTTGAGGAAGCTGAGATCCTTGATCGGGCCCATCCCGATGAATCCGTCCCACCAGGTCTTCATCATTCCGCCGAACCCGTTGCCGAACCACTTGTTCATCGAGCCGCTGAGGGCGTCGAACCAGCCGGGCCGTCCGCTGCCGATGGCCAGCGGGCGGCTGAAGTCGAACAGCTCGATGGACTGGCCCGGCCGCCAGTTCGGGTTGAACTTGATCTTCGACATCGTCTTCACGAACTTGCCGATCGACTCGATCGTCTTGCCGAAGGCGCCGAACGCCGCGCCCAGACCGGCGAAGCCGAGCCCGAGGGCGCCCAGGACGACGGCGAGCACACTCCCGTCGCCGCCGCCCAGCAGCACGCTGTCGGCGATCAGTGTCACCGCCCCGGCCACCACTCCCGCCAGGGCGAGCCACCCCACGCCCGGGATCAGAATGGCCAGCGCGGTCAGGACCATGGCGATGATGCCGAAGATCTTGCTGATCATCTTGAAGATGGCCATCACCCGCCAGTTGATCTTGTCGGTCAGGCCGTCGTCGTAGTTCTTGCAGTTGACCGCGTCGCCCAGCCGCTTACCCGCCACGTCCAGCGCGTCCAGCGCGCCGGTCAGGCGGTTCTTCGCCGCGGTGATCTGCGCGTTCGCGTCGTCCTGGGCACGCTGCTTGTCGGTGGCCTTCTGCTGCTCCTCCGGCGAGATGTTGCCCTCCGCGTCCTTCTGCGGGTCCGGCATGGCGTTCGCCCGGTTCAGCGACGAGGACCCGTCCTCCTCGGCGCGCTCGGCCGCGTCCACCTCGGCGATGGCGCGATCGAGGTCCGGCTCGTACTTCTTGATCTCGGTCGCGACGTCGCGGTAGCGCACCGCGGCCTTGCCGAGACTCTCCTGAAGCGACTCCGCGTCCTCCTTGGTCTTCTTGACCCACTCACCGCGGAGCGCCTCCTCGCCGGCGCTGACGATCTTCTGGAGTTTGCTGACCGTGTCGTCGATGGTGTCGGAGATGAGCTGGTAGCGCTTCTGCGCCGCCTCGATCTCGGCCGGGTCGGCCTTGCGGAGCGTGTGGAGGCGGCCGTCGCTCACTTGCCGCCCTCCTCGAGGCTCTTGAACAGCTCCAGTTCGGCCTCGGTCCAGGCCTGGTCGGCGGCCTCGATCCGCTCCCGGAACTCCTTCATCGCCTCGACCATCTTGTCCCGGCTCCCCGTCCAGTTGTCCGCGAAGTCACCCATCGACAGGTTCGCGTTGAGCTGCCCCCACCGGCCCTTCTGCTCGTTCTGGAAGTCCAGCGCGCCCTCGAACTGGCTGATCAGCTCGCTGAGGTTGCGCGCCAGATCGGCCAGTCCCTTGACCACGATGTCGGCCATCAATTCACCGCTTTCCCAGTCGTCGTGTTCACGCGTCCACCAGGGGGATCTGTACGGCCAGCAGGGTTCCGTCACCGAGGTGCACCCGGGCGGCGCCGGGCACCACCTTCTCGGCCAGGGCGGCCCGGCTCAGCCGTACGCCGATCAGGTCGCCGGCACCCAGGCTCGGCGGCGAGAGCAGCGCTCCGCGCCGGTTCTTCTTGACCTCCACCTGCCAGCCCGAGAAACCCATCGCCACCGAGTTGACCTCGCCGGCGATGACGACGGCGCGGCGCTTGCCGGACGCGGTCCGGATCACCTGCCGCAGATAGTCCCGGCACGCGATGTCCCGCCACGCCTCCGCGTCGTCCACCAGCAGCGCGACCGGCCCGTCCCCCGCGTCCAGCAGCGCGGCGAACTCCTCCTCGGCCGGGTTCTCCCCGCTGATCACGCCGCGGACGCCGGGCCGGCCGGCCAGATCCAGCAGCGGCGTCCGCATCGGCGCGCCGAGGACCAGCTCGACGCCCGAGCGCAGCAGCGACTCCGCCATCACCCGCAGCGCCGTGCTCCGTCCCGACCGCGACGGTCCCGCGATCAGGAAGGTCGGCGCCTCGTCGAGCAGGTTCGTGCCGACCGGCGTCAGCTCGTCGCCACCCACACCGACCAGCGCCCATCCCGGCTTCGGGACGCCGATGGCCGCCCAGGCCTGGTCGAAGGTGAGGCTGCTGGGCATCGTGGCGATCTTCCCGGGCCGCTGCTCGCGGGACACGCCCGCGTCGCGCTCGGTGAACCGCTCCGCCAGTTCGCGCATCGCGGCGATCTGCGCCGGCCCGCTCGGGTCGGCGGCGACCAGGGCGACCTGCACCTCGATCGCGGTGTTCGACCGGTAGCCGCGGCCGGCCGGGATGCTCTCCGGGATCTTGCGCGGGTTGAGCCCGGCCAGCGTGGCGTCGCTGCGGTCCGAGAGCCGCAACACGAGTTTCTCCTCGCAGAGCCCGGCCATCCGGCCGCTGAGCAGGCTGTGGTCACCGGCGACGATCAGGTGCACACCCGCACTGGCACCCTCCCGCATGAGCGTGTGCACCAGGTCGGTCAGCGCTCCGTTGTCGTGCTCGCCGAGGGTGCCGAGGAAGCCCTCCCAGCGGTCGAGCAACAGCAGGATGTGCGGCAGGCGCTCGGCTGCCGGGACGGCTGAGCGCTGCTCGGTGACGTCGGCGAACCCGCCCTGGCCGAGGATCCGCTGACGGTGCTGCACCTGCTCGTACAGCCGGCGCAGCAGTCGCTCGGCACGCTCAACCTCGGTGCGCTGGGCGACCGCACCGCAGTGCGGGAACCGGGTGATCGGCAGGAGCGCGCCGTTGCCGCAGTCCAGGCCGTACAGATGCAGGTCCGCCACGCTCGCGGCGGACGCCGCTGCGGTCGCGATCGTGCGCAGCGCCTGCGATCGGCCCGACCGGGGCGCGCCGATGATGTGCAGGTGCCCGAAGGTGTGCAGGTCGATGGTCATCGGCACCTGCCGCTGGCTGCGCGGCAGGTCCTGCACGGCCCAGGCGAACGACGGCTCGCCGCGCTCGTCGCGGGCCGGGTCGGCGGGCAGGTCCACCACCGAGACGGTCGGCAGCGCGGGCAGCCAGGGACGGCGCTGCTCGGGCACGCCCAGCATGTCGTTGGCCCGCCGGATCGCCGACACCAGCACCGACAGGTCGGTGGCCTCCTCGACCTCGGAGGCCGCGCGGGGCCGCTGCGGCACCGGACGGCCCAGATCCAGCCAGCCGACCGGATGCAGGAACGGCTCGGCCACCGCGGCGGCGGCGTTCTGCTGCGGACGCCGGCCGCCGACCCGGCCGGTCTGGAACGGGATGAGCGAACTGTGGCCGAGCCGGGCGTAGGCGCGTCCCGGGTTGACCGCCGAGATGTTCGCCGCCTCCCGGGCGTCGATCACGTCGGCGCTCTCCGCGGCGTCGGTGACCCGCAACGCGACCCGGAGGTTGGTGTTGGCCCGGATCTCGGCGGAGACCACGCCGTTCGGGCGCTGGGTGGCGAGGATCAGGTGGATGCCGAGCGACCGGCCCCGCTGGGCGATGTTGACCAGGCCGGTGACGAAGTCCGGCAGCTCACGGGCCATCGAGGCGAACTCGTCGATGACGATCAACAGCCGCGGTATCGGCGCCGGTACCGGCCTCCTGGTCGCGTAGTCGACGTAGTCCTCGAGATCCTTCGCGCCGACCGCGGCGAGCAGGTGCTCCCGGTGGGTCAGTTCGGCGCCGAGCGAGGTGAGGGCGCGCTCGACGAGGTGGGTGTCCAGGTCGGTGACCATGCCGACGGTGTGCGGCAGATCGACGCAGTCCTTGAACGCGGCTCCGCCCTTGTAGTCCACGAGCACGAAATTCATCGCGTCCGGCCGGTTCGCCACCGCGAGCGAGGCCACCACCGTCTGGAGGAACTCCGACTTGCCGGAACCGGTGGTGCCCGCGACCAGGCCGTGCGGGCCGTGCCGGACCAGGTCCAGCGCGAACGGGCCGTCGAGGCTGTACCCGACGACCGCCCGGGTGCTCCGCGGCGACGCGTTCCACCGGGCGGTGATCGCGGCGACCGAGGGATCCTCCATCCCGATCACCTCGAGCAGGCGGGCGGCGGCCGGGAGCGCGGCGTCGCCGTGGGTGTCGCTGACGTCGCGGATCGGTGCCAGCCGCCGCCCGGTGGCCGGGAACCAGTCGTCGATCACCTCGTCGACGCGGATGCCCTCGACCTCGGCGGACCGCTGGCGGCGCAGGGTCGTGGGCAGGCCGTCGCCGCCGGAGACGACGGTCGTGCACTCCTCCGGCAGCGTGAGCTCGTCGCTGTCGACACAGATGAAGTAGACGCCGACGGCCGGGCCGCCGAGCAGGATGGAGACCACACCCGGCAGCGCGCGCAGCCGCCGGGCACCGTCCAGCACGACGACCACGTCCGGATCGGCGAACGCCGCGCCCGAACCGGCGTTGATGCGGGCCTGCCGGCGTGCCTCGATCAGCTCGATCAGCTCGGCGATCCGGCGGGCGATGGTCTCGGTGTCGGTGCCGAGCAGGGTCAGGGTCTGCTGCCCGAGCAGCGGGCGGGTGTGCGGCAGCCAGGCGGCCCACTCCCACAGCGGGCCGCCCGCCGGGTCGGTGAGCACGTAGAGCTGGAGGTCGCGGGGGCTCTGCGCGACGGCGAGCTGACCGGTCATCCAGCGTGCCAGGCGGCGTGGCCACTCGCCGCGGCCCGCGACGCCGACAACTCCCGCGTGCACGATCGAGAACGAGACCGGCACGTCGTAGAGCCGGCGGTCGGTCTGCCGGTCCTGGCCGGCTGCCTCCACGGTGATCTTGCTGGGCTGGTCGGCGATGCCGATCCGGACCACCAGATGGTCCGGGTCCGTGCGGCGCCGCTCCCACAGCCGGGCCCTCGGCCCGGTCGCGACGATCAGCAGCTCGGCCGGGTCGGGGGCGGCGACCCGGCGGTCGTGCCGCTCCAGGACCAGCGTCTCGGCGATGTCGTCCTCGATGGCGGCGACCCGCGCCTCGTGCTCGGCGACCTGCGTACGGTGGCTGGTCTTGCCCTGGCGCCGCCCGGTCCACCAGTTGGCCAGCACCATGATCGGCGACATCGCCGCGAACATCAGATAGATCGGGTTGCGCAGCAGCGTGGCCATGACGGCGCCGAAGACGGCCGGCAGCGCGGCGGCCAGCCACGGCAGGGCGTTGGGCGCGGGTGGCCTGGGCGCCGCCGGGATCTTGAACCGGTCCGGCCGGACCGGCGGCAGCAGCCGCGGAGGGCGGTTGTAGTCGAGATACTCGCTCTCCGGCGACGGCTCGACCACCGCGTCCGGGCACAGCACCGGATGGGCCTCCAGGGTGGTCTCCCCCACGGTCAGCTGCGCCGTCTCCCGCCAGTGGACCTCGTCGGCGGGCAGTTGTTCACGGTCGAGCAGCAGGGCGCCCGCGACGCCACGGACGTGCACCTCGGCGTCGAAGGTGACCCGGACGACCGCGGCCACCGGGGGCACGCCGTCCAGCCGCACCGGGCTGCCCTCGACCGATCCGATCCGGTGCTCGCCCGGACCGAGCGACCAGATCCGGCCGGCGCCGGCGCCGGTCACCGCCCGAACCGTGACCAGGCCGCCGGCCGGGACGGACGGAACCGGGCCCGGGCCGCCGACCCAGAGCACCGAACCGTCGTGGATCCCGCTGGCGGACAGCGGCAGGCCGAGGTCGAGCGGCCGATGGTCGAGGTAGACCCGGTCGGATGCCGGGAGCCGGCCGTGCGCGAGGGAGTCGAGCAGGTTCTTGACGATGTCCCGCACCGGAGTGGCGGGATCGGCGTCGACGACCACGTCCGCCGACCACGCCTGCGGCGATGCCAGGGTGATCAGCATGCGCACGGCGTTCCCCTGGTTACTTGTTCAGCGATCCGGCGAGCTGGGTGTCCATGTCGCGCAGCGCCTGAACGGCCTTGTCCAGCCACTCGGAGAGCAGGTCGAGGTTCTCCATCAGCTCGTTCGCCGCGTTCACGAACTCGGTGTGCACCTCGTCGAACTTGCCGGACGCCTGGTCGGTCACGAAGCCGGACCCGGTCAGGTTGTCCACGATCGACTTGCACTCGGTCAGCCGGGAGTCGATCTCGTTCTTGTTGTTGCGCATCCGGGTCGCGCTGTCCGACATCTCCGTGTAGGTGATGTTGAGGTTCGCCATCGGGTCGTCCCTTTCGAATGTGCGAGCCGCGCTCTGCACGCCCGGCTGCGAGCCGTGCTGCACGCCCGGCCCGGCGATCGGCAACGTCGACCAACGTAGGAAGTGCGTCCTGAATTGGTCCAGATCGCCGGGCCCGTTCCTGGGCCCAGAGGCCCAAGGCCCTCGTTGACAGCCGTCGGCGCCGGTGCGGACGATCGTGCGATGAACAGCCAGGTGCAGGTTTCCCACGAGCGATCCGGCGCCTGGGCCGTCGACCACGCCGTCCGCGTCCTGACCACAGGATGCTTCGAGTCGCGGCGCGCGACTTCCGAGGTAGGCGCGGTGATCCTGGAGCCCGCCTCGGTGGTCCTGCGGCTGACCACACCGGATGTGACGGCCCTGCCGGGCTGGACCGCCGAGCAGTCCGGCCGCGCCTGGCGGGCGCCGCTGCAGTGGCTGAGCACCGCACCGGTCAACGACCGGCTCCCGGATCCCTTCCCCCTGCTCGTCTCGCTCGGCGCGACCGGCGACGGGCGCGTGTTGCTGAACCTCGCGCGGGCGGACGGGATGATCAGCCTGGAGGGCGACGACGCCCTGGCATACGGGATGGCCCGATCGTGGTCTCGCCGGCTGACCAGCGCGCCGTGGGGGTCCGCGACACGGGTGGTCCGGGTGGGCTTCGAGCCCGACCCGGACTTCAGCGGATGGGACGTCTCCCGGCTCGCCGAGGCAGCGCCGGTGCTGGACGCGCCGGACGGCGGGGTGCTGCTCTTCGCCGGCCGGCCGCAGGGACGCGACCTCTACCAGGTCGACCGCCTGCTGGCCGAGCCGGTCCGGCGCTGGTCGGTGGTGGCCGTCGGCGCGGAGAACGCGGCGTGGCGGTTCACGCTACGGCTGGACGGCACGGTCGACACCGGGCTGTTCGCCGAGCCGGTGCACCTGCGTGCCTGATCGGCCGGGCATGAAGCGTTCGTGAAGGGAGTCTGAAGCGCGCCCTTGCACACTGTCCGCCATGTCCACGGTTTCCGGCGGGCGGGTGCGCATCGCGATCTCCAGTCCCGAGATCCTCGCCCACATCCGTCACGAGTTCGCGAGCAAGGGCCTGGACGTGATGATCGACGGCCTGCCCGCCGTCGACGTGACCGTCACTCCGGGGACGACCGGCGCCCGGCCGGCCGGCAGCGCGCTCGCCGACGCCCTCAGCGGCCTGGCCGGACCGCACACGCGCCACCGGGACCCGGCCACCGCCCGGTACCGGCTCGCGCTCGTGCCGCACAGCCGGCCGAGGCTGGTCCCGGACGCCGGAGCGGGCCAGGCCGAGCATCAGCCGCTGTCGCCCCGCGAGGCCGAGGTGATGGACTCGATCTGCCGCGGCATGCGCAACGCCGACATCGCCGACCTGCTCCAGGTCCGGCCGAAGACCGTGAAGAACCACGTCAACCGCATTTTCACCAAGCTCGGCGCGGGCAGCCGCGTCGAGGCGGTGCTGATCTGGCAGCGGACCCGCACCGCGGTGACCTGATCGGGGTCAGGCACCGGCCAGAAAAGCGCGGACCTCGCCGGCGTCTTCGGCGTTCAGTTCCTCCAGGTGGGCCAGGGCCCGCCGGGCCAGCGCGGCGGCGGCCTCCTCGGGTACGCCACCCGCCGCCCGAACCCTGGCGAGGCCGAACAACGCGAGCGCCTCGTGGTACCGGTCGCCGGCCTCGGCGCTGATCCGCAGCGCCTCGCCGAACGTCACCTCGGCGTCCTCACGGTTCCCGAGCCCGTGCCGGGCCAGACCGATGTTGATCAGCAGGTTGGCCTCGACGATATGACTGTGTGACCGCCGGGCGTACTCCAGTCCCGGCAGGCCCTGCCGCATCGCCTCCGCCCATTGCCCGAGTTCGGCGTGGAGCTCGCAGAGCACGTCGTGGGTGGTCGCCAGGTAGTAGTCGATGCCCTCCCGCCGCGCCAGTTCCAGCGCCTCCAGGGCGGGGTTGAGCGCGGCGCCGTACAGCTTGGCCTCGCGCAGGGTGGACGCCAGATTGCCGAGCAGGCTGATGCGGTACCGCCAGTCGTCCGGCTCGTGCAGCAGGGCCAGGCCCTGTCGCAGGTGCCGCACGGCGGTTCCGTTCAGCCCGAGCCGGGACCAGGCGACGCTCGTGTGGTTGTGCAGGATCGCGCGGGCCAGCCGGTTGCCCTCGGCCTCGGCGTCACGCATCGCGACACCCAGCAGCTCCAGCCACTGCCGCGGGTGGCCGGAGGTGTAGAAGTAGTCGAACATCAGGCACGCCAGGTGCCAGCCCGGACCGTGTTCCCCGGCCGGGCCCGCCGCCGGGATGAGCGCGGAGATGTTCTCCGACTCGCCGATGCACCACAGCAGACGGTCCCGCTGCCCGTCGAGTGCCACCGGCGGGACGTCGCTGCGGGCCGGTTCGATCGGCCAGCCCCGGCCTGTCATGCCGGTGCCGGACCGGGAGAGCGTCAGGCGGTACCAGTCCAGGACCCGGGCCAGCGCGGCGTGGCGCTCGCCATGATCCAGCTCGCCGGCAAGCTCGGTGGCGTACAACCGGACCAGGTCGTGCAGGGTGATCCGGTCGCCGGAGCGGTTCACCAGCGAGAGCGCGGAGAGCCCGGCGAGCAGTCCGTCGGCGCGGGCGGGGTCGGCGCCGAACAGCGCGGCGGCGGAGTGCCGTGTGAGGCTCGTGCCGGGGAAGACGCCGAGCAACCGGAAGGCGCGCGCCTCGCCGGGCCCCAGTGCGGCGAACGACCACGACAGGACGCCGCGGACCGAGCAGAGCGGATCGTCCGGCAGTTGCAGCGCGTCCAGCCGGTGGCGTACGTCCTCGAGCTGTCCGACCAGGTCACCGATCCGCGAGCTCGCCGTCGACACCACCTGCTCGGCAGCGATCTGCAAGGCCAGTGGTGAGCGGTCGCAGAGTTCGGCGAGGCGCCGCGCCGACTCCGGCTCGGCGACGACCCGGTCAGCGCCGACCGTGGCGCCGAGCAGGCGCAGCGACTCCCGCTCGGTCAGCCTGCCGAGCGTGATCCGGCGGGCGGCGTGCCGGACGGTCAGCCCGGAGAGCAGGTTCCGGCTGGTCACGATGACGAAGCAGGCGCCGCCGCCGGGCAGCAGATCACCGACCTGCTCGGCCGAGGCGGCGTTGTCCAGGATGATGAGCATCCGCTTGTCGGCCAGCATGCTGCGCCACAGCGCGATCCGGTCCTCATGGCCACTCGGCACGTGCCGGGCGCCGACCGAGGTCAGCAGGCGATGCAGTGCGACATCCGGGGTCAGCTCGGCGTGCGACGGGTCGAACCCGCGCAGGTTGAGATAGATCTGCCCGTCCGGATGACGGTCGCGCAGCAGGTGCCCGGCCCGGACCGCCAGCGTGGTCTTACCGATCCCCCCGGCCCCGACGATCGTGACGATGTGCCGACGGCCACCTCCGCCGGCGCTGTTCATGAGCGTGAGCAGTTCACCGCCGCGCCCGACGAACGAGTCGTTGTCGTAGGGCAGCTGCGCGGGACGGACCACCTCGGGCGGGGCCTGCTCCCCCGAACGGCGGTCGTCGGCGAGGATCTCGGCGTGAATCGCCTGCACCGCCGCGGACGGGCTGATGCCCAGATCGGAGGCGAGTTCGTGACGAAGGTCCGCGTACTGGGCGAGGGCTTCGGCGGTCCGCCCGTCGCGGTGCAGCACACGCATCAGCACGCCACGCAGCCGCTCGTCGATCGGATGCGCGGGCACCTCGGCCAGCAGGCGCTCGGCGGCGCCGGTGAGCCGGCCGGGACCGGCGAGCTCGGCCTGCTCGATCAGCAGCCGGAGGCGCAGCGCCACGAAGCGCTCGCGGGCCTGCGCCAGGAAGGGGCCGGGCAGCCCCGGAAAGAGGGTTCCCGACGGCCACAGGGCGATCGCCTGCTCGTACACATCAAGGTCTTTGCCGGCTCGGGCCCGCGCGGCCAGGTCCTCGGCCCGGGCCACGTCGATCATCTCCCGGTCGAGCCGCAGGCGGTAACCGGATCGATCGCTGGTGAGGCGCTCCAGCACCGGTCCGAGCGATCTGCGCAGCCCGCTGACGTAGGTGTGCAGACTCCCCGCCGCGGTGGCCGGCGCCAACTCCCCCCACACCCGCTCGATCATCTCGTCCCGGGTGACGGTCGACTCCGTGCAGAGCGCGAGCACCGCGAAGACCGCCCGTTGCTTGGGCGGCCCCAGATCCACCTCGATGCCGCCGACAGAGGCGCGAAGCGGCCCGAACACCTCGATGCTGATCGATGTATTAGCGGCCAACAAGCCACTCCTCGCGGTCACATCGGGTGCAGACGGACAGAGGCGGGCTAACGATAGCGCAATCGACTGTCGAAACAATGCGGTCAATGCGGGAGGCAAGCACCGGCCGCCGGTGGCGGTGCGTCGATCGCGCGCGAACACACGGTCGGCAAGCCGGTTGTCGTCATGTGAGGCCGGCCGCCATGCCCATCAGCCGGTCCAGCACGGCCGGGCCGCCGACGCGCAGACCGTCGTGCTCGTACTCGTTGGTCAGCCACACCCGTACGTTCCCGACCGCGGCGGCCGTCTCCATCGACAGGCCGGCGTCCACGTACATGTCGTCGGCGTAGACCACGGCGGAGACCGGGACCTCGTTGGCGGCGAGCCGGTCGAGGTCGAACAGCACCGGCCAGTCGTCGGTGGCGGCGAGGATGTCGGCGGCACCGGCGAACGGGCGCAGCGCGGCGATCTCGGAGAACATCCAGGGGTACATCATCTCGCCGGTGAACAGCAGCGGGTCGGCGTCCTCGGCGAAACCCGGGTGCCGGCCGATCGCGCGGGCGGCGGCCCAGGCGGTGGGGCGGTGACCCTGCCCGTACGTGTACTCCTGCAGCGCGAACAGCGGCATGTCGGTGAACGCGGTCAGGCGCATCACCTCGTGCCGGAACGTGTCGGACAGCTCGGCGCCGTGCCAGGCCTCATCGAGGAGCCAGTGCGTCTGGGCGTACCCCGTGCTCATCCCGAATCCGTTGCCCAGCAGGCGCAGCCTGCGCGCGGTGAGCCGGTCCCCGTCCGGGAGCCGGACGTCCTCGGCCGACAGATGGTCGGCGATGCCGCGCACGATCGCGGCGTCACCCGGAAAGGCCCGGTAGAACGCGGCGTTCTTCGCCGCCACCCGCGGATAGGTCCGCGCGTAGACGTCGTCGGCGGTCGCGGTGAGACCCGGCAGCCCGCCGGTGATGAAGCAGTTCCGCAGACCCCGCGGCGCCAGCGACAGATAGGTCAGCGTCACGAAACCGCCGTAGCTCTGCCCGAGCGTGTCCCATCGGTCGCCACCTGCCAGCCGTGAACGCAGCACCTCGGCGTCGGCAACGATGCTGTCCGCGCGGAACAGCTTGAGGTATCCGGCGAGCTGGCCGGCGGGCATGCCACGCACGGTGCGCGCGGTGATCGGCGTGCTGCGGCCGGTGCCGCGCTGGTCGAGCAACAACACCCGATGGGTACGCACGGCGTAGCCGATCCAGCTCTCCGAGCGCAGCGGCCGCGGCGACTTGCCACCCGGCCCGCCCTGCAGGAACAGCAGCCACGGCAGGTCGTCGCCGGCCCGGTCCGCGGCCACCACCTCCCGCGCGAACACCTCGATGGTGGGCCCGTCCGGCCGCCGGTGGTCGAGCGGGACGGTGACGGTGTGGTCGGCGAACCGCAGCCCCGGATGCGCGATCATGGCCCGATGATTCCACGCCGGGCAGAATGTCGGGCGTGACCGAGATGACGGTGCGGCCGGCACGCGACGACGAGGTCCGCCGATGGCTGGACGAGGCGGCCGCGGAGTTCGCCCGGGAACAGGTCGCGGCGGGCACCTGGGCCGGCGAGGGCGCGTTCGCGAAGGCTCGCGAACAACAGGAGGCGCTGCTGGCGACGTCCGCCATGCTCTTTTTGATCGGCGAGACGCCGGACGGCACCCCGGTCGGCCGGCTGTGGATCGGGCTGACCCATCCGCGCGGGGTGCCCGGCTGCGCCTGGCTCAACGACATCGAGGTCTTCCCCGGCCATCGTGGCCGAGGGCTGGGCCGGGCGCTGCTCGCGGCGGCCGAGGAGGCGGCCCGCGCGCACGGGGCCACCGCGCTCGAACTCAACGTCTTCGGCGCGAACCGGACGGCCGTGCACCTCTACGAGACGTCCGGGTACCGGGTCACCACCCAGCAGATGCGCAAGGATCTCACCTAGACGCTCGGGCGCGGCCGTACTCGGCGAGGGCGTGGAACGCGGCCTTCGGTGTCCATGAGCCGTCCGGCAGAACCCGGACGATTCCGCGCGCGGCCAGGTCGAAGTCGCGCTCCGGGTCGCCGGTGGTGGGCAGGTGGCGGTTCGCGAACGTGTAGACGAACGCCGCCTCCACCCCGCCGGCCTCGTAGTCGCGCAGCAGATCGATCAGGTAGCGGGCCTGGCCCGGCTCGTCGCGCTCCAGCACCGCGGTGAGCTTCTCGGCGCGGCCGTGCTCGTCGTACGTCACCGGCTCCGCCCCGCCCGCGACGTCGGCCGCGCCGCGGTAGGTGCAGCAGCCGAACTCGGTCGCGGCGTACGGCCTGCCCTGCCCGACGGCCGCCGCGAGGGTCTGCGGGAACGCCGCGGCGTTGGTGGCGTCGCGGTATCCGGCATCGCTGGCGATGATGTCGAACGGCGCCCAGTCGACGTCCTCCAGGGGGATCGAGGCGTAACCGACGGGCCCGCCGAACCGCTCGCGCACCGCGGGCACCGCCTCGGCGAGGAAGTCGCGCACCGCGGCGCGGGCGGCCGGGATCGCCTCCCGCATCCGCATCGGGTCGCTGAACAGCGCCATCCGCTCGGCCAGGTCCCGGCCGGGCAGGAAGCCGTCGGTGAACATCGAGATCTCGGAGCCGGTGAGGTAGACGACCGAGGCGCCGTCGAGCCGCAGGCGCTCGGCCCGTTCGGCGCCGTCGAGCACGAAAGCCATGAGCTGGTCGCGGTCGAGGCCGTTGGTGAACGGGCAGTACCAGACCTCGAGCCCGATCTCGGCGGCGAACCGCGAGGCCTGCTCCAGCCGGTCCTGGATCCCGCCGGTGATCCGCACCGCGTCGCAGTGCAGCTCCTCGCGGATGACGCGCATGTCACGCCGCACGGTCTCCGGGTCGAACGGCTCGTGTGTCGTGGAGCCGGCGCTCACGAAGCCGGTGTCGTAGTTCATGCCGAAGACGCGCATGAAGGCCCCCCTCCCATTAAGGTACGACGCGTACCCTACAACGAATGAGCACGAGGCGCCGGGGCGCGGAGCTGGAACAGGCGATCCTGCACGCGGCGGCGGAGGAGCTGCGCGAGTCGGGCTACCCGGGGATGACCATGGACCGCGTCGCCGCCCGGGCCGGGACCAACAAGAACGCCATCTACCGCCGATGGCCCAACCGAGCGGCACTGGGCATCGCGGCGTACCGGCGGCTGTCCGACGCCGCGATGCCCGACCCGGACACCGGCACGCTGCGCGGCGACGCGCTGGAGATGCTGCGGCGGGCGAACGAGACGTGGTCCTCGCCGTACGGTGCTGTGCTGCGCGGGCTGCTCGCCGCCGCGGCCGACGACCCGGAACTGCTCACGCTCATGCGGGAGCGGTCCGGGGCGGACACCATGGACAACGCCTGGCTCACCATGCTCGAACGGGCGGCCGGCCGGGGCGAGGCGCCGGCGGCGGCCGCGCGTCACCGGGTCGCGACGACGCCGATGATGCTGCTGCGTGCCGAGTACGCGATGCGCGGCGTCCCGTCGGTCCACGACGAGGTACTGGTGGAGATCGTTGACGAGGTGTTCCTGCCCCTGGTGCGCGGCTTCGCCGGCACCCCTCAGAGCCGGTCCTTGTAGAGGGTCTGATACCTGTCCAGCAGCGGGCCCACGTCGTCGGAGGCGGCGTCCCGGAACAGTTCGAACACCTGGCGGTAGCGGTCCACGTCGTTGCGGCCCCGGGTGGTGAGCCCGGTGTTGTAGACGTCGATGACCACGAGCGAGTCGTCGAGCAGCATGAAGCCGTGCAGCGGCGGCATGACGAGCGGACGGTCCTCCGGGATCACGCTGAGCTCCACGTTGGGGCGCAGGGCGAGATTGCGCAGCTTCCCCATCTGGGCGAGCATCTCCGCCGGTGAACAGATCTGGTTGCGCAGCACGGCCTCGGTGATGACGAACCGGAACGACTTGGCCGGGTCGGCGAGGATCTCCTGACGGCGGATCCGGGCGGTGACGGCACTCAGGATGGCGGTCTCGGCACTGTCGTCGGTGGGCGTGTTCGCCAGCTGCTGGAAGGAGAGCAGGGCGGCCCTCGCATACTCACTGGTCTGCAGCAGTCCGTTGAGGACGGCGGGCTGGAAGTCACGGATGGTCTGCGCGGCCCGCTCCCAGTCGGCCAGGCTCTCCTGGCGGCTGGCGAGGCCGGTGGAGGTGGGCCGCCAGTCGGTCATCCGGTCGTGGGAGCGCTCGGCGCGCTCCATCAGCGACCGCACGAGAGGCTCATCGGCGCCGAGTGCCCGGGCGATGATCGCGATGTCCTCGGGATCGGCGAGCCCGCGGCCGCGCTCGATCCTCGAGATCTTGGGCTGAGACATGCCGACGATCTCGGCGAGGGCCGCGCCGGTGTATCCCTTGGCACGTCGCATGCGCGCCAGGACGGCGCCGACCGGCTCCTGGTCGGAGGGGGTCCCGCCATTCACGATGATCGGCACCCCCCCATCGTCGGTCGGTCAGGACAGTTTTTGCAAAGCTTCTTTGAGGAGCTCGATGGGCACTTCGACCAGGGCCTCACCGGCGGGCACGTCGATGCCCGCCCGCGCGGCGGTCACGGTGAAGCCCTGAATGATGAGCCGGCCGGAGTCGGCGTCGAACTCGTAGACCGTGGGACAAGAACCGGCGGCGCACTGGTTGGCTATCGGGCGCAGCTCTAGAGTGTCTGAAGTCACGCGTGCATACTATTCACTCACGCCGCATTCGCAAGTCCCAAGTCTGGATATTCCCTGACAAAACCCCTCTCATCGAAGCCACCGAGCGAACTGCAGCCTAGCCGAGTGCCAGGTGGCTGATCAGGGGTTATCCGCGAAAAATTCGCATCCTGTGAATAGACATGGAAATTCACGCCGGGCGCATATGACTATGCAGGGACAAGTCCATCACGCCCTTGGTGGTTCTCATGGTCGAAAGTCGCTTTCGGAGTTGCCGCTCCCCAGTGATCAACCTCGGACCAATTGGTGCGATCGGTGAATCGGTCGGCCCGCCGTTCCCTACACTCGGTACAGCCCTCGTCCTGGTGCTGGCCGCCATGATCAATCACTGACGGAGGAGGTAACCCGTGTCCACCCTCGCCATCGTCGGCCTGGTAGCCATGCTGGTCGCCTTCTTCCTGGTGGTCGAACTGATCACGGCGACCCTTCCTTTGATCATCGTGATCACTTTGGTGCCGCACGCCGAGCGCCGCGAGCTGGCAATGCTGCTCGCGGCGGCGGACAGCAGCCGCAGACTGCGGTTGTGGCCGGCACTACGGGCCGCCGTCGCCGCACGGCGCGGCAGCCCGCGGCATACGTGGCCGCCGGTCTTCTGACCGGCGTCATCACACCGGCATCAGGGGTGTATTGACATGCTCCGGTGCATTGCTGTTCTTCGATTTGCGGTGGTGGGGTGAGGGGACCATTCCCCGACAGCCGGAGGTCGTTCATGAGACGACGTTCCCTCGCCGTGTTCACCGCGGTCGCGCTCTGCGTGACCTCGGCTTTCGCGGCATCGTCACCCGCCGGAGCGGGACCAACGCCGGATCCCGCGGCGGAATACGAGATCTACGACGTACGCACATCCGCACAGCGCAATCTGATCACGCGTACCGGTGTGGCGATCGAGGACATCGAGCACGGCGTCGCGACCGTCACGGCCACCGGGGCCGAGGTCAGCCGTCTTCGTAAGCTGGGCTTCACCGTCGAGGCCCTCGTCGGAACACTCGACTTCCCGTCCGCCGACGCGGCGTACCACAACTATGCGGAGACGATCGCCGAGATCAACCGCGTGGTCGCCGCGTACCCGGCGATCGCGAGCAAGCGGGTCCTCGGCAGGTCGTACGAGGGACGCGACATCGCCGCCGTCAAGATCTCCGACAACGTCGCCACCGACGAGGCCGAGCCGGAGGTCCTGTTCGACGCCAACCACCACGCCCGCGAGCACCTGACCGTGGAGCAGGCGCTCTACCTGCTCAACCAGTTCACCAGCGGGTACGCCGGCGACACCCGGGTGCGCAACATCGTCAACAGCCGCGAGATCTGGATCATCCCGATGGTCAACCCGGACGGTGTCGAGTACGACATCGCCTCCGGCAGCTACCGGTCGTGGCGCAAGAACCGCCAGCCCAACAGCGGATCCAGCTACGTCGGCACCGACCTCAACCGCAACTACGGATACCGGTGGGGCTGCTGCGGCGGCTCGTCCGGCAGCACGTCCTCGGCGACGTACCGCGGCCCGTCGGCGTTCTCCGCTCCGGAGACCCGCGTCATCCGCGACTTCGTCAACAGCCGGGTCGTCGGCGGCGTCCAGCAGATCAAGGCCGCGATCGACTTCCACTCGTACTCGCAGCTGGTGCTCTGGCCGTACGGGCACACCACCGCGAACACCAGCACCGGCATGACCGCGGACGACGCGAACGCGCTCGCCACGTTCGGCCGGCAGATGGCCGCGACCAACGGCTACACGCCGCAGCAGTCCAGCGACCTCTACATCACCGACGGCGACTCGCTCGACTGGCTGTGGGGCACGTACAAGATCTTCGCCTACACCTTCGAGCTCTACCCCGGCAGCGCGTCGGGCGGCGGCTTCTACCCGCCGGGCAGCGTCATCACCCGCGAGACCTCGCGCAACCGTGAGGCCGCGCTGTTGCTGGCCGAGGTGGCCGACTGCCCCTACAAGGTAATTGGAAAGCAGGCGCAGTACTGCTGAGCGATACTCTGCCGCGTGCGCATCACCGAGCAGGCGGTTCGGGAGCTGGTGGCGGCTCAGTTCCCGCAGTGGGCGGACCTGTCCGTGCGACAGGTCCGCTCCGCCGGCACCGTCAACGCGATCTTCCGGATCGGGTCCGGCATGGCGGCGCGCTTTCCGCTCGCCGACGGTGAAATTCAACTTCACAAGGAGATGTACGCGGCGCGCCTGCTGTTCGGGCTGACCCGTTTCCCGACGCCTGAGCCGATCGCGATCGGTGAACCCGGCGAGGGCTTCCCCCTGCCCTGGTCGGTGCAGACGTGGCTGCCCGGCACGATCGCCACCGACGACGATCCCGGCGAGTCCGACGCGTTCGCCCGCGACCTCGCCGAGCTGATCGCCGGGATGCGATCGGCCGGCACCGGCGGGCGGACGTTCGACGGGCGCGGCCGTGGCGGTGTGATCGCGAGCCACGACGAGTGGGTGCGGACGTGCCTGCGTAAGAGCGAGCGGCTTTTGCCCGTACCGTTGCTGGAAAAGCTCTGGGACCGCATGCGTGAGTTGCCCCGCGGCAGTGACCCGGACGTGATGACCCACGGTGACCTCATGCCGGGCAATCTCCTGGTGGCCGGAGGCCGCCTGACCGGCGTGCTCGACGTCGGCGGCTACGGACCGGCCGACCCGGCGCTGGACCTCACCTGCGCCTGGCACCTGCTCGAACCCGGTCCGCGGCGCGTGCTGCGCGCGGAACTCGGCTGCGACGACCTCGAATGGGAGCGCGGCAGGGCGTGGGCCCTCGAGCAGTCGCTCGGCCTGGTCTGGTACTACGAGACCAGCAACCCGGTGATGAGCCGGATCGGGCGCCGCACCCTGTCGCGCATCCTCTCCCCTACGCGTTCAGGAACGCGTTCTTGAACGTCTCGAACCGCTCGCCGAACTCGTCCCGGGCCGCTTCCAGCACCGCGTCGGGGTCGTCGGCGGGTGCCAGGCCGAACTGCTCGTCGAGCCAGGCCACGAACTCGTCGTGGTACGCCGAGTGCTCGTCCTCTTCGTCACGGTAGAAGTAGACGCTGTCCCAGGAGACGCTGATCTCGCTGTCGAAGGCCAACAGCTGGAACAGTTCACGGACGTCGCGGGCGACGACGTACTCGCCGCCCTCGTCGCCGAAGGCGGCCACCGGCAGCGTGGACAGGTCGTCGCGGTCGTCGACGCGCCACAGGGCGTAGAAGGAGCCGCCGCCGGTGGCGCGGGCGAACGGCAGCAGGCGGGAGAGGAATTCGGGATCCTTCGACCAGCCGGCCTCCAGGCCGGATGTGTCGTTCCATGCGTCCAGGCCGAAGCCGTCGGCGTACTGCTCGTAGCCGGTGCGGTCCTGGAACTCCTTGAGCTGGTTCAGTTCCGGAACCGGCGAGAAGTCGGTGCTCATGACGAGCAAGTTACCGGCGGCACCTGTGCACGGTATGAGCGACCTGAGATATACATATTTCAATCTGTTAATGCCAAGCTCCTCCTCAGAGAGGCGTTCCCCACCGGGCACGCCCCGACTGAGGAGGACCCAGAATGCGCAGATGGCGATCCCTTCTGGCGACCGCCGCCGCGGCCATCACCGCGGCGACAATGGGCGTGCTGATCGCACCGGCCGCGGCGTCGGCCGACGAGCCGGTCACCCCGTACGTCGTAGGCGGCACCCGCGCCGCCCTCGGTGAATTCCCCTGGATGGTGCGCCTCTCGATGGGCTGCGGCGGCGCCCTCTACAGCCCCACCCTCGTGCTCACCGCCGCGCACTGCGTGAGCCGGACCGGCTCCAACACGTCGATCACCGCCACCTTCGGCGTCGTCGACCTGCAGTCCAGCAGCCGCGTCACCCGCCGCTCCAACTACGTATACCGGGCACCCGGATACAACGGCAACGGTGACGACTGGGCGTTCATCCGCCTCGCCAGCGCGGTGACCGGCATCGCCACGCTGCCCATCGCGACGTCGACGGCGTACGACTCGGGCACGTTCACGATCGCCGGCTGGGGCGCGGCGAGCGAGGGCGGATCGCAGCAGCGCTACCTGCTGAAGGCCACCGTGCCGTTCGTCAGCGACTCCACCTGCAACTCCAGCAGCATGTACGCGGGCCAGGTCATCGCGGCCGAGGAGATCTGCGCGGGTTACACGTCCGGTGGGGTGGACACCTGCCAGGGTGACTCCGGCGGCCCGATGTTCCGCCGGGACGCCAGCAACGCCTGGATCCAGGTCGGCATCGTCAGCTGGGGTGACGGATGCGCCCGCCCGAACAAGCCGGGCGTGTACACCCAGGTCAGCTACTTCTCGTCGGCGATCCGCTCGGCGGCCACCAGCCTCGGCGGCTGATTCTCCGGTTTCTCACGGACCGGCTCCGGCGGTGATCGCCGGGGCCGGTCGGTCGTATGCGGCGCTAAGCGCCCGGGCCGGGCATGCCGAACAGACTGGGGTGAGCCAGAACCCGTACGGTGCGCCGCAGCCGCTCCTCGTCTCGGTGCGACCGCCGACCTCCGGGATGGCGGTGGCGGCGCTCGTACTCGGCATCGTCGGCGTCCTGGGCGGCTGGTGCACGTTCGCCGTGCCCTGCGTCCTCGCGATCATCTTCGGCTGCGTCGGACTGAGCCAGACCCGCGACGGCACCCGCAGCGGCCGGGGCATGGCGATCGCCGGCCTCGTACTGGGCCTCGTCCCGGCCGTGATCATCGCGGTGATCATGATCGTGGGCGGGATCGGCGCCCTGATGACGCCGGTCTCGTCGCTCTCCTCCCGGACATCCGAGCAGGTCGAGGACCCGGCTGCCAGAGGTCCCGTGGTCCCGCTGGAGAACACGCTGACCGTGAACCTCGCCGACGACCACTACCTGAAGCTGGGACTCGCGCTCCAGCTGGCACCCGGGCAGCCCGCGCAGCTGGACACGAGCACCGCGACCAACCTGGCGGTGGAGAACTACACCGGGCGGTCGATCGCCGAGCTCTCCACCGAGCAGGGCCGGATCTCGGCCAAGGAGAAGCTCCGCGAGGACATCGTGCAGGCGTACCAGGACGCGGTCGTCGACGTCTACTTCACGGCGTTCGTCACCCAGTGAGCCGGCTCTTCGCGTGAGTTCGACGTGGCGCGTCAGGCGCGTTGCGGCCTTGGGTGGCAGGTGGTCGCGGGTCTCGGAACGGTAGAGCGCGAGTCGCGTACCCTTTAAAAGAGAATGACGCTCTCCGCCGCAGCAATCGAATCCCGGTCCTGCTTCGCGGTGTAAAGCGCGTTGTCGGCGCGTTCCAGCAATGCCTCCGCGCTCTCGATCGTGTCCCACTCGGCGTAACCGATGCTGCACGTCTCACTGTCGGGGGTGGCCTGGCGAATGCGGTCCAGAAGCGCCGCGGCCTCGGCGGGAGTGCGGCCCGGAAGTGCGATGACGAATTCCTCGCCGCCCCATCGGGCGATCAGATCGCCGTCGGCGAGTTCGTTGAAGAAGGCGGTTGCGGAACGGCTCAGCAAATCGTCGCCGGCGGGATGGCCATAGGTGTCGTTGTAGCGTTTGAAATGGTCGAGGTCGACGATGGCCACGGTGAGGCGCGGCGCGCGTGACATCAGTTCGGCCAGCTGAGTCTGCCAGGCGCGGCGATTGGGCAGGCCGGTCAGCGAATCGGTGAATGCCATTTGTTCGAGGCGGCGCAGCAGGCGCTCGTGTTCCAGGGCCAGGGCGGTCTCGTCGCCGAGCAGGGCCACGGCCCGGGCGCGATGGTCGCTGACCGAGGTGACGCGGCGCTTCCAGCCGACCACGAGGACGGCGATGGCGCGGCCGTCGACGACCACCGGCTGCCACAGCATGGAACGGCCCTCGACGAGCTTGAGCAATGCCGGGGAGACGCGCGGGTCCTGGGCAGGATCGGACAGGAAGATCGGATCGCCGCTGCGATAGACGGTCGCGATCATCGATGTGCCGTCGAGCGGTACGCGGGTGCCGAGAACCTCGGCGCCGGCCACCCCGGTGGCGACCAGTTCGGTGGGGCCGGACGGTTCCAGGAGGGTGACGTTGTCCGCCTCGGCCAGGTCGCGGATCGCGTCGATAATCGTGTTGCGGGCGTCCTCGCCGGTGCGGATGCGGCGGGCGGCGGCGGAGACCGCGGCCAGGAGCCGGTCGGACTCGCGGACGGCGGCCTCGGCCAGGTGACGGTCGGTGATGTCCTGCAGCTGCAGCAACGTCCACGAGGAGCGGCTGTGGCCGACGGTGAGCCAGACCCAACGTTCGGTGCCGTCGGGGCGCGTGATGCGGCGCTCGTCGCCGTCACCGGCGCCCAGGAACTCGCCGCTGGAGGAACCGATGAGATCGCTTTCGGTCAGGCCGACCAGCTCGACGAAGGCGGCGTTGACCGCGACGAACACGCCGTCGCGGTCGGCGATGGCGACACCGGAGGGCGAGGCCTCGAAGAGGCTGGTGAAGCGCTCGGCGACGGCGGCGACCTCGTCGCGGGCCACCCGGAGCTGGGTCTGCCTGCGCCGGACGGCCTCGTGCAGGATCGCGCCGAGCGCGGCGGAGATGATCAGCTGGCCGGCGTAGTGGCTCAGCTCCGCGGTGCGCAGCTCGTCCCGGGCGAGGACGGTGGCCAGCCATCCGGTACAGCCGAGGAGGCCGGCGGCCGCGGCGATGCGCCGCGAGGGAACCACGGCGCCGATGCCGACCAGGGCGAGCATCAGCAGCGTGGTGAAGTGCAGCCGGCCGGTCATCGCGACCTGCGTCACGGCGTCGATCACCGGAAGGAAGGCGACCGCGCTCCCGCTGCGCGAGCACGGGCGCACGGCGGCCAGGGCGAGCAGCGCCGCGGTGACCGTGGTGAGCAGCGTCATCACGGGGCGGGCGAAACCGGTCAGCGTCAGGAAGTTCGTGATCGACAGCGCCACGTAGAACGCGGCGAAGGCTCCCCGCATCCAGCGGGTGGCGGAATGATCGCCGTTGTCGTGCTCGTCCAACGCGGTCACCCTCCGTCCCCTCCGTCCGCCTCCGCCTGCCTCTGCCTGCCTCCGTCTGCTGAGCAAGCTTGTCGGTCGGAAGGAGGCGAACCTTAGGATCTCCGGCGGGCCTCGGCGATCTCGGACTCGTGCGCCACGGCCCATTCGCCTAGGGCGATGACGAGCGGCAGCAAGGAGCTGCCGAGATCGGTCAGGGCGTATTCCACCCGCTGAGCGGTCCGCCGCCGGCTGATCAGTCCGTCAGATGCCAAAATTCGCAGCGTACGGGTAAGAATGCGCCGACTCAGTCCGTGCACTGTCCGGTCGATCTCGTTGAAACCGCGCGGGCCGTCGCGAAGGATCACGAGGATCAGCACGCTCCACTTCTCCCCCACCCGGGCGAGGATCTCGGACGCCGTGCACGACTCGCGATCGGCCGCGGTGACGGGCAGCGGGATCACCGGTGACATGAATGTGCCTTCTTTCGGCCGGCGCCGGACGGTGACCACGATGAAACCATGCGAACCGTGGTGATCGCAGGAGGTACGCGGGGCATCGGTGGCGCCCTGGCCTCACTGCTGGAAGCTCGTGGCTGGCGCGTCGTGGCGCTCGGCAGCGCGGACGGTGATCTCAGTTCGGTGCCCGCCACCACCGCTCTAATCTCCCGGCTCCCGTCGTCGATCGACGCGCTGGTGCTGTCGGCGGGCTGGTTCTCGCACCGCCGGGTGATGACCCCGGACGGACTGGAGCGATCGTTCGCGGTGAATGTGCTGGCGCGGCATCTACTCGTCGACGGGTTGCGCCCCGCGCTGGAGCGGTCGGCGTCGCCGGTGGTCCTCAATCTCTGCGGTGTGGGCGGGATCAGGGCGGGGCGGATCCACTGGGAGGATCCGTCGCTGGAGCGGGGTTATTCGCTGTTCGCCGCGACGATGCAGGGTGCGCGGGCCGTCGACCTGTTGGGAGTGGGATATCCGGCTCGGTATCCGGGGAGTCCGGTTCGCTATGTGCTGTACAACCCACTGCTCGTGAACAGCGGGATGCACCGGAACTTTCCGCAGCCCCGGCGGGCGGTGATCGGGGCTGCGGCGGCGCTGTTCGGGCATTCGACGGCTCGGGCAGCGGCTCCGTTGGTGAGCCTGGTCGAGTCGCCGCCTGACGCGCCGGTCACGGCGCTGCGACGGGGACGGCCGGTGGCGTTGCCGTCCGCGGCTGAGTCGGAGCGGATGTACGAGATGGTGGCGGCGCTGGCCACCTCGCCCGGTTAGCCTTTTGGTCACTTTTGTTTTATTGGGGGAGTTTTGTCAATTCGTGGCCTCCTTTGTCGGGTCTCAGTCGGTGGCGGCTATTTGGGTGCGCAGGCGGGTGAGGGCCTCGGCTCGGACTCCTGCGAGGACCGGGTCCTCGGTCACGGCGGCGGTGCGGAGGGAGACTTGGCGGGGCAGGCGGGCGGCCGCTGTGCGGATGGCGTCGGCCAGGGCCAGGCCCCAGGAGCCGCCGATCACTAGCTCCTGAGGATCGGCGAGGGCGATCACGGCGGCGATCACCCCGGCGACGGCGGTGGCGAGAATCTCGGTGGTCTCGTCCTTGGTGGTCTCGTCTCTGGTGGCCCCGTCTCTGGTGGCCCCATCGCTGGTGGCCCCATCCCTGGCGGCCCCATCCCTGGCGGCCCCATCCCTGGCGGCCCCATCCCTGGCGGCCCCATCCCTGGCGGCCCCATCCCTGGCGGCCCCATCCCTGGCGGCCCCGTAC
>NZ_JBFAYE010000005.1:340685-430829 GCF_040681145.1 Actinoplanes sp. NPDC051861
CATCCCTGGCGGTCAAGAGGCGGGCGACGTCGATCGCGGTGGAGCCTGAGCGGCGCAGGCCAAGGGCGCCGAACAGTTCGATGAAGCGGACCGCCCGGCCGTCGGGGCCGGCGGTGAGCAGATGGGCGATCTCGCCGGTCAGGCCCGCGCCGCCGCGGCGGATCTCGCCGTCGTTGACGATCGCGCAGCCCAGGCCCTCGTCCAGGTAGAGGTAGGCGAAATCCCTCGGCGCCGCGTCTCCGGCACGGTCACGCTCGGCCAGGGCCGCCCAGTTGACGTCGTTGTCGACGACGACCGGGCCGTCGACCAGCGGGGCGAGGATGGCGGGCGGGTCGAGCTCGCCCACCAGGAACGGCGCGTCGGGCAGCTGGACCAGGCGGCCGGTGGCGCGGTCCACCGGGTCGGCGGCGCCGACGACCGCCAGGCGGGCCGGCTGCCCGGTGATCAGGCCGTGCGGCGGGAACGGGACCCGCGCGCGCTCGAGCACGTCGGTGACCGCGGAGGTCAGAGCCTCGGAGACCTGGGCCGGACGGGCCGGCCGGTCGATCGGCCGGGTCGACCGGGCCACGATTTCGCCGTAGACGCTCAGACCCTCCGCCACCACCCCGTCCGGGGCGATGGTGACCGCGAGCGCGACGCCGACGCCGGGATCCAGCGCGTAATAGGAACCCACGCGGCCCCGGCCCCGCCCGCCCTGCGTGCGCTCACCGGTGTCGGCGACCAGCCCGCGCTCGGTCAGCCGGCGGACGCTCTCGCCGGCGGTCGGCTTGGAGATGCCGATCTCCGTGGCCAGCTCGGCCCGGGTGAGGCGGCGGTGCAGCATCAGCGCGCGCAGGACGTGCTCGTCGGTCAGTGACCTGAGCATGTCCTGCGACGGCTTGGCGGATTCCATGCCCGCCATTCTAGTCAAGGCTCTTGCCTAGAAGGAAGCCCCACCGTATGATTTTTCAAGTAAGCCGACCTGACTTGAAAGGTGCCGACATGTCGACCACCACCGAGCTGCCGCACTGGGAGGAGACTCCCGCCGACCTCCGCGCCGCCACCCGCGAGATCAAGGCCGCGTTGCGGGAGCGCATCGCCGCGTCGGGCCGGACAGTCGAGGAGGTGTTCGCCGTCGTCGAGCAGCGCGTCCAGGACGCGGTCGACGACATCACCGCCGCCCGCCGTCGCGGGGAGTCGGTGTGGCCGGTCATCGACTACGCGGACATCGCCAACGGCACCGTCTCCGCCGAGCAGGTCGCCCTGCTGCGCCGCCGCGGCTGTCTTGTCGTGCGCGGGCACTTCGAGCGCGACCAGGCCCTGGGTTGGGACGCCGGCATCGTTGACTATGTCGAGAGCAACAACTTCTTCGAGGACTACCGCGGGCCCGGCGACGACTTCTTCGGCAGCGTCGGGTCGAAGCCCGAGATCTACCCGATCTACTGGTCACCGGCCCAGATGCAGGCGCGGCAGAGCGAGCGGATGGCCGCCGTGCAGGCCTTCCTCAACAGCCAGTGGAAGCACGAGTCCGGCGGCGTGCGGTGGTTCGACCCGGACCGTGACTCGCTCTACCCCGACCGGATCCGCCGCCGCCCCGAGGGCGCCGACTCAGCGGGCCTCGGCACGCACCTCGACCCCGGCACGCTCGACCTGTGGATGACCCAGGCCTACCAGCAGGCCTTCCGGCACCTGTTCGACGGCAGCGTCGAGGACTACGACCCGTGGGACGCCGCTCACCGCACATCCGGCCCGCAATATCCGGGCTCCACCATGTGCTCGGCGTTCCGCACGTTCCAGGGCTGGACCGCCCTGTCCGACATGGACCACGACCAGGGCGTCCTGCACACCGTCCCGATCCCCGAGGCGATGGCCTATCTCATGCTGCGTCCTCTGCTACCCGACGTCCCCGACGACGACATGTGCGGTGTAACCGTCAACCAGGTCTTCCCCGCCGGCCACAAGTGGCATGCTCCGCTCATGGAGGCCCTGACCGGCATCCCGAACGTGCGAGCCGGCGACTCCGTCTGGTGGCACTGCGACATGATCCACAGCGTGGCCCCGGTCGAGGCGCAGAAGGGCTGGGGCAACGTCATGTACATCCCGGCCGCCCCCTGGTGCCCCCGCAACGAGGCGTATGCGGCGAAGGTGCGCGACGCGTTCAAGAAGGGCGAGAGCCCGAGCGACTTCCCCGCCGAGCACTACGAGACAAACTGGCCGAACCGTTTCCAGATCACCGACCTGAACGAAATCGGCCGCCGCGGCCTGGGCCTGCTGTAAGACTCCGCCCCCGGCCGCAGCACCAGCCACCGGCCGCCCGAGCCCACGCGAGCAGCCCAACCCAGGCGAGCAGCCCGAGCCCACGCGAGCAACCCGGCCCACGCGAGCAACCCAGCCCCCGCCAGCAACCCAGCCCCCGCCAGCAACCCAGCCCCCGCGAGCAACCCAGCCCCGCGAGGAGCCGGGCGCGGGCGGGACTGGGGCGAGCGGCCTGGCCGGGCGAGGAACGACGTCGGGCGAGGAGCCGAATCTTGCGGGTTAGGAACGCGTCGGGCGGGGAGCCGGGTTGGGCAAGCGAGCCGAGGCAGCGCGCGGGACGGGGCGGGCGAGCAGCCCGGCCGGCGCCGCCGGCGTAGCCGCCGTGTGTCGCGGGCGATCGGCACGACCGGCACCCACTCGCCGACACCCGCAAGATCCACCACGGCCCCGCGTCCGGCCCAAGCCCGGAAACAACGTGGATGCGGAAACTCACGGTCGGCAGAACCGCAGTGATGTTCCGCGTTGCAGCGAAACACTCAGTGCGCCGGGCGCCGGGCGCCGGGCGCCGGGCGCAGGTGCCGGTCTCGGGTCGAACTCGGGCACGTCGGCCGGTAGCTCAGGACGTGCGGCCGGCGGCGGCCACCGATCGTGGCCCGGATGGCCAGGGTTTGAACAGCGGCAGTCGGTCCCAGAGCGCGACAGGACGTGCGGCCGGCGGCGGCCACCGGTCATGGCCCGGATGGCCAGAGTCTTGGACGGCGGCGGCCGGTCCCAGAGCGCGGCCCGGAAGAGTGTCTAAAAGGTGTCGTGGTCGAGGACGGGTCTTTGGAGTACCAGGTCGGCTTCGCAAGGGTTGGTGTCGAGGCGGGAGGCTGAGAGCTGGATGCTGGCGGTGGTTGTTTTGACTGGGGTGTCGATTTTTGCGTCGCCTTCGCCGGAGGCTGCGGGGGTGCCGGCGACGCTGATCGTCCAGCGGAAGCCGGCTTTGCAGTTGTCGTGGGGTTTGACCAGGACTGTTGCGGTGAAGGTGTGGAAGTCCTCGCGGCGGTCGGCGGTCAGTTCGGCTTCGATGGTTCGGACTGTGGTGTCGGTGTGCCAGATGAAGCTGGTGGCGCGGCGGCGGGAGCAGTCGAGCCAGCCGGTGCAGCGGACGTGTTCCACGATTGGTTTGGCGCCGGTGGTTGGCTCGAAGCCGTGTACTTCGGTGGTGGCGAACATCAGGGCGGAAGCTACGTAGGCTCCGATGAGCACCGGGGCGATCAGGGCTCCGAGCGTGGCGCGGGCCCATCTCGTTGCCTGCAGGCGCCACTGGGAGGCCGCCTTCTCCGAGTCGGCGGCTTCGGCGAGCATGGCGTCGATGGTTGCCTGGTCGCCGGTGTTCTGGGCGATGACGCGCAGGAGCAGTTCGATGCGACGCTGTTGGGCGAGAGTGGCGCGGTTCGAGGCTCGGTAGAAGAAGACAGACGTGATCAGGGCGACGATGGCGGCCACCCAGCTGGCCTGTTCCACCGTCGCCCACATGATCGACATTCCACACGAGACGGCGGTGTGGTGTCATCGCCCGATCGGTTTCAGCCGAGGAGCTCCCACTCGGCTGGCTGGTGGTTGCCTGGAGGCAGTGGCGGGGTCGGTGTTCAGCCGAGGAGCTCCCATTCCGCCGGTTGGGTTTGGGCGGCGCCGTGGTTGGTGGTCACCTGGAGACGTTGACGAGGCGGTTCAGCCAAGGAGCTCCCATTCCGCCAGTTGGGTTTGGGCGGCGCCGTGGTTGGTGGTCAGCTGGAGGCGGTAGCGGGGGTAGGAGGTGGTGTTGGGGATGGTGAAGGCTCGGGTCTGGCGGCGGTCGGAGAAGTCGAGGTTGGTGCGGGTGTCCAGTGTGGTCCAGGTGACGCCGTCCGAGGAGCCCTGAAGTGTCCAGCTGCGTGGGTCGCGTTCGGGGGCGTCGTCGCCTGAGGTGAGGGTGTATTGGCGGACCGTGGCGGCGGCGGGGAGGCGGTATTCGAGGGTGGCGGTGTTCTGGAAGGCCAGCCACTTGGTCAGTGAGGTGTCGTCCACGAGTTTGGCGGCTGTCTCGTTGGGGGCGTTCTCGCCGCTGGCCACGATCGTGCCGCCGGTGGCGCGGTCGACGAGAGGGCGCGGTGCCGTGGTGCCTGAGGTGATCGAGGGCGGGACGTCGGTGGTGGCCGAGCCCCAGGACGACGGTGAGGGGCCCATCGTGAAGCGCAGGGTGCCGCCGGCCAGCAGGTCGGCGTGGGTGAGGTAGTTCTTCGTGTACGCGACGCCGTTCAGGGTCGCGCTCTGGATGTAGCGGTTCGTGTCGCTGACGCCGGGGGCCTCGACGGTGAACGCGCGGCCGTTCTCCAGGTTGATGGTCGCCTTCGGGTGCAGGGGTGCGCCGATCGTGTAGTCGGTGCTGCCCATGCGGGCCGGGTAGAAGCCCAGGGCACTGAAGACGTACCAGGCGGACATCTGGCCGTTGTCCTCGTCGCCGAGGTAGCCGCCGCCGTTGCCCGCGCCTGAGCCGTACAGCTTGGTGAGGACGTCGCGGACACGGTTCTGGGTCTTCGACGGGGTGCCGGCGTAGTTGTACATGTAGAGCATGTGGTGGATCGGCTCGTTGGGGTGGGCGTACTGGCCCATGTTCGTGTCGTAGGCCTCGCGCATCTCGTGGATGACGCCGCCGTAGCTGCCGGGCAGGTAGTCGCGGGAGGCGGCGAAGACTGAGTCGATCTTCGCGGAGAGCTGGGCGCGGCCGCCGTACAGGTTGGCCATGCCCTGCGGGTCCTGCGGTGCCGGTGTCGCGTAGTGCCAGGGCGCGCCCTCGGTGAACTCGTATCCCCACTCCTGGGGGCGGAAAGACGCGTCAGACGTACGCCAGGAGCCGTTGCTCTGCTTCCCCCGGAAGAACCCGACCGACGGCGACCACAGGTTGGCGTAGTCGAGTGCCCGGTTCTCGAAGTACGCGGCGTCCTCGGTGAACCCGAGCGCCCGGCCGAGCTGGGCGATCCCGAAGTTGTTGTTCGCGTCCTCCAGGGTCCACGACGCCGACTCACCACGGACGTCCGTCGGCACGTACCGCTTGAACGTCGACACCTCAAGGCCCTTGCGTCCGCGGGAGCCGGAGTTCGAGTACACCGAGGCGTTCTTGACCATCGAGGCGTACGCGGCCCGGTAGTCGAAGTTGCGCACCCCCTTGACGTACGCGTCCGCGAACGCGAGGTCCTGGTTCGTGCCCACCATGATGTCGATGTAGCCCGGCCCCGACCATCGTGGCGTCCAGCCGCCGTACTTGTACGCGTTCACGAACCCGTCCAGCATCTCCCCGGTCCGCGTCGGCGTGAGCAGCGTGTACAACGGCCACACCGCACGGGCCGTGTCCCAGAAGCCGTTGTTCACGTACATCTGCCCGTCGTGCACCTGGTTGTCGTACGGGCTGAAGTACTTCCGCACACCGCCCACGTCCTCGGACATGTTGTTCGGGTACATGAACGCCCGGTACATGTTGGAGTAGAACGTGACCAGACGATCAGTGGATGCGCCCTCGATGGCCACCCTGCCCAGGGTGGTGTCCCACAAAGCGGCAGCCTCCTCCCGTACCGTATCGAAGCTCTTGGAACCCACCTCTTGCGCGAGATTCGCACTCGCTTGAGCCACGCTCAGGTATGAGGTCGCCATCCGGAGCGTGACCTGCTCGTTCGCGGCCGTCGCGAACCGGATCCAGCTGGTCGTGCCCTGCCCGCTGACGTTGCCGGTCGCCGTGATCGCCTTGTCGACCGTCGCCGAGAAGTACAGCCTCGGCCCCTTGTGATTGAGGTATCCGGTGATCGTGCGGGCCGCCTGATTGACCGTTATCGACCCCGCCACGCTATCGATCGTGTCGAAGACGATCACCGCCTCCGAGGTGGCCGGGAAGCCGAATCGCATCACGCCGGCGTGATCAGTCGGCGTCATCTCCGCCGTGATGCCGTACGTGTCGAGCCGCGTCCTGTAGTAGTGCGCCCGAGCCACCTCGTTGCCGTGGCTGAACGTCGACCTCCGCGCGTCCGGCGTCGTCTTCACCGCACCCGTCATCGGCATGACCTGCAACTGGCTGTAGTCACCGATCCACGGACTGGGCTGATGGCTCACGCCGAAGCCCTGCACAGTGGTAGCGCTGTACTGATAGAGCCAGCTGTCGCTGTTACCGTTCGTGATCGGCGTCCAGAAGTTGAAGCCGTTCGGGACCGTGGTGCCCGGGAACGTGTTGCCGCGCGAGTAGCCGGGCTCCGAGTTCGAGCCGCGGCGGGTGTCGACGAGATCGGACAGGCGTGCCGGCGGCGCGGTCGTGGTGACCGCCAGGTCGTCGAGGTACCCGCGGAACGTCCCGGTGTTGGCCGGCTGGTCGTAACCGATCAGGATCCGGTCGATCGTCCTTCCGGCGACATGGTCACCGATCGCCGACGTCACGTAGTTCCACCGGTCGAAGCCGAGCACCGACCCGCTGCCCTGGAACGCCGGGTGCATCCGCACGCCGTTCTGGTCGACCGCGCCGGACTCCCGCAGCGTGCTGCCGTCCGTGAAGATCAGGTCGACCGCGACGTCGAGGTGCCCGCCCGACTGCGGGTAGATCCAGTAGGACAGCGCACTCGTCGCCGTCACTGCAAGATCAACATCAAAGATCCGATTGTACGAGTACGACGACGTCGTGCTCGTGTCGTTGCCGGAGTACATCAGCGCCGACGTCCCGGTGTGCCCGCGCTCGGCACGGACGCCGCTCTCCATCCCGGTCAGCCCGCAGCAGTAGCCGCCGACCCCGGAACTGGACTCGACCGTGTTCTGCCAGGTCGGCTGCGGTTCACCGGCCTCGAAACCGGTCACGAAGTCACCGGGCGCCGCGGCCGCCGGGGAGGCGACGGCCGCACCGAGACCGATGGTCAACAGCAGGATCAGAATGGACGCCCTCGACCTCATGCGCCGGACAGTAAACTTTCCATCAAACAACGTCAATGTCCGGCCGGGTGATCAACAAAGCGTGCCGCTGACGGTATCTTTCTCATGTGGACGAGACCAGCGCTGTCACCCGTGGCATCGATCCGACCCAGGCACATCCCGCCCGGCGTTACAACTACTGGCTCGGCGGCAAGGACAACTTCGCCGCCGACCGCGCCTCGGGCGATGAGCTGCAGCGGCACTTCCCGAAGGTGCGGCTCGGCGCGCTGGCCAACCGCGCACTGCTGCAGCGCGCCACCCGCTTCCTCGCCGAACAGGCCGGGATCCGGCAGTTCCTCGACATCGGCACCGGCCTGCCGACCGCCGACAACACGCACGAGGTGGCGCAGCGCCACGCGCCGGAGAGCCGGATCGTGTACGTGGACAACGACCCGCTCGTCATGACGCACGCCCGGGCCCTGCTCAACAGCAGCCCCGAGGGGCGCACGGCGTACATCGAGGCCGACCTCAACGACCCCGAGGCGATCCTCGGCCACGCGGCGCTGCACGACACGCTCGACCTGGGCGAGCCGGTCGGCCTCATGCTGATCGCCGTCCTGCACTTCATCCACGGCGACGGCGCGGCCAAGCCGATCGTGACCCGCCTGCTCGACGCGCTGCCGCCGGGCAGCTACCTGGTCGCCACGCACGCGACGTCGGACTTCGGGACCCCCGAGCAGCAGGCGCTGTATCAGCAGCTGATCGCGCAGGGTAAGTCCGACGTCTGGACCCGCGGCAAGGACGAGTTCACCGAACTCTTCGACGGTCTCGAGCTGATCGATCCCGGTGTGGTCCCGGCCAGCGAGTGGCGGCCGGAGCCGGGCGCCGAGATCCCCGACCGCTCCGACATCAACGTGTGGACGGCGGTCGGCCGTAAGTCGTAGAGAGATAGCGCACAGTGACTTCTGTCTATTAATCTGAGCCAGTGGGAGCGCTCCCGGAAGTCCTCGACAAAGAAGCTGTGGTTACCGCCCCGAAAGCTCTGACGGGTCTACGGGCAGCGGCCCCCGCCATCGGGCTCTACCTGCTGCTGCGCATGATCAGCCTCGAGGTCATGTACGTGCTCGCGGCGCACGCCCAGGCGAGAGCACCGGGCCGGCAGATCTATCCCGACGGCTCGGTCAACCACATCTGGCGCAGCTTCACGTCCATGATGGACGCGCTCGTGTCCTGGGACGCGCGGTGGTACGTGAAGGTCGCCGGCAGCGGCCTGGGCGGCCCGGTGGGTGCGGTCGACGCCGACGGTGTGCCGTACGAGCTGCGCCTGATGTTCTTCCCGCTCTACCCCTGGCTGGCCCGGCCGCTGACGTACCTGCCGTTCATCTCCCCCGTCACGGCCTGCCTGATCGTCTCCTTCCTCTCCGCCATCGCGGCGGCCTGGGGCATCTACGCCGTCGGCCGGCACGTCCGCGACCACCGCACCGGTGTCCTGCTCGCCGGGCTGTGGGCGGTCGCACCCGCGGCCCTGACACAGAACGGCGCCTACACCGAGTCGCTGTTCACCGCGCTGGCGGCGTGGGCGCTGTGGGCGGTGCTCAAGGAGCGCTGGGTGCTGGCCGGCCTGCTCGCCGGAGTGAGCGGCCTGAGCAGACCCAACGCCGCCGCGCTGATCGGCACCGTCGGTCTGGCGGCGCTCATCGCCGCCGTGACCCGGCGGGGCGGCTGGCGCCCGTACGCTGCGATGTTTCTCGCCCCGGCGGGCCTGCTCGCCTATATCGCGTTCGCGTCAGCCCGCCTGGGTGGCGTATCCCGCTATTTCGGGATCCATCGTGACAACTTCAGCGCCTGGTGGGACTACGGCGCGTCGACGTGGCAGACGGTGGCCGACATCATGATCGGCGTCGGCGACGACAACGCCAACAAACCGATCCGCATCCTGTCCGTGCTGATCCTCGGCGGCTTCATCATGCTGCTCCTGCTGATGGTCTTCCGGGCGCCGTGGCAGCTGACGGTGTACGCCGCCGCGACGCTGGTCCTGGCGGCCGGCTCGCACGCCCACATCTCGATGATGGGCCGCCATCTGCTGCCCGCCTTCACCGTGCTCCTGGTGCCGGCCATCGCCCTGGCCCGGGCGCCGAACCGCGACCTGGCCATCGTCCTCGGCACGCTCGCCCTGCTCTCCGGCTGGTACGCGGGATGGCTCCCGTTCATCTCCGGGCAAGCCATCTGACCTTGAATACTGGGGGCGGCAGGACCAACCCGCGCAGAGAGGGCCGCAGGACATGACATCGCTGTTGCACGTGGCTACCACCGGATCCGACGACGGCGACGGTTCGGAGAGCCGGCCGTTGCGCACGATCAACCAGGCGGCGGCGCTGGCCCGTGCCGGGGACACCGTGGTCGTGCACGCCGGGGAGTACCGGGAGTGGGTGGTCCCGCGGCGCGGCGGGCTCAGCGACACGCGGCGGATCACGTACACGGCCGCCGAGGGTGAGCACGTCGTGATCAAGGGGTCGGAGCGGGTCACCGGCTGGACCTCCGAGGGCGGGACGGTCTGGCGGGTGAGCGTGCCGAACGCGCTGTTCGGCGACTTCAACCCGTTCGCCGAGGAGGTCACCGGCGACTGGATCGTTTATCCCGAAAAATCGGCTCATAAGCACCTGGGTGATGTCTATCTCAACGGCCTGAGCTTCTACGAGGTGTCCAGCCGTGACGAGGTCGGACAGGCTGCGGAACGAACTGAGGTGATCGACAACTGGACCGGCGTCACGGTCCCGGTCGTCAACGTCGGACAAACCCGGCATGTCTGGTACGCCGAGGTCGGCAACAGCGAGACCACGATCTGGGCGAACTTCCAGGGAGCCGACCCCAACACCGAGCTCGTCGAGATCAACGTACGCCGCTCGGTCTTCTACCCCCTCCAGCCGCACCTGGACTACATCACCGTGCGCGGTTTCGAGCTGGCGCAGGCCGCCTGCCCGTGGACGCCGCCGACCGCCGACCAGCCCGGACTGATCGGCCCGAACTGGGCCAAGGGCTGGATCATCGAGGACAACCACATCCACGACGCGAAATGCTCGGCCATCTCGATCGGCAAGGAGGCGTCGACCGGCCACAACTACGCCTCGCAGCGCGGCGACAAGCCCGGCTACCAGTACCAGCTCGAGTCGGTCTTCTCGGCCCGGCAGATCGGCTGGGACAAAGAGCACATCGGGTCGCACATCATCCGCCGCAACACCATCCACGACTGCGGGCAGAACGGCATCGTCGGTCACCTCGGCTGCGTCTTCTCGACGATCGAGGACAACCACATCTACAACATCGCGCTCAAGCGCGAGTTCTACGGGTACGAGATCGGCGGCATCAAACTGCACGCGGCCGTCGATGTCGAGATCCGGCACAACCACATCCACGACTGCTCGCTGGGCACGTGGCTGGACTGGCAGACACAGGGCACGCGGGTGTCCCGCAACGTCTTCCACAGCAACAGCCGCGACCTGTTCATCGAGGTCAGCCACGGGCCGTACCTGGTGGAGCACAACGTCCTCGGCTCGCCGGCCTCGTTCGAGTCGTTCAGCCAGGGCGGGGCGTTCGTCAACAACCTCGTGCTCGGCACGGTGCGCGTCGAGCCGGTCATGGACCGGGCCACGCCGTACCACCGCCCGCACAGCACCCAGGTGGCGGGCTATGCCGTGATCTGGGGCGGTGACGACCGGTGGGTCGGCAATGTGTTCGTCGGTGGGGACCCTGCTGTCGCGTACGCACGCGAGGCGGAGGGTGTCGCGCCGGCCTTCGCCGGCACGGCCGCCTACGACGGCCACCCGGCGTCGTTCGAGGACTATCTCGCGCGCCTGGCCGAGCAGCCGCCCGGCGACCACCAGCGCTTCCTGCACGTCAAGCAGGCGGTGTACGCGCGCGGCAACGTGTACGCGGCCGGCGCGAAGCCGTTCAGCGGCGAGACCGGCCCGCTCGTCCTCGACGCCGGCAGCGCGTCCGTCGTGACCGGGGACGACGGGGTCTACCTGGTGTCCGACCTGCCCGAGGCGTTCGACCAGGTCCGGGTCGGCCTGATCACCGGTCAGGATCTGGAGAGGGTACGCATCGCCGACGCCGACTTCGAGGAGCGCGACGGCAGCCCGGCCGTCCTCGACGTCGACCTGACCGGCACGCGCAAGGAACCCGGGCACGACTATGCCGCCGGCCCAGTGGCTTCCCTCCGGTCCGGCGGCAGTCGCGTGCGTATCTGGGTTCAGTAACGGAAGTGTGAGACCAGCGTCCGGAGGTTGGCCGACATGCTGGCCAGCTCCGCGGTCGCCTGCTGCGCCTGGGTGACGCCCTCGGTGGTCTGCTGGGCGGCCAGCGCGACGGTGGCCACGTTGGTCGCGATCTCCTCGGCGCTCATCGCCGTGTCGGAGACGCTGCGGTTCATCTCGGCGGTCGTGGCAGTCTGCTCCTCGACCGCCGAGGCGATCGTGGTCTGGTAATCGCTGACCTTGCCGATGACCGTGGCGATCTCCCCGATGGCCGCCACCGCGCTGCTCGTGCCGCTCTGGATCGCGTCGACCCGGCGGATGATGTCGGCGGTCGCCCGCGCCGTCTCCTCGGCCAGGTCCTTCACCTCACCGGCCACCACCGCGAAGCCCTTGCCCATCTCACCGGCGCGGGCCGCCTCGATGGTCGCGTTCAGCGCCAGCAGGTTGGTCTGCTCGGCGATCGCGGTGATCACCTTCACCACCTCGCTGATCTCCCGGGACGACTCGCCGAGCGAGGCGACGGTCTCGTTGGCGGCCTGGGCGGCCTGCACGGCCGAGCCGGCGACGGCGGCGGCCTCGCTGGTGGAGTGCGCGATCTCGCGGATCGAGGCACCCATCTCCTCGCTGCCCGCGGAGACGGTCTGCACGTTGGTGGACACCTGGTTCGCCGCGTTGGCAACGGCCTGCGCCTGCACGGCGGACTCCTCCGCGGAGGCGGCGATCTGGGTGGAGGTGGCCGACATCTGCTCGGCCGCGGCGGCCAGCGAGGCCGACGACTCGTCGATCGTGCGCATCACGCCGCCGAGCGAGTCCAGGCTGCGGACCAGCGCACCGGCCATCGCCGCCACCTCGTCGCGGCCGGTCACCTCGACCGGCGTCGACAGGTCGCCGTCGGCCAGCAGCGCGAGCCGCCGGCGTACCTTCTCGACCGGCCGGGTCACCGAGACGGTGACCATCACGGCCAGCAGCACGGCGAGCACGGACGCGCCGATGCCCACGCCCCACACCAGGCGGGAGCCGGAGTCGTGTGCGGCGGCGGCGTCACGCTGCGCCGCGGCGAACTCGGCGTCGGCCGCGGTCGCCACCCGGTCCAGCAGCTCACTGATGCTGTGGAACAGCTCGATCTCCTTGCCGAGGACGAGCGCGTTGGCCGCCTTGTCGGAGCCGGCCCCGTAAAGCTGGGCGATCTGCTGGTCGACCGTCATGAACTCGTCGAGCACCGTGGTGATCTGCCCCAGGTCCTGCTGGATCGCCGCGGTGCCGGTCAGCCCGGTGGCCGCCTCGGTACGCGCCCGGAACGTCTCCACCGACGCCAGGAAGGCCGCACGCGACGAGCCGGTGTCCTGAGCGGCGTCCTTGACCCCGCGCAAGGCGTCGAAGGCGTACGCCGTCTGCCAGCCGTTGAAGTCGGCGGCGGAGAACTTCGCGTCCTTCACCGCGGCGACGAGCTTCTGCGCTCGCTCCATGTGCCCGGCCGCCGACTGCTGTCGCGACGAGGTCGCCAGCGCCACGGCCATCATCACCAGCAAAAGTCCGACAACGACGGCGAAGGCCACAGCCAGGCGCACGCCGAGACGCATACGGGTCAGAATCGTCACACCCTTTTCATCGACCTTCCGGGAGAGCGGGTGAGATCGGTTCAGGTGCAGCTCAGGCGCCGAACCGTCGGACACCTGGGCAACCCGCTCAACTCGCCCGCAGATCCACCAGTTCCGCCATCGCGTCCCGCCCGGTCTGCCAGTCCCCGGTCAGGTTGGTGAGGAAAACCAGGTGCTCCAGGGCCTCGTCGAACTCCGCCCGCCGCGCCGGGTCCAGCGCGTGGAGCTTACGGAGCGCGGCGACCCGGACCGTGGCGGCGCGTACCGCGTTGCCGAGTTCGCCGTCCTCGGTGAGCGCCTCGATGTGCGGACCGAGGTTGCCGACCGCCTGGTCCAGGGAGGACGCCGGAATGGTGTCGTCGTCGACCGCGTCACGCAGCGCGTCCATCCCCCGCGGCGTGTCCTGACGGTCGTTGAGCAGGAACTCTGCGTACCTCAGCCGGCGGAGGAACCGGGGCTCGGCGGACTCGGCGCCGAGGTCGTCGCGCAGCACCCGTTCGGCCTCGTCCAAGCGGCCCTGCCGCCGCAGGAGCAGCGCCCGGTTCGCGGTCACCGCCGGGTCCCAGTGGTCCGGATAGAGCTCGTGAACCGGCATGGATCGAGGGCGGCCCTCAACCGGATCGCTCGACGAGAGCGCGGTGACGTCGAGATCCCAGTACCAGGTGTCGACCCGGCCGGCGTGGCTGATCTCGCAGGTCAGTCGCCACCGCCGCCAGGTCGGGGTGCCGGTGACCGGGGCGACGACCAGGATGCCGGTCTTGCCGGCGGCGACGACGAACGACAGCGGTCCGGCCCGTACCCAGGTGGCGGCCGGCGGGTCGGCGTCGAGAAGGACCACCACGTCCGGCTGCGCGAGTGGCCGGTATGCGGCGGCCGATCGCTCCGCGGGCGCTCGAAACGGCTCGTAGGCGATCAGTGCCTCCCGGTATGGCGACGGGCTCAGGTACATCGTCGGCAAGCGGGAGAAGCGGTCGTTCGACAGCGGCGTGGCGGCGACCGACCGAAGGGACGCCGGTCCGCTCGCGGGAGCGGTGATGGTGAGGATGACGTTGTGCCCGGTGGCGGGAATCCAGCGGCCTTCGGGACCGACGTCGTCGCCCGGCGAGACGACCAGGGCCATGTGACTGTGAACGGCGAGTTCGGCTCGATACGGTGCGCTGTCCGGACGGCCCTGTACCGGGATCGTCCGCTGCGGACGCTGCTCGAGGTGAGCGGTGACCTGGGAGGACTGCGCGATCGGACGGGGCGGCACGGTTTCGCGGGGCGGCACGGCTTCGCGGCGGAAGAACCGGTCGAGAAGTCCCATCAGCCGGCGACCTGGTCCCGGGCGACGGTCCGGAACGGGAGCCCACCGGCGTCGACCCGCAGCGAGCCGGTGCGGCCGCGAGTGGACCAGTCCAGCCAGAGGAACCACCGCACGTCACCCGTGCCGGTGTGCACCGCCAGGTCGAAGACCTCGGTCTCGTCCCGCTCCACCCGGTAGGGGAAGTCGGTGTCCCCGGCCGGGCGGACCGCGGGGTGCCCGTCGAGATCCACGCGGAACGGGCGCACCGGAAGCGATCCCATCTGCGGCGCCAGATCGCCGTCGCTGTCGTGGCGGCCGACCACCTCGGCACGCATACCGGTGATCAGCACGGGTGCGGCGGCCTGACCGGTGACCACGACCTGGACGGTGTGCCCGCTGGCCGGGACGTCGACGGTCCGGCCGTCGGGCTCGGTCAGCACGACGTAGTCCAGGTCCTTGATCCGGCTGCTCCAGCTGAGTGGCTCGGTCGTGAGTTCCTCGCGCTGTTCGCGGCGGCGGGTCAGGGCCGCCTGCAACTGCTTGGGGCCGTCCTGGCTCAGGTAGGCCACCAGGGCTGCCCCCGCGACGCCGCCGATCGAGGCGAGCACCACGCCGGGGGAGAAGACGGCCATCGCCCCGCCGAGCGCGGCGGCCACCATGACCGCGGCGGCGATCAGCAACCACACGCGTGTCCGAGTCATGCACCCCCGCGTCCCCCGCACTGCCACCGTGCGTGTTCGAAGTCCCACCAGCAGTGTTCACAGGTTAGGGGGAACGGTCCACTGAGGTCACTCCGCTGTTCGGTGAAGGCCTCGTCGGTGACCCACGCGGCGTACTCGTCCAGGCCCATCGCCTCGATCAGGACGGCGGTCTGGGTGTGCTGGGCGGCCAGCGCGCGCACCTTGCGTTCGACGGTTGCCGGGTCGAGGGCGAGGTGCAGGGCCAGGCCGGAGGACGGGTGGGTGACCGGGTAGCCGGGTGCGAACACGTCGAAGCGGTCGTTGACCGGGCGCCACTGCTCGGCCCAGGTGTCGGTGACGGCGGACTGCAGCAGCCGGGTGTGCGCGGGTGCGGCGTGCTCGACCGCGGCGGTGGTCCAGCGGCCGACGGCCTGGTGGTCGGGGTGGCCGGTGTTGCCGTCCGGGCCGAAGCTCACCACCGTGTCCGGGCGGATCTCGTCGATGAGGTCGCAGAGCCGGGCGACCGCGCCGGAGGGCGGCACCCGGCCGCATTCGCCGTCGCGGTATCCGAGCCAGTGGTGCTCGGTGACACCGAGCACGTCCAGGCAGTTCCGCAGTTCCGCGGTGCGCTGGGCCGGGTCGCCACCGAGTTCACCGCGGGTGGCGGTCACGCACACCACCCGGGAGCCGGCGTCGCGGGCCAGCGCCATCAGGCCGCCCGTGAGGTAGGCCTCGTCGTCCGGGTGCGCCCAGACGCCGAGGATCGTGCCGAGTTCGGAGATCTGATTCATGCCCCGAGGGTGGCGGCCCGCGCTTGCCGGGCGCTTGCCGAGTCCTTACCGGGGGAAGTCGGCGAGTTCCTGCACCGCGGCCGCCAGGTCCTTGTCGTAGCCGGCGGCGGCCAGTTCGGCGCAGCCCGGGTCGCCGGCGCCGGCGAGGCGGCGGATGTCGTGGATCGAGGCGCTGATGCGGTCGCGGACCTCGCGGACGATCTGCCGGCCGGGTCCGCGCCAGCCGTACGCGTCAAGAAACAGGCGCAGGCGCCGGGGCCGGTCGGCGAAGGCGCTGAAGCCCTCGGCCTCGGCGACGTGCCGGGCGGACAGCGGCACCCAGGCGAAGGCGGCGAAGGCGATGTCGGCCTCGCGGGTGACCGGCCCGGCGAACTCCCAGCCGAAGAAGCCGGTGATCCGGCCGCCGGAACGGACCACATTGCACGGTGCGGCGTCGTTGTGGCCGATGATCAGGCCGGGTTCCCAGGTGCCGCCCTTGCGCCAGACCGCGCCGTCCGGCGGGACGAAGTCGGCGACGGCGGCGTGGTACTCGCGCAGCCACTGTGCGACCTGCCACAGGGTCTCGTCGCTGTGCACCCAGCTCGGCCAGGGCAGGTCGGCGCCGAGTGCCTCACCGGGCAGCAGGGACTGGGTGTCCCGGCCCCGGTCGTCGACGCCGAGCGTGGCCGGTGCACCGTCGAAACCGGCGTCGGCCAGGTGCTGCAGCAGCGCCTGAACCGCCGGGGTCCACGGTCCGGCCGGACGGCGTACGGTCCGCTCGACGCGAACCGCACCACCCGTCCGGCCGCCGGGTAACTCGTGTTCCATGCTCATGATCAACTACCGTAACCCGGCGGTAGCCGACCATGGGGTGACCGGGAGGTGACGTCCGTCAGGCGAACACCTCTCCGGCTTGCGACTTGGCGATCAGCAGTGGCGGCGGGTTGAACCGGTCGCCGTAGCGTTCGGCCAGCTCACGGGCGCGGGCGATGAAGCCGGGAAGCCCGCCCTCGTACTGGTTGACGTATTGCAGAACGCCACCGGTCCAGCCCGGGTAGCCGATGCCGAGAATCGAGCCGATGTTCGCCTCCGGCACCGAGAGCAGCACACCCTCGTCGAGGCACTTGACGGTCTCGATCGCCTCGATGAAGAGCATCCGCTCCTTGAGGTCCTCGAACGGCACCTGGACGTCCGGCTTGGCGAAGGCCGACAGGCCCGGCCACAGCCCGGCGCGCTTGCCGTCGGCGTACTCGTAGAAGCCCGCACCGCCGGAGCGGCCCGGCCGGCCGAACTCGTCGACCATCCGGTCGATGACCTCGTCGGCCGGATGCGACTCCCACGGGACGCCCGCGGCCTCCGCGGCGGCCCGGTACTCCTTGCGGATCTTGCGGGGCAGGGTGAGTGTCAGCTCGTCCATCAGCTGCAGCACCGGTGCCGGGTATCCGGCCTGGCTGCTGGCCTGCTCGATGCTGGCCGGCGGCACACCCTCGGCCAGCATCGAGATGCCCTCGTTGGTGAAGGTCCCGATCACCCGGCTGGTGAAGAAGCCGCGGCTGTCGTTGACCACGATCGGCGTCTTGCGCAGCCGCTGCACCACGCCCAGTGCACGGCGCAGCGCCTCGTCACCGGTCTTCTCGCCCTTGATGACCTCGACCAGGGGCATCTTGTCGACCGGTGAAAAGAAGTGCAGGCCGATGAAGTCGGCCTGCCGGCGCACACCGTCGGCGAGCAGCGTGATCGGCAGCGTCGAGGTGTTGGAGCAGAGCAGCGCGTCCGGCGCGACGATGCCCTCGATCTCGGCGAAGACCTTGTGCTTGAGGGCCGGGTCCTCGAAGACCGCCTCGATCACCACGTCCGCGCCGGCCAGGTCGGCCACCTGGTCGGTCGCCGTGATCCGGTCGAGCAGCTCCTGGCCCTTCTCCGGCGTGATCCGGCCGCGCCCGGAGTCCTTCGCGACGATCTTCTCGGAGTACGCCTTACCGCGCTTGGCACCCTCCAGGGACACGTCACGCAGCACCACGTCGAGCCCGGAGCGCGCGCACACGTACGCGATAGCCGCCCCCATCATGCCGGCGCCGAGCACCGCGACCTTGCGCACCGGCGGCACGTCGCCGATCTGCCGGTTGTTCACCGCGTTCAGATCGAAGAAGAACGCCTTGACCATGTTCTTGGTGACCTGGCCGGTGACCAGCTCGATGAAGTACCGAGTCTCGATCACGAAGGCGGTGTCGACGTCGACCTGGGCGCCCTCGACCGCGGCCGACAGGATGTTGCGCGGCGCCGGGTAGGGCGCGCCCTTGAGCTGCTTGCGCAGGTTGGCCGGGAAGGCGGGCAGGTTGGCCGCGAGCGCCGGGGTGGACGGGCTGCCACCGGGGATCTTGTAGCCCTTCACGTCCCACGGCTGCTGGGCGGCCGGATTCGCCTTGATCCACTCGCGGGCGGCGGTCAGCAGCTGCTCGGGAGTGTCGACCAGCTCGTCGATCAGGCCGATCTCCTTGGCGGCCGGCGCGCGGTGCCGGGTGCCCTTGAGCAGCACCTGCATGAGCGCGGTCATCAGGCCGAGCAGGCGGACCGTGCGCACCACGCCGCCGCCGGCGGGCAGCAGGCCGAGGGTGACCTCGGGCAGGCCGACCTCGAGCCGCGGGTTGTTCAGCGCGATCCGGCGGTGGCAGGCCAGCGCCAGTTCCAGGCCGCCGCCCAGGGCGGAGCCGTTGAGCGCGGCGACCACCGGCCTGCCGAGCGTCTCCAGACGGCGCAGCTGGCCCTTGACGTGCGTGGAGACCTCGAACACGCCGGCGGCGCCTTCCGGCGGCACCGAGCCGAGCTGGTCCAGGTCGCCGCCGGCGAACCAGGACTTCTTGGCGGACGTGATGATCACGCCGGTGATGCTGTCGCGCTCGGCCTCGAGGCGGTCGACGGTCTCGCCCATGCTGCGCACGTACGCGTCGTTCATGGTGTTGGCGCCGCGGGACGGGTCGTCGAGGGTGAGCACGACGATGCCGTCGTCACCGCGGTCCCAGCGAATGGTCTCGGTCATCAAAATCCCCTCAGAGCCGTTCGACGATGGTGGCGATGCCCATGCCGCCGCCGATGCAGAGCGTGGCCAGGCCGTACCGCCCGCCGCGCCGCTCCAGCTCGTCGACGAGGGTGCCGAGGATCATGGCGCCGGTGGCGCCGAGCGGGTGGCCCATGGCGATCGCGCCGCCGTTGACGTTCACGATCTCCGGGTCGAGCTTCATGTCGTCGATGTAGTGCAGGACCACCGCGGCGAACGCCTCGTTGATCTCGACGAGGTCCAGGTCGTCCACGGTGAGGCCGGCCTTGGCGAGGGCCTTGCGGGACGCCGGCGCGGGACCGGTGAGCATGATCGTCGGGTCGGCGCCGCTGAGCGCCGCCGAGACGATCCGGGCGCGCGGGGCGATGCCGGCACGCTGCCCGGCGGCCTCCGAGCCGATGAGTACGAGAGCCGCGCCGTCCACGATGCCGGACGAGTTGCCCGCCGAGTGGACGTGGTTGATCCTCTCGACCCAGTGGTACTTCTGCAGCGCCACGGCGTCGAACCCGCCCGCCTCGCCGATCATGGCGAAGGAGGCGGGCAGCGCACCCAGCCCCGCCACCGTCGAGTCCGGCCGGATGTGCTCGTCGCGGTCGAGGATGAGCAGGCCGTTGCGGTCGCGGACCGGCACCACGGACTTCTCGAAATAGCCGTTCTGCCAGGCCTTCGCGGCTTTCTGCTGCGAGCCGAGGGCGAACGTGTCGACGTCGGTGCGGCTGAAGCCGTCCATCGTGGCGATCAGGTCGGCGCTGATGCCCTGCGGGATGAAGTCGGTCTTGAGGTTGGTCTCCGGGTCGAGCGCCCAGGCGCCGCCGTCGGAGCCCATCGGCACCCGCGACATCGACTCGACGCCGCCGGCCAGGACCAGGTCCTCCCACCCGGAGCGGATCTTCTGCGCGGCGACGTTGACCGCCTCCAGGCCGGAGCCGCAGAAGCGGTTGAGCTGAACGCCGGCCACCTCGTAGGGCAGGCCGGCGGCGACCGCGGCGGTCTTGGCGATGACCGATCCCTGGTCGCCGAGCGGGGAGACGACGCCGAGCACGACGTCCTCGATGTCGGCCGGGTCCACGCCGGGGAAGCGGCGGCGCAGCTCGTCGATGAGTCCGACGACCAGCGAGATGGGCTTCACCCCGTAGAGCGAGCCGGTCTTTTTGCCGCGTCCGCGCGGGGTGCGCACAGCGTCGTAGATGAACGCCTCGGTTGTCATCGCCTACTCCCTCGGGTGCGAATTGCGGCTAACTTTTGCCGATGTTTCCGCTAGGTGTCAAGGTTATGTGACTTGATGTGCAGCGAACTCCAGATCACGGTTAGGCTGTCCGGCGTGCACGTGACCGAGGCCGGCGATCCGGCGCCGAGCGCGGCCCGGAAACGGCCGAAGGACCGCAAGGCGCAGCTCGCGCTGGCCGCCGCGGAGCTGTTCTGCGAGCGCGGTTATCACGGGGTGAGCCTCGACGAGATCGCCACCGCGGTGGGCATCAGCGGGCCGGCGATCTACCGGCACTTTCCGAACAAGTACGCGATGCTCGTGCACGCCACCCGCCAGATGTCCGAAACCGTTCTGGCCGCGACCGAGGGGCCGGCCGAATTGGAGACGCTGCTCGGTGTGCTGTCGCGTCTCTCGGTCGAGGGCCGCCGGGTCGCGGGCCTCTATCAGTGGGAGTGGCGCTACCTGGAGGAGGACCACCGGGACGAGTTCCGGGCGGACGTCGTCACGCTGGTGCACCGTTTGGCCGTACCCCTCATGGGTGTGCGCCCGGAGCTCACGGACCTGGACGCCGCCGCTCTGGTCCGCGCCGCACTCAGCGTTTTCGGCAGTCTCGGCACTCACCGCGCGGTGATCGCAAAAGGTCGCGCCGAGGCCGCGCTGCATCGCATCGCGCGGGCGGTGCTGCGCGATGAGCCACCCACGCCCCTGCCTCCGGCGCCGGATGATCAGGGGGACGAGCCGGCTTTGCGGGTGGGCGCGCGCCGCGAGATCCTTCTGGCCGAGGCGGTCAGGCTTTTTCATCGGTACGGGTACCACGCTGTCGGTGTCGAGGAGATCGGCCGAGCGGCGGGCATCAACGCGTCCAGTGTTTATCGGTACTTCCCCGGCAAGGCCGACATCCTGGCCGCCGCCTTCTACCGCGCGTCCGAGCGGGTCGCCGAGGTGACCGCGACCGCGCTGCAGGGCGCCCGGGACGACGAGGACGCGCTGCGCCGGATGGCCGATTCCTACGTCGACCTGACGTTCGAGCGCAGTGCGCTGGTCTCGGTCTACCTGGCCGAGAACAACAACCTGCCCAGCACCGACCGGCACGAGTTGCGCAAGGTCCAGCGCCTGCACGTGGAGGAGTGGGTGCGGCTGCTCGTCCGGCTGCGCCCGGAAGTGCCCGCCGCCGAGGCGCGCGTCCTGGTGCACGCCGCGCTCAACCTGGTGACCGATCTGAGCCGGTGGGTGCGGTTCGACCGGCGCACCGGGATGGACCGCCACCTGGTGCGACTCGCGCTCACCGTCCTGAAAAGTTAAGCCAAATTCACCAGCAGGCGGATCTTCGGCCTGTGTGCCCTTCCCAGGAAGTTAATCGGCGTTTACAGTCGCGCCGGATACCCGTGTGCCTCACGTCACACTCCTGCGAAGGGGTAGATCATGGACTCCGACCTCGCCCGGCGGTGCGCGGACACCGCCCGCGGCCTGACCGTTCCCGCACTGCTGCACCGCAACGCCACCGAGTACGGCGACCTGCCCGCCCTGAGCGTTCTCGGTCAGGACGGCACGCGAACCTGGCGCGAACTGCGCGATGAGGTCGCCGTCCTGTCCCGCGGTCTCGCCGATCTGGGCCTGCGCTCCGGTGACCGTCTGCTGATCATGATGTCCAGCCGTCCCGAGCACTGGCTCGTCGACCTCGCCGCCGTCCACCTCGGCGCGGTCCCGTCCACCGTCTACGCGACGCTCTCCGACAGCCAGTTGCAGTACGTGGCCGCACACAGCGCCGCCGAGATCCTGGTGCTGGAGAACGACGCGTCCTACGACCGGTGGAAACCGATCCTCGCCGAGCTGCCGGGCCTGCGGCACGTGGTGATCGTCGACAGCGAGGGCGACCAGTCGCTGCGGCAGCTGATCGCCGGCGCCGAGGCCGATTCGGCGGCTTTCGAGAAGACCTGGCGCGAGGTGCGCCCCGAGCAGCCGGTCACGCTGCTCTACACCTCCGGCACCACCGGCGACCCGAAGGGCGTGGTGCTCACCCACCACAACGTGATCTACCAGTCGGTGATCCTGGAACAGACCGTGGAGACGCCCGACCACGCGGACTCGCTGGCGTACCTGCCGCTCGCGCACATCGCCGAGCGGATGCTGGGCATCTACAACCCGATCTACCGGGCCGGGCACGTCACGATCTGCCCCGACCCCACGCAGCTGCTCGCCGGGCTGGTCCGGATCCGGCCGATCGCGTTCTTCGGCGTACCGCGGATCTGGGAGAAGATGGTCGCCGGTGTACAGGGCCAACTGGCCACGGTCGACCCGCCGGTGCGCGCCGCGATCGACGCGGCCCGCGCTGTCGCGCTGGAGGTCTACCGGCTGCGCGGCGCGGAGCAGGAGGTCCCGGAGGATCTGGCGGCTCGGCGGGCGGCGATCGACGCGCAGGTGCTGCGGCCGCTGCGGGCCCGGCTCGGCCTGGACAACCTGGTCTGGCCGAGCAGCGGTGCCGCGCCGATCCCGGTGGACGTGCTGCTTTACCTGGCGAGCCTCGGTGTCGACGTGCTCGAGGTGTGGGGCATGACCGAGACCACCGGCACCTGCACGATCAACACGCCGGAGCACTTCCGTACCGGCTCGGTCGGGCGGGTCAACCCCGGTATGGAACTGCGGCTCGGCGAGGACGGCGAGATCCTGGTGCGCGGGCCGCTGGTCTGCGCCGGGTACCTGCGCGCGGACGGCGGGATCGACCCGGTCACCGACGCGGACGGCTGGCTGGCCACCGGCGACGTGGGCACCCTCGACGCCGACGGGTTCCTGACCATCACCGACCGCAAGAAGGAACTGATCATCAACTCCAGCGGGAAGAACATCTCACCCGCGCAGATCGAGAACCTGCTGCGGGCGCACCCGCTGATCGCACAGGCGGTGGCGATCGGCGACCGCCGCCCGTACGTCACGGCGCTGATCGTGCTGGACGAGGAGGCCGCACCGGTCTGGGCCCGGAGCCGGGGAGTCGCCGCCGCCACGGTGGCGGAGCTGGCCGCCGACCCCGCGGTGACCGCGGAGATCGGCGCGGCGGTCGAGGCCGCCAACGCCAAGCTGGCCCGTCCGGAACAGATCAAGACATACCGGATCCTGGGCTCGGGCTGGACACCGGAGAGCGGCGAGCTGACCCCGACGCTCAAGCTGCGCCGGCGGATCATTCAGGAACGGTACGCGGGGGAGATCGGCGAACTGTACGGAGAATAGAGCGGAACAGAGGGCGACTCCGGTCGCCCTCTGTTTCAGACTGACCTGGGATCAGCAGTACCACCAGGTGGCCTTCTTGAAGCCCTTGGCGAATCCCAGGTCGTATCCCTTCATGTAGTCCTTCTCATGGCTCGTGAGGCTGCGCAGCGAGTTGTACGACTTCGTCTCGCAGTCCTTGCCTGCCGCCCAGCCCGCCTTGTAGCCGTCGTTGTAGCCCTTCTGCCAGTCCTTGTATCCGCTGGACTGCACGGTGCCGGCCGGTTCGGCTGCGGCGGGCGACATGGTCACGGCCTGAGTGAGGCCGGCCGTACCGAGAATGAACGCGGTTCCCAGCGTCGCCGTGATTTTACGGATCTGCATGATGACTCAACCCCCGTGATGGTTCCGGAATTGTTTTCCGGGGCGGGTTCCCGTCCCATGAGCAAGAAACCTACGCCGGGCTTTTCAAGGTCATCAGGAAATGCTGCCGGGGGCCACCGGCACGGCAGTTCTTTCGGATGATCGGATGAGGTGGGGCCGGTAGAGCGGTTTACCGGCTTCCGGCTTTCGGTGGAGACGGTGCGGTGCCGGCCGCGGGCAGGATGATCGTGGATCTTGCCGGGCTGTCGACGGGGGTACGTGTGGAACTCGGTCGGCTGTCGCGCCGGTATGTGCTGTCTGTGGGAGCGTTGGGGCTGGTGGCGGCGTGTGCACCCGATGCGCCGCCGCCCTCTTTCTCTCCTGAAGTTGAAACGCCTCGTGCGACTGCGGCGCCGAGCACGAGTTCCGCGCCGGTTGTCGTGCGCGGCGGGCCGGTGCCTTTCACGCCAGGCAGGGCGATGCTCGGGTCCTATTCAGCGCTCGGCGGAAAATCGCTGACACAGAGCCTGGCGCTGCGGCGGAAACAGCTGGGGCGGGAACAGCGAATAGTGCACCGGTTCTATCCGTGGGACGGTTTCGTGCCCACCTCGGAGCCGGAGGTCGCGAAAAGCAGCATCCTCATGGTCTCCTGGCACGGCGCGCCGCTCGCCGCGATCACCGGCGGATCGGCGGACGGCCTGATCCGGTCGGTGGCCCGGAAACTGAAAGGGATGCGGCGCCCGATTCTGCTCCGCTGGGCCTGGGAGATGAACGGCGACTGGTTCGAGTGGGGCGGCTCGCCGGAACTGTACGTGAAAGCCTATCGGCGGATCCACCGCGTCTTCGGCGACGTGGGCGCCGACAATGTCGCGTGGGTGTGGAGCCCGAACTGGAACTCGTCGCCGGACACGCCCGCGAACCGGATCGCGAAATACTATCCGGGGGATTCGTATGTGGACTGGGTGGGAGTGTCCGGCTACAACTTCTTCGGCGAGTCGCCGTCCACGTTGTTCAGCCGTGTCATCGACCTCTACGGAAATAGAAAGCCGGTGATCCTCTCCGAGACCGCAGCGGTGTCGGACAAGGCCGGCTACATCAAGAAGCTGTGCAAATGGGTCGATCGCACCCCGTCGGTCGGCGCCGTGGTCTGGTTCGACACCGACATCCAGGACGGCACCACGAACAACTTCCGCTTCGACACCGACGCCGCCGCCCTGTCGGCCTATCGGGAGATGGCTCGCAGCCGGCGGTTCTCGGGGTAGTCACAGCCGTCGCTCGACGATCCCGAGGTGGTCTCCCATCAACTCTGGCGCCAGAGCGTGACCTCGCCATTCGTCCACGTCGTGCAGTCCGGCGCATCCGGGCGTCCCGGGTCTCTGACCGACCCGGAGACGCCCGCACCGGCGAGGCGACGGTAGTACGGGTTCGACCCCATCAGCTCGTCGTGGGTGCCCTCGGCCGCCACCACGCCGCCGTCCACCACGAGGACGCGGTCGGCGGAGCGGACCGTTGAGAAGCGGTGGGCGATCACGACCAGCGCGCACACCTTCGCCACATCGCGCAGTGCCGCCGCCAGGGCCTGTTCGCTGTCCGGGTCCAGGTGTGCGGTCGGCTCGTCGAGCAGGATCAGCTGCGGGCGGGCGAGCAGGCAGCGGGCGATCGCGACCCGCTGCCGCTGGCCGCCGGATAGCCGGTCGCCGCGCTCGCCGACCGGGGTGTCCAGCCCGTACGGCAGCGACTCCACCACCGAGGTCAGCCCAGTGATCGTGAGGATCCGGGCCACCTCGCCGTCCTCGACCGGGCCCGAGCCGTACAGCAGGTTCTCGCGGAGCGTGCCGGCCAGCAGCGGGCAGTCCTGCTCGACCAGGCCGACGGCGGCGCGGTGCCAGTCGTACGGCAGGTACCGCCCGCGCAGCAGGACGCTGCCGCGGTCCGGCTCGTAGAAGCGTTCGGCCAGCGCGAACACCGTCGACTTCCCGGCTCCCGACGGCCCGACCAGCGCGACCACACTCCGGTCCGGCACCGTGAGGCGCAGGCCGCGCAGTACGGGGCGTCCCGGGTCGTACCCGAACCAGACGTCGCGGAACTCCAGCACCGGCGGCTCGCCGCGCATCGGGACCACCGCCACCGCGGAGTCCCGCTCCACCGGCAGCGCCAGCACCTCGTTGATCCGGTGCAGGGCCCCGGAGCCCTGCTGCACCGCGCTCACCGCCTGGAAGATCTCGTAGATGGGAGCCGCCAGGTACGTCATGGCCAGCGTGAACGCCACCAGCCGCCCCAGGCTGGTCTCCCCCGTCGCCACCCGGCCGGCGCCGACCAGCAGCACCGCCAGGAACGCCCCGCTGACCGCCAGGTCGTTGGTCGGCCCGCTCAGCGCGACGAGGCGGGCCATCCGCAGGTTGGCCCGGTACGCGCGACCCGCCGCCCGGGTCAGCCGGGCGTGTTCCACCGGTTCGGCGCGGCAGGCCCGCACCGTGCGGATGCCGCCCAGCACCCGCTCCAGGTCGGCGAGCAGCGTGCCCTCGGCCGCCTGCGCGGTGCGGGACGCCCGGCGTAACCGGCGCACGACCAGGAGCAGGCCGCCGACCGCGACCCCGAACAGCACGACGACGAGGGTTAGCAGCCAGCGGTCCAGCCAGCCCAGCACGGCCACCACGGCGACCAGGCCCGCCACACCGGCGATCCCGGTGCCGAGGCTCTGGGCCACCAGCATCTTCACCACTGTCGTGTCGCCGCAGGCTCGCGCGATCACATCGCCGACGCGGACCCGGTCCAGCACTGACAGCCGTACCCTCAGCAGGTGGCCGGTGACCGTACGCCGCAGGTCCCGGGTCATCGTCTCCCCGGTGCGGGCCTGCACGTACCGGGCCAGCGCCAGCGTGAACGCCTGCGCCACGAACAGCGCGGCCAGCACCGCGCAGACCGTCCACGGCACCCGGCCGCCCGCCGCCTCGTCGACCGCACGGCCGGCCAGCAGCGGCTGCGCGAGGGCCAGCGCCGAGCCGAGCAGGCTCAGGCAGGCCGACACGCCGATCCACCGGCGGTAGCCCCGGGTGAGCCGGCGCAGGTCCCGCCACCGGGCCCGGTCGGTGCTGCGGTCATCGGACACGGAAGCGACGCTAAACAGCGCTGATCACGCACGGCAATCGGGTGATCACCCTGGTGCCGCCGCCCGTGAGCGGCGCAACTCCTCCAGCGGGTGAAAGGATCCCGGAATGACCTTGCTGGCCGCGTTGCACCAGGACGACGATCTCGCGGACGCGGTCGTCACGGCTGACGGGGCGATGTCCCGGCACGAGTTGCTCGAGCGGGCCTCGCGAGTCGCCGCGGAGATCGCCGGGGCGCCGATCGTGGCGGTGGACGCGACGCCGACCGCGGCGACGATCGTGGCGATCACGGGGGCGCTGCTCGCGGGTGTGCCCGTGGTCCCGATTCCGCCCGACGCCGGCGAGCTCGAACGCGAGCACATCCTGCGGGACTCCAGGGCCACCCTCCTGCCCATAACCGATAAAAGCAAAATATCGGGTACGTCGCCGGGGACGGACGCGGCGCTCGTGCTCTACACCAGCGGAACCACGGGACCGCCGAAAGGCGTCGTCATCTCCCGGGCCGCCATCGCCGCCGACCTCGACGCCCTCGCGGCCGCCTGGGACTGGACCGCCGACGACACGCTCGTGCACGGCCTGCCGCTCTTCCACGTGCACGGGCTCGTCCTCGGCGTGCTCGGCCCGCTGCGGCTGGGATCACGGCTGGTGCACACCGGGCGTCCGGCGCCGGAGGCGTACGCAAAAGCAGCCGGCACCCTCTATTTCGGCGTGCCCACCGTCTGGTCCCGGATCGCCGCCGCACCGGGCGCCGCCCGCGCCCTGGCCTCCGCCCGCCTGCTCGTCTCCGGCAGCGCCCCGCTGCCCGTGCCGGTCTTCGAGGCACTCGCCGAGCTGACCGGCCAGGCCCCCGTCGAGCGCTACGGCATGACCGAAACCCTGATCACCGTGAGCGCCCGCGCCGACGGTGAACGCCGCCCCGGTCACGTCGGGCTGCCCCTGCCCGGCATCACCACCCGCCTCGTCGACGAGTCCGGCGCCGTCCTGCCCGCCGACGGCACCACGATCGGCCATCTCCAGCTGCGCGGCCCCACGCTTCTCGACGGCTACCTCGACGGCGCCGGCGGCATCCGCCCGCCCGTCCTCGACGACGGCTGGTTCCCCACCGGCGACGTCGCCACGATCGGGCCCGACGGCTGGCACCGCATCGTCGGCCGCGCCTCCACCGACCTGATCAAGACCGGCGGATACCGGGTCGGCGCCGGCGAGGTCGAGGACGCCCTGCTGCTGCACCCCGCCGTACGCGAGGCCGCCGTGATCGGCACCGCCCACCCAGACCTCGGCGAGCAGATCACCGCGTACGTCGTCGCCGGACCGGTCACCCCGGACGAACTGATCGCGTTCGTGGCCGAACGCCTCGCCGTCCACAAACGGCCCCGGATCGTGCGCCTGGTGCCGGAACTGCCCCGCAACGCCATGGGAAAGGTGCAGAAGAAGCTGCTCGGCACACCGTGAAATGCTCAGGTCGGCTCCGCCGGGACCGATCACTCGGAGCATGGTGAAGCCAACGCGCCAAGCAGCCTACGGGGCTGCGCTGGTTCTCATCATGTCCGGATTCTGGTTCGTGACCGGTGCCGTCATCGGTCTCAACGCCCGGGCGCTGGGCGCGGCGCCGTGGCTGCTCTGGCCCTCCACGATCGGCGCCGCCGCGACCGCCACGGTCAGCGGCCTGATCGCCGCCCGCACCGCGACCGGACCGGCCCGCGACTTCTGGCGCCGTCTCACCTTCACCACCGGCTGGCTGCTCGCCGGCACGATCGGGCAGACCGCCGAGACCCTGGCGACCGGCCCGCACGCCGAGATGCGGCCGGTCACCGCCGCCTGCTACCTGACCGCGGTGGTCGTCGCGATCGTCGCCCTCGTCCGGTTGCCGCGCCCGCGCCGCAGCTGGCGCGCCACCGTCGCGATGTGCCTCGACATCGCGGTGGTCACAGTCGCCGCCGCCGTCATCATCACGCACTTCATGTGGATCACGTCGGCGCCCACCACGCACGGCAACGTCGAGGCCGTGATGCTGGTGGTCGTGCTCGCCGCGGCCTGCGCCGCCGTCGTCGGCGTCATCAAGGTCGGGGTGACCCGCAGCGGCGCCGTGCACCGCACCTCGCTCTGGGCACTGATGCCGATCGGCCTGCTCTCCCCGCTGTCCTGGGCGGTGACGCCCCTGCTGGAGAGCCGCGACTACCTCAACCCGACAGTGGTCACCCTGCCCGCCGCGAGCCTGTTCTTCGCACTCGCCGCGGGCCTGCAGACCCGGGCCAACCTGGCACCCGCTCCGGCCCGGCCGGTGTGGGGCGGCCGGCAGCCGGGCCACCTGGGCATCTGGCGGCAGGTGAGCCCGGTGCCGTACGCGGCCGTCGCGGTCACCGCCGTCCTGCTGACCGCGGTGACCGTGCAACTCGGGCACCTTCCGCCCAACCTGGCCGGCGGCTCGGTGGTGCTCACCCTGCTCGTCATGGTCCGCCAGATCGCGGCGCTCTCGGACAACAGGGTCCTGCTCGACCGGCTCGACACGCAGGCGAACCACGACGACCTCACCGGCCTGCCCAACCGGCGGCTGTTCACCGCGAAGCTGGCCCGCCACACCGGCGCCACCACGGTGGCCGTCTGCGACCTGGACGGGTTCGCCGCGCTCAACGACCGGCTCGGCGACGAGGCCGGCGACGCACTGCTGCGCGCCGCCGCGGACCGGGTCGCCGTGACCGCCGGTGCCGGCGCGGTCGTCGCCCGCCTGCTCGGTGACGAGTTCGGCGTTCTGCTGCCCGGCGAGGAGCCGGCCGTGGCGGAGGCGCTCCTGCAGGCGTTCCGCGGCCCGCTGCGCGTCGACGGGCACGACCTGCTGGTCACCGTCACCGTCGGCGTCGCCACCGGCGACGCGAGCGCCTCCACGGAGCTGCTGCGCCGCGCCGAGGTGGCGCTGCAGGCCGCCAAGGCCACCGGCACCAACCGGCACCGGGAGCACACCGCCGACCTCGACGCCACCGCCCAGCACCACGCGGAGCTGGCCGCCGCGCTGCGCCTCGGCCTGGACCGCGGCGAGTTCCGGCTGCTGTACCAGCCGATCGTGGAGCTGCCCGGCGGCGCCATCACCGGTGTCGAGGCGCTGGTCCGCTGGCATCCCGCGGACGGATCGGTGGTACCGCCGGCCGAGTTCATCCCGGTCGCCGAGCACAGCGGGCTGATCATCGATCTGGGTGCCTGGATCCTCGACACCGCCTGCGCCGACGCCGCGACCTGGCAGCGCCGGCACGGTGCCGGCGGTCCCCGCGTCAACATCAACGTCTCGGCACGGCAGCTGCTCGACCCGGACCTGCCCGGTCTGGTCGCCGGCGCCCTGCGGCGGCACGGGCTGGCACCCGACCGGATCACCATCGAGATCACCGAGACCGCGGTCTTCGCCGGCGGTGCGGGGCTGACCACCGTACGTCAGCTTCGTGACCTCGGCGTCGGCGTGGCTCTGGACGACTTCGGTACGGGCCACAGCTCCCTGACCCTGCTGCGCACCTGCCCGGTGACCACCCTGAAGGTCGACAAGTCGTTCATCGACGACCTGAACGGCACCGCCGAGCAGGAGGCGATCGCCACCTCGCTGAGCACCATCGCCGGCACCCTGGGCCTGCGCGCCGTAGCCGAGGGCGTGGAGACCCGTGAGCAGGCCACCCGCCTGCACGATCTGGGCTATCGGTACGCGCAGGGCTACTACTTCGCCCGCCCCGCGCCCGCCGCCCGGATCGACGAGGCTCTCGCCGCGCCGCTGGTGGCGCTATAGTGCGCGCCGTGCCACCCCTCTTCGCCGCCAGTGACATCCACGGCTTCCGCAGCGAGTTCCGCGACGCCCTCCGTGACGCCGGGCTCGCCGACGCGGCCGGGAACTGGTCGGGTGGCGACGCCCGGCTGTGGCTGTTGGGCGACTACGTCGACCGCGGTCCCGACGGCATCGGTGTCCTCGACGACATCCGCCGGCTCGCCGCACAGGCGCCGCGGACCGGCGGCCAGGTGGGTGCGCTGCTAGGCAACCACGAGGCGCTGCTGCTGGCGGTGCACCGGTTCGGCACCGAGGCCGTGCCGGGCTGGGAGAGTTACGAGGGCGCCTGGCTGCGCTGGGGCGGTCAGGCGGGCGACCTGCACCGGCTCACCGGCGACCACATCGCGTGGCTGCACGGGCTGCCCGCCATGGCGCTGGTCGGCGATCACCTGCTGATGCACTCCGACACCACCGCGTACCTGGAGTTCGGTGACTCCGTCGCCGAGGTCAACGCGATGGTCGGCCGGCATCTCACCGATCTCGACGCGACCGACTTCCTGTATTTCTGGGGAAAGCTGACCAGCCGGGGCGGGCTGTCCGCACCGGGCGCGGCGGAGAAGATGCTCGCCACGTACGGCGGCGGCACGCTGGTGCACGGGCACAGCACGCTGATGACGCACTTCCGGGTGCCGGCGACAGCGGCCCACCGGTACGCCGGGGACCGCGTCATCGCCGTCGACGGCGGTGTCTTCGAGGGCGGGCGCATCCTGATCACGGAGCTCACTCCGCCGACTCCTCGGGATTCGTGACCCACGCCGAGAAGACCGGCACACCGTCCCACGGGCCGGCGTAGTTCGCGACGGCCACCACCGCGTACGGGTGAGCGAACCGCAGCTCCGCCACCCGCAACATCCGCTCCATCGGAGCCGACGTCGTGACCATGAACGCGGTGACCGCGGCCGCCTCGAACCCGTACCGGTCGAACCGCGCGGTAGCAATCTGCTTCGCCTCGGACTGCAGGCCCGGGCCGATCAGCCCCTCGAGCGTCCCCGTCGCGGCGTCGAAGCCCAGTCCCGGCCGCGACAGGTCGTGTTCGCTGGTGGCCGACCAGGACGGCAGCACCGCGCTGACCGCCTCGGTGCCGTACGCGACACCCATCTCCTCACGGATCGTCCACAGCGGCCCGTCACCGAGCGGCAGGTCCCAGAGGGAGACTGCCTCGTACCCCCTCATGGCGATCTCGTGGGCTGCCGCGATCACCCTCTCCGGCGGCACGTCCGGCGCCGCCGCCACCGACACCACCCGCACCTGCGCACCGGAGTCGTCGCTGGCCGGCGCGGAGTGCACGATCACCTGACCGGCGTGCCGGGACGTCGCCACGTACGCCAGGTGGTAGCCCTCCTCCGGGACCCGGAGCACCCGCTGCAGCCGTGCCGCCCAGGGGCCACCGAGCGCCTCGGCGGGCACCACGTCGAACGGGACGTCCCACCTGAACCGCGTGGCGAGGGCGCTGGCGAGCATCAGCAGGATGTCCCGGGTGGGCTCGATCGGGAACTTGTCGATCATTCCGAACGTGTGCTCGCGCGCCCACCGGTCCGCGCCGGCGAGGTCGGGCAGCGGGCCGAACTCGGTGGTGGACGGCAGCGTCGCCCGCCAGTCGGTGAGGTGCCGCGGGTCGAGACCCGGCCCGAACCAGACCGCGGAGGCGGCGGCGATCATGGGATGCGGGTTCTCCAGGAGCTCGGTGGCGATCTCGGCCGCGCGGGCCGGCTCGACACCGAGCGCGTCGGCGAGGCCCTCCGACGGTGGGGCGGCGGACGCGGTCAGCGCCAGCAGCAGCCACGCGCCGAGCGGTGAGGCCACGTGATGACCCGCACCGATCTCGGCATGGAAACGTTCCGCGTAGCGCGCCAGCGCCGGAAGCCACTCGTCCGTCATGCCGTCCAAAGCTATCGGCGCGACCGGTTAGCCGGAAGGACCGTGGGTAGGTTGGCGACATGATCCCTTCCTGTCCCGAGTGCGGTCTCCCCGGCGTGCCGCTGCTCTTCGGCCTGCCGGTGCCCGAGGCGCGGCAGGCGGCCGAGGACGGTGACCTGGCGCTGGGCGGCTGCGTCACACCCGGGCAGGCGCCGAACTGGCAGTGCGCGTCGGGACATCGCTGGCGTGATGCGGACCAGGGTGCGTGGGACTCCCGGCTGTCGGCCGTCCTGGCAGCTCACGGTTACCGCGACTGACCATTCGCGACAGCAGGGCGACCGCCGCCAGCAGCAGGATCAGCACGGCCGCGAACCACGTCATCACCTCGGCCGCGGGCAGCACGTGGGTGGCCACTCCGAGGCCGATCGCCGGCACACCGAGGCCGAGGTAGGCGATCAGGAACAGGCCCGCCAGCGCCGCGCCGCGTTGCGCGGGTGCCGCACTCGCCGCCACCGATCCGAGCGCCGCCTTGAACAGCACACCGGCGCCCACACCCGCGGCCACCCCGCCGATCAGGAACGCCGTCAGGTTCGCCGTGTGCATGCCGGCGACCAGGAACAAGGATGCCGCCGGTCTGGGCGAGCAGGCCGAGCCTGGTCCGTGCGGTGGCGCCGAGCCGGCCGGTCAGGGTCTGCGCGACCGCGGCGCTGCCGAAGACGGCGAAAACCACGGCGCCGGCCAGGAGACGCGACGGGTGGTGCAGGGTGCCGGCGACGAAGCCCGGCGCCAGCGAGGTGAAGACGCCGAACACGGCGAACGAGGCGAAGGCACCGGCTGCGGCGGCCAGGTAGGTGACGCGATCTCCGTGCATCCCGATCCGCTGCGGCCGCCAGCGGTAGGTTCCCGCCTGCGGCGGCACGGTCTCCGGGGTGCGGACCACGGCGAGGAGGCTCACGCTCAGGAGGAGGACAAAGATAGCGTACGGCGTACGCAGTGGCGCCTCCACGAATTGCGCGAGGAACCCGGCCACCAGCGTGCCCAGTCCGAGTCCGCCGCTGTTGGCCGCCGTCGAGACCACCTCGAACCGCTGCCGTGACGCGCCCGGCCGGTGCAGGGTGTGCAGCTCCTGCAGGTACGCCGTCGCGGTCGCGGTGATCATGCCGACGCCGAGGCCGGTGAGGAACCGGGCGGTCAGCAGGACCGGCAGCGACGTGCTGCTCAGGAACAGCAGCGCCGCGACGAGTTCGAGGGCCAGCGCCGGGACCAGGATCCGCTTGCGGCCGATCCGGTCCGACACGTGCCCGGCCAGCAGCAGGCTGACCACCACGCCGGCGGCGTAGACCGCGAAGACGACCGTGACGGTGAACGTGGAGAAGCCGTCACGCGCCATGTAGAGCGGGTAGAGCGGGGTCGGCACCGTGGAGAACGCCATGGCGACGAGGAACGCGAACGCGATCGCCCAGAATCCGGGCTTCGCTTTGAGAACGGCGGTCATGCGGCCACTGTCGGCCGCCGCATCATCAACGACAACGAAACTTGGAGCTCGGTCCCATCTGCGTTGTTGATAATCACAGGTGTGGAACTGCGCCAGCTCGAATACTTCGTCGCGGTCGCCGAGGAGCAGAGCTTCACCCGCGCCGCGGGCCGCCTGCACGTCGTCCAGTCCGCGGTCTCCGCCGCCATCAAGGCCCTGGAACGCGAACTCGGCACGGTCCTGCTCGACCGCAACGCGAAGCGGGTTCTTCTCACCGACGCCGGCACCGCCCTGCTGCCCCGCGCCCACATCGCCCTGGACGCGGCACGGGACGCCCGCGAGGCGGTCGCCGAGGTGCGCGGCGGACTGCGCGGCACCCTGCGGATCGGCACGCTCACCTCGATCCGGGTGGTCGACCTGCCCGCGCTGCTCGGCGAGTTCCACCGGCGGCACCCGGGTGTGCTGCTGCGCACCATCGCCGCACCGTCCGGGTCGCTCGGCCTGATCGAGGCGATCCTCGAGCACCGGCTCGACCTGGCGTTCGTCTCGCTGCCCGGCGGTCGGCCGGCAGGCGTACGCATGCTGCCCCTGACCACCTCGGTGATGGACCTCGTCGTCCCGGCCGGTCACCCGCTCGCCGGCCGGGAACGTGTCGCCATCGGCGACCTCGCCGGGATGGACTTCATCGACTCGCCCGCCGGATACGGCAACCGCGCCGTCACCGACCGCGCCTTCACGGCCGCCTCTGTCCCGCGACACGTCACGATCGAGATCGCCGACATCGCCACCGGCGTCGCCCACGTCCGGCACGGGCTCGGCATCGCCCTGCTCCCCCGCTTCATCCTCACGCCGGAGCACACCGAGGGCGTGGTCACCCTACCGGTCACCGGCGCCGACCTGCGATGGCCGCTGTCGCTCGCCGTTCCCGCCGACCGCACACCGGGTGCCGCCGCCCGCGCCCTGATCACGATGGTGGCCGACTTCCTCCCGGACCCGGCCGACTAATCAGAATCATTTTCGGAAACGGGAGCATCGTTATCCCCGTTTTCGCTTTAAATCCCGCCATCACCGACCAAAGCAGCCTTGGCGAGAATGCCCAAAATAGATCGCCATGTTGCTGGAAGATCACCGCATTGTTATCGTTCACAACCCATGGGGGGTCCGACAATGCACAGGCGCTCATTGATGATCATGGGCGCCGCAGGTTTCTTTTCCACCGTCTCCGGGTGTTCCGGTGACGACGACGGGCGCAGTCTCCAGGACGCGCCAACGGGGCCGTTGATTCTCGGCTTCTCGCAGGTCGGGTCCGAGAGCGGCTGGCGCCTCGCCAACACCCGCTCGATTCAGAAAGCCGCGGAATACCACCGCATCGACCTCAGGTTCGACAACGCCGAGGGAAGTCAGGAACGGCAGATTGCCGCGATCCAGTCGTTCATCGACGCGAGGGTCAATGTGATCGCCTTCTCACCGGTGGTCGAGGCCGGCTGGGACGACGTTCTCCGCAGGGCCCGCGACGCGGGTATTCCGGTGGTTCTCACCGACCGGCTCATCGAAACCGCCGACCCGGCGCTCTACGTCAGTTCGATCGGCGCGGACTTCGTCGCCGAGGGCAATCAGGCCGCGCTCTACCTGTCGACCGAGTACTCGGGGACGAACCGGCCGGTCAGCGTCGTCGAGATCCTCGGCGCTGCCGGTTCCACCCCGGCCAAACAGCGGGCCGAGGGCTTCGCCGACACGGTCGGCGCCGGCAACCGGCTCAAGGTCGTCGACCGCGAGCAGGGCGACTGGACCAAGGCCAGCGGCGAGAAGGCGATGCGCAAGCTGCTGCGCCGCAACCGCGACATCGACGCCGTGTTCGCGCACAACGACGAGATGGGCCTCGGCGCGGCCGCCGTCCTGGAGGACGCCGGCCACGAACCGGGACGCACCCCGAAGATCGTCACCGTGGACGCCACGAAGGCGGGCCTGCGAGCACTGATCGACGGCCGGCTGACCTACGTCGTCGAGTGCAGCCCGATCATCGGCCAACTCCTGATGCGCGCCGTGATCGACCTCTTCCACGGCGGCAAGATACCCAAACGCGTAGCCTCCGAGATCGTGGTCTTCGACAGGACCAGCGCCGCAGCAGCCCTACCGGACCGCTCGTACTGAGCCGCCGCTGACGCTACAAAGTTGACCGGACCGCGCAGCCAGAAATGGCACAGCGGCAAAGGATCACGTAGACTGAATCAGAAGAAAAGATCATGATTCAGATTCGGGGCGGCAATCATGACCAGCGTCAACATCGGGTCACTGATAGAGAGAGCTCGGGCAACCGCAGGGCTCAGTCAGCGCGCGCTTGCCGACGCTACCGGCATCTCTCAGCCCACCCTGTCGCGGATCATCTCCGGCGACCGAGTGGCCAAGCTCCCTGAAATCGTGGCCATCTCATGGGCAACGGGCTTCACCGTGGCACAGCTCACCGGGACCAGCACGGTCGCCGACCGGGTCCAGTGCGCAGCCCGAGCAACCAACGGCTCCGACATGCAAGACATGCGTGAGGCTCTGCTGCACTTTCTCGAACTTGACGACTACCTGGACGAGCAGGCCATCCCGGCCACGATCTGGCGGCGGTGACACCCGTGAACGCCGAAGTTGAAGGGTGTGCCGCCGCCGAGCGGTTCCGGCACGACCACCGTTTGGGGCTGCAGCCGCTGGGCGACCTGGTTGCCGTGATCGAGCAGTCAGCCGGCATCGACGTGGCCGTCCTCGACGCAGGACCTGATGAGCACGGTTTGACGATGCGGGATCCGCAGCGCGACACCGTTTTCATCGGTGTCGCGCGGACCCGCCATCCGATGCGGCAACGCAGCACCCTGGCTCACGAGCTCGCCCACGTCGTCTTCGGCGACTGGGCAGACAACGACACCTGCGACTGGAGCGCATCCACACCGGTCGAGAGCCGCGCCAACGTCTTCGCCCGGCACCTCCTGCTTCCCGTCGAAGGGCTGAAGGCGTTCCTCGTCGAGGCCCCCGAGGTCAACCTGGCAACGCTGTCGGCCGTCGTGCAGCGCTTCCTGGTCTCACCACAGATCGCCGCGATCGCTCTCGAGCAGGCGGGGTGCATCGACCCCGACACCAAGCGCGACTGGATGTCCGTCACCGCGCCTCAACTCGCCGTCCGGTTCGGATGGAGCGACCAGTATCAGGCGCTGCAAACCGACTCGGACCAGCGACGCGCGCCGCAGCGGTTGCTCGCCCGGGCCATCCAGGGCTATGCCGAGGGCGTGGTCTCCGCCCAGACGATCGCAACCTTGCGAGGCATCACCCCGGACAACGCCGTTAAAGAACTACGCGAGGCCGGCATCTTCCCCGCCCAGCACCCGGTCTCCTGGACCGATCCGGGCGAGCTCCCAGACGTACAACTCGATCTGAACGCCCTGGACGATGCGCTCAACGGCACAGACGACGCCCACGAGACGGCAACGGAGCCGAATGCGCGATGACGCAACGACCCATCATCGATGCTGGGCCAGGCCTGAACTTCCTGTCGATCCACCAGGAACGGCTCCTCATAGCCATGCTTGGTCCGCTCAGCGCACCGGCGGCTGTGGAGACAGAGGTGCTCCGCAAAGCGGATCAAGACCGGCGGTTTCGGCCGGCGGCAACCGTCTGGAAGAGGCTGACACCGGACTGGATCCGCATCCTGCCGGACGACCACACACCTGAGTTGGCCCGGGTCGTCCACCGCCTCACCCTGCAACCGATGGCCGCGTGCCTCAAACGCTCCAAGGACCTGGGCGAAACGATGGTCATCGCCCACGCCGTGGTGGCCGCGGAAGCTGGCGCCGAAGTCATCGTCCTGATCGACGACGGGCCCGGCGCACGCACGGCGACCAGCGAGATCCGGCGGCTGATCCGCATGCGCGAGGTTGACAGCACCATCGGATCGGTCAGGCTGGCGAGCACCCTGACCGTCCTGGAGAAGGCCGCCGGAACACCACACATACCGGACAAGGCTCGAATGCGAGACGTCTACCAGCGCCTTCGCGGCCTGGACGACGGCCTTCCACCCATCGAAAGAACCAATCTGCTGACCACGGCTCGCTGGAGAAACGAATCAGCCGGCGCACCTGACCGCTAGTCGCCGACGACTTTGAAGAGGGCGGCGATCTCGGCGCTCGAGAGGTGGCGGAAGCCGCCCGGGCGCAGGTCGCCGAGGCGGATCGGGCCGACGGCTGTGCGGATCAGGCGGGTGACCGGGTGGCCGACGGCGTCCATCATCCGGCGCACGATGTGCTTGCGGCCCTCGTGCAGGGTGATCTCCACCTGTGCGGTCTTGCCGATCGCGTCGACCAGGCGGAAGCTGTCCACCTTCGCCGGGCCGTCCTCCAGTTCGACACCCGACTGCAGGGCGCGGCCCACGCTGCGCGGCAGCGGCCCGACCACCTCGGCCAGGTATGTCTTGGAGACGCCGAACGACGGGTGCATCAGCTTGTGCGCCAGGCCGCCGTCGTTGGTGAACAGCAGCAGCCCCTCCGAGTCGGCGTCGAGCCGGCCCACGTGGAACAGCCGCTGCTCGAAGTTGGCACCGAGGAAGTCGGCCAGTTCCGTGCGGCCCTTCTCGTCGTCGAGGCTGGAGACGACGCCGCGCGGCTTGTTCAGCGCGACGTAGACCAGCTTGGTGTTGGTGATCACCCGCTGCCCGTCGACGTGGATCTCCGCCGTGGCGGGGTCGACCTTGTCGCCGAGTTTGGCGACGCGGCCGTTGACGGTGACGCGCCGCCGGAAGATCAGGTCTTCGCAGGCGCGCCGGGATCCAACACCGGCCGCCGCCAGGACTTTCTGGAGGCGTTCGGCGGTGTCAGCCTGAGGCATCGAGTACTTCTTCCACATCGTCGGGCAGGAACGGGGCGAGCGGCGGCAGCTGATCGACCGAGTTGAGGCCGAGCTTCTCCAGGAACAGGACCGTGGTCCGGTACAGATAAGCCCCGGTCTCCGGCTCGGTGCCGCACTCCTCGATCAGGCCGCGAGTGACCAGCGTACGCATCACACCGTCACAGTTCACACCGCGGATGGCCGAGATGCGCGAACGGGTCACCGGCTGCTTGTAGGCGACCACGGAGAGTGTCTCCAGGGCGGCCTGGGTCAGCCGCACCGACTGCCCGTCCAGCACGAACCGCTCGACGTAAGCCGCGTATTCCGGCCGGGTGTAGAGACGCCAGCCACCCGCCACGCGCCGCAGGTCGATGCCGTGTCCCGCCGCGGTGTACCGCGCCGAGATGTCCTCCAGCGCGCGTGCCACCCGCTCCACCGGCTGCTCCAGCACCTGCGCCAGCTGCAGCTCGGCGACGGGCTCATCAACAACCAGCATGATCGACTCAAGCGCCGCGGCCAGCTCACTGTCGTCGGTCAGAATTTCGGGGGTACGGGAGGAGCCCTCGATGTCCGATCCGAGGTCGTCCCGGGTGCCGCGGGCCTGAACCGGTACCGGGTTGGACACCGGCGCCTCTGGCTCCGGCTCTTCCTCCCGCTCTTCCTCCGGCTCTTCTTCCTGTTCCTGTTCTACCGGTTCATCCGGTTCTTCCTCGACCGGCGCCTCCTCCGGTTCCTCTTCCGGTTCAGGCTCCTCGTACTCCAGGTCGGGCGGCTCGGCGGCATCCTGGTACTCACGGTCGGGCTCGCGCCTGCGCTCCCACGGCGGCACCCACGCCGCGGCCTGCGCGGCCAGGGATTCGGGGCGCTCGTCCTCGCTGCTCACGATGTCTCCTTCAGGACCGCCGGACCGTTCGGCGTCTCGTCGTCGTCCTCGCCAAGATCACCATCGGCGGGGTCGCCGTCAAGCTCGGTCCCGGCGGTTTCGTCCGAACCGGTGTCCTCTTGCGCATCATCGGCCCCGGGCTCCTCGGCCTCCGGATCGGGCCGGGTGCCCTCGTAGTCGTCGATGTCCAGCTCGCCGCCGGAGTCGTCGCCGCCGATCCACCGCACGATCAGCTCGTCCAGCGACACCGGCTGCTCGAAGTCGACCAGGCCCTCGCGGTAGAGCTCCAGCAGCGCCAGGAACCGCGCCACCACCTCCAGGGTGTTGTCACAGTCGGCGACCAGCAGGCTGAACGTCGCGGACCCGGCCCGGCGCAGGCGGTCCCGCAGCAGCGCGGCGTGCTCGCGGACACTCACGCGGACCTGGTGGATGTGCGCGATCGACACCTGAGGCGGGCCGGGCTTGGGCAGGAACTGCTTGAGCGCCATCTTCAGCATGCGTTCCGGGCCGACGCCCAGGACCAGTTCGGGGAGCGCGTCCGCGTACCTCTGCTCAAGAGTGACCATCCGCGGCCAGCGACGCGCCCCGGTGGCCTCGAGTTCCGCGATGTGCGCGGCAGCCTCCTTGAACGCCTTGTACTGCAGAAGCCGGGCAAACAGCAGGTCGCGCGCCTCCAGAAGAGCGAGGTCCTCCTCGTCCTCCACCTCGGCCGCCGGCAGCAGACGGGCCGCCTTGAGGTCCAGCAGGGTCGCCGCGACCAGCAGGAACTCGCTCGCCTCGCCCAGGTCCCAGTCGTCGCCCATGCCCCGGATGTACGCGATGAAGTCGTCGGTCACCTGGTGCAGCGCCACCTCGGTGACGTCCAGCTTGTGCTTGCCGATCAGCTGGAGGAGCAGGTCGAACGGGCCGGTGAAGTTGTCCAGCCGCACGAGGAATCTGCCGGAATCCGCCTCCGCGGGCGCGATTTCGGCGGCATCATCGGATCCGGCGGGATCGACGAGCGACTGGGCTGGCTCTTCAGGCACGTGCCGACCGTAGTCCATGCCGCTCAGCAGCTGTTCCGGGCTCACGCACGTTCCAACGTCGCAACCCGTGACCGGTTGCTGCTTCTGCGGTTACGCTGCCGCGATGCGGTCACTGATCTCTCCACGCCTCCTGCTGCGCGAGTGGGAGGACAAGGACGCCGACTTCGTCCTGGACATGTACTCCCGCGACGAGGTCGTCCGCTTTCTCGGCGCGCGCCCACAGGCGCTGCACGATCGGAGCGAGGCATTGACCCGGCTGGAGCGGTGGCGTTCCCGGCAGGACGACGTGCACGCGGTCTGGGCGGTACAGGACCGCCGCAGCGGGCGCCTGCTCGGCACCGTCTTCCTGGTCAAGCTGATGGCGTCCGGCGAACCGCTGCAAACCGCGGACGAGACCGAGGTGGGCTGGCATCTGCACCCGGACGCCTGGGGCAACGGGTACGCCACGGAGGCGGCCACGGCGGTCCTCGCGTACGCGGCGCGCGCGGGCGTCTCCACGGTTTACGCCGTCACGTACCCGGAGAACGCGGCCTCGCAGGCGGTCTGCCGCCGCCTGGGCATGCGCCACCTGGGGCAGACCGACCGGTACTACAACATGACGTGCGAGCTGTTCACGACGGAGTCGTGAACAGCTCCGGGAGTCACTACTTCTTCTTCTTGTCCTTCTTGGACTTGGGGCCGGTGGCCTTGGCCTCCTTGGCGTCCTTGTCCTTCTTCACCTTCTTGGCCTTCGGCTCCTCGACGACCACCGGCTCGGGCGCCGGGGCCTCGACGACCTCGACCACGGCCTCTTCCTTGACCTTCTTCGCCTTCTTCGCCATGCGGGGGGCTCCTCTGTTCGGGCGCGGCCGTGTTGCCCGCGCCACGTGAATGTAGACGTGATCTTGAAGCCTGTCGTTCTCCGCCACGAAGATCGTTGTTCACCATTCGTTGTTTCGGAGGTAGTGGCACGTCCGGCCGCAGATCGGGAATACCGGCTTACCGACACGCCGGGCCCCTTCCGTTGTCCGCTCCCGGCATCCACGGTGGAACCATGGCGAATTACGACGCGGTGTTCGGCATCGACGAGACGGCCCTCAACGAGGTGATCCGTTCGGTGTACGAGGCCACCCACGACCTGCTGCTCACCGGCAGCCTGCCGATCGCGCTGCCCGCGCTGTCGGTCACCCGGATCGACTACGACCTGGCCACCGCTCCGCAGGTCACCCTCGCCCCCTCCGCCGAGGTACGCGAATGGCAGCGCGCCCTGCTCGGCGAGATAACCGGTGGCGACCAGGCGCAGGCGGAACAGGCCGCCACGACCGCCTCCCGGGCCTCCTTCGAGCTGCTCGTGCCCCGGGTCGACCTGACGTTCCACTTCACCGACGGCGACCCGACCCGGTTCGACGCGTCCCTGCACGCCGGCCTGCAGATGATCGTCGAGTCCGGCGGCGTGCTCACCGCCGACCTGGTCACCGCCCGCATCGAGATACCGGGCAACCCGGTGCTGACCCAGGTCGTCAACCGCGGTGTGGTGCCGGAACTGACCCGCCTCCTCGAACAGACCTTCCTCAAGCCGCTGCGCATCCCGCCGCTCGGGCTCGGCACCCTGCAGGTGGCGCCTCCGGTGGTGGCCACCGGCGAGGGCCGGCTGCTCGCCACCACCGCGCTGCACCCGGCACAGCCCGATCCGGCGAAACTGGCCGGGAAGTGGCCGCCGCTGTTCGTCGCGGTCCGCGCGCCGCTGCTCAACCGGCTGCTCGACAACGTGGCGGCCGCCTACCCGGTCAGCGGGGACTGGCGTACCCAGATCCGCTTGCTACCGGTCGACGTCACGGTCAACGCCGAGTACACGGCCCGGTTCTCGGACTTCTCCCTCGACGTGCTACCCGGGGAGAACGGCCGGTTGCGGGGCACCGCCCGCATCGACGTCGACCTGCACCTGTGGGCCAAACCGGTGGGCTGGTCCTTCGACGGCACGGCCACGGCGCACCCGACCGTACGCGTCACGGCCTCGGTGAACGCGGCCAACGAGGTGATGCTCAAACTCGACATGATCGAGTCGGTGACGTTCGCCTTCGACTTCAAGGGCGTGCCGGCGTTCCTGGACAACGTCATCCGGATCGTGGTCAACACGCTGGCGCCGGTCATCGCGGCGGCCACCGAGGGACAGGTGGCGAAGATGCCGCCGCAGCCGATCACCCGGATACCCGACTTCCGGATCCCGCTCGACGACGCGACGGTGGTGGTCACCCTGCCGAACCTGCGGGTCAGCACGCTGACCACCCCGGACGGCAAGACGTGCCTGGCCACGACGGGACAGGTCACGGTACGCCTGGAGCCGTTCGCGTGATCTTTGTGATCGTCGGGTACGACGGGGCGGAACTGCTCGACATCGCCTGTGTCACCTCCGCGCTGCACATCGCGAACCGGATCAGCGCCGGCCCGCCGTACCGGACGGTCCTCGCGACCCTGGGACAGCAGCCGCTGGAGTGCGACTCGGGACTGCGTCTGGAGGCCCAGGCGGTGCTCGAACGGATCAACGAGCCGATCGACACCCTGCTCGTCACCGGTGGGCTCGGACACGAGAAAGCGGCCGGGAACCCGTACCTCATAAGCCATGTCCGCCGCCTCGCGCCGCTCGCACGCAGGGTGGCCGCCGTCTGCACCGGCGCAACCGTCCTGGCCGAAGCCGGCCTGCTCGCCGACCGGCGCGCCACCACCCACTGGATGTACGCGCGGCGCTTCGCCGAACGCTATCCGGACGTGCTGGTCGACCCCGAGCCGATCTACATCCGCGACGGCGACGTCAGCACCTCGGGCGGGGTGACGAGCGCGCTCGATCTCACGCTGGCCTTCATCGAGGAGGACCACGGGCCCACGGTGGCGCGCGGCGTGGCCCTCGGCACGGTCGCCTACCTGCAACGACCGGGCGGCCAGGCGCAGGTCAGCATGTTCCTGGCCCGGCGTGGCAGCGACGACTTCGTGGTCCGGCGCGTCACCGACCACATCACCGGCAACCTCAGCGGGGATCTGACAAGCGGCGACCTGGCCCGGCGGGTGGGTGTCAGCGAGCGGCATCTCGCCCGGCTGTTCCTCACCTATGTGCATCAGACACCGGCACAGTTCGTGCGCCGGGCCCGGACGGAAGCCGCGGCACATCTTCTGACCAGCACCGTGTTGCCGATGGCCGCGGTGGCCCGGCGCTGCGGCTTCGGCTCGACGGAGTCGATGCGAAAAGCTTTCCAGGATCGGTACGGGGTGCCGCCGTCCCACTACCGTGCCCAGGCCTCGTAGGCTTCACCCGTGGTGCCAGACGTGCGCTTCGCCCGGGCCGATGACGGGGTGACCATCGGCTATCAGGTGTTCGGGCAGGGCCCGGTGCTGGTCTGGATGCCGTCGCTGAGCAACATCGCGGCACAGTGGCGCATCCCCGCGCTGCGCAACGCCTACCTGGGACTGGCCCGCAACCTGACCGTCGTCCTCTACGACGGTCGGGGAACCGGCGCCTCCGACCGCCGCATCGACCTGGGCGACCTGGGCCTCGACGCCCACCTGCGCGATCTGCGGGCGGTCCTGTCCGACGCCGGAATCTCCCGCGCCTCCCTCCTCGGGTACTACCACTCGGTCCCGACCGCCCTGGCCTTCGCCGCCCGCAACCCCACCCGGGTCGACCGGCTCGTCCTGTTCGGCGGCACACCAAGACTCGCCGAGGCCATGCGCCCGGCACAGACCCAGGCCCTGCTCTCCCTCGTCGACCAGGACTGGAACCTCTTCGCCGACGCCGCCGCCACCGCCTGGCTCGGCTGGGACTCAGCGTCGTCGAGCCGCGCGACCGCCGAGGCCTTCCGCACCGCCACCAGCGCCCCCGTCGCCAAGGCCTGGTTCGACGCCGCCCGCCACATCGACGTGACGGCCGAGGTCGCGGCCGTCCAGGCACCCACGCTGGTCCTGCACCGCCAGAGCTCCGAGCAGATCCCGATCGAGGCGTCGCAGCGCCTGGCCGCCGCCCTGCCGAACGCCGAGTTCATGGCCCTGCCCGGCGCAACACCGACCCTGTTCCTCACCGACCCCGACACCGACCTGAGCCTGGTCACAGGCTTCGTCACCGGCGGCAAGGCGCATCGGTCCCCCACCCGTCCCGCCCTGACTCCCCGGGAACAGGACGTGCTCCGCCTGCTGGCCACCGGCGACTCCAACCCCGAGATAGCCCGCCGCCTGGGCATAGCCGTCCACACGGTCGAACGCCACCTCGCCAACCTCTACCGCAAGATCGGCGCCCGCGGCCGAACCGACGCGGTGGCCCACGCCCTGACGGAATTCCGCCAACAGCCCTGACGGATCCTCGGGAAGCGCCAAGCCCTCCCACGGGCGGACGATCAGAGCATGCCGACTGCGACGACATCTCGACTCGCCCGCGTCACCGACAGGATCGCCCGCGCCCTCGCCGGGAAGCGCTGGATTCCCTTCTGGGGCCTGGTCCACCACCGGGGCCGCCGCACCGGCCGGGACCTGACGGTCCCGATCGCGGTGGTAGCCACCCCCGACGGCTTCATCGTCAACCTGCCGTGGGGCACCCGCACGAACTGGGTCCAGAACGTGCTGGCCGCGGGCGGCTGCACACTGCGCTGGAAGGGCACGGACCACCGCGTGACCGATCCGCGGTTGCTGGAGGCGGAGGAGGCCCGCCCCTTCTACTCGAACTTCCAGTGGAACACAGCCAAACGCTTCTTCCCAGCCGATGCCTGGCTCCTCCTCCACCGCGCTCAGGAGAATCCCGCCGGGTTGTAAACGGGCCCGCCCAGTTCGTCGGCAAGCTTTTCCACATAGTCGTCACTGAGCCGGCAACTCATGATGAAGACAGAGCAACCAGGTCTGTATCCGGGCACATTTCTGATCGTCTCAGCAGCAGCTCTCGGAGTGAGAGAAATACTTCCCGCTCTGAGAGCGCCGGACGACGACGCCTCCCCCAGAATTAGGATTCCACCATCCGCTTTGTAACCTCGAGCAGCTTCCCTTACCTTCGCGAAGGCTGCCGAATCAGGGAGCAAGCTCGCTTCGGGACGTGCCTTCTTGGTTGTCTCACTGACGACGAGTTCTGCGCGTGCCGTCACCTGTTCGACTGTCTCTGTGGCGGCGTCGCGTTCCGTGTTGGTGGCGGCGGTGTTCGCGGTGCCAGCGGCTCGGTTGGCAGTGCCGGCGGCTCGGCTGGCGCCCACTCGGCTCACGATGCTGCGGACGCCGGCACCGAGGATCTTGCCGCCGACGAACATGGCGCCGCCGAACACACCACCGAAGACTCCGCCGACGATCGCGTTGCCGGCCATCTCAGCCGCGCTGTGGCCGCCTTCGACCAGGTCGTGGGTGATGGAGCTGACAGCACCGGCGGCGGCTCCGCAGGCTACGGCGCCCACGCCGGTCCAGCCGACTGCGATGGTGCAGGCACCGCCGACGACCACGCCTGCTGCGAAGCCGGCGATGTCGGCCTTGTGGTCGGAGACCCAGCTCTTGGTGCGGCACCACCAGCTGTCGGAGCACTTCTTCTGCTGGTTGTCGCCGGCGGCCTTGGCTCCACCGCCGCCGGAGCTGTTGCTTCCGCCGCCGCCGTTGTTGGGCGGGTTGCCCGGCGGCGGCTGGTTGTTGCCGGGCAGGTCGACGTCACTGTCGGTGTCGTTGACGCAGCCGGAGAGGCAGTTGCCGTTGTCGGGGTTGAAGGTGGTGCCGTCGCCGTTGCCGGTGCCGGTGTCGACGGCTTTGCCGGTGGGGTCGCTGGAGCTGACGGGTGAGTTGTTGGCGTAGGCGTAGCCGAGCATCATCTGTGGATCGGTGAGATCCATCAGCGGGTCGACGGAGACGAAGCGGCCGAGTTTGGTGTCGTACTCGCGGGCGCCGATGTGGGTCAGGCCGGTCTTGTCGAGGGTCTTGCCGAGGAAGCCCTTGTCGTTGATCCAGATGCTGGGGCCGTCGCGGTTCTCGCCGTACGCGGTGAGGTGCCGAACGGTGGCCTGCTGGGTGACCGCGTCGACGCTGATCGAGGCGGTGTTCTGGGTGTCGCTGACCAGCCAGGTCAGGCCCTTGGTGGTGCGCTGGGCGACGGTCTTGCCGCCGTAGGTGTAGTAGCGGGTGCAGGACTGCACCGTGCCGTTGTTGTCGACGCGAACCTCTTGGCCCGGCAGGTAGAGCGTCTTGCCGGTGGAGTCCTTGGCGATCAGGCGGTTGCCGTCGGCGTCGTAGATGTAGCTGGAGGTGCCGGAGGAGTCGGTGGCGGTGGCGAGGCGGCCCTCGCTGTTCCAGTTGAGCGTCTGCTGACCGTTGGCGGCGGTCGGACGGGAGATGGTGTTGCCGGCCGCGTCGGACTGGTACCCGGAGGTGACGCTGTTCGTGCCGGTCGTGACGGTGGTGCCGGTGACGAAGTGCGGGTGAGCCGCGGACGCTGTGGGATAGGTGTAGTCGGTTGTCCGTACCCCTGAAGTGGTTTTGTGCTCTGTCTGCTGGGCCCGGTTGCCGGCCGTATTGAAAGACCACGAGGTCCAATAGGGCGCCGGGGCGGAGGTGGTGTCGGCCAGGGCGGACAACGAGGGGCCGGTGTCACAGTTGCCGTCGCTGGGTGTCCAGGCGTCGGTCAGGCGCTGCAGATAGTCCTCGCGCCAGCACTGCGTCTCGATGCCGGCGAGGGGCGCGAGTTCCGCGGTCCGCTCGATCTCACCGGCGTGGTTGTACCTGTACTCCTTCCAGGAGACGACCCCCGGAGACACCTCGCGGAACGCCTCGGAGGCGGCCAGCCGGCGGGTGCCCGGCTCGTAGTCGTTGGTGATCTGCAGCGCCTTGCCGCCGTTGTTGCCGAACCACACCGAGGCGGGTTCACCGAACTCGGTGAAGGTGACCGCGGGGACGAGCGTGCCGCCGTTCGTCGTGCTCAGCGTGGTGACCGCGCCGAGGTCACTGAATCCGCTGGTCAGCGTCTCGGCGCCCAGTCCGCCGGTGCCGCCGATCGCCGCCATCTGGGTTACCGACGGCGTTCCGTCAGGTGCGTAGCGGGCGTTGTACGTGTACGTGCCGGCCAGCCCCGTCTCCGAGGCGGGAATGGTGACCGTGGACCGGGTGGGCAGACCGGTCTTGGCGTCCAGCAGCGTGGTGGCGGTGGTGTATGCGTCAGTGCCGACGTACCGGCTGCTCGATGCCAGGACGCCGAGCCCGCCGGTCAGCGTGTCGTACGTCCAGTCGGCGAGCTTCGTCCCGGTGAGCGAGTCGTTGTAGAGACCCGTGGTCCGGCCGAGGTCGTCGTACCGGTAGGCCAGGACTTGCCCGCGGCCGTCCTTGGCCGTCTCGGTACGGCCGAGCTTGTCGTACGTCGTGGTGGTCTCGCCCTTGTCCGGGTCCTTGGTGTAGTTCTGCCGGCCCTGGATGTCGTATCCGTACGTCCACTTGGTGCCCGCCGGGTTGGTGACAGTCTCCAGCTGGCCCTTGGCGTTGTAGCCGTACTTGGTCGAGTCGAAGCCGCCGCCGATGTCGCGGCTGTGGTACTGCCGGATCTCGGTGGTGCGGCCCAGCGGATCCACATGCTTGGACTCGACCGTGCCGCCCTGCGGCGGATAGGTATCGACGTAGTCACCGTGATAGACCGTCGTGGCACGCCACTTCTCGGCCAGCTTGTGGAACAAGATCTTGTTCGTCTCCCGGCCGGTCCCGTCGTAGAGGACCCTGGTCCAGGACTCGACGTTGTCGCGGCCGGCGGGCATGGGCGGCTGCCAGCGCGTGGCGGACACACCCGTGCCGGACTCCCAGTACGGGCCGTAGGTGTGCTTCGGCCGCCCGGCGGTGTCGTAGTAGCTGTCGGTGACCAGCATCCCGACAGTCGACGACTGGTTCTGCGTCTGCACCGGGCGCAGCAGCGAGTCGTAGAAGGTGTAGCTGGTGGAGAGCTTGCCGGCGGCGTTGAGGACCTCGGCCTTGACCACGCTCGCCCTGTTCGTGTTCAGCGAGTACTCGTAGTGCAGGTGCGGAACGTCGTTCGCGGCCCTGGTCCGGCCCGGCTTCCAGACGCTGATCAGACGACCGAGCCCGTCGTAGAGGGATTCGGTCCTACGGCCGTTCTGATCACTGGACAGGGTGTTGGCGCCGGTCGCCGGGTCGAGCGTGGTGTACGACCCCCAATTCAGCGGGTTCTTCACGTCGACGCGCACGATCTGCCCGTACGCATTATGGGTGTAGGTCGTCTCGGTCTTGTGATTCAGCGCGTTCCAGGAAAAATGCGGCCGGCCGTAGTCGTCGAACTCATTGATGGCCGTCGTGTAAAAGACCGGCGCGTTGTTCTCCCATTTCTCCAGCGACTCGGTCCGGGTCGTCGCACCCTTCGTCGGCGCCGCGCCATAGGCCTGCCCGTCGAAACTGGTCCGCGTCGCGCCGATCACCTCGGCCGCGGAGATCACCCGGCCGCTCTTACGCGCCTCCGCACAGGTCAGCGCGAACGTGCGCACCTGCGACGGGAACGAGATCAGCCACGCCGCGCCCTCGTTGCGGGTGTAATCGGTCAGCACACACTTCTCGTCACCGGTCTTGGCCGTGTTGCCGTGATCCGTGACGGCGGTGGGCATCCCGTACTTGTCGAACTCGGTGGTGCTGTGCGTCCACGTCTGACCCCGGCCGTTGTCGAGTGCCGTCCAATTCCACACACCCGACGTGTCGACATGCCGGGCTGCGACGGTCCAGATGTCGGAGGGCAGCTTGCGCGAGGCGGTCGGGCTTGAGATGTACGGGTCGGAGATCGTGCCGCTGACCGCCGCGCCACCGGGCCCGTTGTAGACGACGGTCTCCCGCACGAAGCCGCTCAACTCGTCGGCGTCGTCGATCGTCGCCCTGTTCTGCGAGTCCGTCACCGTGACCCGGCGTGACCCGACGGTGTCCTGCGGGCTGGACTTGTCGAGGTTCATGCCCCGGAAGTAACGGGTGTCGACCCTGGTCCGGTCACCGTCGTCACCCTTGACGACACTGACCACCTCGTAACCGCGCCACTGCGACCACGTCCGGTACTTGTCCTTGGTGATGCCGTCGTCGTCAGCGAACCGCCACGCCGGCTTGTCATAGGAGTAGGTCGTCCGGGTATGCAGCGGATGACCCTCGGCCGGGCTGGTCATGTCGCTCTCGGTCACACTCTCGACCACATACTTGTGGAACCAGTCGGTGATCTCCGTCCCCGGCGCCTGACCGAGGTCCGGCGGCGCCCACCGCACCGGGAAACACCGTTTCGTGTTGTTCCACGGCGACGGCGTCGAACCAGCCGTGCAATCGGGCGCCTTGTACTCGACGTCGATCATCCCGCCGGTCTCTGTGTAGATCGTCTTCAACCGGAACCAGCGCATCGGCTGCAGGCCGTTGCTCAGCGTCGTGTCGACCCGGTTGTCCATCGCCTTGCCGATGAGACGCACATTCGGGACCGAGGTCTCCGCACCGGCCGCGTCCCAGCCCTTGTGGCCGATCGAGGACAGCCACATACCCGCGCGGGTGCCATCGGTCGGGTCCGGCCACGAGTGCGTCAGCGTCCACTGGTCGACGTTGCGCGGCGTGGTGCCGTTCGCGATCTGCGTCGTGATCGTGGCCAGCCGCCGCTTGCTCCAGAACGTCGGTCCGTACTGCGTACACGTCGAACCGGTGCACTCCTGATCCAACGGCGTGTCCTTCCAGTTCCCGTTGACCCCGCAGGAACTCAGACACCGTTCGGCCGTGCCGAAGGCCACACCCATCGGCGCTGTCGTATACGCACTCGACGAGCGCTGACCGTACTTGATCTCAGTGACGTTGCCGGCCCGCACATACTCCAGAACGTCGGAGTTGGCACCGTACTTCGCGTACTTGTTCTTCTCCGGCGAGTACCAGTACGACATCGCGTTGCCGTTGGTGTCGACCACCCAGTCCAGATTCCAGCGCCACCCCTGGTCGCAGAACGAATCCTTGAACCCGGACTGCCTGCACGGCTCACCGCTCTGGTTGCCGGCCACCGGCACCGTGAACACCGACTTCGTCTCCGCCGCGTTCGCCGTCCACCCCGGCAACCGGTTCAGCCCGAAGTAGTACTTCGTCCCGTTGGTCGCCGTGACCACCCAGTGCTCACCGGAAGCACCCGCGTTCTCACCCGACGGACCCTTGTCACCGTTGGTCGCACCGTAGAGCCGCTCGATACGCACACCGTCGTCACTGCGGACGTGCCACCGCTTCTCCGTGGCGTTGTAGATCAGCTCACCGGCCGCGATCCCGTTCAGCGACAACGTCGCGTTGTCCGTCGCCCAGCACTGATCACCCGAATCGACACTGTTGTTCCCCGGCCGGTCATCATCGTCGTTGTCATCAGCACACGACGCATACCGCCGCTCGATGAACCCCGGCTCGTAGGAGAAGCCCTCACCCACCCACGACGGCTGATTGTTCGTCGCCGCCGTCCGACCGTCCACCGCCTGCGACGAATAGTTCAGCGACAGACTCGGCGCCGGCCCGCCCAGCGACGGCGGCACCGACATCGGGTACGCCCACGTGAACGCACCACTGTTACCGCCGCCGTTCCAGGTACCCGACGGCGACAACGCGGTCGCACCGAAATCACCCGAACCACCCGACGAACCCGCCTCCAACGCCACCACGGCGCCCTGAGCGGTCACGGGAACCGCCGCCGACACCGCCGTGCCGTCATTGCTGGACACGAGCGGGGTAGCCGCGCAAGCCGCAGCGTCGGGCGTGGTCAGAGCGCAATCGGGAAGGGACACCAGACGAAGGCGATCCGACCAATCCGCACCGTACGCGTCAGCGAAGCCGCTGTAATCGACCCGGACATCGACAGATCCAGCCGCCTCCGGCCGCACCCGAACCACCACGTCCCGGTGCGCCCTCGCCGCGGCGGCCCGGTCCAATACCTCGACCGGCAGACGGCGTGCCTTGCCGTCGGTGGCGCGCACCGAGGCCGCACTCGCGGCGGCGGCACCCGGGGCCGGCCACTGCGGTGCCTCAGGCGTCGAGGTCGGCATCGCCGGAATCCTGACCGGCTTGTCCTTCACCGCCCGGCCGCCGATCGACACTCCGGCGTGGGGCTTGAGGCGCTTTTCCTCGGCCGGATCGGCGGCGGCCGGCGTGGCCTGCAGGAAGCCGGCGGCGAGAAGTCCGGTGAAAGCGGCCGCGAGACGCCGCCTGACAGAGTTCGTCACAGGTTGCCGTCCTGAGTCTGGTAGAGCCGCTTGACCAGTTCGGGGGTGAGGGCACCGGCGTAGGCCCGGACCTCGTCGACGTTGCCGGAGAAGAAGTCGGTGGTGTGCGAGGCGCCGCCGGGCGGGGCGTACCGGGCACGGCCGATGTTGAACGGACCTGTCGAGTTCCACCTGCCGGTGAAGGGCTGTGAGGCGCCCTCCACCCCGTTGACGTACAGCGTCATCCGCTGCTTGGCCGTGTCGTATACCGCGACCAGATGGGTCCAGGCGCCCACCTCGTCCTCGACGATCGGCGTGCTCAGGTAGGCGGGATGGATGGCGTCGTTGGTGTTGCTGTCCGCCATCTGGAGGAACATCCCCCAATGCGGCGCGCCGCCGGTGAAGTTCACGCCGAGCGAGAAGTTCGACTGGTACACACCGTCCTGGGAGACCGCGGCCCAGTTCCAGTCAGGCACCTTGCTGACGTTGACCCAGGCCGACACCGAGAACGACTCGGCGGTCCGCAGGACCGGGCCGTCGGTCGACAGCGCTGTGAAGCCGTCGAGGTCGACCGAACCGAAGTCGCCGTCGTTGTGCCCGAAGTCGCTCCACAGCCCCTCGGGCTCGTCCGGCGCGTACACGGTCAGGTCATGGCGGTTCGGGTGGGTCGTGCCGTCCGTGGTGTCACCGAAATCGAAGTCCCAGTTTCCGGCTTCGGTCACCGACTGTGCCGCGACCTCCTCGGGTGCCAGCACACGGTTCCAGACGCTCACGTCGTCGACCGAGAGGAGGTTCTCACCGACGACGGTGAGATTGCCGAGACCGATCGGCGCGTCCGGGAAAGCAGTGGCCGTGCTGGTGGAGGTGCCTACCCCGTTGACGTAGACGGTTGCCGTCTGCAGCATCGTGTCGAACGAACCGCCCACCCGGATCCAGACACCGGGCCGGACGGTCTGCGCCGAGCACGCCTTCCGCTGCGTCATGGACGTCGTACCGGTCAGGACCCGGTAACAGACCTTCTGCGTTGCCCCGTCGAAGTAGAGCTCGTCCACTCTGGTCGGACTGGAGTAGTTGCCGTGCAGGACGATCGTGGACTCGGCCGTGCTGGACGAGGACAGCCGTGCGGTCGCCACGGTGGTTCGGTTACCGGTCAGCGGCACCGCCAGTTGGCCCGACGCCGATCCGGGGCTCGCGAAGGCAAGACCCGTGCCTCCGTCACCGTTTCCGTCTGTCGAGCTCACCGCGCCGGACAGGGTGAGCGGGTTGCGGTTGCCGACCGCGTCGGCCGCCACCGTGCTGCCGGTCGGCTCGTCGAGCTTCCACCGGGACACCGGGTCGGGCGCGGAGGCGACGGTGAACTCGTACCCACCCGAGGCGTCGTTGCCCGTCCCGGCCCTGAAATCGTCGCTCCTCCGGCCGGCCTGGTCGACGCTGACGACGTGCAGCACCCGCTTTCCGCCGATCTTGTAACCGGACAACTGGGCGAGGTGCTGTGGCCACGACGGCGTGACGTCGACCGTGACCGACCCGCCGAGCACGCTGTTCGTCACGCTCATGCGAGCGCCGCCGTCCAGCCAGTACTCGTAACCGCGGATGTCAGCAATGCCGTTCGCGCCGAAGGTGAACCGGCCCGACACCCCCACGCCACCGGTGGCATCACAGAGGACCGCCACGCACAGCGGATAGTCGGTCGACGTCACCGTAGGCGGCTTGGCCGGAATGGTGCTGTCGATCGTGAAGCTGCAGGCAACCGACATGGGCGAGTTGTCGAGCCCGTCCGACGCGCGCACATACATCGTGTACTTCTGGTTCTCGACCAGCGTGATGTTCTGCACGACCTTCGACGCGTAAGCTCCTGACTTCGCGGTCGCCGCCATGGTGTAGGCCGAGGGGATCGCCGCACCCGCCTTCGCGATGAAGAACTGCATCGTCAGAGTGCGTTCGGTACCGTCCGGGTCGGTGGCCTTGGCCTGCGCCGTCGGATAACCCGACGATGTGGAGACGTACGCGGCCGGATCGCCGCTGCCGCACTTCTTGCCGCCGATCGCCAGGTCCGTCGGCGCCAGCGGCTTGTTGTTGTAGGTGATCGAGATGAACGGGTCCTTGGCCGCCTCGGTGGAGTGGAACTTCTTCCAGTTGTTCGAGTTCGGATTGGCCTCCTCCGCCGAAGGAGTCCGAAGGCCGAGGGTCAGCGTGTGGAAACCCACCTCCGCCGACTTGGCCATGATCGGCTGAACGTTCGCGGCCACATACCCTTCGGTACAGCCCGCATATCCCTTGGTCATCGTCGACTTGACCACCGGATACTCATCACGCCAGGCCGGCTGGTTCGCCCAGTTCGTCGACGTGCCGACCGGACCGGTGATCCACACCTGCCACTCCCGCGCGTCGCAGTTCCAGGAGTGCTTGTTCCAGAGCGACATCGTCGCGGCGGTGACCCGCTTGCCGGCGACCACCGCGACCGGCCACCGCAGGAACGACCGGGCCCGGAACGAACCGCCCTCGACCACCGAGCCGATCTTCAGCTCCTTCGACGCGGACTGGTCGGAGGAGATGTTGTTCTGCACGAACGTGTCGAAACCCGGCTTGAGCGTCGCCCCCGGATCGATCGTCACCGGATACCTGGTGGCCGGATCGTTGAAGAAGTCGAGCTCCGGCTGCAGCTTGAGCGTGCGCGCCCCGGCCGGCACCGCCATCGGCACGGGCGCCCGGCGCAGATGCTCCCCGGACTTCTCCCCCACCGTCGCGTCCCACATCACCGGCGCGGGCACACTTCCCACGTAACGGCCGTCCTTGCCCCGCAGCCGCAGCCCACCACCCACGGCCGGAACCGGCGTGATCCCCTCGGTCCGCCACGGCAACGCGATGCTCTTCACCTGTGCCGCCGCGCCACGGTTCTTGACGATCAGAAACTGCTCGAACCCGGTCCGCGTCGCGTCGACCACCAGGTCGATCCCCGGCCGCACCTCCCGGTACGTCGCGGTCGTCTCGTGCAACTCAGGCTCCGGCAACTTCCCGCTCCAGCCGAGCGTCATCCCCTCCGCCCCGGACGACACCCGCGCCAGATCATGCTCACCGTCACCGGCCCGCCCCGACATGACCAGCCCCCGCGGATGAGCCTTGGGCGCCACGCTCCCGTCCGGCCGCCGCTCCAGGTTCAGGTCGACCTCGGCCCAGTCACCGCCCTCGTCCCGGAACCGAGCGGGGCCCGAGTGAACCTCGGCGGTGAAGCTACCGTCCGGGTTCGCCACCACCTCGGTGTTCTCCGTCAGCAGCGACGGCACCGGCACCGCCTTGCCGGTCTCCCGGGCCTGCTTGGAGGCCTTCTGCTCCGCCGTCAACTCGAGAACGGCATCCGGCGGCGAGGCCTGCGCCTCCGGCGCGATCCCCACCAGCAACGACGAGAAGAGACAGGACGTGATCAGGGCAGCCGAAATCGGCACCCGCCGGGCGCGCCAAAGCATAAAATCCCCCGTACTCAGAACCACCAATCGACGCCACTCGCTTCGAAGTAGCTCGATGTAATCTGAAGATTACGGTTCGGGTGATCGGCGGGCAAGAACCATTTGATCGTTGGCTATTCGTCGGCCTTCGACGTCAGATCCTCGTCAGCACCGCTCCTTCGCGGACCGCGTCGGCCAGGTCGGCGTCGACGGCGACGGTGGTTTTCGCGGAGGCCGTGTGCAGCTCGATGGACCGGACGACGGCGCGGATCCCGTGCGCCACGGTCAGTTCGTCGCCGATGCTCAGCGCGTCGCCCTCCAGCGTGCCGGTGACGAGGATCCAAGGTCGGCTGGACAGCCGGTGCACCCGCTCGACGGTGAGTCTGGTCATGCGCGGTTCCTCCTCCACGTCGCGACGAAGCTGTCCTCGGCCGCGTATGCCTCGTCCTCCAGCGGTCCGGTCATGGTCGTGACCCGTCCATCCTCATGCTGGCGAACGTGAACGCTCTCGTGCCCGAGCGTCCGCACCAGCGTCTCCTCGTCCTGGAAGGCGGCCGGGCCCAACTGGACACCGAACGAGTCCGTTCGGGCCACCGCGCCTTGAAAGTCTAGATAGGCGATGTCGTCTGCGGCCTCGACGACCTCGACCGGAGAGCCACGGAAGTCGACACCGGCCAAATCCGCGTAGTGCCGCACGGTCTCCGCTGTGCGTGGAAGGCCGATGCCCTGATCGAGGACCTCACGATTCGACAGCGCCCCTGACCTGGAGAAGAGTGTGGCAGCCGGGTTGGTCCTGGTTGAACGGGTCAGCAAGAGTTTCAGCTCGTCGAGCAGGTGGGTCAGGTCGGTGACCCTGGTGTTCAGGTTGCGGAGGCTGGTCAGCAGTCCCCGGAGGAAATGCTGAATTCGCGCGACCCACCTCGTCACCAGGGTGGCTACCTGGCTCGCCACGACCGGGGTGGCCAGGCCAAGCGTCAAACCCTCCGCGGCCAGCCACTGCGGCAGCCGGACGGCAAGCGTGGCCACGAACTGTGCGATCAGGTCGCGAACCAACTCGCGGACAGGGACACCAGCAGACCCGCGCCCTCCACGGCGTAGGAGACGGCCCGGGTAGCCGTCCCGACCGCTTCCAGGGCGGACAGCTGGGCCGCCGCGTGGTTTCGGTACGCGGAAGCGGCGGCACCTTCCCAGGCGGCGGTCTGGGAACGGACGGCCGCAGCCAACCGCCGGTGGCTGTCCACGATGGACGCCGACACGTTCTGCCACGTCGCCGCGTGGGTGGTGATCTCGGCCGGATCGCCCGCCAGCCAGTCCAGAGCATCCCTCAAAGGCTGGACATGTTCGATCAGCCAACCCGTCCCCCACGCCGACAGAGAGCCCAGCGGGTCGACAACCACAGCCAGGGCGTCGAGGCTGCCGCCGACACCGCTGAGCGTGGCGTCCACCCAGCTGTTGTCGTGGATGCCGCTGCTGATCCTGGCCACGTCCTCCGCGACGGTCACATCGGCGACTCGTCCTCGGAGGGGAAGCGGGTCGTGAAGGACGCGATCACGGCGCGGCCGGTCTCGGAGTCGGTGCCTACGGTGTCGCGTACCTCCGTGGCGACCTTGGCGGCCAACCCGGCCTGAGCCTCGCGCATCGCGGCGAGGATCTCCTGGGCCAGGTCGGGGGCGGCCAGGTCGTGGATGCGGTCGTCGAGGTCCAGGGTCTGGATCTGGCCGGCGGAACCGACGGTCACGCGGATCGCGCCGTCCAGAGACTCCGCTGAGGAGGTCAGGGTGGAGACCCGGCGGGACAGGTCGGCGGCCCGGGCGGCCTGTGCGTTCGCCCGGGCCGCCCACGAGTCGAGCCATTCGTCGGCGGCGTCTGCATCGCTCATGGCAGGGGACCCACCTTCATCGATGTTGACACCACGCTATGGCCTGTCAGACGCAACTGCCACAAGCGGGGTGCGCCTGCGCCGACTCCCAGTTCAGCAAGGCGCCCTCGAAGCGGGGATCGTCGACCGGGAGCGCAGTGAGGGGTGTGCTCAGCACAGGCCCGGGCGGCGGGTTACCGCCGGTGGGGTCGGGGCCGACACAGGCGACCCGGTTCGCGGTGTGCAGGAGCGGGTCGGCCTCGGTCGGCTGCACGTTGTTGACCACGCACACGGCCCAGGTGCCGGCGACGGCCCACCCCCGCCGGTAGAGGAATGGGGACGTGGCGTAGGAGTGAGGCCTGGTGACCCAGCCTCGTCCGCCGGTCTCGTACCGCGCGACGCCCCAGCGGGCCAGCGGATCGTCGGCGCCCGGACAGGCACGGACATAGCCGTGGACGGTGTAGTTGTCCCTCACAGAACTCTGCTGAACGCTGCCGCCGAGTCTGGAGACCTCCGTGCAGACGGACACGGCCGGCCACGGTGACGGGACGGCATGCGCCTGGCCCGGCACGACCAGGACGAGAAGGGTGACGGCCACACAGAACCGAAGGAATCTCACGGGCTTCTCCTCAACGGTGGGCCTCGATGCAACCACGACGGCTCACCGAGGGGCGAGAAGTGTCCGATTCGTACGGTGCCCGTGCGGTTTTCCGCAAGATCAGCCGGTGCGGAACCGCAGCGTTCGGGTGCCGGCTCCGGACAGGCGGGCGGCGTGGTCCGGGTCGTAGCCGAGCACGGCGTCCTCGGTGACGACAAAGGCCACAGAGGTACGCGACCCCGACTCCCGCAGGTGATACCGGGCGGGCAGAAGCCGTACGGAGTGCGGGGTACGAGCGGTCCGCGCGGAGGTGATGCCGTCCACGACGTATTTGGGAGACTCCAGCTCGCGGGCGTCGATGGTGATCCGGACACCCTTGACGATCAGGCGGTTGCCGTGGCGGACCCGGAGGTACTCGGCTCGCGAGCCGACGTCGATCTGCCCGGTGGATGTCACGGTGAACCAGGCGTCGGTGTCGATGCCGGCGGTGCGCAGTTGATAGCGGCCGGGCTTGAGACGGGCGGGAGTCCCTCCGGCGGCGCCACGGATCTCCACGTCGGAGGCGGTCAGCGCGGAGGCGTCGACCTCGACCGGGAACCGGCCGTCGGACGGCGCACTGGGCGACGGGACAGCCGAGGAGGACGGGACGGCAGAGGACCGGGCCGACGCGGTCGGGGGCAAAGCGGACGGCGAGGCAGAAGGGGATAAAACGGGCGAAGGGGAGGACGGCCGAGGCGCAAGCGGAGACCGCGAAACACGCGGAGCAACAGACCGGACAGGCAAGGCAGACCGGGCAGACAAGGCAGGCCGACGCGGGGAGGCGGAGCGGGAACGAGAAGGAGAAGGAGAAGGGGAAGGGGAGGCAGAACGGGACGGAGGGGCGACATAGGGCGACGGCGGCACCACCGTCACCACCCCGTCCCGGAACGGCAGCACCCGCGGCTCCCCGGCCTCGCTCTCCGGCACCAGCAGCAGCAACGGCGACGCGAGAGCCACCACGGCCACCCCACTCGCCAGCCCCCGGATCAGGCCGGGATACCGCCGGACAGCCGCCGCGAGCCGCTGCCGCAGCGCGACCCGGGTACCCCACCCCTGCGCGATCGTTCGAAAGGCTCCGGCCGACGCCTCGGTCCGGTCGAGTGCGCCGAGCGCCGCGTGCAACGGCTCGGCCGCGGGCCCCTCCACCAGGCCGGCGGCGAACCAGGCCGGGCGGGCCATCCGGCCGGGGAAGCGCCGGATCAGGGCGTCGACGGCCGCGGCGACCGCGATGACGACCCGGTAGTCGCGGCGGCGGCCGGCCGAGACCGGTGCGCCGGCGCGGGCGAGAACGGTCAGCATCTCGCCGGCCTGGCGTTCGGTGAGCAGGGGTGCGACGCCGTCGAGCAGACCGGGGTGGTCGGCGATCTCGATGCCGACCAGGTGCTCGTGGAGAGGTTCGGGGCGCATGGCGGCGCACTGCCAGCCGGCCTCGCCGTACAGATCGGTGATCCACTCGGCGAGGGCGACCATGGTGACGGCGGGCAGGGCGGCCAGGGCGGGGACCTGGTCGAGCAGATCGACGAGGTTCTCGCCGGGGCGGCGCCGGACCGTGCAGAGGGTGGCCACCACGACCGCCTGCCGCAGGATCGGGGCCGGTGTGTCGCCGAGGCCGTACTTGGCGCGGGCGCGCCGTGACCAGTGCCGCGTCTCGTGTTCGAGCAGAATGGAGGCGGGGTCGGCGCCGGGCGCGGGGTCGACCGCGTTCAGCAACCGGGCGAGGGCCTCCATGTGGATCGCCAGCACGTTCCGCAACGCACCCTGATTCGGCATTTTTACCGAAATTTCGGACAAGCCTAGCGAACGGGCAAACGCCTTGAACGCGCCCCGGAAGACAACCCGCGGATCGCCACTGACCGGTCCCAGCTCGAACAGCACGCCGTCGAACGTCTGCGTCCACCCCGCCGGGAGCAGCGCCGCGAAAGGTTCACTCGCCACAGCCAGCTCACGCAGCCACGCCCCACCGGTACGCGCCACCAGCAACAGCCGAGCGCCTCGTGGCAGCACGGCCGCGAGCCGGGCCAGACGGTCGCGCTGCTTCTCCGCCTCATCGACGACAACGAGCAGCTTCTCGCGTACATCCGAAAAGCGCTCGAACAACGCGGCCGGCGCGTCCTCACGCAGCTCAGCCACCACCCAGCCGGCCTCTTTCGCGCGACGTGCCAGCTCTCGCGCCACCCGCGTCTTGCCCTGCCCGCCGGGCCCGATCAGCACCCGCACGTCAGCCGGCGCCGGCGAGTCCAGCCACTCCCTCAGCCGGGCCAGCTCCTCCGCACGGCCGTGAAACGGCACCACCTCGGCCTCGGCACGCAGCAACCCGGCCGGGCTCGTCCTGACCGGAACCGGACGCCGCTGCAGCGCGGCGATCTCCGCAGCCTCCAGTCGCGGCGGATCAACCTCGGACACAAATCCGGGATCCGCCACGAGCGCCTCGATCCTCAGCACCGTGAGACGGCCACCCTCGGACTCGGGCGGATCAGCGACGACGAGCCCGGTCAGCAGCCCTTCCGAGAAGAGGGCCGCACCGGACATCCCCCGCCACAGCGACCGGCCGTCCGCCCTCGGCAACCGCGGCCACGATCGGACATGCAGGATCAGGTGCAGAGGATCAAGAGCCTCGAGTACGCCGGAAGCACCCGCCCAGTCCGGCAGGTGCCACTCCGGGAAGCCCGCGGCCGAGGCGGACGTCCCGCCCAGCCCGGTGACGAACCGCCCCCACCGCAGCGGAGGCAGCGCCGGAAGCACCCAGGTCTCGTCGACGATCCGCAGCACGGCCGCGTCGAGTTCGGTGGAGCGCCACCGCACCTCGCAGTCGAGGAAGCCGCCGTCAGCGGACGGGAACCGAACCTGGACACCGTCACCGTCGAGCACATGGTTCGCGGTGAGCACCAGGTCGTCGGTGAGCAGTACGCCGGAGCCGCTCGACTCCGAGGTGTAGATCTCGCAGACACGCCGGTCGGGTATCACGTCAGTCGAGAACGGCGCGCGGCCCGCCGGGAGTCGCCGGTGTCCGGATGCCGACACGCCATCGCAGGGATTCGGTTGGGGTGCGCAGGGATCCGGACCGGCGTGGCCGCCGCGACGGCCCGGGGCTGAGCTGCGCGCCACGCTGGAGGCATGCAGATCGCCATCGTTCTCTATCCCGGGGTCACCGCGCTCGACGCCGTCGGGCCCTACGAGTTCCTGCGTTCGCTGCCGGAGGCCGAGGTGCGGTTCATCGGGCCCGAGCCGGGACCGGTCGTGACCGACAGCGGGGTGCTCCACCTCGGCGTCACGCACACCTACGCCGAGACGCCGTGTCCGGACATCGTGCTGGTGCCCGGTTCCGGCCCGCGCACCGCGAGCGCCATGGCCGACGAGGAGCTGATCGGCTGGCTGCGGAAGGTGCACGAGACCACGACGTGGACCACCTCGGTCTGCACCGGTGCGCTCATCCTCGCCACCGCCGGCATTCTGACCGGCAAGCCGGCCACCACACACTGGTCCGTGCAGCGCGCGCTGGGTGCCATGGGCGCCGAGCCGCGTCCCGACGAGCGCATCGTACGGGTGGGCAAGGTCGCCACCGCCGCCGGCGTCTCGGCGGGCCTGGACCTGGGCCTGTGGCTGGTCGGGGAGATCGCCGGTCGCGACCACGCCGAGATGGTGCAGCTCTACATCGAGTACGACCCGCAGCCGCCGTTCGACTCCGGTCACCCGTCCAAGGCGCGCAAGGAGATCCTCGACCGGGCCAACGCGCTGGGCCGCAGGATCGCGTTCACGCCGACCGAGATGCGCGCCGTCGCGAAGGTGGCGTGGCGGAAGGTGTTCTCACGCCCACACGCGTGATTCTCACGCCCACACGCGTAGGAACAGCGCGCCCAGGATGTCCAGCAGCAGGAGCAGGATCGGGTAGCCGGTCGGGAAGAACGCCAGGATCAGCAGGATCAGGACGCCGATGTTCTTGTCCTCGAACCAGAGCCGCATCCACGCCATGCTCGCGCCCGGCTTGCGCAGCGCGTAGTACATGATGCCGAAACCGTCGAGCGGCGGGATCGGGATCAGCGCGAGCAGCCCGAAACCGAGCAGGCCGACGCCGAGCGACAGCACGATCTCCTCGGCGACCGGCAGCGAGATCTGGCCGCGCAGCAGCAGGCCGAGGTCGGCGAAGGCCAGCACCTCCTCCGCGTTCACCGGGAACAGCACGGCGTACGCGGCGATCAGCACCTCGCCGGCCAGGATGCAGGCGACCGGCCCGGCGGCGAAGACCGCGGCGGCCCGGCCCCGGCCCCGCCAGCGCGGCACGTCGTCGATGGTCAGGATCTTGCCCCAGCCGGCGCCGCCGACCGCTGCCGACACCGCGCCGAACGGGTCGATGTCGTGCCGCACGCTCAGCCGCATCGACGAGCCGCGCTCCGCGAGACCGACGGTGCGCGCGGTGAACCGGATGGCGACAGCGCGCAGCGCGAGACCCAGGAGGAAGGCGACGACCAGGGCGACGAACGCCACCGGCTCGCCGAGAGCGAAGAGCACGGGTGCGGAACCTAGCCTCGTTCTGCCTTGGCGGCGATGACCTCGCGAGCGAGCTGACGGTAGTTACGGGCGCCGGACGACGCTGGATCCAGCGTAAGGATCGGCGCGCCCGCGACGGTCGACTCCGGGAACTTGACCGTTTTCGTGATGACCGTCTGGTACACCTTGTCGCCGAACGCCTCGACCACCCGCTGCAGCACCTGGCGGCAGTGGGTGGTGCGAGAGTCATACATGGTGGCGAGGATGCCCTCGAGCTCCAGGTCGAAGTTGAGCCGCTCGCGGACCTTGTCGATGGTGTCCAGCAGCAGGGCCACGCCGCGCAGGGAGAAGAACTCGCACTCCAGCGGGATGAGCACGCCGTGCGCGATGGTCAGCGCGTTGATCGCCAGCAGGCCCAGCGAGGGCTGGCAGTCGATCAGGATGAAGTCGTACTCCTTGCGGACGCTGCGCAGTGCCCGGGCCAGTGCCATCTCCCGGGCGACCTCGTTGACCAGCTGGATCTCGGCCGCGGAGAGGTCGATGTTGGCGGGCAGCAGATGCAGGCCGGCCACATCGGTCTTGATGATGACGTCCTCGGTGGCGACGTCGTCCTGCATCAGCAGGTTGTAGACGCTCAGGTCGAGGTTGTGCGGGTTCACACCGAGGCCGACCGAGCAGGCGCCCTGCGGGTCGAAGTCGACGAGGAGGACCTTCCGCCCGTACTCGGCGAGGGCGGCACCGAGGTTGATGGTGGTCGTCGTCTTTCCGACACCACCCTTCTGGTTCGCCAGGGCGATGATCCGGGCCGGGCCGTGCCGGTCGGTCGGCATCGGCTCGGGGATCGGGCGGCGCATCGTGTAGGCCGTGGGGTCGGCGGGACCGAGGTCAGCGCCGAGATCCAGGGAGTTCTGCTGCTCGCGGAGCGTAGAAGTCCAGGCCTCCGCACGCTGGCCGTTCCCTGACATCGTTTCGCCCCCTTCCGACTCACCAGCCGGAGCCGATGCCCGACTGTACGCCAAAGCGCCACCCCTAAAGGGGTCAGCCGTTCGGCGTGTCGCACCTACTGGTACGCAGCTTTCAACGAGCGCGAGGGTGAGAGGTGGCGTACACCTCCCGCAGGCGCTCGACGGTCACCAGCGTATACACCTGCGTCGTGGTGACTGATGCGTGTCCCAGCAGTTCCTGAACCACCCGGACGTCGGCACCTCCATCGAGCAGATGCGTGGCGTACGAGTGACGCAGCGTGTGCGGCGAGACCGCGTACGGACCGTCCACCGGAAGACCGGCCACTGTGGCGCAGCGGTGCAGGACGGTCCAGGCGCTCTGCCGGGAGAGGCGTCCGCCACGGGCGTTCAGGAAGATCGCCGGAGTGCCACGGCCCGCGGCGGCGAGCAGCGGCCGCGCGCGTACCAGATAGGTCTCCAACGCGGTCCGCGCGTAACCGCCCACCGGAACCACCCGGGTGCGCCCGCCCTTGCCCCGCAGGATCGCGGAGCACTCGGCGGCCGAGGAGAGGTCCAGATCGTCGATGTCGGCGCCGACCGCCTCGGAGATCCGCGCGCCGGTGCCGTAGAGGAACTCCAGGATCGCCCGGTCGCGCAGGCCGAGCGGCGAGTCCGCGGCGGGCACCGCGAGCAGCCGCTCGACCTGATCGACGTCCAGCGCCTTGGGCAGGCGTTTCGGCGGCGCGGGCGGGCGTACGTCCGCTGCCACGTCCTGTGGCGCCAGGCGCTCGCGGACCGCGAAGCGATGCAGGCCGCGCACCGCGGAGATGGCCCGCGCCGCGGAGGCCGACGCCAGTCCCCCCTCGCGCAACCCGGCCAGGTGCCGGGTGACGTCGGCCTCACGGATCTGGCCGATCTCCTCGATGCCGGCTTCACCCAGCTGGGTGACATAGCGGTCCAGGTCCCGCTGGTAGGACGCGAGCGTGTTGCGCGACAGCCCCCGCTCGACGGCGAGGTGGTCGAGGTAGGCCCGCACGGTCCGGTCGAGACTCAGCGGAGCACCTCCGTCAGGGGTGTCGAGCGCATGCCGTGCGCCTCCGCGACCGGGCCGTAGACGACCTGGCCGTCGAACGTGTTCAGGCCGGCGGCGAGCGCCGGATCGGTGCGCAGAGCGTCGCGCCAGCCGCGGTTGGCCAGTTCGACAGCGTACGGGAGAGTCACGTTCGTCAACGCGTAGGTGCTCGTGTGCGGCACCGCTCCCGGCATGTTCGCCACGCAGTAGAACATCGACTCGTGCACGCGGTACGTCGGGTCGTCGTGCGTCGTCGGGTGCGAGTCCTCGAAACACCCGCCCTGGTCGATCGAGATGTCGACGAGCACGCTGCCCGGCTTCATCCGTGACACCAGCTCGTTGGAGATCAGCGTCGGCGCCTTCGCTCCCGGCACCAGCACCGCGCCGATCACCAGGTCGGCGTCGAGGACCGCCTTCTCGATCTCGTACGCGTTCGAAGCGATCGTCTGCACGTGACCGCGGTAGTCGGCGTCGACCGCCCGCAGCCGTGCCACGTTCTTGTCCAGCAGCAGCACCTCGGACTGCATGCCGAGCGCGATGGCGGCCGCGTTCAGCCCGGACACGCCGGCGCCGATCACCACCACCTTGGCCGCGTAGACCCCCGGCACGCCACCCATCAGCACGCCGCGCCCGCCGCCCTGCCGCATCAGGTGGTACGACCCGACCTGCGGCGCCAGCCGGCCGGCCACCTCGGACATCGGCGCGAGCAGCGGCAGCGACCGGTCCGGCAGCTCCACCGTCTCGTACGCGATACCGGTCACCTTCCGGTCCAGCAGCGCGTCAGTGCACGACTTGGACGCCGCCAGGTGCAGGTAGGTGAAGAGCACCTGTCCCGGCCGCATCCGGTGGTACTCCTCCGGGATCGGTTCCTTGACCTTGAGGATCAGATCGCCGGTGCCCCACACGGCGTCGGCGTCCGGCAGGATCGTCGCGCCCGCCGCGATGAAGTCACTGTCCGTGATCGACGAACCGTTTCCGGCGCCGGCCTGGACATAGACGTCGTGTCCGGCCCGGGTGAACTCGAAGACGCCCGCGGGCGTGATCGCGACCCGGAACTCGTTGTTCTTGACCTCGCTGGGAATGCCGACCTTCACGAGCCGACACCGTCCTTTCTCAACGCTGAGCAAGTCCCCTTGCGCGGAGAGTACCCCCGGAGACGTCCCAGGTCGCGCCGCATGTCCCGGTATACACACGTTGAGGGCGAGGCGGTACGGTCGCTCGATGATCGGCCTTCCCTGGCTCCTGGTCGACGAGACCATCGACGACGGTGACAACGTCGTCGCCACGTGCGCCGACATCGACGGGCTGTTCGCCGACCCCGCGGAACCCCCGGTCGAGCGCTACACGCTGCTGGACTGTGTCCCGGGTGGACGGCTGCGCGCCGCCTGCGACGGCACCGGGCCCTCCTGGCTGGGCAATATCGGTCTGGAAGCCGTGCATCCGGCCAATTCACAACACCCGCCGGGTTGCTGGGAATGCGCCGAGGAGTTACTCGACGTAACCGTCGTGGACGCTCGCCGCTCCGGCCGGCACGGCCCTCTGGAGGTCGTCCTCGAAGGACGGCTGCGCCAGGACGGCCCGCGGCACGCCGAGCGGGCCCCGTCGGACGCCGAGGGGTTCCTGCTCACCGGCATCGCCGCCGACGGCGACGAGGACTTCGGCGCCTGCGGGGGCGTCACCGGGGTCTTCCGCGAACGGCCCGCGCCGGCCCTGCGCCCGGCCACCCTGATCGGCTGCCGCCCCGGCGCCCGGCTGCTGCGGGCCCTGGACGCCCTGGAACGCGGCGGCACCGCCCGGCACCGACGCTGGGTCACCGCCTCCATCTTCACGGTCGCCCGCGACGGCACCGCCACCCGGCTGCTCGATACCGGACTCGGCGCCGAGGTGGCCGGCGTACGCCCCTCCCCTCGCGGCGACGGCCTGGTCGACGTGATGTTCGAGCCCACGTACGCCGACGCGGTCGGCCCGCCCCGCCCGGCCCGGGCTCGCGGCGTCTGGGAACACTGGCGCGCCGGCCGCCCCGCCGACGCCAACGGCTGGGCCGTGCACGACCGCGAGCTGCGCCAGGAGTGGGCCGGCGCCGCGCTCGCACACCACCGGAGCGCGCCGGACCGCAAACCCGGCGCCACGATCCACCTCGACGGGCGGCACATCACCGACGAGGAGGGCTTCTACTGCGCCATCGGTGAGGCGGTGAACGGCCCGGGCGGATACTTCGGCTGGAACCTCGGCGCGCTGCACGACTGCCTGCTCGGCGGCTGGGGCGTCGCGCCCGGGTTCCGGCTGGTGTGGCACGACTCGGCGGTCGCGCAGTCGAGCCTGGTGCCGGGGTACGACCAGCGGTGGTGGGCGCCGGCGCTGACCATGGAACAGCTGCTCGACCTGCTGGCGGGTGACGGGGTCGACGTGGACCTACGCTAGACAGCGGACGACGCGGAAGCTTCCGACGGTCGCCAGGAGCGTGCGGTTGTCGGGGTCGGTCCCGGCGCAGGTCGCCTTCTCGTCCTCACGGAACATCGCCACGTAGGTCGGCGCCGCCAGCAGCGCCGGGTCGGAAGCGTGGAAGTAGTACTGCTTCACGTTACGGACAAAATACGTTTTTTCGGAAATGTAGTATTCGGACTGCTCGCGGAAGTCCCGTGGGTCGACCCGTTGGTGGAACAGCACGTAGAGGTAGTTGAGCGGCACGACCTCGGAGACGTAAACCGGCTCGCCGGGCTCGGCGTTCCTGGCGGCGACCCTCAGCGCCCCGCCGATGCCGTCGCTGAAATCCACCCGGACCGTGTCGTTGTACCCACGGATGTAGTCGACGACGAACACGGTGTTGTAGATCAGCGCCACCGACAGCAGCGCGGTGATCACCGCCGTTCCGGCCCGCGCGCCGCGCATCGACCGCGCGAGATCGTCCATCCCGATCGCCGCCAGCATGATCAACGGAAGGAAGATCACATTGAACCGGTTGACGTTGAGCTGGATGAGAAACACCATCGGCAGCGCGGCGGCCGCCCAGATCACAATCGGCCACGCCCGCCGCCGCACCGCGAACAGCAGGCCGACCGCGGCCAGCGGGATCACGACCAGCCCCAACGGCAGGTAGGGCGACAGCACGTTCCAGGGCATACCGTCGTCGAAGCCGTACAGGAAGAACCGCAGATTCTCGACGATCATGCCGTCCGTGTTGATCTCACTGACCCGGCTGCCGGGCAGCAGCGGGACGAACGGCAGCGCCTGCTTCGTCACATGATTGACGAGCAGGAACAACCCGTACGGCAGGGAGAGCAACCCGAACACGCCGACACTCGCGGCCACGGCTCCCGGCCGGGCGCGCACGGTCCGCCACTCGGTTGCCAGGAACGCGGCCACGAACAGGGCGACCACGAGCGTCGCGGCGGCGTACGCGTAGAAGGTCAGCGCCATCGGCGCCAGCGACAGCGGCATCAGCCAGCGGCGCGGCGACCGGTACGCCACCACCAGCACCCAGACCGCGAACAGCATGACCGGCGGCAGCAGGTTCGACTCGAGTGACCAGCGCGACATCATCACGTGCCACGGGCAGAGCGCGAGCAGCAACGCCGCGATCAGCCCGGCCCGCCGATCAGCGACCGTGGCGGTCAGCGCGTAGACCAGCCCGACGGTCGCCACCCCGAGCAGCGCGGGCAGCAGCCGCAGACCCAGCGGCGTCGGCCCGAGGACCGCGACGAACGGCATGTTCAGGTACGACAGCAGCACGTTCTGGCCGCTGCCGAACGCGGTGAAATAGACCGGCCAGCGGGTGCCCCACCGGTCGGTGCCGGCGGCCAGCAGCGCCATCGTCTCGTAGCCCGCCGACACCTCGTCCTGGTTCAGCCCGTGCGGCACCGACGGAAATCGAAAGAGCCGGGCCACCGCCGCCAGCACCAGGATCAGAATCAGCCCAGCGTGATGCCTTGTGTTCACTTGTCCCCCGTGCGCGAAGATCCGCCGCAATGTAGCCGACGACATCCCCGCCCGAGCACCACGTCAGAGAACGGTCAGCCGATGTACATCTTCAAATTCGTCACCTGCACGGTCACCGATCGCGCGGCGTTCTCCGCCGCCCAGGCAGGCTGGGGCGAGTTGTGCTCGCTGCCGGGCTTTCTCGGTCAGATGGGCGGTTGGAGCCGGTCCTCACCCGACCGCGCGCACCTCTTCGCCAGTTGGCGGAATCAGTCAGATTACGACGCCTTCATGCGGGGCCCGCACGATCGGCTGGCTGCTCCGCAGTCCGGCACCTACACCGCCACCGAGGTCCGTCTCTTCTCAGCCGACGCGCCACTCCAGGCCGGCTTCGCCGGCGCCGCACTGCTCCGGTTCGCTTCCTGCCAGGTGCATCCCGGGCGTCAGAGCCATTTCGTACGCGCACAGAGCACCATCTGGACCCCGGGAATGAAACGCGCACCCGGCTTCCTCGGCGCCGTTTTCAGCCACCGCGACCCAGCCGACTTCCTGGTCCTCTCAGCCTGGCGCTCCGAGGCCGACCACGCGCGATACCAGAAGTCCTACTTCCCAGCCCTCCGCCTCGAATCCGAGGCCCACCTCGACCTGGCCACCATCACCGGCGACCAGATCGACGTGGTCCCCACGTGGACCCTCGCAGCCCCCTGACCCGCGTCTCTCCATGGTGGATGGAGAGACGCGGGACCTCAGGCGCTGGTGCGTGCGGCGGCGAGGATGCCGGCGACCGCGGCGGCGTTGGTGATCTCGCCGCGCAGGACCATGTCGGCGGCCTCGTCCAGCGGGACCCGGTGCACCTCCAGGTCCGCCTCCTCGGCCTCCCGGTGGTGGCGATCGGTCTCCGGGACCGGCGCCAGGTCGCGGGCGACGAACAGCTGGACGTACTCGTTGCTGAAGCCGGGCGAGGTGTGCAGGTTGATCAGCGGCTCGATGCGGCCGGCGGTGAGGTCGGCCTCCTCGGCGAGTTCGCGGGCGGCGGTGACCGCCGGGTCCTCGCCCTCGACGTCGCACAGGCCGGCGGGCAGCTCCCAGATCGTGGCGCCGAGGGGGTGCCGGTACTGCTTGATCAGGACTACCCGGTCCTGGTCGTCGAGGGCGACCACGACCACCGCACCGCGGTTCTCGACGACGTCGCGGGCGGCGGTGCCGCCGTCGGACATGGTGACCTCGTCGGTGTAGACCGAGAAGATCGCGCCGTCGTACCGCTCGGTCCGGGAGACCGTCTCGTGAGCGAAGGCCATCTCAGGAGGCCTCGACGGGCAGCTCGTCGGCGGCGTTGTACGTGACAGCCGCCTTGACCAGCCCGTCGAACAGCGGGTGCGGCCGGGTCGGGCGGCTCTTCAGCTCCGGGTGCGCCTGGGTCGCCACGAAGTACGGGTGGACGTCGCGGTCCAGCTCGATGAACTCGACCAGCCGGCCGTCCGGTGACGTGCCGGAGAAGACCAGGCCCGCCTGGGACAGCTTGTCGCGGAAGTCGTTGTTCACCTCGTAGCGGTGCCGGTGCCGCTCGGAGATCTCCGTGTCGCCATACACCTCGGCGACGATCGAGCCGTCCCTGAGCTTCGCCGGGTACGCACCCAGGCGCATCGTCCCGCCCAGGTCACCCTTGCCGGCGACGATGTCCTCCTGATCGGCCATCGTGGAGATCACCGGGTAGGGCGCCTTCTCGTCGAACTCGACGGAGTTGGCACCCGAGAGCCCGGCCAGGTTGCGGGCCGCGTCGATCGTCATGCACTGCAGGCCGAGGCAGAGCCCGAGGATCGGGATGCCGTTCTCCCGCGCGTACCGTGAGGTGTTGACCTTGCCCTCGATGCCGCGGACGCCGAAGCCGCCCGGGATGACGATGCCGTCGACGCCCTTGAGCGCCGTGGCCGCGCCGGACGGCGTCTGGCAGTCGTCGCTCGGCACCCACCGGATCTGGATCTTCACGGTGTTGCCGAAGCCGGCCGCCCGGATCGCCTCGGTGACCGACAGGTACGCGTCCGGCAGGTCCACGTACTTGCCGACGAGCCCGATCGTGATCGTCCGCTTCGGGTGGTGCACCCGCTCGAGGAGATCGTTCCAGGTCTTCCAGTTGACGTCGCGGAACGACAGGCCGAGACGGCGCACCACGTACGCGTCCAGGCCCTCGTCGTGCAGCACCTTCGGGATGTCGTAGATGCTCGGCGCGTCCGGGCAGGCGATGACGGCTTCCCGGTCGACGTCGCAGTAGAGCGCCAGCTTGTGCTTGAGCTTCTCCGGGATCTCCCGGTCGCTGCGGCAGATCAGCGCGTCCGGCTGGATACCGATGTTGCGCAGCGCCGCCACCGAGTGCTGGGTCGGCTTGGTCTTGAGCTCGCCCGACGGTGCCAGGTAGGGCACCAGTGAGACGTGCAGGTAGAAGACGTGGTCACGGCCCACCTCGTGGCGCACCTGACGGATCGCCTCGAGGAACGGCAGCGACTCCATGTCGCCGACGGTGCCGCCCACCTCGGTGATCACCACGTCCGGGACGAGGCCGTTCTCGTCCGGGTCGGCCATCGCGAAGATCCGGCTCTTGATCTCGTTGGTGATGTGCGGGATGACCTGCACGGTGTCACCGAGATACTCACCGCGCCGCTCCCGGGCGATGACCGCCGAATACACCTGGCCGGTCGTGACGTTCGCCTTGCCGGACAGGTCCCGGTCCAGGAAGCGCTCATAGTGGCCGACGTCGAGGTCGGTCTCCGCGCCGTCCTCGGTGACGAAGACCTCACCGTGCTGGAACGGGTTCATGGTGCCGGGGTCGACGTTCAGGTAGGGGTCCAGCTTCTGCATGACCACGCGAAGCCCGCGGGCGGTCAGCAGATTGCCGAGGCTGGAGGCGGTGAGGCCCTTGCCCAGCGAGGAGGCGACGCCCCCGGTGACGAAGATGTGCCGCGTGTCGCGCACTGTTGAGGCCAAGGCCCGCTCCCGTGGTCCGCCAGTCAATTCAGATCTTGAGGCCGGGGCCGGGCCCCATCCACGGGAGTTCACCGTAACACTGATTGCCGGTCGCGCCACGTTCGGGCTGGTGGGCCTGCGTGTCAGATAGGCGTTAGCGCACTACGACGGGATCTTCGTCGGATTTGCGCAGCGACGGGCCGCCCGGTCCGTCGGTCTCCCCGGGCGGCGGGGTCCGGTCCGCGGCGTGCAGCAGCACCCGCAGCACGGTCAGCACCACCACCGGCACCGCGACCGCCGCGGCGGCACCGGCCGCGCCCAGCGCGGTCCCGCCGAGCACACCGGCGATCAGCGTCGCCACGGTCGTGCCGGCCAGTCCGGCGCGCACCGCCGGGTGGAGCCCGAACAGCCGGTTCAGCCCGCCCCAGGGCGAGAACTGGCAGAACGCCAGCATCAGCGCCCCGCCGAGCGCGAGCAGCGTCAGCGAGCTGTCCAGCAGCGCCTGCCCGTTCGCTCCGGCGGCCCGCTGCATCGCCGGGCCGGCCGTACCGTTGCCCAGCGCGGTCAGGAACCGGCCCAGCGTGCCCTGCTCCAGCGGCGAGCGGCTCAGGTCGAACACCGCGAACCCGGCCGTCACGACGAGCCCGGCCAGGGCGGCCCAGCCGAATCTCGAGAAGGTCAGCCAGCCGCCGCGGCTCATGGCGGCCGCCACGCACACGCCGAGCGTCACCGCGATCGCGCCGACCGGGTCGGCACCCAGGTACGGGCTGCCGACCATGACGACACCCACGCCGCCGAGGAAGACCATGACCACCGGGCGCCACCGGCGGCTCACCCACTGGCCGAGACATCCGGCCAGGATCAGCAGGCCGGCCACGAAGGCGCCGAGGCCGACGCTGCCGAGTCCGGCGTACCGGACGCCGTGCACGGTCGAGTATCCGGCCACGCCGTTGAGCTGCAGGCGCGCCCCGGTGAGCAGGTCCGCCGCGACCACCACGGCGCTGATCGCGGCGACCGACGCCATCGGCCAGAGCGTGCTGGAGAACCGTGGTACGAGCCGGACCAGTGCCGTGCCGGCCAGCATCAGTGCCGCCGTCGCCGACCCGAACAGCCACGCCGGGTGGTCGGCGGTCCACCACGGCGCCAGGTCGGCCACCAGCGCGGCCGGGATGGCCAGCCCGGCGGCGATCAGGGCCGACTCGGCGAGCGCCACCAGACGCGGCGGTGGGAGCGGCGGACCGGCCGGGCCCGCGTGCCGCCGGGCCCGGATCAGCACCGGCACGACCGCGGCGAAGAGCACGAACTGGGCGATCGCCAGCACGGTGAAGAAGATCTGGGCGACGCCGCGCTGGGCGATGGCCCGCCGGTCCGCGTCGTGCTCGCCCTGCATCGCCTCGGCGGGGTCGTCCGGGCGGTCCGGTGAGACCGTCGCGGCGTACCCGGCGAAAAGCTTCTCCGGCGCCGGGCGTTCCAGCACCGAGAGCACGGTGGGCGCGAGGTCGACGAGCTGCAGGTAGCCGTCGCGGCCGGTGCTGGCCGACGTCAGCCAGCCGCCCTGCCAGCCCGGGCCCTCGGCGATCGCGACGTGCAGCCGGGACGCGCGCTCGGTGTCGGCCACCCCGGCGATCATCATGAGCGAGCGCTCGGGCCGGGCCGCGAGCACCCGTGCCAGCGTCGCGTCGGCCGCCGCCACGGCCGCCTGGCGCTGGGCGCCGGTTCCGGTGATGGTGCCGAGGTCGACGATGCTCAGCACGCAGTCGTCGAGCAGTTCGGCGGCGTCGGCGGGCAGTTCCGGCAGGTAGCGGTCGACGCGTCCGAACGGGCGCGCGGCGGCGATGGCCGCTCCCGGCCCGACGGCCACCGTGCAGCGCACCGATTCGGCCAGCGCGCCGGGGGTCGTGCCGTACGGCATCCGGTCCTGGTTGTTGCGGACGACCACGGGTTGCTCGACCACGCTGGCGCCGAACTTGTCGGGCTGGTTCAGCTGCGGTGCCGCCTCCGGGCATCGACCGTCGGACTCGCCGGTACGCCAGGCCGCGAAGTTACCCGCGCCCAGCGTCAGCCAGCCGTCCGACGGGCAGGTGACGGAACGCGCGGACCGTACCGAAAGCCAGCCCACCGACCCGAGACTGGCCTCTCGCCACAGCGCCGGGGTGCGCTCCGGGTCGAGATCCTCCCAGCGCAGTCCGGCCGCGGCCGCCATCACCACGTAGTCCGCGCTGCCGGGGTGGGTCTGCTCGGCCGGCCGGACGGTCAGCCCGGCCAGCGCGGCCACGGCGATCAGCGCCACCACGAGATAGGGGACCCAGCCCCGGGTACGCCGCCCGCGCGGAGTGCCCGGCCGCGGAACCCGCCGCAGCCCGTCCAGCCACCGTGGCGCCGCCGTCACCGGCGAACCGCCGCTACTTCCGTGTACGCCGAGCGCACCGCGTCGACCACGTCCTTCTCGGTCGGCCAGGTGGCGGCCTGTCGTGGTCCGCGCGACGCGTACTCGGCGCGCAGCGAAGGGTCGGCCAGCATCCGCCGCACCGCCTCGTCCAGCGCGTCCAGGTCGCCCGGCGGGATCAGCACCGCCGCGTCGCCGACCAGGCCGGGCAGCCCGCCGACCGCCGTGGTGATCAGCGGCACACCGGCGTGCAGCGCCTCCTGGGCGAACAGCTGGCGGGCCTCCCAGTCGCTGGTGATCACCGCGAGGTCCGCACCGAGCAGCAGGTCCGGCACGTCGGTGCGGTGCCCGAGCAGATGGAACGGCGCGTGCAGCCGCGACGCCTGCTGTGCCAGGGGCATGTAGCTGGGCCCGGAGCCGGCGACCGCGACCACCGGCGCGGGGGTCAGCTCGCGCCAGCGGGCGGACGCGTCGACCAGCAGGTCGTAGTGCTTCTGCGGGTGCAGCCGACCGACCGACAGGATCAGCGGGGTGTCACCGCGCAGGCGGAACTCGGCACGCACCGCCGACCGGCTGCGGCGCGGGGGTGCCAGGTCCGGCGCCGCGACCGGCCCCAGCCGCGCGTTCTTCGCACCGAGCGCGACGGCGCGCTGCACCAGATCCTCCGAGGCACCCAGGGTCAGCGCGGCGCTGCGCGCCACGATCCGTTCGAGCAGGGCGCCGGCCTGGCCTTTGAGACCTTTGGCCAGCACGGCGTTGTGCCAGGTCACCACCAGGGGTACGCCGGTGCGCGCGATCGCCGCGACGAAGGCGGCCCGCAGACCGTGCGCGTGGATCACCTCGGCGTCCCGGCCGGCGACCGCCTTGCGCAGTGCCCGGATCGCTCCGGAGTCCTGCGGGCCCGGGTCGGCCGGGATCTCCACCGGCGCGAAGTCCACCCCGGAGGCGCTGAACCCGTAGTGCGCGTCGGTCGCCGCCGGGCCGCAGACCAGCACCCGGCACCCGGACGCCAGCAGGCCGCGGGCCAGCGAGGCGACGTGCCCGCCGGTGCCGCCCGTGGCGGAGCCCAGCACCAGCACGACCGAACCGCGCCAACCGTCGTCACCGCTCACGAACCGTGCTCTCCCCTCGAAAACCGCCGCAGCACCGTCGTGGCCAGCGGTGACAGGTCCCGGCGGTCGAGCGCGAAAGCCACCGCGAGGAACACCGCTCCCACCACGACTCCGCCCAGCATGCCTTCTGCCAGGGCGGCGAACACGCCCGGGGTCGGCCAGAACGCCGACTCGAGCCCGGTCACCGTGCCCCATCCGGCCGCCGCGGCGAGCCCGGCGGCGACCACGGCGGCCACGCTCGCCCTCGTCAGCCCGGCCAGCGCGGACGGGCCGGCGTGACGGCGCACGGCCAGCACGAGCAGCACACCGGTCACGGTCATGCCGAGCGCGTTCGCCAGGCCGAGCCCGAACAGGGCCCGCCCACCGTCGAGCCCCGCCGTGACGCCGATCACGGCGGCGGCGGCGCTGAGCCAGCCGGTGGCGGAGGCGACCGCGGCGGCGGCCGTCGCGCCCCTCGCGTAGAGCGCCCGTGACAGCAGGGCGAACAGCGCGTACCCGATCAGGCCCGGCGCGAAGCCGACGATGCCGGGCGCGGCGCCGGGTGCGTTCATCAGACGCGCCGCGGGTGCGGCCAGACCGGCCAGCGCGGCGGTGCCGAGACCGGCCAGCAGCACGATCGAGCGGGCGGTCCCGGACAGCGACGCGGCGAACGAGTCCTCGTCGCGGCGCTCGTAGGCGTCCGCGAGCCGCGGATAGACCGCGGTGGCCAGCGGCACCGCGAGGATCGCCCAGGGCAGCAGGAACACCGTCTGCGCACCGGTGAACCGGGCGATCTGCTGGGCGCCGAGCACCACGATCAGCGCCAGCGCCACCTGCTGGGCGCCGACTGTGACCGCCCCGGCCCAGCCCAGCCGGACCGCCTGGCGGCCCTCGCCGCCGGGGAACCGGTAGGACGGCCGCAACCGCAGCCGCAGCCGGCTCACCGGGATCACCAGGCAGAGGCTGAGCACGACGACGCCGAGGGTGGTGCCGACCGACAGGGTCAGCTCGCCGGCGCGGCTGAGGCCGTCGAAACCGGTACGCGCCCCGTCGATCGCGGCGTAGGTCAGGTAGGCGCTCATCACCGTCACGCTGGACAGCAGCGGCGCGATCACCGGCCAGGCGAACCGGTGGTGTGCCTGCAGCAGACCGGTCAGCACGATGCCGACGCCGTAGAGCGGCAGCTGCGGCGCGAAGATCCGCAGCATCCGCGCGGCGACCTCCTGGTGCTCGGGCGGCACGCCGTCGAGCAGCCCGGTGATCGGCCCGGCGAGCAGGGCGACCACGACAGCCAGCGGGATGGTCAGCGTCAGCACCCAGGTGAGCAGGGCGGAACCGACCTCGCTCACCCGGCGGGTGTCCCCGGCGGCCGCGGCACCGGCCACCAGCGGGACGACGAGGCTGGCGAGGGCGCCGCCGGCGACCAGCTCGAAGACGATGTTGGGGACCGTGTTGGCGGCGAAGTAGACGTTCGCCAGCCCGGCGTCGCCGCCCTCGCCGACGGTGTAGAAGAACACCAGGGTGCGGCCGAACCCGGCAAGCCGGGCCAGGACCGTCAGGACCGTGATGAGAGCGGCCGCACCAGCGATCTTGACGGCGGTGCTCTTACCCGTGGTCACGCCTTGTTTGGCCGGCGGCCGAGCTCGTCGACGTAACGCAGCCATGGCGTGTCCTGGATGACCTTGGTGAAGCTGACCTTCTCGCTCGCCGCCGTCAGCGACGCCAGCGCCGCGAGGGCCGCCACCCGAGCGCCGGTGCCGGCCCGCGCGGTGAACGCCAGCCCGAGCAGCGCGCCCAGCGCGTTCGCCCCGGCGTCGCCGAGCATGATCTCCTCGTCCAGGTCGGCCGGCAGCAGCGCCGCGCTCGCGCCCAGCGTGCCGGCGGTCATCGACGCGTTGCGGCCCACCGCGAGCGGTGCGCCCAGGATCGCGCCGGCCTTGATCGCCCGGCCCGGGCGCAGGTCCAGAAGGTTGAGCAGGTTTGCCGTCCCGGCGATCACACCGGCACCGAGCAGCACGTCCACGCCACGCCCGAACCGGCTCGGGCGGTCGCTGCCGACCAGCGCCGACGCCACCAGCCCGGCCGCGCCGACCCCGGCGATCTTGAGCAGGCCGCTGGTGACCCGGCCCTCGCGCAGCGCGCCCAGGTGACCGGCGAAACCCTTCGCCGCCTTCTGCTCCGGGCGGTTGCCGACGATGTCGTCGTAGAAGCCGACCGCACCGCTCACCGCGCCGGCCGTGACCGCGGCCGCCTTCAGCCGGGCGCTCCGCGCACCGAAGGCCGCGCCCACTGTCGCACCGGCTGCCAGCGCCGGCCCACCGGCGAGGGTCACCTCACGCCCGGCGAAGTTGAGCCGCCTCAGACTCGGCGCGTTCTGGTCGTTGCGCACCCAGGCCAGCGTGGTGCGCGCCACCGACGCGCCGATGCCGAACGAGCGGAGGAAAGCCATGGCCGAGAAGTCTAGACGTGGTTACTGCACCGGCGCCGGGACCATCGAGGTCGCGCCGGCGGTCAGGCCGTACTGCCCCACGCGGTTCTGCACGATGCGCTCGGCGGTGGCCATACCGGTCGCGACCTGGCCCTGGACCGTGCTCACGTTGTCCACCGTGGAGATGAGCTTCACGAGCGCCGGGTCGTTGCGGACGCCGGCGACCAGGTTGCCCTCGCCGGCGCCGTCACCGGCCACCACGAGCGGCCGGTTCTTGCCGAGCTGATTGGCCAGCATGACCGCGTTCTGGCTCTTGCGCGGCGCCTCCTTGTCGGTCGCGGGCGGGCCCGCCACCAGCACGATGCCCTCGGCGCCGCCGATCGCCTTCTCCTCCACGGCGATGAAGCCCGCCTGGGCGAACGCGGTCAGCACGGTGGTCACGTCGTCCGGCGTCGGCGTGGTGGTGCCGGTCAGCACGGTCAGCGCCAGCAACGCGCTCGCCGTCTCCACCCCGTCGCTGTTCTGCGGCAGGCCGGACGCCGGGATGCTGGTCTGCGACGACCCGTCGGCCAGGTCGAGCAGCACGTTGCTCTGGGCCGGGTCGAGGAACTTCTCCTCCACGGTGATCCGGGCGGTCACCGTCGCGCCGGCCACGTTCAGCATCTTCAGCACGCCCTCGGACTGGTCGCCGGCGCCCGGCAGGGTCACCACCGCCACCTTGCGCCCGGCCAGCGTGCCGGCCAGCCCGTACGGCGCCATCTCGGCGGCGAAGTCCTGGTTGCGGTTGGTCTCGTCGCGCAACTGGTTGACCGTGTCGCGCTTGACGTCGTTGTCCTTCTTCAGCGCGTTCAGCTGATCCTTGAGGTTCTCCGACACCGGGCCGTTGAGCGCGGTGGTGCCCACCACCAGGCCGATCGCGAGCGCGAGGAAGACCGCGGTGAGCGACACCACGTGGTACCGGAAATTGATCACAACGCCCTCAGAAAAGATTGCTGAGCTGGAACACCAGATTGTCCCACCACTCGGAAACGACGGTGAGATAGGCCTTTCCCACCGTCGACACTGCCACCGCGGAGGCCATCGCCGCCACCGCGGAGAGCACCAGGAGCAGCAGCGCCGACCCGGAGATGCTCTGCCGGTAAAGCCGGCTCACGCCCTTGGCGTCCACCAGCTTGCCGCCGACCTTGAGCCGGGTCAGGAACGTGGACGCCATGCCGCCGCGGCCCTTGTCGAGGAACTCCACCAGGTTCGCGTGGGTGCCGACGGCCACGATCAGCGAGGCGCCCTTCTCGTCGGCGAGCAGCATCGCGAGGTCCTCGCTGGTGGCCGCCGCGGGGAAGGTCAGCGCGTCGACGTCCAGGTTCTTCACCCGCTCGAGGCCGGGCGCGCGGCCGTCCGGGTAGGCGTGCACCACCACCTCGGCGCCACAGCGCAGCACGTCGTCGGTGACCGAGTCCATGTCCCCGATGATCATGTCGGGGGTGTAGCCGTTCTCCACCAGCGCGTCGGCGCCGCCGTCCACCCCGATCAGGACCGGCTTGTACTCCCGGATGTAGGGCCGGAGGACGTCCAGGTCCTCCTTGTAGTCGTAGCCGCGCACCACGATCAGCACGTGCCGCCCGGCGATGCTGGTCTGCACGTCCGGCACGCCGACGCCGTCCAGCAGCAGGTCGCGCTCCTGCTTCAGATAGTCCATGGTGTTCGCGGCGAACGCCTCGAGCTGCACCGACAGTCCCTCGCGGGCGTCGGCCATCGACTTGGCCACGCTCTCCGCGTCCTGCCGCACACCGGTGGCCACCGGCTCGCCGTCGAGCAGCACGGCGCTGCCCTCGATGCTGACCACCTGGCCCTCGCGGATGCCCTGGAAGACGTCCTCGCCGAGGTTGTCGACCAGGATCACACCACCCTGGACGAGCACCTCGGGACCCAGGTTCGGATAGCGCCCGGAGATCGACGGCTTCACGTTGAGCACCGCCAGCACACCGGCCGCCACCAGCGAATCGGCGGCGACCCGGTCGATGTCGACGTGGTCGATCACGGCGATCTCGCCGGGGCGCAGCCGTCCGGTCAGGCGCTTGGTCCGCCGGTCGAGCCGGGCGAGGCCAGAGACCGGGCCCGGCTCGGCGCCGCGCGAGCGGCGGAGCGTGGGAATGGGAAGTCGCATCCCGGCCATCCTGACATGCCTGCGCATGCCTTCCCCCCGCGACATGCGCCAGCTCACTGACAAATAGGACGTATCATGCCCGCTTCTCCCGGGCTGCCACGGAGAGCAACTCCTCAGCATGAGCGATACCCAGGTCGGAATCCGGCAAACCAGCCAGCATCCGGGACAATTCCCTGGCCCGCTCGGTCTCCTCCACGATCCGGACACCACTCGTAGTGATCGCGCCTCCGGTGTCTTTCGCGACCACGAGGTGCCGATCAGCGAATGCGGCGACCTGCGGCAGGTGCGTCACGACCAGGACCTGATGGGTACGCGCCAAGCGCGCCAGTCTCTTACCGATCTCCACCGCGGCCGTGCCGCCCACACCCGAGTCCACCTCGTCGAAGACCAGCGTCGGCGGTCCACCGGCACCGGCGAACACCACCTCGATCGCCAGCATCACCCGCGACAGCTCACCGCCGGACGCGCCCTTCTGCAGGGGCAGGGCCGGGGCGCCCGGGTGAGCCAGCAGCCGCAGCTCCACCTCGTCGGCGCCGTCCGCACCGGCGGCCAGGTCCTGCCCGTCGACCGTGACGGTCGGCTCGTCGCGCGACGGCGGCCGGGTCAGCACCGCCACCTCGACGCGGGCGTGCGGCATCGCCAGACCGGCCAGCTCCACGCTGACCGCCTCGGAGAACCGCACCGCCGCCTCCCGGCGCGCCGCGGTCAGCCGCCCGGCCAGCTCGCCGACCGTCGCGGCCAGCCGCTGCCGCTCCCTGTCCAGCTCCTCCAGCAGCTCGTCGGAGGTGTCCAGCTCGCTCAGCTTGGTCCGGGCGTTCTCCGCCCAGACGATCACGCCGTCGATGTCGTCGGCGTATTTCCGGGTCAGCCCGCGCAGCGCGGCCCGCCGCTCGTAGATCGCCTCCAGCCGGGCCGGGTCGGCGTCCAGCGAGCTCAGGTAGGCCGAGAGCTCCGAGGAGACGTCACCGACCAGGGTCGCCGCCTCCTCGATCCGGGCGGCCAGGTCACCGAGCGCGGGATCCACCCCGGCCTGCCCCTCGAGGGTGCGGCGGGCGGTGCCGAGCAACTGGGTCGCGTCCGGCGTGTCCTCGGTCGCCTCCACGCCCCCGGCCAGCGCCTGCGCGGCCAGGGCGGCGGCGATCCGCAGCCCCTCGGCGTGCTCCAGCCGCTGCACCTCGTTGCGCAGGTCCTCGTCCTCGCCGGGCTGCGGGTCCACCCGGGTGATCTCGTCCAGGCCGAGCTTGAGCAGGTCGGCCTCCTGCGAGCGCTGCCGTGCGTTGCGGCGCCGGTCGGCCAGGTCCTCCACGACCGCGCGCCACCGGGTGAACGACTCCCGATAGCCGTCGAGCAGCTTCTCGTGCTCCGGGCCGGCGAACCGGTCCAGCGCGGAACGCTGCTCCGACGGGCGCAACAGGCGCAGCTGGTCGGACTGGCCGTGCACGGCGAGCACCTGCTCGCCGAGCTCGCTGAGCGTCGACACCGGCATGCTGCGGCCGCCGACGTGCGCCCGGGACCGGCCCTCGGCGGTCACCGTGCGGCTGAGCAGCACCGAACCGTCGTCGTCGACCTCGCCACCGGCGTCGGTCACCCGGGTGCGCACCGCGTCGCCCAGGGACCCGGCCAGCCGCAGCCGGCCCTCGACCACCGCGCGGCCCGGGTCGGCGCGCACCCGGCCGGCGTCGGCGCGGCCACCGAACAGCAGTCCGAGACCGGTCACGACCATGGTCTTACCGGCACCGGTCTCACCGGTGATCACATTCATCCCGGACGTGAGCCTCAGCGTCGTGTCGTCGATGACGCCGAGCCCGGTGATGCGCAACTCCTCCAGCACAGGGCAGACAGTAACGGGACCCACCGACATCTGCCCACCGCGGGTAGCTCTGATCAGCGTCGATTCCCTCGCCAGCCCACCACCGGCAACTCGAACTTGGCCACGAGCGTGTCCGTGAACGGACGGGGCGACAGACGGACCAGGCGGACCGGCAGCTGACCCCGTTCGACGGTCACGGTCGAGCCGGGCGGCAGGTCCCAGGTCCGGCGGCCGTCGCAGCAGAGCACCGCAAAGGACGTGTACGGGTCGACCGTCAGCACGAACGTCGACGTCGGTGCGGTCACGAGCGGCTTGCTGAACAGCGCGTGCGCACTGATCGGGACCAGCAGCAGCGCCTCGACCTCGGGCCAGACCACCGGTCCACCGGCGGAGAACGCGTACGCCGTCGACCCGGTGGGTGTGGCGCAAACCACACCGTCACAGCCGTACCGGGACAGGGGGCGGCCGTCCACGTCGACGAGCAGTTCGAGCATCTGCGCCCGCTGCCCCTTCTCCACGGTGACCTCGTTGAGGGCCCAGGACTCGGCGATGAGGCGGCCGTCGTACTCCGCGCGGACGTCCAGCGTGAGCCGCTCGTCCACGGTGTACTCGCCGGCCACCACGTCCGCGACGGCCTGATCGATGTGATCGATCTCGGCCTCGGCGAGGAAGCCCACCTTGCCCAGGTTGATGCCGAGCAGTGGCGCCTTCACCGGGCGGGCCAGCTCGGCCGCGCGCAGGAACGTGCCGTCGCCGCCGAGCGCCATCACGATCTCGACGCCCTCGGCCGCGTCCGGGTCGTCGACCGGCAGGACCCCCTCGGGGAGGTCCAGATCGGCGACCTCGTCGGCGATCACCCGCACCTCGAAGCCGGCCGCGAGCAGGTCCAGCGACACCGCGCGGGCGTGCTGGGTGCTCTGCCGGCGGCCGGTGTGCGTCACCAGCAGGGCCGAGCGGGTCATTTCTCCTCCTTGAGCTGGGTCCCGGGACCGGCCTCGACCACGGCCTCGATCTTCTCCCGGTCCGCCGGCGGTGCGTCCCGCCGGAACCACACGAAGAACTCCACGTTCCCGCTCGGGCCCGGCAACGGGCTCGCGGTGACGTCCACGACACCCAGCCCGAGCTCCGCGGCCGCGGCGGCGACGTCCAGCACGGCCTCGGCGCGCAGCCGCCAGTCGCGGACCACGCCACCCGTACCGACGCGCTCCTTGCCGACCTCGAACTGTGGCTTCACCATCAGCGCGAGGTCGCCGTCGGGCGCGGTGCAGGCGGCGAGCGCGGGCAGCACGAGCCGCAGCGAGATGAAGGACAGGTCGGCCACGGTGAGATCGACCGGGCCGCCGATCGCCTCGGGCGTCAGCGTGCGGACGTTGGTGCGCTCCTGCACCACGACCCGCTCGTTCGTCCGGATCGGCCAGGCGAGCTGGCCGTACCCGACGTCGACGGCCACCACCTGCCGGGCTCCGGCACGCAGCAGCACGTCGGTGAAGCCGCCGGTGGAGGCGCCGGCGTCCAGGCAGCGGCGTCCCTCGACGGCCAGTCGCCCGAAGCCGTTCAGCGCGCCGGCCAGCTTGTGGCCGCCGCGTGACACGTACTCGGTCTGCGGATCCTCCCCGGTCACCACGATCGGGTCGGCCGGGTCCACCATGGCGGCCACCTTCCCGGCGACGGTGCCCCGGACCTGCACCCGGCCGTCCGCGACGAGCGCGGCGGCCTGTTCCCGGGAACGAGCAAGCTTGCGGCGGACGAGCTCAGCGTCCAGTCGCGCACGGCGGGCCATAAAGATCCTTTTAGCGTACGGGTCTCAGCGGTCGATGCTCGCCAGAGTTTCCTGGAGCACCTGATGCGCGGCCTCGTACTCGGCAATCTGCTCAGCCGGCGCCAGCCGCGCGGCGTTGGCGAGCGACCGTAGCACCGCGTCAACCGCCGGGTGCCCGGTGTCCTCCCCGTTCCACGCCTCCCCGTGCCCGCCCGCGCCAGGCTCGTGATCGGCCGGGGACGTGCCCTGCTGCGCGCCGGGTGCGGGTGCGGGGCGGTAGGCGGGCGGCGGTCCCGGCCGGAAGCCGCCGGGCGGCGGTCCCGGCCGGAAGCCGCCGGGCGGCGGTCCCGGGCGCGGGCCGGGCTGCGGCGAGTGTGGGAACGTCACGAGCTCACGCCTCCGGGGACTCGGTGCCGGTGGTGCCCGCCGCCTTGCGCGGCGCCGCCTTGCGCGGCGCCGCCTTACGAGGTGCTGCCTTACGAGGTGCCGCCTTGCGAGGTGCCGCCGCCTTCTTCTCGGGGGCTGCCGTTCCGGCGGCTGCCGTCTTGCGCGGCGCCCGCTTGCTCGGCGCGCTCGTCCCCGGGGTAGCCGGCGTCGTAGGGGGCAGCTCAGTCGCTGCGGCGGCCGCCGTCACCGGGGCCACCGGCGGGGCCGTGGTCCCGGCGGGTGCCGTCTGGTCCAGGGCGGGTGCCGTCTTCTTCGCCGGGGTCCGCTTGGCCACCGTCGCCTTCTTTACCGGCGTGCCCGTGGTCTTCGCCGGCGTCTGCCTGGCCGCCACCTTCTTGACCGCGACCTTCCTGGCCGGCTCGGGTGCGGTCACCCCGGCGGTCTCGGCGGCCGGGCCGGCCGCCGCGGCGTTGCCCTGCGGCACGGCCGGAGCGGTGCCGGCTGCCGGCATCGCGTTCGGCTTGGCCTTGACGGCCTTCTTGGCCACCGCCTTCTTCACCGGCCGCGGCGCCGGCGCCGGCTTGTCCAGCCGCGTCCCGCCGGTCCCCGACGCGCTCTCCGCCGCCGTGGCGCGGGCCTGCGCCTCGCGCAGCTGCCGTTCCAGATCGTGTACGCGTGTGGTCAGGTCCGACACCTCGTCCGCGGTGGCGAGTCCCACCCGTCCGAGCGCGCGGTCCACCTCGTAGCGGACGATGTTCGTCAACGCCTCACGGTTCGCCACTCCGGCCGAGACCAGGTCCTCCACCAGGCCCTGCAGCTGCGCTGCCGTGGCACCGCCCTTGCTGAGCAGCTCACCGGCCACCTGCTGCGCCTTCTTGCGGGGTGCTTCCGTCAACCCGAGTGCCAAATCCAGATACGCACGCCATGCATCCGTCATGATCTCGCCTCCTCTCGCCGTGTCGGGTGCCACGCTACCGGGCACCCCTAACAAGTTCCTGGGGTACCGTGCTGGTGTCGTGAGGGAGGGTGCGAATGGCCACCGTGGACGAGTGCCGCCAGGCGTTGCACGATCTGGCCGCCAAGCTCGCCGCGAACGCGGACGCGCAGGGCAGGCTCGACCTGGACCGGACGCTCGCCTGCCGGGTCACGGACCTGGAGACGGCGTTCCACGGGCGGCTGACCGGCGGCCGGCTGATCGACATCGCCGACGGCGACGACCCCCGGGCGAAGATCGCGTTGATCGCGACGAGCGACAACCTGATCGCGCTGGTCCAGGGCCGGCTGGACGTCACACGGGCCATCGCCGCCCGGCAGATCACCGTCAAGGCCAACCCGTTCGACCTGCTCAAGCTCCGCAAGCTCCTCTGATCGCACCCACTGCGCCCTGAGGTACGGGAGCGGCGGTGCAATCGTTCAGGAGCCCTGCGCGGAGAGCTTCTGCAGCCCGGCGAGCACCTGGTCGGCGGCCGCGGTCGCGTTCGAGAGCTGCATGGTGACCTCGGCGAGCACCGCGGCCTGTTCCTCCACCGAGGACGCGATGTTGAGCTGCAGGTCGTGGATGCCGTCGACCGCGCCGGTGGTGGACGCGAACGTCTGCGCCACGTCGTCGGTCTCCGCCACGATCGCGGTGATCACCTGATTGACCTTCTCGACCGAGGAGGCGGTCTCCCGGGCCAGGTCCTTGACCTCGCCGGCCACCACCGCGAAGCCCTTGCCGAGTTCACCCGCACGGGCGGCCTCGATCGTGGCGTTCAGCGCGAGCAGGTTCGTCTGTTCGGCCAGCGAGGCGATGATCGCGTTGACGTCGGCGATCTCGCTGACCGACTGCTCCAGTTTGCGTACCTTCTCGCCCGCCGACGCCGCCGCGTCCTTGCCGTCCGAGGCCGTGCTCGCGGCCGCGGCCGAGCGGGACGCGATGTCCTGCACCGACGCGGTGAGCGCCGCCAGTTCGCGGTCGACGGCGGCCACGGCCGAGATCGCGGCGTGCGCCTCCGAGCTGATCCCGGCCACGTCCGCGGTGAGTCGCCGAGCGTTCTCCGCGGTCTCCTCCGAACGCAACCGCAGATCCTCGGCGGCCCGCTCCTGCGCCTCGTGCTCGGCCTGCTCCACCTCCCGCCGGGCCTGGTCGGCCTGACGTGACAGTTCCTCGTTCTCCCGTTCCGCCTGCTCCGCGAAGTGCCAGAACACGATGATGCCGACCACCTCGAGCGTGAGCAGCCCGGCGTGCACGACGACCATCCCGAGCGCCGCCGCGAAGCCCATGTGGTGCTCACCGAACACCCGCTCCGGCTGGATCAGGCCCAGGACCGCGTGGTGGACCACCACGACGCCGATCGCCGACGCGAGCGGCGCCCACTGCTGGTACAGCGCCACGAAGATCAGTACCGCGTACAGATGGATGTGGGTTGCCATCTCGCCGCCGGTGAGCTCGATGGCGATCAGCGTGCACGCGATCAATCCGACGCTGACGTGTGAAGCCTTCGCTTTCGGGGAAGGCAGCACCGGCCCGACCGCGGCCCACGCCGCGACCGCCAGCGAGAGGAGGACCGCTTCCCACGGTGCCCGGGGCCCGAGGATCCCGATCACCAGGAACACCGGCGCGTGGAACCAGAGCAGCCGGCTCACGATGCGGTGCCGTGCCCGCCATGACGCCTCGGACAACCGTGCGCCCCGTGGAAGTGTCAGCGAACTCACACTCCCCTGATCGACCGCGAACGCGCAGCCTTGACCTTTGTCGCGCAGAAGGCGTAACGGACGGGGTTCCGCCCGCCTTCGGTGCGACGATGGGATGAGGGAACCACGAGGCCGGCAGTCCGGCCGGCCTGGCACCTGGGAGGGATCATGAATCGTCCCCGCCCCGGCCACCCGCGCATCGACGACACGGTGACCGCCGCGAACCTGCACGAACGCGCCGAGCAGGTTTCTGTACCCGACTTCGACTGGATGTCCGGTCCGGTCATGGCCTTCGTCGACGGCCTCCTGCACATCGACCCGGACGCCCCGCTACCTCGTCGCCGCCACTACACGCCGCCGGCCAGGCCCACGAGCGAGGGCAACCCCACGACGCCGCTCATCGACGACGCCGCCCAGCACGGAGGCCACATGCTGGCCGACATCACCAGGATCCGTCCGCGCCGCTGACGTGGTCTCAGAGGTTCCAGGAGCTCAGCAGACGGGTGGCTTCGGGTGACCCGCCGGTCAGTGCCGACGGTGAAACTCCGTCCCAGGTGACGCCGCACAGGAGGCGTAACGCGTCTACCGGGTCGCCGGAGCCGTCCAGGGTCGCGCGGCCGCCGTCGCGGGTGACGCGCCAGCCGATGGCCGGTGAGCCCGGGGCCGGGAGTCGGGCGTCCTCAGCGGGGCGGAACAGGGCGGAGAGGTCGGTGGCCACGTAGGTGGGGCGGCGGTCTGGTGGGGCGGCCAGCAGGTCGGCCGGGCCGCTTACGCCGGTCAGGACGAGCAGGCTCGGCATGCCGGCGGTTACGGCGCCCTGGATGTCGGTGTCGAGGCGGTCGCCGACGACCAAGGGGCGTTCGGATCCGGAGAGCTTGGCGGCGGCGGTGAAGATGCCGGGCTGGGGCTTGCCGACCACGACGTCGGGGTCGCGGTCCAGGGCGGTGCGCAGTACCGCGATCAGCGAGCCGTTGCCGGGCAGCGGGCCGCGAGGGCTGGGCAAGGTGCGGTCGGTGTTGGTGGCGAACCAGGTGGCACCGGCCCGGACGGCGAGGGCCGCTTCGGCGAGGGCTTTCCAGCCGACCTCCGGGCCGTACCCCTGAACCACCGCGACCGGGGCGTCCTCGGCCGAGAGAACCGGGTCGAGGCCCGCTTCACGGACCTCGTCGCGCAGGGCGTCCGCGCCGACCACCAGCACCGGCGAGCCGGCCGGGAGCCGCTCGGCCAGCAGGGCCGCGGCGGCGCCGGCCGAGGTGAGGACCTCGGCCGGCTCCGCACTGACACCCATGCCGGTGAGCAACGCGGCGACGTCGGCGGCGCGGCGGGACGCGTTGTTTGTCGCGTACGCCACGGTGACGCCATCGGCGCGCAGCCGCTCGACAGCCTCCGCGGCGCCCGCGATCGGCTTGTCGATCAGGTAGACGACGCCGTCCAGGTCGAAGATGACCAGGTCGTAGCCGCCTACCAGATGGTCGGTCATGCCTGCGGCCGCTCGTCCTCCGGCCGGCCGACGAACTCGTCCCGCGGCTTCTCCGCCGAGTCGGCAACCCCGCCGGTCCGCCCCTCGGCGCCACCGGCCGGAGCCGGCTCCTCCTCGGAGCCGGTCACACCGTCGGTGACCTGCGGGGCGTCGAGGCCGTCGGAGTTGACGTCGGTGCCGGCCAGCCGGGCACGCTCGTCCTCCAGGTCGAGGTCGTCCTCGTCGTAGTCGTCCTCGTCGAAGTCGTCCTCGTCACCGTCGTCCAAGCCGCCCTCACCGAGCGCCGCCCCCTCCTCGTAGTCGTCCTCGTCGTAGTCGTCCTCGCTGCGACCGCGGGGCGACTCGTCGTCGTCCTCGTCGTCGTCCTCGTTGAGACTGCGGGGCGACTCGTCGTCCTCGTCGTCCTCGTCGCGGTCTGACTCTGCGGAGTCGGTCGGGGCCGTCTCGTCGTCGTCCTCGTCGAGGTCGTCGCCCTCGATGGAGACGCCGTCGAGTTCGAGGAGGCGCTCGGCCGCGTCGGTGAGCTGGTCCTCGTCGGCCGCGGCGGCGCGTGAGAACCACTCCCGGGCCTCGTCGCGGCGGTCGGCCGCGAGCAGGGCGTCGGCGTAGGCGTAGCGCAGCCGGGCCGTCCAGTCGGCCTGCTCGTCCGCGGTCAGCTCGCGCACCTGCAGCATCGCCACAGCGGCGTCGTGCTGACCGAGGTCGCCGCGAGCGCCGGCCGCCACGATCAGCAGTTCGATCGCGCCGCCCTTCTCCAGCTTCGCGACGTCGGCGCCACGGAACAGGTCGATGGCACGCTCCGGACGTCCCAGCGCGCGCTCGCAGTCGGCCAGCTCGGCCAGGTGCGTCTGCTTGCCGGTCATCCGGTGGTAGGTACGCAACTCGGCGATGGCCGTCGTCCAGTCGCCGGCAGCGTATGCCGCCAGGCCGACCGCCTCACGCACCACCGAGATCCGCGACGCCAGCCGGCGGGCGGCGATCGCGTGCTGCAGCGCCAGCTCGGAGTCGTCGTCGATGATCTGGCCGGCGGCGACCAGGTGACGGGCCACCTTGTCGGCGACGTCGCGGGCGAGGCTCACGAGTTCGTCGCGTACCTCCTGGTCGAGGTCGGTCGCGACGACGTCCTCGGGGATGTCGGGCGACTGGAATGCCTGCTGGCCGTCGTCGGTCGCCGCGCTGTCACCACGGAAGCCACCGCGGTCCCGGCTGTCGCCGCCCCGGTCACGGTCGCCACGGAAGCCACCCCGGTCGTCACGGAAGCCCCCACGGTCACGGTCGCCACCGCCCTGGTAGCCGCCCCGGTCACGGTCGCCACCACGGTAACCACCGCGGTCGCCGCCACCCTGGTAACCACCACGGTCCCGGTCGCCACCGCCCTGGTAGCCACCGCGGTCACGGTCGCCGCCACGGTAACCGCCCCGGTCGCCGCCACCCTGGTAACCACCACGGTCACGGTCGCCTCCGCGGAACCCGCCGCGGTCGCCCTGGGGACGGTCGCCGCCACGGAACCCGCTGCCGCCCTGGTAGCCGCCACGGTCGCCCTGCGGGCGGTCGCCACGGGGGCGGTCGTTGAACGGACGGTCGCCGCGCGGGCGGTCACCGAACGAACGGTCGGTCCGCTCGCGGTCGCCACGGTAGCCGCCACCCTGGGGACGGTCGCCGCCGCGGAATCCGCCGCGGTCGCCACCCTGGAAGCTCTCCCGGGGGCCACCCTGCGGACGGTCGCCACGGAAGCCGCCACGGTCACGGTCGCCGCCCTGGTAACCACCGCGGTCACGGTCGCCACCGCCCTGGTAGCCACCACGGTCACGGTCGCCGCCACGGTAACCGCCCCGGTCGCCGCCACCCTGGTAACCACCACGGTCACGGTCGCCACCGCGGAACCCGCCGCGGTCACCCTGGGGACGATCGCCACCACGGTAACCACCGCGGTCGCCGCCGCCCTGGTAACCACCACGGTCACGGTCGCCACCGCGGAACCCGCCGCGGTCACCCTGCGGACGATCGCCACCACGGAATCCACCGCGGTCGCCGCCGCCCTGGTAACCGCCACGGTCGCGGTCACCGCCACGGAACCCGCCGCGGTCACCCTGGGGACGATCGCCACCACGGTAACCACCGCGGTCGCCGCCACCCTGGTAACCACCACGGTCACGGTCGCCACCGCGGAACCCGCCGCCCTGGGAGCCGCCACGGTCGTCACGGCGGAAGCCGCCACGGTCGCCGCCGCCCTGGTAACCGCCACGGTCGCGGTCACCGCCACGGAACCCGCCGCGGTCACCCTGGGGACGATCGCCGCCACGGTAACCACCGCGGTCGCCGCCACCCTGGTAACCACCACGGTCACGGTCACCGCCACGGAAGCCGCCACCCTGGGAGCCGCCACGCTCGACTCCGCGTGAGCCGCCACCCTGGTAACCGCCACGGTCGTCGCGGCGGAAGCCGCCACGGTCGCCGCCACGATCACGGTCGCCCTGGTAACCGCCGCGCGAGCCGCCACGGTCACCGCCGCCCTGGTAGCCACCACGGTCACGGTCGCCACCACGGAACCCGCCGCGGTCGCCACCACGGTCACGGTCGCCGCCACGGAAGCCGCCGCGGTCGCCGCCACGGGAGCCGCCGGCCTGGTAGCCACCACGGTCACCGTCCCGGCCGCGGGCGGGGCGCCGGTCGTCGTCGCGGTTGCTGGAGCCGCCGTCCTGCGGTCCTGTACTCACGGATCATTCCTTCCAGTACGGCGGCGGGCCCTCGGCCCGGGTGGCCTTGCCTCGACACACGCTGTTCTCGATACACAAAGTTACTAGGGGACTCGCTCATAAACGCAGTCGAGGGCCGACCCCGTGGTGGGGCGGCCCTCGACCGTTCACGTTGAGTCCGGCGGCGTCCTACTCTCCCACACCCTCCCGAGTGCAGTACCATCGGCGCTGGCGGGCTTAGCTACCGGGTTCGGAATGTG
>NZ_JBFAYE010000006.1:0-119344 GCF_040681145.1 Actinoplanes sp. NPDC051861
GATACCAGCAGTGCTACCGCCACGAACAGCACACAACGCCGCACAGCCACGAAAGAGGCACCCCGACAAGATCACCTTAAGCTACGCGGCATTGGACAAGACCCCACCGTCGGCGGCGCGCATGGTCACGACTGAATTGCTCCTTCTCCGGAGAATAATTCCGCGCTTTGGTGCGGTCACGCATTGCAGCCGTCGCCGTCTGGCTGAATAATTGAAGCTGCTGGTACCGCATGAATCAATTATCCGCGCCTGCGCAGGGCCCGCTAAGAAAGTATTATGCCAACCTGGTAAAACCGCATTGAGCCAGCTGAGCCGCTGGCATCGCGTTCATGGTCAGCAGGTCGAGTGGAACAGGCCGGCGACGGCGGCGCCGCTGGTCGCGAGGTCGTTGTAGATATCCACTGCCTCGGTGGTCTCGACCTCGTGGACTGTGACGCCACGCTCGTTCAGCAATTTGTGTGTGCGCGGGTCGATCTGCAGTTGCAGTTGCATGCCGCGCGATAGAACGACGATTGTGGCGCCGTGAGCCAGGAGCTCTTCGACATCCTCGGGCTGAATGCCAGGGCTGTGCTGGGTATTGGTTTCGGTCCAGTCCCACGGGCGGCCACCGCCGGGGTAGAGCTTGAAGTCCTTACCGACCCCAAGTTTCTCGACGTCCATGCGACCCCACGAGATCGACACGATGCGCGGTGAGCGAGTCATGCCAGAACCTTCTCATGCCGTCGAACAGCCAGGAAGTAAAGAATGGGCGCGTTCGAGGGCTGCGGCCGCCGAGCGCTCTGCAGTGACGGCCGAACGTTGGCTGGCGCTGACTCACGGTTTCCGACCGTGATTGCCGGTCTGAGTGCCAGCCGGGCCCACTGGTCACTCCGTGGGGTAGCCGGCCGGGCTGGGTGCCGCCCGGACCGGTTGGTCACTCTGTGGGCGGCCGGGCGCGGGACCCGGCGGGTGGGCGCGAGAGGCGCCCTGTGGCATGGGGTGGCAGTGGCGTCGCGGGTCATCTGGAGGTAGGACGCGTAGCGCGTACCTCTTCAAAGGGTTTCTGATCCGCCAGGCACAAGGGTGACCTCGCCGTCCAGATGTTGGACCGTGAAGAGGGTTCCCGGGGGATAGGAGCCGAGCACCTCCGGGGGGAGCTGGACCGTCCCGTCGCCCGCGACCACCGCGAAATCCTGGCCGTCGCGGCCCTCCGCGCCCACGCGGCCGTCGCGGATCGTGACCGCTCGGCCCAGGCGGGCGCCGACCTCGTTGTCGTGCGTGACCACCACGATCGTGGTGTGTCGTTCCTGGTTCACCGTTTCGAGTGCGTCGAGGACCTCGTCGCGGCCCGCGGTGTCCAGGCGGCTGGTCGGCTCGTCCACCAGCAACAGGCCGGGACCTGCGGCGATGCCCACCGCCAGGGCCGCGCGCTGGCGGCCGCCGGGCGTCAGATCAGGCAGTTTTCGGCGGCCCTGGCCGGGGAGGCCGACCAGGTCGAGGATGCGGTCGGGGTCGTCGAGTTTGATGCCTCGGGTGTGTGCGGCGCGGCGCTGGGCGAGCCAGATGTTGCGGTGGAGCGTGGCGTAGGGGAGCAGGTTGCGGGCGGCGCCCTGCAGGACCACGCCGATCTCGGTGCCGCGGAGGCGGGAGATCTCGCCGTCGGAGAGTTTGCCCATGTCGTAGGTGCCGATGTTGATGCGGCCGGCGGAGGGGCGCATCAGGCCCGCGAGCAGGGAGATCAGGGTGGACTTGCCGGAGCCGGACGGGCCGACCAGGGCGAGGGTCTCGCCGGGGGCGATGGAGAGGTCGACGCCGGCCAGGGCCACGACGTCGCCGGCCTCGGCGCGATAGATGTGTACGACGCGTCGGCACGCCACGGCAAGCCCGTTCATGTTCACAAGCTAGCCAAGCCAGGACCGTCTGACGACCCCGTCCGGCCGCATTCTAGGGTGGTGCGCGTGCGTGACATCGCCGTTTTCACCGGATCCGCCCATCCCGAGCTGGCCGCCGAGATCTGCGAGAACCTGGGTGTGCCGCTGCTGCCCACCAAGATCTCGCGGTTCGCCAACGACTGCATCGAGGTGCAGCTGCAGGGGAACTGCCGGGAACGCGACGTGTTCCTGATCCAGCCGCTGGTCCCTCCGACCCAGGAGCACCTCGCCGAGTTGCTCTTCATGCTCGACGCCGCCCGGGGCGCGTCGGCCGCCAGGATCACCGTGGTCCTGCCGCACTACGCCTACGCGCGGTCCGACAAGAAGGACGCGCCGCGCATCTCGATCGGTGGCCGCCTGGTCGCCGACCTGCTGACCACCGCCGGCGCCGACCGGGTGCTGGCGATGACTCTGCACGCGCCGCAGGTGCACGGGTTCTTCAGCATCCCGGTCGACCACCTGCACGCGCTGCGCGAGCTGGCGAACCACTTCCGGGGGTACGACCTGAGCAACTCCGTCGTCGTCTCACCCGACCTGGGCAACGCCAAGGAGGCCGCGGCGTTCGCCCGGATGCTCGGCGTCGAGGTGGCCGCCGGTGCGAAGCAGCGGTTCGCCGACGACAAGGTCGTGATCAGCTCGGTCATCGGTGAGGTGGCCGACCGGGACGTGATCGTGCTGGACGACGAGATCGCCAAGGGCAGCACGGTGTTCGAGCTGCTCGCCCGGCTGCGCGAGCGCAACGTGCGCAGCGTCCGGGTGGCCTGTACGCACGGCCTGTTCACCAACGACGCGGTGGCCCGGCTCTCCGCGGAGAAGGAGATCGAGGAGATCGTCTGCACCAACACGGTGCCGATCCCGGCCGCGAGGCGTACCGACAAGCTCACCATCCTGTCGGTCGCGGCGCCGCTCGCCGAGGCGATGCGGCGGATACACAACGGCGAGTCAGTAAGCGCGCTTTTTTCCTAATTCTGGCAACACGAGCCTCACCAAACGCGAATCATGTCCGCATGGGAGTCATGGCTTACCCCCTCCGGTTCGCGCTCGCCGACCTCGCCCTCGCGCTCAGCCGCGCGGCGGCCGACCCGGCTGAGGTGCGATCGACCGCCGCCCGCGCCGCCGCCGACATGATCGGTGACGGCGCGGGCGTTCAACTGATTCGCGACGACGGCCGGTACGAGCAGATCTCGTACCACCATCTCGACGACGAGCGGTCCGGGCCGGTGGCGCGCGCACTGGACCGGTCCGGCCAGTCGCCGGACGACGAGTACTCGACGACGCTCGCCGCCAGCCGGCGCCCGATCGTGCTGGCGGGCGAGTCCGCGGCGGCTCTGGGCGCTCCGGAGCTGGGCATCACGGCGGCGGTGCTCAGCCCGGTGATCGTCGACAACACGTACGCGGGATATCTGATCCTGACCCGCCACACCCCGGACGCGTTCTATTCGACGCCGGAGGTGGAACTGGCCCGGGACATCGCGGGTGAGGTGTCGCTCGCGGTGTCGTCGGCGCGGGCGCAGGAGCGTCTGCGTGCCGCCGAGGAGCGGTACCGGCGGGTCCTGGAGACCATCCCGGAAGGCGTGCTGCAGCTCGATCCGGACGGTGTCGCCACGTACGCGAACGAGCCCATCGGCGTCGTCCTGGGCATGCCGAGAGCCGAGCTGATCGGCGTCTCACTGCGCGGCTTCCTCGACAACGTCGGGCAGAAGGAGCTGGACCGGCGGATCGCCGAGTGCCGTACCGGCCGGTCCACGGTGGGCGCCACCCGGCTGATGCGGGCCGACGGTTCGCGGCGCAGCGTGCGGATCAGCATGATGCCGGCGATCGACGACCACGGCGAGTTCGCCGGCGTGCTCTGCATGATCACCGACACGACCGACCACATCGACGCGCGCGGTCTCAAGCGGCAGCTCGACCACCTGCGCCGGCTGGACAGCCTGGGTCAGCTGATCGGCGGCCTGTCGCACGACTTCAACAACCTGATGACGGTCGTGGCCGGGTCCGCCGACATGATCCTGACCAGCGCGGAGGAGGACTCGTCGCACTACCGGCTGGCCAAGGACATCCTGGACGCGGTGGGCACCGGGCGTACGCTCACCCACCAACTCCTGGCGTTCGGCCGCAGCGAGGGCAACCGCCCCGAGGTGATCCCGATCCCGGACCTGCTCACCGACGTGCAGACGCTGTTCAGCCGTACGCTCGGCGAGCACATCGGCCTGGACCTCGCGTTCGGTGCGGACGTGTGGCCGATCAAGGCGGAGCGCGGGCCCCTGGAACAGGCCCTGGTCAACCTGGCCGCGAACGCCCGCGACGCGATGCTGCACGGCGGCATGGTCCGGGTGGCCGCCACCAACGAGGTCGTCGAGCCGGGTCAGTTGGCCGAGGGCGCACCCACCGGCAAGCTGGTGCACCTGGTGGTCACCGACACCGGCATCGGCATGGACGACGAGATCCGCAAGCGCGCACTGGAGCCGTTCTTCACCACCCGGCCCACGGCGGCGGGCCTGGGCCTGGCCACCACCGCCGGCATCGTGCACAACCTGGGCGGGCACATCGAGCTGGAGTCGCAGCCGCGGATCGGCACGACTGTGCACATCTACCTGCCCGCGGCCGAGCAGCAGAAGTCGCCGTCGGGTGAGCGCCGGGAGAAGGGCGCGGTGATCGGCCGGGTCCTGATCGTCGAGGACCAGCCGGACGTGGCGGCGCTGGTGGAACGGTTGATCGCGCCGGCCGGGTACGAGATCACGGTCGCCACCGACGCGCTGATGGCGGTGACACAGGTGGCGTCCGGAGCGCGGCCGGACCTGCTGATCACCGACGTGGTGATGCCGACGATGACCGGGCCGGAGCTGGCCGGGGCGCTGCGTACCCATCAGCCGGATCTGCCGGTGCTGTACATGTCGGGGTACACGGCGGCGTCGCTCGGGCCGCAGTTGCACCTGGACGAGAACAGCATGCTGCTGGAGAAGCCGTTCACCCGCTCCACGCTGCTCGGGGCGATCAGGTCTCTCTGCGGGCCGCAGCCGCTCCCGAACGACACCGCCCCGACGAAGTAACGGGAGCCGTCCCACTCCTACCGAAGGGTGCGAAACCCACGCTGAGAGCTTGCGACTCGATCCGGACAAACGGCAATATTCCGGGGCATTACCGTCGCCGGAAGGACTGCGGAGTTGATCCAGGATCCCACGGATAGCGGCTCGGATGCGGGACTCGCCGGGCGGTGTGTCGGGAATTCGTACCGTTTGGTCAGGCCGATCGGGCAGGGCGCCACCGGCACCGTCTGGCGCGGGGAGGACCGCAGCGCCGGGCGCCCGGTGGCGATCAAGCTGCTGCACGAGAGCCTTCTGCGGCAGCCGCGCCTGGTCACCCGGTTCGTCCAGGAACGGACCATCCTGCTGATGCTGCGGCACAGGCACGTGGTCCGGGTCCACGACCTGTTCAGCGTCGGCGAGACGCTCGGCCTGGTGATGGACCTGGTGGACGGCGGCAGCCTGCGCGACCATCTGAACCGCGACGGCACGGTGCCGCCCGGCGAGGCGGTCCGGCTGGCCGCGCAGGTCGCGTCGGCACTCGCCGAGGCGCACGAGCTCGGCATCATCCACCGCGACCTCAAGCCCGACAACATCCTGCTGTGCACCGAGGACGGGGCGCTGCAGACCCGGCTCACCGACTTCGGCATCGCCCGGATCCTCAACCTGCCGAGCATGACGACACCCAACGCGGTCGTCGGCACCCCGCACTACATGGCGCCGGAGGCGTTCCACGGGGTCACACCCAGTCCGGCGACCGATGTGTACGCGCTCGGCGTGCTGCTCTACGAACTTGTCTCGGGGCGTCCGCCGTACCGCAGCGACGCCATCGAGGAACTGATGCGCATGCACGCGGACGGCGATCCGCGCCGCCGTGACGGCATCCCCGACCCGCTCTGGCGGATCATCATGCTCTGCCTGGCGCACAAGCCCCGGCTGCGGCCCAGCGCCGCCGAACTCGTCACCGACCTGTCGAGCCTGGCCGCACTGCTCGGCGACCTGCCCGCCCTCTCCGCGCCGTCGCACATCGTCGTTCCCGACCTCTCGATGCCCAGGCCGCGCCGCCATGCCCCCAAGCGCAACGACGCGCCCAGGAACCGCTGGGTCCGGCCGGGTGCGACGGCCGCGGTGGTCGCCGGGACCATGCTCGCCTCCGGCATCGCGACCACCGCGTGGCATCTTGGCCGCTCCGGCGAGCCGCGCACGGTGGTGGTCGCGCCCAGCGCTCCGCAGGCCAGCGCGCCGGTCCGGCAGGTGCCGGTCCGGCAGAAGACCACTACCAGACCTCCGCAGCCGAGAAAGACCCATCCAGAGGTACGCGCACCGCGCGCGAAATCCAAGAAGGTCGCGTCCACCCGCTCGCCCGTGCCGGAGGCCAAACCCTACGGACCGTGGCAGTGCTCGCAGAACTTCGTCTTCGACCTGCCGTCGCGGACACCGCTCGGGCCGCGGTCCTGCCACTCGATCGGGCGGGACGTGCAGTTCCAGGCGTCACTGACCGCGCCCGCGGGAGGTAAGGGCCGGATTGAGGTCCGCCTCCAGGACGCGGGGACGGGTCGTACCGTGGCCGGCCCGACGACCTGTGACGATCTGAACTTCACGAAGAACCGGATCACGCACGAGTGCGGGCCGGCGGGCGCGGCTGCGCAGCGGGGCCACAGCTACGCCGTGGTGATGTCGTATCGGTATGTCCGCGACGGGCGCACCACGGCGAGTACCACTCGCGGGGCGCCTTTCACGTTCTGAGCCGTCACTTTTCGCGCAGGGGCGTCATCTCTCTCGCAGGGCGTCATTTTTCTCGCAGGGCGTCGGCCAGTGCGCGGACGAAGTCCGGGTCGTCCTCGGGGCCGATCGGGCCGCGGGGGAGGTGCACGTCACGAGAGGAGGTGGCGCGACCGGCCCGGAACCACGCGACGGCGCCGGCCAGCGGGCAGAGCAGGATCAGGACGATCCAGGCCGCCCGGGGGAACGAGCGCAGGCGCGTACGGTCGGTGACCAGGCAGTCGATCAGTGCCACCACGCTGAGGGCGACGACGACCAGGAAGATCAGCATGTTCACTCGGGCCATGGGGAGCAATCCTGGCGGCCGGAGGCGGCGCTCCCGGTCCGGTCACGGTGCGCTCCGGTTGCACGGGGCCCGGTCACGGTGCGTTCCGGTTGCACGGGGCCCGGTCACCCGGGCCCCGCTGTGATGATCAGCCCACCGACCCGCTCAGGGCCGGCAGATATCCGTTCGTGTAACCGCTGCTGTTCGGGTGGTAGGAGTTCTGCGGCGGGACCAGGGTCAGCCCGTTGAGATACGGCCGCGACGAGCACACCCCGTGCCCGGCGAATTCGTCACGGACGTCCGAGTAGACGAATCCCGCAGCTTCCGCCCTCTGCTTGATCATCGCGTCGAGCGTGTCGGCGCCGCTGTTCAGTGAGCGCCGCTTGGCGATGCTCATCTCGCAGAGCAGGGACGAGGTGTTGAAGATCTGCGGGTACGACAGCACCACGACCCGGGCGTCCGGTGCCTTCGCCCGGATCGCCTGATAGGTCTTGTCCAGCTTGCCCGGCAGGGTGTTGGCGACGTACGCCTTGCCCTCCGCCACCTTCGCGGCACAGGCCGAGTCGCTGGACGTCAGGCACGTGATGACCGTCGGCGCGAAGCCTGCGTCGTTGCCGCCGATCGTGATGCTGACCAGGTCGGCGCCGCTCTTGATGGCCGGCACCTGCGAGTTGAGGACGTCGTCGGTCTTGGCGCCGCTGCAGGCCAGGAACTGGAACGAGGCCGGGCTGTTGCGGGCGGCCCAGACAGCGGCATAGCTGGAGTTGCTGCGCAGGCAGGACCCGGACTGGCCGGGCGCGCCGACACCACTGGAGTACGAGTCGCCGAGTGCGACGTAGTCGATGCTCGCCGCCTGGGCGGGTGCGGCGAAGGCGAGGCTCAGGACGGATGACGTGACGAGAGTGGCGAGGACGTGGGCCGTTCTCATCGGTGGCCTCCGATATCCACGTGGGGATCTGGGGCCGAAGCGCTTCGGTTACCGCACAGTAAGTCAGCCGTCCGGGAAATGGAATCCAGTGACATTCTTATTACGATGTAGTAACATGCATCGATGTGAGCTGGGGATATCACACGTAGTGATGTTACGTGTGCGGTTCTCAACGGCTGTGGAGCCGATCTTCAGCGTGTTTCCAGATCACCGGTTTACCGTCGTCGGCATGGACGAGATTCGAGCCCGGCGGGTCGTCGAGAAACTGCGCGCCCGCAACGTGTTCGCCCACCTGAAACTTCCGCGAGCCGGCGTCACGCAGTATGGGATCCGGGTCGTCCTGCCCGACGGCCGCGAGGCGATCTGGGACAACGACGGCACGGCCGGCCTCGAGGCTCAGGTGATGCGCGACGGCATCCTGGTCGGCTTCGTGCCCTCGATCCCCGGCTCGGAGAACTTCGGCGAGGATCAGGTCATCGACGCGATCGCCGCCGCCGACTACGACCAGCCGATCGGCCGCTCCACGCCGCCCGCGGTCCGTCGCCCGGTCCCGCCCCCGCCACCCCCGTCCCTGGCCCAGCGCCTACGCACCTTCCGCACCTGACCCCCTCCCGTGTGAAGTTCGGCCCCCCTACGCACCCCAACTCCACACACCGAGCGCTTCAACCCGTTGTGTGTGGAGTTCGGCCGCTCTACGCACCGCAACTCCACACACCGGGCGCCTCGAGCCGTGTTGAGTTCGGCCCACCTGCGCACCCGAAATCCACACGCGATTTGGGGGTCAGGCTGAGTCGCGCCAGACGATGGGGGTGGGGAGCAGCTGGCCGCCGGGTTCCAGGTGTTCGCCGTTGAGCTGGCGCAGGACGAGTTGGGCCGCGCACGACCCCAGCTCCTTGGCCGGCTGGTGCACCGTGGACAGCGTCGGCTGGCAGCGCACCGCCCACGTGCTGTCGTCGAAGCCCACCACGCCGACGTCGCCCGGCACGCTTCGGCCCGCCTCGCGCAGCGCTTCGAGAGCGCCGGCCGCGATCGCGTCCGAGGCCGCGAACACGCCGTCCACGCCGGAGTCGCGCTGCAGCAACTCGCGCATGCCCTTGACGCCCGAGCCGTAGTCGTAGTGCGGCACCTCAACGACCAGATCCGCGTCGAACAGCGAACCCAGTGCCTCGCGGAAGCCGTTCAGCCGGTCGATGCCGGAGTCCCGGTCCAGCGCGGCCGCGATCATGCCGATCCGGCGGCGGCCGCCTGACCGGAGCCGGGTGGTGATCGCCCGGGCCGAGCCCGCGTTGTCTATCCCGACGAACGGGATGCTCTGGTCGAGGTCCGGTGGGTGGCCGACGAACGCCGCGGGCAGCGCCAGATCCGAGATCACCCTGATGATCGGGTCTCGGGTGCGGGCCGACACGACGATCGCGCCGTCGACGAAGCCGCCGCTCAGATAGCGGGCGACGCGCTCGGTGTCCCGTGCCGACTCCACGACGAGGCTCACCATCTGGTGATCGGCGAGCGACAGGGCCGCGTTGGCGCCCAGCATGATCGAGCCGATGTTCGGGTCGTCGAGGAAGAGCGAGTGCGGCTCGAGCGCGACGAACGCCACCGCCTGTGACCGCCGCATCTTCAGGGCGCGTGCCGCGTTGTTCGGTACGTAACCGACCTCGGTGATGGCGGCCTCGATCGCCGCGCGGGCCTCGGCGGAGACGTACCCGCCGTTCAGCACGCGGCTGACGGTGCCGCGGGAGACACCGGCGGCGGCCGCGATGTCGTGCACCGTGGCGCGCTTCTGCGGTTTCGGCCGGGACATGCGATCACGATAACGCCGCCACTATTGACCGAGCGCCAGGGCGGTCCTACTGTGTGCACGTTCACACATTGGTAACCGGCGTCACAAGACGCCGAAATGTGTGCACGTGCACAGATCTGTGACCAGGAGTTTTATGAACACGTTCCCCCTTCCGGGTATCAGCCTCGGCTGTGATTACAACCCGGAGCAGTGGTCGCCCGACGTATGGCGCGAGGACGTCGCGCTGATGCGCCGGGCCGGTGTCGACCTGGTGGCCGTCAACATCTTCGGCTGGTCCAACCTCGAACCCAGCCCCGGCGTCTACCACTTCGACGACCTGGACGAGGTCATCGAACTGCTGCACGCGAACGGCATCCGGGTCAACCTGGGCACCGGGACGTCCTCGCCGCCGCCGTGGCTCAGCACGCTCTACCCGGAGATCCTGCCGGTCACCGACGACGGCACGGTCCGCTTCCCGGGCGGCCGGCAGGCGTACTGCCCGAGCTCCCCGGTCTTCCGCGACCGCGCCCTCGACCTGGTCGCCCGGGTGGCCCGGCGGTACGGCAACCACCCCGCCGTTGCCCTCTGGCACGTCTCCAACGAGCTGGGCTGCCACAACGCGCTCTGCTACTGCGACGCCAGCGCCGACGCGTTCCGCACGTGGCTGCGTGGCCGGTACCGGAAGATCGAGACGCTGAACGAGGCGTGGGGGACGTCGTTCTGGAGCCAGCGCTACGGCGACTGGTCGGAGATCCACCCGCCCCGGCTCGCCCTGTCGATCCGCAACCCGGCCCAGATCGTCGACTTCCACCGGTTCAGCTCCGACGAACTGCTCGGCTACTACCGGGCCGAGGCCCAGATGCTGCGCCGCCACTCGGAGAAGCCGGTCACCACGAACTTCATGGTCACCGCGCACATCCGCAACCTGGACTACTGGACCTGGGCGCCGGAGATGGACGTGGTCGCCAACGACCACTACCTCGACCACCGCCTCGGCGACCCGGTCGCGGAGCTCTCCTTCGCCGCCGACCTGACCCGTGGGCTGGCCGGCGGCGCGCCCTGGATGCTGATGGAACAGTCGGCCGGCGCGGTCAACTGGCAGCCGCACAACCTGACCAAGGCGCCCGGCGAGATGCTGCGCAACTCGCTCACCCACGTGGCCCGCGGCGCCGACTCGATCTGCTTCTTCCAGTGGCGCGCCTCGGCGCAGGGTGCTGAGAAGTTCCACTCGGCGCTGCTGCCGCACGCCGGGACCGACACCGTCGCCTGGCGCGAGGTGCTGCGGCTCTCCGAGACCCTCGACCGGATCCAGGAGGTGGCCGGCACCGAGGTCGTCGCCGACGTCGCCCTGCTGTTCAGCTGGGAGTCGTGGTGGTCGGCCGAGGGCGAGGCCCGGCCGTCGCAGGCGGTGAAGTACCTGGACCAGGTGCACGCGGCACACCGGGCTCTGCGGGAACTCGGCGTGACCTGCGACGTGGTCTCCCCGGACGCCGACCTGAGCGGTTACCGCCTGGTCGTGGTGCCGTGCCTCTACATGGTGTCCGACCCGGCCGCCGAACGGATCGCCGAGTACGTCCGCGACGGCGGGAACCTGCTGGTCACGTTCTTCAGCGGGATCGTCGACGAGCGCGACCGGATCCGGCTCGGCGGTTACCCGGGCGCGTTCCGGGACGTGCTCGGCGTGCTGGCCGAGGAGTTCGCCCCGCTGCTGCCCGGCCAGGAGGTCACGCTGAGCAACGGCGCGACCGGCACGCTCTGGACCGAGCGGCTGCGCACCACGACAGCCACGACGGTCGCCAGTTACACGGACGGCCCGCTTCCCGGCGTCCCGGCGATCACCCACAACCGCCACGGTGCTGGAAATGCCTGGTATATCGCGACAAATCTCAACGAGATCGGCCTGAGAAATGCCGCAAAAGCCGCTATCCAGCAAGCAAAAGTCACACCGGCCGGCCCGGAGAGCAACGACGTCGAGGTCGTCAGGCGGAGAAAAGACCACCACAGCTACCTCTTCGTGATCAACCACGGGTCGCAACCTGTCGAGATCAACACCACCGGGTGCGATCTCGTCACCGGCGAGCCGGTCGACGGGTTGCTCCGCGTCGAGGGCGGCGGCGTGGGCGTCGTCCGAGAGGAGGCGAAATGAAACAAAGGAAGCCGACAGGGGCCCTGCTCTTCTTCATTCTGCCGTTCGGGCTGCTGTTCGCCGCGTTCTATCTGGCGCCGATCGGGTACGCCGTCAAGCAGTCCCTGTACAAGGTCCAGCGCACCGGAACGTTCGGCCCGGCCACCGAGGTCTTCGGCGGGCTGGCCCAGTACCAGCGGGTCTTCACCGACGGCCCGTTCTGGGAATCGATCGGCCGGGTGCTGCTCTTCGGTGTCGTACAGGTCCCGGTGATGCTGGGCCTGGCCCTGATCCTGGCCCTGCTGCTCGACTCCGGCCTGGTACGCGGCCGCCGCTTCTTCCGCCTCGCGTTCTTCGTCCCGTACGCGGTACCCGGTGTGGTCGCGGCGATCATGTGGGGCTTCCTCTACTCCCCGAACCTGTCGCCGTTCACCGCCGTCACCAGCGCCTGGGACCTGCTCTCCGCCGACCTCGTGCTCTGGGCCATGGCGAACGTCGTGACCTGGGTATACGTCGGCTACAACATGCTGATCATCTACTCCGCGCTGCTGGCGGTCCCGCAGGAGGTCTACGAGGCCGCCCGGATCGACGGCGCCGGGGCGCTGCGCACCGCGTGGTCCATCAAGATCCCGCTGGTCATGCCGGCGATCGTGCTGACCACCGTCTTCTCGATCATCGGAACCCTCCAGCTGCTGGCCGAGCCGCAGGTCTTCCGGACCTTCAGCTCCGCGGTCTCCAGCACCTACACGCCGAACCTGACCGTGTACTCCACCTCGTCCATCCCGAACTTCAACCTGGCCGCGGCGTTCTCGGTGGTCCTCGCGCTGGCCACCTGCGCCCTCTCCTTCGGCTTCCTGAAGCTGACCCAGCGAAGGGGGAGCGAGCTGTGAAGAACCGCGTCCTGCCCATGATCGTCATGGGCGCCGGCACGCTCTACTTCCTGGTGCCGATCTGGTGGCTGGTCGTCGCCGCTTCCAAGACCCGGAGCGAGTTCTCCAGTACCGACCCGCTCTGGTTCGCCGACTTCGCGATGGGCGACAACCTGAGCGAGCTGTTCGCCTACCGCGACGGCGTGTTCCTGCGCTGGCTCGGCAACAGCGTGCTCTACACCGGCGGCGCCGCGCTGCTCGGCACCCTGCTGGCCGCCATGTGCGGGTACGCCCTCGCGAAGTACCGGTTCCCCGGCCGGGAGGCGATCTTCAACGTGGTGCTCGGCGGCGTCCTGGTGCCGGCCACCGCGCTCGCCCTGCCGCTGTTCCTGATCTTCAGCCAGTTCGAGGCCACCAACACGTTCTGGTCGGTCTTCCTGCCCAGCCTGGTCAACCCGTTCGGCGTCTACCTGGCCCGGATCTACGCCACCGCGAGCGTCCCGGAGGAGCTGCTCGAAGCGGCCCGCCTGGACGGCTCCGGCGAGGTCCGGACGTTCTTCCGGATCAGCAGCCGCCTGATGTTCCCGGCCCTCGTGACGATCTTCCTGTTCCACTTCGTCGCCGTCTGGAACAACTTCCTCCTGCCGCTGATCATGCTCGGCAACGAGCGGCTCTTCCCGGTCACGCTCGGCCTCTACACCTGGAACACCCAGGTCAATCAGCATCCTGAGCTGCGGATGCTGGTGCTCACCGGCGCACTCGTCTCGATCGTCCCGCTGGTGATCGCCTTCCTGCTTCTGCAGCGCTTCTGGCGCAACGGCCTCGGCGCCGGCGCCGTGAAATAACCCCCTAGAAATGAGGATCAAGATGCGTCCACCCATGCGATCACTCAGCATCGTGCTGGCTTCCGCACTAGCCCTGACCGCCTGCTCGTCCGGCAGTGACGAGGAGGGGACCGCGGCAACCGGAACGGCGAGCTGCGCCCCGTCCTCCGGCCCGGTCACGCTGAACTACACCACCTGGATCCCCGGGATCGAGAACGTGGTGAAGGTCTGGAACGACAAGAACCCGAACATCCAGGTGAAGGTGCAGACCGGCCCGAACGGCAACGGCGGCACGTACCAGAACTTCTTCAACCAGCTCAAGGCCGGCAACGCCCCGGACCTGGGCCACATCGAGTACGACGCGCTGCCCAGCTTCCGCGTCCAGGACGGCCTGACGAACCTCGCGGACTGCGAGGAGGTCAAGGCGGCCAAGGACCAGTTCGTCGACTGGACCTGGGGCCAGGTCACGTTCGGCGAGGAGAACTCGGTCTACGGCGTGCCGCAGGACGCCGGCCCGATGGCGCTGTTCTACCGCAAGGACCTGTTCGAGAAGAACAAGATCCCGGTGCCCACGACCTGGGAGGAGTACGCGGCAGCCGCCGAGAAGGTGAAGGCCGCGGGTGGCTTCATCACCAACTTCTCGCAGAGCGACATCAACCAGTTCGCGGGTCTCGCCTGGCAGGCCGGCGGCCGCTGGTTCGCCAACGACGGCAGCAAGTGGACCGTGAACCTGGCCGACGAGAACACCACCAAGGTGGCGAACTACTGGCAGGGGCTGCTCGACAAGAAGCTGGTCTCGACGGTGCCGCCGTGGACCACCGAGTGGGACAACGCGTACAACACCAGCAAGGCCTGGACCTGGGTCTCCGCGGTGTGGGGCGCCAACTCCATCATGTCGGGCGCGCCGGACACCTCCGGGAAGTGGGCGGTCGCACCGATGCCGCAGTGGACCTCCGGCGGCACCGTCGCCGGTAACTGGGGCGGCTCGGCCACCGCGGTCTTCAAGGGCTCGAAGCACCCGTACGAGGCGGCCAAGTTCGCGCTCTGGCTGAACACCTCCTCAGAGGCGCTGACCCTGCTCAACAAGGAGGCGCAGCTCTACCCGGCGACCAAGGCCGGCGCCGCGCTGCCCGCGCTTTCCGAGGGAGTCGCGTTCTACGGCGGCCAGAAGATCTACGATGTCTTCGCACAGGCTTCCGCCCAGGTCGCGCCCGATTTCGTCTGGGGACCGACGATGACCTCCACCTACGCCAGCGCCTCCGACGGCTTCAAGGCCGCGGTGTCCGGCAACGGCACGCTCGTCGACGCGCTCAAGTCGGCGCAGGCGTCGACCATCGAGAACCTGAAGTCCCAGTCCATCCCGGTCGCCGAGTGACGGTGTTCCACCTGCGCGCCGCGGGCACCAGCGTTGTGCTGGACGCCCGCGGCGCTGCCGTACCCGCGATCGTTCACTGGGGCGCCGACCTGGGTGATCTGCCCGAGTCCGCCCTCACGGCGCTCGCCGAGGCATCCGTTCCCGCCGTGCCGCCGAGCTCGGTCGACGTACCCTTGCGGCTCTCGATTTTGCCGTCCCTCGCAGAGGGATGGAGTGGCAGGCCGGCGCTGCATGGTCACCCAGCCGGGCCCCTCCAGCTGATCAGTGCTGAAGATCAAAATGCTGGGGTACGGGTGACAAGCTCCGATGGTTCCCTTGAGGTGACGACTGACGTCGAGCTGGCGCCCCACGGTGTGCTGCGGATCCGGCACCGCCTGGCGAACCGTGGCACCGCCGACTTCGACCTGGCCGGCCTCGACGTCCTTCTCCCGATCCCGGAGAACGCCGCCGAACTGCTCGACTTCACCGGCCTGTGGGCGCACGAGCGCGAACCGCAACGCGCCCCGCTGCGCCACGGCGTCTGGAGCCGGGAGAGCCGCCACGGCCGTCCCGGGCACGACGACGCGTTCCTGATGATGGCCGGCGAGCCCGGTTTCGGCTTCCGGAGAGGTCGCGTCTGGGCCGTTCACCTGGCCTGGAGCGGCGACAAGCGGATCTGGGCGGAACGCAGCGCCCTCGGTCCCGGCGTGCTCGGCGCCGGCGAACTGCTCGCACCCGGCGAGATCCGGCTGGCGCCCGGCGGGACCTACGAGACGCCGTGGCTGGTCGCGGTCTTCTCGGACACCGGCATCGACGGACTCTCCGACCGCCTGCACCCGTGGATCCGCTCCCGCTCGACGCTGCGCCGGCCGCGCCCGGTCGTCCTCAACACCTGGGAGGCGGTCTACTTCGACCAGAGCCTCCCCGTCCTGACCGAACTCGTCGAGGCGGCGGCCGCCGTCGGCGTCGAACGGTTCGTCCTCGACGACGGCTGGTTCACCGGCCGCCGCGACGACAAGCGCGCCCTCGGCGACTGGTACGTCGATACCTCGATCTGGCCGGACGGCCTCCACCCGCTGATCTCGCTGGTCCGCAGCCGGGGGATGGACTTCGGCCTCTGGGTCGAGCCCGAGATGGTCAGCCCGGACTCCGCCCTGGCCCGTGATCACCCGTCCTGGGTGCTCAGCTCCGGCCTGACCTGGCGGTGGCAGCAGGTCCTCGATCTGAACGACCCGGATGCCTACGCCTACGTGCGTGACCGCGTCACCGCGCTGCTCAACGAGTACCCGATCGCGTTCCTCAAATGGGACCACAACCGCGACCTGCTCGTCGCCTCCCACCACCAGACCCGTGCCCTGTACCGCCTCCTCGGCGAATTGCGCGCGGCCTTCCCGGACGTGGAGATCGAGAGCTGCGCCTCCGGCGGCGCCCGCGTCGACCTGGGCATCCTCGACCTGGTCGACCGGTTCTGGACCTCCGACACCAACGACCCGCTCGACCGCCAGCGGATCCAGCGCTGGACCAGCGTCCTGATCCCGCCCGAGTACCTCGGCGGCCACCTCGGCGACGGCACCGCCCACGTCACCGGCCGCGTCTCGGCTCTCGGGTTCCGCCTGGCCACGGCCCTGTTCGGCAGCGCCGGCATCGAGTGGAACCTGACCGCGGCCTCGGACTCGGAGCGCGCTGAGATCGCGGCGTGGATCGCGGAGTACAAGCACTTGCGCCCCCTCTTGCACACCGGTGTCGTGGTGCGCGCGGACGCGGCGGATCCGGCACACGAGCTGCACGGCGTGGTCGCGCAGGACCGTTCCCAGGCGGTGTTCGCCCTGGTGTCGATGGGGTCGGCGCGGGCCGCCCTGCCCCCGCCGATCCGATTCCCGGGCCTGGATCCGGACCGGCTCTACACGGTGCGCCCCCTGGGAACACCCCCGCGCGTGATGCAGGACGCGCCGCCGCCCTGGATGGCGGCCGGGTCGGTCACCCTGCCGGGGCGGGTCCTGGCGGAGGTGGGCCTGCCGGCGCCGCTCCTCGCCCCGGAACAGGCGCTGCTGCTCAACGTCGCCCTCGCCTGAGCCGACCGGGGGTGGGGGTCAGCGGTGGTGGCGGGGGGACTGGGCCGCGGCGCCGTCGGTGCGGCGGCGGGCTATGCGGAACAGGCCGCCCTGTTGGGTCGGGTCCCATGAGGGTGGGGCCACGATGTGTGAGCGCCGGCGGAAGTTGGGTCCCGGAGCGCGGTGCCGGACCCGTCGTGGGTAACCGCCCAGCACGTAGACCAGGCCGGGACGGAACCGCGCGACGACCACCACCACGGTCGCCGTGATCAGCCCCTCGCCGATGCCGATCATCAGTTGCGCCTCGACGATCATCGCCACCGGCTGCGATGCCGTGGCGCCCAGCGCGTACTCGATGAGGTAGCCCGACGTCGCCGCCACCACGCCGGCGATCGACGCGATGAGGGCCGTGGCCGCCAGCCCGTCCGGGTTCTTCGGCAGCACTTTCAGGAGCAGGACGACCACGAGATAGGCGCCGAGAGTGCCCAGGATCGCCAGGTTGACGACGTTCGGCCCGAGTGCGCTCAGTCCCGCGTCGCCGAGCACGCTGTGCAGCACCGCGACAAGTGCCAGGGTGAACGTCCCCGCCCAGGGCCCGACCAGCATCGCCGCGAGCGCCCCGCCGACCAGGTGCACCGACACTCCCGGCGCCACCGAACGGCTGACGAACTGAGCGGCGAGTACGAGGACCATGACCGCGGCGGCCATGAGACACAGCCGCCGATCCAGCTGAAGGCGGGCTTTCGCGGCACACACCGTGAGCGCGGCCGCCGCGGCCAGTGAGAAAACGAAGGTGACCGGTACGTTCAACGCTTGTGCGTCCATGTGCGACCTCCCCGTCACACATGGATTCGCGCCAGTGAAGCCCGTGGATGGCTCGGATCAGAGGGGCAGCTCCAGCCGGGTCGTCCCGGTGAGGCAGAGGAAGACCCGGTCCGGCGTTCTGACCAGCCGCAACACCACGTCCTGGCACTCCGGGCACCGCCCGACCAGTCCCGGCGCCGGCTCCCACACCCGCAGCGTGGCCACGGCGCCCGCGTGCCCGCACCCGGCACACGTGAAGACGGCACCGGTCACGTCGAAAGCGAAGACCTCGCGCAGGTCGCCGGCGAGCGCGTTGCCGTCCAGCTCCATCAGGCACCTCCGAAGCGTTCGGTGCGGATCCTCTTCGGATCGTGCCCCAGCGCGACGAGGATGTCAGCGGCTGTCTCGACGAACGCGGTGGGGCCGCAGACGAAGCAGTCCGGCTGGAAGTCGGGCGGCCACCCGTACGTGTTGAGCGTCGCCACGTCGATGCGTTTCGGCGGCGAGGGCCAGTCGGCGGGCGTCTTGCGGGTGTAGACGAAGCGGACGTCGAGGCCGGGGTCGTCGCGTACCCGACGTTGAAGTTCCTCGGCGTAACAGGCGTCCGCTGGCGTGCGCACCGAATAGATCAGCCGGAACGGCTGCCGTCCGCGCGCCAGCCCGCGAGCCCGGATCATCGCCATCAGCGGCACCACGCCGGAGCCGCCCGCCACGAGCAGCACCGGCGCCGGCTGCTTCTCCCGCCAGACGAACCAGCCACCGACCGGGCCGCGCAATTCGAGCTGGTCACCCTTGGTGACGACATCACAGAGGTACGGCGAGACCTCACCGTCCTCGAGACGCTGCACCGTCAGCTCGACCGTCCCGCCCGGCTGCCACGCCGAGGCGATCGAGTAGCTGCGCTGGGCAGAGTATCCGTCCTCGGCCGTCAGCCGGATGTCGACGTGCTGGCCGGGCAGGTGACCCGGCCACTCCGGCACGTCGAGCACCAGCGTCCGCGCCGAACTCGTCTCCCAGCGGGCGTCGGTGATCGTAGCGACCCGCCAGTTCAGCCTGCCCCGCATCAGTCGCCGTGGTAGCGCTGCTCGAGCCAGGGGTCGCCGTACATGTGGTAGCCGGCGGCCTCCCAGAATCCGGGCTCGTCCTCGTGCATCATCCGCAGCCCGTTGACCCACTTCGCGGACTTCCAGAAGTACAGGTGCGGGATGAGCAGCCGCGCCGGTCCGCCGTGCTCGGGGTGCAGGGGCTCGCCGTCGTACTCGTACGCAATCCAGGCCTTGCCGTCCAGGAGGTCCTCGACCGGCACGTTAGTGGTGTAGCCGCCGTAGCTGTGTGCCATCGCGTAGTCCGCAGCCGACTCGACGTCCGCCAGCAGCACGTCCAGCGAGACGCCCTTCCAGCTGGTGCCGAGCTTGGACCACTTGGTGACGCAGTGGATGTCCTCGGTGATCTCCTCGGACGGCAGCGCGGTGAACTCGTCCCAGTTCCAGGTGTGCTTCTCGCCCGTCTCGGTGACGATCGAGAAGCTCCACCTGTCCAGCGGGATCCGCGGCGTCGGTCCGGCGGAGAGGACCGGGAAGTCGTGCGCCAGGTATTGACCGGGCGGGAGGTCGGGCGACGAGTCACGCCGCCGCCCGCCGAAGCCCCGGGAGATGATGCCCATGGGGTATGAGTAAACCCCACCGGCGGCCCCTCAGGTCAGGCCTTCACCGTGCCGCTGGTCACGCCCTGCACGGTCTTTGTGCTCGCCAGCACCACCCGGTACGTTCCGCCAGCGACCAGCCCGGTGACCTTGCGGCTCGTGGTCGCGCTGAACGTCTTGACCGTCTTCCACGACTTGTTCTGGTACCGCTGCACGGTCATCCGCTGCCCGGCGGCTCCGGCGACCTTCACGGTGATCGCGCCCTTGCCCGCCCTGGCCACCTTCACGACGGCCTTCACCGCGTACTCGACGGTCGCCGACGCCTCGGTGGAGATCTCCGTCTCCGGCACGTCCAGGCGCACCCGGAACGCGCCCTTCGCGGCCCACGGCACCTCCACCGCGCCGGAGGCGTCGGTCTCCGCGTCGTCGCAACTCCACGCGCCCCCGCCGGCCGAGACGCACGCCTGAACGGTCTGCGACGCCAGCGGGTCGCCGTTGACGAATACCGTGAATCCGGTGACGGTCCGCGTCCCGTAGGCGACCGGTGCGGACGGCTCCTCGACGTCGATCTCCGGCTCGACGAGCTCGCCTGGGCCGTCGGGGTCGCCGTCGCCGGGCTCGGCGGCCAGCGCGGCGGCCGCGTCGACGCGCCCGTAGCCGTAGTCCGCGTCGAAACCGTCCTCACCCAGGTCGACGGCGGTGTCCTTGAGCACGTCCTCGATCTGGTCGGGGGAGAGGTCCGGGTCCCTGCCGAGCAGCAGCGCGGCCACCGCGGCGACGTGCGGCGCGGCCATCGAGGTGCCGCTCATCGTGTCGTAGTCGCCACCCGGGTAGGTGCTGACGATGTCGCTGCCCGGCGCGGCCACGTCCACGTAGTCGCCGGCGTTGGAGTACTCGCCGTACTCGTCGTTCTCATCGGTGGCGGCGACCGCGATGACGCCCTCGTCGGCGGCGGGCCAGCTGGTCGGGCTGCCCTCCTCGCGCTCGTTGCCGGCCGCCGCGATCACGGTGACGCCCCTGTTACGCGCGTACCCGATCGCCTCGCTGACCGCCTCGGACCGCTCCGGCGCGCCCAGCGACAGGTTGATCACCTGGGCGCCGTTGTCGGCCGCCCACACGATGCCCTCGGCGGTGTCGGACATCCAGCCGGCGCCGTCCGCGTCGAGCGCCTTGACCGGCAGGATCCGGGCGTCCGGCGCGATGCCGGCGACGCCCTCGTCGTTGCCGGCGATCGCTGCGACGGTGCCGGCCACGTGCGTGCCGTGCCCGTTGTCGTCGGTGCCGCCGCCCTCGACGTCGTCGATCGTGTCGAAGCCCGGGAGCACCTGGCCGGCCAGGTCGGGGTGCTCGGCGTCGACCCCGCTGTCGATCACGGCGACGACCACGCCGTCACCGGTGGAGGTCTCCCACGCGGTGTCCACGCCCATCGTGTCGAGGTCCCACTGGTCCTCCCGGTACGGGTCGGACAGCGCCCGTACCGGGACGTCCACCTGCACGCTCGTCGTGCCGGCGGCCGCGGCGGCGATCGCGACCAGGTCGGCGGCGCGGGCCTTGGTGGTGGCCGTACGCACGCTGACCACCGGGCGGCCGGTGGCGTCGCGGGTGGTGGTGACCACCCGGACCGGCTGTGCCGCCGAGACGACCGCCGGCAGCGCCACCCCGTGCGAGACGGGTGCGAAGGCCTGGCTGCCGGTGGGCAGCGCGAACGCGCCCATCGCCGCCGCAGTGGTCACCGTGATGCCGTTGGTCAGGAAGCGACGCCGCACTTGTCCTCCGCTCGTTGCACGCCTTGTCTCGGCAAAGGTCCGGCGAGCGGAGTGCGAAGCGGGGTCATGCGGGTTGCGGTTCAGGAGTTGAGGACGACGAGCTCCCGGGTGGCGCGGGTCATCGCGACATAGCGGTCGACGGCACCCTCGATGCCGTCCCCGAACGTCTCCGGGTCGACGAGCACGACCAGGTCGAACTCGAGGCCCTTGACCAGTTCCGGCAACAGCGACCGGACGCGGTCCCGATCCTCGAACCACGGCGCGCCGACGACGCAGGCGGTGCCCTCGAACGGGGCCGCCAGGATCTCGTCGAGTTCGGACAGCGAGCCGTACCGGACCGGGATGCCGCTGCTGCGGATCGAGGTGGGCACGTTGGCGTCCGGCAGCGCGGCCCGGATGACCGGCTCGGCCTCGGTCATGACCTCCTCCGGCGTACGGTAGTTGATGCTGAGCGAGGCCATCTCCAGGTGCTCGACGCCGATCCGCTCCAGGCGCTCGCGCCACGACTCGGTGAAACCGTGCCGGGCCTGCGCGCGGTCGCCGACGATCGTGAAACTGCGGGACGGGCAGCGCAGCAGCAGCATCTGCCACTCCGCGTCGGTGAGCTCCTGCGCCTCGTCCACGACGATGTGCGCGAACGGCCCGGCCAGCCGGTCGGGGTCGGCCGCCGGCGCCTCGGAGTCGTCGACGAGGACCTCGCGCAGGTCCTTCTGGTACAGCATCTGCATCAGGCCCTCGCCGTCGTCGTACGCGTGCGACGCGATCAGGTCCTCGACGACGGTGTCCATCCGGTCCCGCTGGACGGCGAGTGCCGCCTCCTGCCGCCGGTTGCGGCGCGACGTCTCCGGGTCGCCGAGCCGTTGCCGTGCCGCGTCCAGCAGCGGCAGGTCGGCGACCGTCCACGCGCGGGCGTCCTCGCGCTGCAGAGCGCGGATCTCCTCGGCGCTCAGCCAGGGCGCGCACTTGCGGAGGTACGCGGGCACCGACCAGAGGTCCGCGACCAGATCGGCCGGCTCCAGCAGCGGCCACGCCCGGTGGAACGCGGTGGTCAGCTCCCGGTTGCGGGTCAGCGAACGGCGCAGCAGTGCCTCCGGCTCGTCGCCGTCGTACTTCTCGGCCAGGATCGTGAGCAGCTCCTCCCAGATCTGGTCGCGTGCCTCGTTGTGCGGTGCGCCCGGCCCGCCAGCCCGGAACGCCTCCGCCCAGTCGGCGCTGGTCAGCCGGATGTCCACGTCGTCGGTGGCCACGATCATCGGCTTGGCCGGCGGCTCCTCATAGAACCGGACCGCCGCCTCGATCGCCCCGACCATGTCCACCGACGACTTGAGCCGGGCCACCTCGGGGTCGGTTTCCGCCACGGCCGCCGCGCCCTCCGGGAGCAGGTCGCGCAGCGTGCAGGTCTGCACGTCGTCCTCGCCGAGGCTGGGCAGCACGTCCGCGACGTACGCGAGATACGGCTCGTGCGGCCCGACGAACAGCACGCCGCCCTGCCGGTGACCCAGGCGCGGATCGGAGTAGAGCAGGTACGCGGTGCGGTGCAGCGCCACCACCGTCTTGCCGGTGCCCGGGCCGCCGTCGACCACCAGGGCACCCCGCGAGCCGGCCCGGATGATCGCGTCCTGGTCGGCCTGGATGGTGCCGAGCACGTCACGCATCCGCGGCGACCGGGTGGTGCCGAGGCTCGCGATGAAGGCGGACTGGTCGTCGAGCGCGGCGTGCCCCTCCAGGCCCTCCGCGGTGAACACCTCGTCCCAGTAGTCGGTGATCCGGCCGCGGGCCCAGCGGTACCGCCGGCGGCTGATCAGTCCCATCGCGTCGGCGTGGGTGGCGCCGAAGAACGGCGCGGCGGCCGGCGAGCGCCAGTCGACGAGCAACCGCCGTCCCTCGCCGTCGGTCAGGCCGAGCCGCCCGATGTAGACCGGCTCGGCGTCGTCGCCCACCATCCGCCCGAGGCAGAGGTCGAGGCTGAACCGGCGCAGGGTACGCAGCCGCGACGTCATACGGCGTACTGCGTCGTCCCGGTCCACCGCTTGCCGTCCCCTGCCGGCCGGTGCCCGGCGTTCCACCTCGAGCCGCTCGGACAGCTCGGCGATCGAGTGTTCCAGGCTCTCCGAGACGGCCGCGAAGTGTTTCTCGTCGTCGGCGATCAGCGCCGGGTCGTCCTTCGCGGCGAGGTTGTCGGGCAGGTCGAACACGCGCAATTGGAACCCCCATATCGGCTTCGACCTGCGATTTTGGTGGATGACCCGGGTCTTGCGGCAAGCCCCCGTCTCTGCTATAGCTTGGAGATGGGAGGGGATGATCCGACGTAGTATCGGGATCATGCCGTTGACTGGTGAGTACGCACCCAGCACCGCGGGCTGGGCCCGCGACCAGGCCGAGAAGTACGAGGCGACCGATGGCGCCGAGGCCAACACCATTGTCGGAAAGCCCATCATCGTTCTGACGAGCGTCGGCGCGAAGACCGGCCTGTTGCGCAAGACCGCGCTGATGCGCGTCGAGCACGACGGGGAGTACGCGGTCGTCGGTTCGCTCGGCGGAGCGCCCAAGCACCCGGTCTGGGTCCACAACATCCGCAAGAGCCCACACGTCGAGCTGCAGGACGGCGCGGTCAAGAAGGACTACGAGGTGCGCGAGCTGGAGGGCGCCGAGCGCGAGACCTGGTGGGAGCGGTCCGTCGAGGCCTACCCGCCGTACGCGGACTATCAGAAGAAGACCTCCCGGCAGATCCCGGTCTTCCTGCTGACCCCTCGATAGTGGGAAATGGGGATGCCGAGCTGGTCTCCGCCTCGGATCATGGGCTGATGCGCGTACCGCACCAGCCCGTCGACCGGACCACGCCGACCCGCCCCGCGGGCACGGCGGGCTTCAGCCTGCCGCTCGCGGGGTCGATCGACGACGACGACCGTCTCGTCGACGTCGTCGACCTGCTCGCCCTGGACGCCTTCGTCACAGGGCGCGAGCCGTTCGGCCGCACGAAGTACCTGGAGAACCTGCGGGCCGAGGCGACGCTGACCACCGAGGGCGCGCGCCTGGTCCGCGAGGCCAAGGACGACGACGGGCACGGCTGGCTCAGTGTCGGCGACGGCTGGTCGCTGCACGTCACCCGCTGGAAGCAGAGCCGGCGTGCCCGGGTCGCGGTCACCGCCGTCTCCGCGGAACTCGCCGAGAAGGTGCTCGCCGAGGCCGTGGCGGACGCCTGCGACGAGCCGGCCCCGGTCGCCGAGAGCGTGCCGATCGGCTTCTGGCACCAGGGCCCGCACGGCCCGCGCCGCACCGAGCGGGAGATCGGCGCCACCCCGTGGGAGCAGATCCGCCCCAACTACGCCCAGCCGGTCGCCGACACCCTCGAACGGCTCATGGCCGTGGACAGCTCGGCGCTCACCGGCCGCCTCCTGCTGCTGCACGGCGAGCCCGGCACCGGCAAGACCACCGCGCTGCGGGCGCTCGCCCAGCAGTGGCGCGCCTGGTGCCAGGTGGACTGCGTGCTCGACCCGGAGCGCCTCTTCGCCGACCCGGCGTACCTGATGAACGTGGCTCTGGGCAGCGACGACGCTCAGCAGAAGTGGCGCCTGCTGATGCTGGAGGACTGCGACGAGCTGATCCGCGGCGAGGCCAAGGCGAGCGCGGGCCAGGCGCTGTCCCGGCTGCTCAACCTCACCGACGGCCTGCTCGGGCAGGGCCGCAACGCGCTCATCGCGATCACCACCAACGAGGACCTCTCGGCGCTGCACCCCGCGGTGGTCCGGCCGGGACGCTGCCTGGCCAGCATCGAGATCGGCCGGCTTCCGTACGCCGAGGCGGTCGCCTGGCTCGGCACCCCGACCGGCGTCAACCCGGACGGCGCAACCCTGGCCGAGCTCTACGCCCTCAAGACCGGCGCCACCCCGGTCACCGTCCCGAAGCAGGACATCCCGATCGGCGGCATGTACCTCTGAGACCCCCGAACACCGCCCGATATGTCCTGGCCTTTGGGAGCATGGAGCGGTGGCCGGGGATGACGAGCAGTGGGAGACGGGGGCGCGGAGCGGTCTTTACGCCTCGGTCACGGCGGCTGACGCGGCGGAGGCGCGGCGGGAGCGGCGGCGCCGGTGGATGGCTGTGGGGATTGTCGCGGGCGCGGCGGTGGTGGCCGGGGGCGGAGTCCTCGTCACTCGGAGGGTGAGCGAGTCGGGGGGAGGCGGGCTGCCGGAACCGGCGGCCATCGCGCCTCGGACGTTCGCCACCACAGCGGGGGAGACCGGCGGGGAGGCTTCGGTTGCGCGTACGCCGGAAGGGTTCAAGCCGGCGCAGCCGGTGGAGCGCAGCCCGGCGCCCGCGCCGCAGCCGAGTGATCAGCCGGACGCCGGCGGGGACGTGCGGCAGGAGGCTGCGGAGGACGGGGTCAGCGAGCGGACGGAGACCCTGGAGAACGGGACCATTCGCATCGTCACCGCCCCGCGGGATCTGACCGGGGAGCGGGAGTTGCTGCTCGCCGGGGATGAGGGTGAACAGGTGGCTGACGGGGTGCGGTGCACGAGCGACGTGCGGATGGGTATGGGGGTGCCGGCCAGCCGGCGGCCCACGTTGCTGCTCTGCTGGCGCACGTCCGCGGCACGGAGCGTGGTCACTGTGGCGATCGTGCCGAACGGGGAGCCACCGACGGCATCGAGCGTCGCCGTGATCGGCCGGGAGTGGGAACGGCTGGAATAGGCAGAGGGCCGCGGCAGGACCGGAGTCCCGCCGCGGCCGGAAGAACCGTCAGGCCTTGACGACGTTGCTGGTGGCGCCGAGCAGGCCGGTGGCGTCGGCGACGACCGCGCGGTACTGCTGGCCGGCGCGCAGGCCCGTGAATCGGGAGACGGGCTGGGCCTTGTAGGTGGCCACGGTTCGCCAGGTGCCGGAGCTGAGCTGCTGGACCTTGGTCGTCTGGCCGGCCGCGCCGGTGACCTTGACGGTCAGCTGGCTGCCGCTCGCGGTGACGGAGACGGCGGCGCGGACCTGGTAGGCGACCGGTGCGGACTCCACGGCCGGGTCGGCGATCTTGAGCTGGACCTGGAAGGCGGTCTTGGCGGTACGGGTGACCGCCACCGTGCCCGCGTCCGTGGTCGTGGTGTCCGTGCACGTCGCCGGGCCGGCGCCCTCGGTCACGCAGACCGAGACGGCCTGCTGAGCCCGCGCCTTGCCGTCCGCCGTCACCGTGAAGGTGGTGACCGTGCTGGTGCCGTGGACGACCTCGGAGGCGGACGCACTGGCCGTGATGACCGGCGTGACCTTGACCGGCGGCGCACTCGAAACAGGAGGCGCGGAAGGCGGGGACGTGGAAGGCGGGGCCGTAACAGGGGTCAAGGACTCCAGCGCCGCCACCGGATCAATGCGGCCGTTCCCGTAGTCGTTGTCGAAACCGGCCTTGCCCAGGTCGACCGCCGTCTTCTCCAGCGTCGCCTCGATCTCGTCCGGCGTCAGCCGCGGCGCGAACGACTTGAGCAGCGCGGCGACCGCCGCGACGTGCGGGCTGGCCATCGAGGTGCCGCTCATCGTCTTGTACGCGCTGTTCGGTGCCGTGCTGAGGATGTCGCTCCCGGGCGCTGCCACGTCGACGTAGCTGCCGGCGTTGGAGTAGCTGCCGTACCGGTCGTTGCTGTCGGTCGCGGCCACGCCGATGACGCCCTCGTCGGCACCCGGGTAGTTGGTCGGGTTGCCCTCCTGGCGGCTGTTGCCGGCGGCGGCGACGACCGTGACGCCCTTACTGCGCGCGTACTTGATCGCGTTGGTGACCGCGGCGACCTTGGCGTCCGAGCCCAGCGACATGTTGATTACCTGGGCACCGTGGTCGACCGCCCACGTGATGCCCTCGGCGGTGTCCGACATGTTGCCGCTGCCGTTGGCGCCGAGCGTCTTGATCGGGAGGATCTTGACGTCCGGCGCGATGCCCGAGATGCCCACGCCGTTGCCGGTGACGGCGGCGATGGTGCCCGCGACGTGCGTGCCGTGGCCGTTGCCGTCGGTGCTGACGCCGGCCTTGTTGGCGATCGCGTCGTACCCGCTGAGCACGTTCGCCTTGAGGTCAGCATGTGAAGCGTCGACGCCGGTGTCGATGACGGCCACCGTGACGCCCGCACCGGTCGACTTCGTCCAGGCCTCGTCGACCCGCAGCTTGGCGAGGTCCCACTGCTTGGCGCGCTGCGGGTCGGAGCCGGAGGGAACATCGAGGGCGTACGCCGTGGCGTCGAGCTCCACGCTGACCGCGTTCTTCGCCCGCTGCGCATCCTCGACCAGTGAGGTCGCGGACTGCCGGTCGGTGGCCTGCTCGACCTTGACGACCGGGCGGCCGTCCTCATCGATCGTCGTGGTGACGACGCGGGCCGGCTGCGCCTCGGAGACGGTGGCCGGGAGCATCTGCTCCGCGCTGGTGGTCAAACCGTAGGTGACGGGCTGCCAGCCCGCCGTGCCGGTCGGGAGGGCGAAGACGCCGACCCCGGCGAGCACACCCGCGGTGGCGGCACCGACGGCGAACCTACGGATCTGAGCCTTCACAACGTCCCCTCCCGTTTGGCGTACGGCAAACAGGTTCGGAAGGGGACGTTGTGATCTCGGGTGTCGCGTTGTTGCGGACCGGTTGTAGCGGTTCAGCCGGTGATGGTGGAGCTGGTGGCTCCCAGGATCGTGGTGGTGTCCGGCACGACCACCCGGTACCGCAGCCCGCTCGTCAGCCCGCTGACCTTGGTGGTCTCCGCGGCCGGGAACTCGCCGGCGCTCTCCCACCTGCCGAGGTAGTACTCCTGGACCTGCACGGTCTGGTCGGCGGCACCCGCGATGCGCACCGTCATGACGCCCCGGGCGGTACGGCTGACGGTCACCTTGGCGCGCACCTTCCATGTCGCGATCGGTGAGGTGGCGGCCTTCGTGGTCGCGGACTCGGCGACCTTCACGAAGGCCTGGTACGAGCCGGTGCCGGGCCGGTTCAGCACGACCGTCCCGGAGGCGGTGGTCGTGACGTCGGTGCAGGCGAACTCGGTGTCGCCCTTGATGCCCTTGATCCCCTTGGCCGCGAAGCCCTCCGCCACGCAGAGCGACGCGGGCTTGCGATCCCACGCTTTACCGCCGACCCGGACGGTGAAGGTGGTGGAGGTGGCGGCCCCGTAGGCGACCTCACGAGTGGTCACATTGGACGTGAGGAGGGGGTTGAGCTTGGGAGCGCCCGAGGAGGGAGAGGAAGAGGGAGAGGAGGAAGGGGACGGGCTCTTCGACGCGGGGGTCAGCGACGCCAGCGCCGCCACCGGGTCGATACGACCGTTGCCGTAGTCGTTGTCGAAGCCCTTGGCGCCCAGGTCGACCGCGGACTTCTCCAGCGCCGCCTCGATCTGGTCCGGGGTCAGCGTGGACACGGCGGACTTGAGCAGCGCGGCCACCGCGGCCACGTGCGGGGAGGCCATCGAGGTGCCGTTGAGCGACGCGTACGGCTTGCCGAGCGCGGACGGGTAGGTGCTCAGGATCGCGCTGCCGGGCGCGGCGACGTCGACATAGCTGCCGGCGTTCGAGTAACTGGCGTACCTGTCGGCGGAATCGGTCGCGGCCACGGCGATCACACCGGCGTCGGCGCCGGGATAGGAGATCGGGCTTCCGGACGTACGGCTGTTGCCCGCCGCCGCCACAACGGTGACGCCCTTGCTCCGGGCGTAGGCGACGGCATTGCTGACCGCGGTGACCTTGGTCGTCCCGCCCAGCGACATGTTGATGACCTGGGCTCCGTGGTCGGCGGCCCAGATGATGCCCTCCGCGGTGTCCGACATGTTGCCGCTGCCCTTGGCGTCCAGCACCTTGATCGGCAGGATCTTGACGTCCGGCGCGACGGCCGAGATGCCCACGCCGTTGCCGGTGACGGCGGCGATGGTGCCCGCGACGTGGGTTCCGTGGCCGTTGCCGTCGGTGCTGACACCGGCCCTGTTGGCGATCGCGTCGTACCCGCTGAGCACGTTCGCCTTGAGGTCGGCATGCGAAGCGTCGACGCCGGTGTCGATGACGGCCACCGTGACGCCCGCACCGGTCGACCTCTTCCAGGCCTCGGTGAGGTTCAGCTTCGCGAAATCCCACTGCTGACTGCGATAAGGATCAGAGCCAGAGGGTACGCCGAGCGCGTACACCGGTGCGTCGATCTCCACGCTGACCGCGTTCTCGGCCCTCTGCGCGTCCTTGACCAGTCTGGTCGCGGCCGTCTTGCCGGTCGCCTCCTTGACCGTCACGACCGGGCGGCCGTCCTTGTCGAGGGTGGTGCTGACGACGCGGGTGGGCCGGTCCTCGGAGACGGTGGTGGGGAGCAGCTGCTCGGGGGTCTCGGTGAGGCCGTAGGAGACGGGCTCCCAGGCCGGGGTCGCGGGCGGCAGCGCCACGACGACCACCGCCGCGGCGGCGAGCGCACCGCTGGCCGCGGCTCCGGCGGCGTACCGGCGTAGATGATGCCTCATCCTCGAGTCCCTCCCGTTGGGGTCGGGATCGAGGATCGGCGGGGCCGCGGTGGCGATGAACCTTCCTGGGTTGCAGGTTGGTAGCACCGCTGGTGGTGCCGTGGGCATAAAACCGCAAATTATTCGGATTAGGTCCGGTATGCACCGGACCTCTGGAAGCATGAGGGGCTGTGAACTCGACCGACCACGAGGGCGGTGACATGACGGAGGACTCCCGAAGCCGGCGCCGGCTTGTTCTGATCGGCGCGGGCGGTGCGGCCGGGCTGCTTGTGGGTGGCGTGCTGTTCGCCACGCAGATGCGAGATCCGCAGCAGGAGAGACTTCCGGAAGTCGTGGTCGCGGCGCCGCTGGACACCACCGCCGCGGCCGATCCGGAGCCGGCGTCCGACGCCGAGGAGCCGGCCGCCGGGACCACCGCGCCGGACAACGCCGCACCGAAGACCGCCGATACCGTCGACCGGACCACCGAGCCGCCGCAACCGAGAACGACGGAGCGGGTCCGGGACGAGATCGAGCAGGCGCGGGCCAGAGCGGCCGAGGAGGGTGTGACGCTCCAGCGGCCCCTGAAACAGGCGCGGGGCGCCCAGGTGGAGCACCGCACCGAGACGACCAAGAACGGCACGATCCGCGTGACGACCGCCCGGGACGACCTGACCGGCACGGCTCCGCTGACGATCGCCGCCGACGAGGGCACCAGGGTGGGCAGCGCTCACTGCACCGACCGGGTTCGCTTCAGCCAGGACGCACCGGCGGTGAAGCGGCCGACGTTGCTGCTCTGCTGGCGCACGTCCGCGGATCGGAGCGTGGTCACCATGGCCGTGACTCCGAAAGGCAAACCGAAGGCCGCGACCAGCGTCGAGATAATTGACCAAGAATGGGCGAAACTCGGCTGAGTTCCACCGGAAAACAAATGGCGGTCGGCGGTTTAGCCGGTCGCCATTTCGGTGAATCCGGAAATGGGCCGACACCAGCATCTCCCCTGGCCGCAGCGCTCCCAGGCGTGCAGCCTCGCGCGTGATCAGTCTACGTCGCGACTTCCGGCCGGGTTGGGAATCCGCGAAAAACCGGGTCCGGACAAATGTCGGATCGAACCACCCGATTGCAGATCCACTCAAATTCGTCAGTCTTGGCAATTCACCGTAAATGCCACGTTACGCTCACCGCGAGACGGCCCGCGATGCGCATTCGAGCGCCCGGGCCACACATCCAAGCAACGCGGTCCGAAGGGACCCGTAGGAGGACCTCGCATGCGTAACTCCCTGCAACGAAGGCGAACGCGGCTGCTAGGGGCCGGGCTTGTCACCGGAGCCGTCGTCGTCGCCATCACGGGCACCCAACTGCCCGCCCTGGCCGCCCCACTCGCCAACATGACGGGTGGTGGCCCGACCGGATCGACCGTCTACGCGGCCGGTATGACCGCGAACGCCAACGCGACCATCGGCGCCATCTTCACGACCGCGACGAGCTGCCCGAGCACCTACAACACCACGGCGCCCAACGTCGCGGCCGGCAGCCCCACCAAGCTGAGCAGCACGTCGGGCTCGTTCACCGTGCCGACCACGCTCACGCTCAACACCGGCGGCCTGCCGAAGACCTACTACGTCTGTGTCTACAACGGCACGACGGTGGGTACGAGCTCGGTCATCGGTGACGCCACGCCGTTCGCGCTGACTCCGGCGGCGACCCTTACGCCGACCAGCGGCGCCAGCGGTGGCGGCAACACCGTCACGATCAACGCACCGGCCACCAGCACCACGCTGTTCTCGACCACCGCGCCGTACGTCGCGTTCGCGTCGAGCACCACCGGGTGTGGGCAGGTCGCCAACGACTCGGCGCCGGCGAACATCGCGGCGACCAGCACGACGAAGGTGTCGGCCACCCAGCTGACCGCCGTCGTGCCGCCCGGCGTGGGCGGACCGAACAACACGTCGTTCGCCGTCTGCGCCTACACCGAGTCCGGCGGCTCCGGCACGCTCCTGGCAGTCGGCTCGTACTCGGTGACCCTGCCGGCCGTGACGCAGAGCAGCACGGTCGGACCGGAGCTGGCCAGCGTTACGCTCACCGCCACCTCCGCCTTCCTCACCGGCATCACGCCGGCGGCCGAGGTCGTCGCTCCGGCCACCACCACGACCACGACGGCTTGCCCGGCGCTGTACACCACGCCGACCTCCGACATCGTCTCGGCCACCGTCCGCAAGATCTCCAACTACAAGGCGGCTGTCACCATGCCGTCGGACGTGGACGAGGGCGAAGGCCCGTGGAGCATCTGCCTCTACACCGAGGCGACGAACGCAGTCGGCAAGCTGCTGGCAGCGGGTCAGTATGCCGCGGCCGCGGTACCCACGCTGGCCACCGTCTCGCCGTCATCCGGTACGCCGCTCGGCGGAAGCCAGATCACGATCAAGGGCGCCAACCTGCCGACAACGGCCGGCTCCATCACCGCGAACCTGGGCGGCACCCCGCTGGTCGTGACACCGGTCAACGAGACCACCTTCACCGCGGTGACCCCGCAGAACAGCCTTGGCAGCAAGGCGCTGACCATTTCCACGGCGACCGGTACAGCGACGCTGCCCGGCGCGTTCACCTACGTGAACAGCCTCGCGGTAGCGCCGAACACCGCGCCCAACACGGCGACGGCACAGGACATCGACGTGCAGGGTACGGGCTTCCTCGAGTACACCTTCGCGAACACCGCCAACGTGTCGGCGCACGTCTACCTCGTGGCCGGGCGCTGGGTTGGCACCGAGCACGCCACCATCTCGGAGAGCCGGGCCAACGTCAACGCGGTCGCGGACTGTCTCAACGTTCTGGTGATCAGTGACAACGAGCTGGTGTGTGCTCTCGACCTGGCACACGCGCTGGGCGCCGACGGCGCCCCCACCGACAACGACGACGGCTCGCGCAGCGCCACCGGCACCCCGACAACCGTCGTGGGTACCACCATCTCGGCAACCGATGCCAACTTCACCAGGGCTGACATCGGCAAGCCGGTGACGGCGACCGGCGGTACCGGCACCGTTGCGGCAAATGCGGTGATCGTCCAGGTCATCGACGAGACGACCGCGATCATGTCCGCGGCCGGCACCGCCGGTAACCCGACATCCTTCACGATCGGCAGCACCCGCAACGTTACGGCCAACGCCGACGACGACGCGACCTCGCTGACCGCCGCGCCGGGCACCTTCACCACGGCCGACGTCGGCAAGTACGTCAGCGGCACCGGCGTCGAGGCCGACAGCTTCATCACCGGTGTCAACGAATCCGGTAGCACCGCCACCCTCTCGCTCGCCACCACGGCTGCCATCAACGCCGGCACCATCGCGGTCAAGACGAGCAACGCGGTTCCCAGCGGCGCGTACAACGTGACCGTGGTCAGCGACGCCGACCCGGACAACGCCAGCGTCGCCAGCGTCACCTCCAGCGGTTCCACCTTCACGGTGGCCCCGTTCTGATGTGACGGTGTGACACCAGCACGACCTGAGTAGCGCAAGCGAGGCGGCCCGGAGCATCAAGCTCCGGGCCGCTTCACGTGTCCACTAACAAATCAGCCCATCGCCTTCCAGCGCTTCTCCAGCGCCTTCACGCTCTTCTCCTTCGACGGCTTGCCGTCCAGGTCAACGAGAACCGTGTACACGCTCTTCGAGGTGCTCGTCCGCCAGCAGATCAGCAGGTTCGGCTTTTTCGCCGCCTTCTCCTCGTTGGCCAGCTTGAACGTCTGGGAGCAGGTCGCGGATCCGTACGGCTTCCCGAGATCCGCCACCCAGGCGAGTTCCCGCTGCCCGGTCAGGTCGGACTCGGCGGACATCACCTTGAGCTGCTCGCCGTGTTTCTGCAGAGTGCCGGACTCCTTCACCTCGACGTCCGCGTCACGCACCCCGATCTCCCCGGGGAGCGGCCGCTTCACCGGTACACCGCGCTCCTCGCCCACCTTGCGCGCCGCCGCGGCCCGCTCCTTGGCGGTCTGCGCCTGCGCCTGCGGCTGAACCGGCCCGTGGACAGCGCCGGACTTGCGCTCCTGAGGCTCCTGAGGCTCCTGATCCGGCCCCGCCCCGGCGGTGATTGTCGGCGACTCGTCCGGCCGTTGGTGGTCGACGATCAGGAAGACGCCGGCCCCGAGAACCACGGCCACTCCGGTGGCCCCGATGGCGGCCTGCGTGCGACGGCGGCTGAGGCCGGCTTTCGAGGGGGTTCGTCGGTCACGTTTACGCATGCTCTCGCCCTTCGCGGTTCGCCCGTTCTGGCCGCCCCGCTGTGGGGGCGAACCCCGGACGACCATCGTTTCAGACCTAAAGGCGAATATTCTGGCGAATTGACCAGCTCCATCGCCGCCTTGACAGCGCCAGCGGGGCGAGCTAGGTTCATCTCATATCGAGTAAGACTCAACTTGAGAAACACTCACAGCGAGGCAGACTCCATGGACGAAGCGACTTACCTCAAGAGCTACGACCCCACGGCCTACCCCTCGATCGCCGTGACCGTCGACGTCGTCGCGCTCACCATTCGCGACTCCAAGCTCTGCGTCCTGCTCGTCGAGCGCGGCGCTCCGCCCTACGCCGGCCACCGCGCCCTCCCCGGCGGCTTCGTCAAGGCCGAGACGCTCGACGAGGCGGCCAAGCGGGAGCTCGCCGAGGAGACCGGTCTGAACCCCGGGCACGGCGTCCTCGACCGGGTCCACCTCGAGCAGCTCAAGTCGTACGGCGACCCCACCCGCGACCCCCGGATGCGCGTCATCTCGGTGGCGTACCTGGCCTTCGCCCCCGAGCTGCCGGAGCCGACGGCGGGCAGCGACGCCGCGGGTGCCTACTGGGTGCCGGTCGACGAGGCCAAGGACCTGGCGTTCGACCACGACGAGATCGTCGCCGACGGGCTGGAGCGCGCCCGCTCCAAACTCGAATACACGCCACTGGCCACCGCCTTCACGAACCCCGAGTTCACGATCAGCGAGCTGCGCCAGGTTTATGCGGCGGTCTGGGGCGAGGAGCTGCACGCCGGCAACTTCCACCGCAAGGTGCTGTCGGTGCCGGGCTTCGTGGAGGGCACCGGTGGGACGACGGCGCGCGGCGGTGAGCGAGGCGGGCCGAGGGCGAAGCTCTACCGTGCCGGCGACGCGACGTCGCTGCATCCGGCACTGCTGCGGCCCACACGGGAGGACCGGGTGCGATGACGAAGCAGGAGGAGCAGCCGAGGCCCAAGCACTACCGCGGACGGCATCGCAGGAAGCGCCGGTTCACGAAATGATCACCTTCGACGAGGCGGTTCCGCGGATCATGGCGGCGACCACGTTCAGCGAGCTGATGGACGAAAATCGCCCGCTTTCCGCGTACCGAAAATGGGTGAAGATCGTCCACCCGGACACCGTGGGTGCGCCGCGGCGCGCAACCGCGACGCAGGCCTGCGCGAAGCTCTCGGAGCTCTACCACGGGCGTGATCGGACATGGATCACCGGTGACATCGCGGATTTCTTCGAGAGCGACGGCGACGTGCTGCTCAAGGTGCCGCGCGACCCGGCGGACAACGATCTGATGGCCACCGAAGCGGACGCCCTGCGAAAACTACGACAAAGCGGCGATCTGCGATTTCAGGCCTATGCGCCGCGGCTGATCGACACGTTCCTCCACGAGGACGGGCAGAGGCGGCGCCGCCACGTCAATGTGATCAAGCGCCAGAAAGACATGACAAGTCTCGACAAAATCACCCAGGTCAGCGTCGAGGACGGCATCTGGATCTGGCGCCGGCTCCTGGTGGCACTCGGCTGGGCGCATCGGACCGGCGTGATCCACGGGGCGGTCCTGGAGCCCCACATCCTGATCAACCAGCGCGATCGCGGCCTCGTGCTCGTCGACTGGTGCTATGCGGGACATCGACCGAAGGCGATAGTGGGGGCAAGGGAGTCCGCCTACCCGCCGGAGGTGCTGACGGAAAAGATCGCGAGCCCGGCCACGGACATCTACATGTCCGCCGGCGTCATGACCCGCGTCCTCGGCGAACGAATGCCGCAAAGGCTGCGCAACTTCGCGGCCGGCTGCAGCTTCGACCGAGAGAACATGCGGCCCCGGGACGCCTGGGAGCTCCTGGCCGAGTTCGACGCAATCATCCCCCAGCGGTACCGGAACTGAGGAGGAAGACATGGGAAGCGGACGATGGTCCACTGACGTCTGGACCGCGGCGGCCGACTACCGAGCCGCCTCCGGGCAGAGTGCCTTCGCGTACAGCGACAGCGGCGCCCGTACGGTGCACCCGGACCTGGACCCGCACGGGGTGTTCATGCGGGAGAGCCGGGACAGCGAGGAGCACCCGTTCAGCACGCCGATCACCGTCCTGTTCGACGTGACCGGCTCGATGGGACACGTTCCCCGCGTGCTGCAGACGAAGCTTCCGCAGCTGCTGGGCCTGCTCACCCGCAAGAGCTACGCGATCGACCCGCAGATCATGTTCGGCGCGATCGGCGACGCGACCTGCGACCGGGCGCCGCTGCAGATCGGCCAGTTCGAGTCCGACAACCGGATGGACGACGACCTCGCCAAGATCCTGCTGGAGGGTGGCGGCGGCGGGCAGAAGCGGGAGTCCTATGAACTCGCGCTCTACTTCATGGCCCGGCACACGGTCCTGGACTCGATGATCAATCGCGGTCGTCGCGGGTATCTGTTCATCATCGGCGACGAGATGCCGTATCCGCAGGTCAAGCCGCGTGAGGTCAAGGCCGTGATCGGCGACGAGCTGCAGAAGCCGATTCCGATTGAGGACATCATCACGGAGCTGCGGCGCAAGTACGACATTTACTACATCCTCCCGACGGCCGCGGGCTGGGGCGGCGACCGGGAGATCCTGGGCCGCTGGCGGGAACTGCTCGGCCAGAACGTCCTCGAACTCGACGACCTGGACGCGGTCTGCGAGACCATCGCGCTCACCGTCGGCCTCGGCGAGGACGCCATCGACCTGGACGAGGGCATGTCCGACCTGGTCGACCTCGGCTCCGAGGCCGGCGACTCGGTCGGCCGGGCGCTCGCCTCCCTGCCGCGCACGCCGGTGGTCCGCGACGCGCCGTTCCAGATCAGCGCCGGCCCGGGTGGAAACCGGCGACTGTGAACGATCATGTCGCGGTGGTCGATCTCGGCTACGGGGACGCGGGCAAGGGCAGGGTGGTCGACGCCCTGTGCGAAAGCGGTCAGGTCACCGCCGTACTGCGCTTCAACGGAGGGGCGCAGGCGGCGCACAACGTGATCACCGAGGACGGCCGGCACCACACGTTCGCCCAGTTCGGCTCGGGCACGCTGCGCGGCGTGCCCACCCATCTGACCCGCTTCATGGTGGTCGATCCGCTCGCGCTGGCCGCCGAGGCGCGGGCGCTGGGCAACCCGTTCTCCCTGCTCACGGTGGATGGGGACGCCCTGCTCGCCACTCCGTGGCATCGCGCCGCGAACCAGCGCCGGGAGCTTGCGCGAGGCGATCAGCGGCACGGTTCGTGCGGGATGGGCGTGGGCGAGACCATGGCGTACGCGCTGAGCCACCCCGACGCCCCCAGGATCGCCGACACGCTGTCCCCTCGTCGTCTCCGCGCCCGGCTCTCGGCCGTACGCGACGAACTGGGTGATTGCGGAGTTCTCCTTCAGGACGCCGTCGACGCCTACACCGCCTTCGCCGCCACCGTCCGCATCGTCGGCTCCGAGCACACCGACCGCCTCCTGGCGCAGGGCCCGTGCGTCTTCGAGGGCGCGCAGGGTGTCCTGCTCGACGAGTGGCGCGGCTGGCACCCGTACACCACCTGGTCCACCACGACGTTCGACAACGTGACCGCGCTCTGCCCGTCGTTCCGGCGGCTCGGTGTCGTGCGCACGTACACCACCCGGCACGGCGCCGGCCCGTTCGTCACCGAGGCGCCGGAGCTGGAGCCGGACCTGCCCGAGGCGCACAACGGCCGGGACGAGTGGCAGGGCGCGTTCCGGATCGGCCACTTCGACGCGGTCGCCCACCGGTACGCGATCGAGGTGGCCGGCGGCGTGGACGCGCTGGCGATCACCCACCTGGACGCGCCGGAGCGCTGCCCGGGTCTGCGCATCTGTCCGTCCTATCGGATCGACGGCCGCACCTGGAATCGGATCGTGCCCGGCCCGGTTCGCGATCTCGCCTACCAGGAACAGATTTCCGATAAGTTGCGGCGAGCGTGCCCGGACGCGCTTTACCGTCCGGATGACTGGGCCGCCGAGATCGCCGAAATACTGGGTTCACCAGTGTTTCTGGAGTCTCACGGACCACGCTCCGGCGACAATTTCGCAGCGCAACTAGCAGGGAAGACTCCCCTAACAAATGGTTAGGCTGGCCTAAGTAAATCTTTACGGCAACATCAATAAGATAAGTGGAAACAGATTCCTTCGCGGGTTATGGTCACGGAGAGGCCATTGACCATCAGGGGAGCTGGTAACCATGACGCAGATGATGAACATGCCGCGGGTGCAGACCTGTACGGTCGCCGAATGCGGCTACAACCACGACGGCTGTACGGCTTTCGCGATCACCATCGGAAGCTTGAGCAGCGCGGAGTGTGACACCTTCATCGGCACCGGCGACAAGGGCGGCATGGGCGTTGCCACCGCTCAGGTGGGCGCCTGCAAGCGTGCCGACTGCAAGTACAACGAGAACCTGGAGTGCCGTGCCCCGGCGATCACCGTGGGCGCCTCCGCCGACCGGGCCGACTGCTTGACGTACGAGCACAGCTGACCCGGCGCGACCTCAGGCCGCCGTCCCCGAACCGGGGGACGGCGGCCTCGCTCTATCAGGGCATACGCCCCGCGTCCTACGTTGAATACGCTTCCGGGCGTATTGCCCCTCCGTCGAGCCGGATCGATGCTGAAGTGGTCCGGCTCGAAGGGGGAAAGTCCGGTGCGTACGACATATCGCGTCATTGCGATGCTTATTCCGATCGGCGTGGCCGTGCAGGTGATCGTGATCGCCGGCGCGTGGTTCCTGGTCCTCAACGACCTCGACTCCGGAACCGTCCTCGACAACAACACCGTCGGCAACTGGGCGCACGCCGCGCACGCCCAGATCGGCGCCATCGTCATCCCGCTGCTCGCCCTGGCGCTGCTGATCGTCTCGTTCTTCGCCAAGGTCCCGGGCGGCGTCAAGTGGGCCGCGATCACGTTCGGCGTGGTGATCCTGCAGGTCTTCCTGGCCTTCGTCGGCTTCGCGGCACCTCTCGTCGGCCTGCTGCACGGTGCCAACGCACTCGCCGTCGCGGCCGTTGCCGAGGTCGCCGCCGGCAAGGCCAAGAAGGCATCCGTGACGGCGCCGGCCCAGCCGGCCGTCGTTTCCTGAGCGGGTGCGCACGGGGGTAAGGGCCGCCATCGCCTCGGTGGCGGCCCTCGCCGTGCTCGGGCCGATCGGCTGGTTCTGGTACGACAGCCTGGTGCCCGGCACGTACGACATGGCCGCCATGGGCTACGCGGACTTCGGCGGCGGCCCGGCGGTCGACCACCGCCACACTGGTGGGCTCAGCGTCGCCGACCTGCGCGGGCCGTCCGGCCCGGCGGACGTGCGCGTCACGCTGACCGCCCGGCGCGACGGCTCCCGCTACACCCTCAACGGCTCCTCACCCGGCCCGGAGATCCGCGCCGAACAGGGTCAGTTGATCGAGGTGACGCTGGTCAACGAGTCGGTGCCGGACGGTGTGACCCTGCACTGGCACGGACTCGACGTGCCCAACGGCGAGGACGGCGTCGCCGGGCTCACCCAGGACGCCGTCGCGACCGGCGGCACCCACGTCTACCGGTTCGTGGCCTCCGACGCCGGCACCTACTGGTATCACTCCCACCAGGTCTCGCACGAGCAGGTGCGGGGCGGTCTCTTCGGCGCGCTCGTGATCTCCGGGGCGGGCGATCCGGTGGTCGCCGTGCACACCTACGACGGTCGCCGCACGATCAACGGCAAGCCGGGGATCACCCCTCTCGACGCCGCGCCGGGCAGCACCGTCCGCGCCCGGGTGATCAACACGGACGCCGGCCCGATCCGGGTCTGGGTGAGCGGGCCGGCCTACCGGGTGGTCGCGGTGGACGGCCGGGACCTGCACGATCCGGCACCGGTCACGGGCAAGGCGGTGCTGGTCACGGCGGGTGGGCGGGTCGATCTGGAATTCCCGGCGCCGGGCCGCGTCGAGGTCGGGGGCAATGCCGCCATCGGGTCGGGCGAGACCTCCGCGGAGCCGCGCGAGCTTCTCGATCTTTTAGCGTACGGGAAAAGCACTCCCCTGACCTTCGACCCGGCCCGCGCCACCCGCGTGTTCGACTACCGCATCGGGCGCCGGATCGGCTTCCTGGACGGCGTGCCCGGCCTCTGGTGGACCGTCAACGGCAAGCTCTTCCCCGACGTGCCGATGTTCATGGTCCGCACCGGTGACGTGGTGCGCATGACGGTCAGCAACTCCAGCGGCGAGGTCCACCCGATGCACCTGCACGGCCACCACGCGGTCGTCCTCAGCCGCAACGGCCAACCCTCGACCGGCAGCCCCTGGTGGATCGACTCCCTCGACGTCGCCGACGGGGACAGCTACGAGATCGCCTTCGTCGCCGACAACCCGGGCATCTGGGCCGACCACTGCCACAACCTCGAACACGTCCCCGAGGGCCTGGTCGCCCACCTCGCCTACGAGGGCGTCAGCACGCCTTACCGCGTGGGCGGGGACGCCGCCAACGTCCCCGAGTGAGCATCACCAGTGCGCGGCGTCCACCACGGTGTAGTCACCGTCGCGAAGCGAGAAGTAGCCGGCCGGCCCCATGCACTCCCGCAACACCGGCTGATCACCCGTCGGCAGTCCGGTGAAGCCGACCCGATCGCGCCGGCCCAGGTCGGTGACGCTGAAGCCGACGACGCTCCCGATCGCCGACCGGCCGTCCGGCGCCGCGTCGACGATCTCTCCGGTGACAGTGGCGGTGTTCCCGCCGGTCATCAGGCAGGTCACCCTGATCGAGTACCAGATGACGCCCGGCCGCTCACCGGTGAAGACGTGGGTGAGCCGGGCGGTGCCCCAGGAGTCACCGGCGGCCGGGAACGGGCTGCCGGTCGGGTTGCGATAGCGCGCGTGCGCGTCGACGGCGAATCGAACGTCGTCGTCCGGCGACGGCGGGAACAGCACGCGGGCGGACCCGCGAAGGGAGGCGATCTCCCCGCCCCGCGCCGCACTGGCCGGGACGGCGGCGACACCGATCAACGCGATGGTGGCCAGCACGGCTCCGGTTCGTCGAAGGTAGGCCATGACAGTTCCCCGTTCTCGAAGGACAGTGATTGCCTTCGATTCTCTGGACGGCCCGCTGTGCTGCGGCTGTGCCCGGCTCAGCGGTTTCTCAGAGACGCGGCCAGGACATGGCGTTGCCGGATGCCGGTCAGAGGTGGTGGCCCGTTGGCTTATCCATGGCCCGGCCCGCTCCCGCACGCGGTATGGCATCACTCGGACCGGCGAGCCGCACCTTCCGTCTGTTGACCCGCGCCCGCGGCTCCCGCAGTGTGTGGGGAACACGGGTGCGATGGCGGCGGACCCGGAGCCCTTCCGTCGTGCCCGTTCCGAGCGGGAAGGGGTCCGTCGTGCGGCAGTCCACCGGAGACCCTGCGCCGGCACCCGGCCCGTCCCGGATCATCAGCAAAGCGGCACCCGGCCTGTCCCGGAGCAGCGGCAAAGCGGCAGCCGGCCCGTCCCGGATCAGCAAAGCGGCAGCCGGCGATGACCCTGCCCGATGAGCACGAACCTTCCCGCCCCTCCTGGGACTGCGCCGCCTGCGGCCGCCCCTGGCCCTGCGGCCCCGCGCGCGCGAACCTCACTGCCGAACTCGGCCGCGTAGACCTCGCCGTCCGCATGTGGGACTACCTCGAGGAAGCCGCCCGCGAACTGCCCCAGACCCCCGCCTCCGAACTCTTCGACCGCTTCCTCCGCTGGACCGACTAACCCACCCCCCGTGTGGAGTTCAGCCTCCCCGCACACCCCAACTCCACACGCAACAAACCGCCCAACCCAGCGTGTGGAGTTCGGCCTCCCCGCGCACCCCAACTCCACACGCAACCAACCGCGCAACCCTGCGTGTGGAGTTCGGCCTGCCTGCGCACCTCAACTTCACACGCAACCAACTGCGCAACCTGCGTGTGGAGTTCGGCCTGCCTGCGCACCTCAACTTCACACGCAACCAACCGCGCAACCCGTGTGTGGAGTTCGGCCTGCCTGCGCACCTCAACTTCACACGCAATCTGGGTGGGTTAGTGGAGGGCGGCTACTGCGGCGTCTTTGCCGCCGCGCCAGATGAGGCCGGCCTCGCTGTAGCCGGCGGTGCGCAGGGCTTCGATGTGCCACGTGGCCGGTGGCAGCCACTCCTGGTTGTGGTCCTCCGCCGGGTAGATGCGCGCCCTCTCGACGGCCTTCTCGGCGAGCTGGTCGTCGGCGGCGGCGAGGGCCCACCAGGCGGGCCACGAGGTTGAGGCGCCGCTGGCGTACCGTGCCTCGCGTTTGATCCGGGCCTGATCCTGCAGCTTGCTGGAGAGAGTCGGCAAGGTCTCCTCCGGCATGTGGTCCGCGTTGATGAAGATGCCGCCGGGGCGGAGCGCGTCACGGATCTCCGCGTAGAGCGCGCTGACCCGCTCGGCCGGCAGCCAGTGCAGCGCGGTGGCCGTCAGCACCGCGTCGAAGCCGTCGCCCGTCCCGCTCTGTGGCAGCTTCGCCCGCCAGCCGGGATCGCCGAGGTCCGCGTCGACGATCGTGGCCCGGTCGTGCAGGGAGGACTCGGCGATGGTCAGCAGCACCGGATCCTGGTCCAGCACCGTCACGTGCGCGCCGGGGAAGCGGGCCAGGGTGCGCAGCGAGATCGCGCCCGTCCCGCCGGCCAGGTCGAGCAGGCGTGGCGGCCTGTCCTCGGTCACCGCGGCGACGGCGTCGAGCATCGCGGTGAACCGGTGCTCGCGGTCCGGCATGAACGCCTCTTGTTGTCTGTCCCACGACTCCTGCCAGACCGAAGGGTGGTTCAAGTAAGCAGTCATGCCCCCTACGGTACTTACTGCCAAGAATTTGCAACAGCCCTTAGTTGGCAAATGCGCGGAGGTCTCGGCGCTCGATCGCGGCTGCCATCAGATCCGGGAAGGCGTCCGGCGTGCAGGCGAAGGCTGGCACCCCGAGAGCCGCGAGGGCCGCCGCGTTCTCGTGGTCGTACGCCGGCGCGCCCTCGTCGGAGAGCGCGAGCAACACCACGACCTGCACGCCCGCAGCCGTCATCTCCGCGACGCGGCGCAGCATCTCGTCGCGTACGCCACCCTCGTACAGATCACTGATCAGCACGAAGATGCTGTCCCGCGGCCTGGTGATGAGCTGCCGGCTGTACGCGATCGCCCGGTTGATGTCCGTCCCACCGCCGAGCTGGGTTCCGAACAGCACCTCCACCGGATCGCTGAGCTGCTCCGTGAGGTCCACGACCGCCGTGTCGAAGACGACCAGCGACGTCCGCAGTGACCGCATCGACGCCAGCACCGCCGCGAACACTCCGGAGAACACCACCGACGCCGCCATCGACCCGGACTGGTCCACGCAGAGCACCACGTCGCGCTGCACCGAGGTTGTGCGCCGGCCGTACCCGATCAGCCTTTCCGGAATGACCGTGCGGTGTTCGGCCTGGTAGTGCTTCAGGTTCGCCAGGATCGTCCGGTCCCAGTCGATGTCGGCGTGCTTCGGCCGGCTGATCCGGGCGGCCCGGTTGAGCGCACCGGTGACCGCCGCCCGCGTCTTCTGCTCGATCCGGCGTTCCAGCTGCTCGACCACGGTCCGTACGACCTGCCGCGCGGCCTCCTTGGTGGCCGCGGGCATCACCCTGTTCAGCGAGAGCAGCGTCCCGACCAGGTGCACGTCCGGTTCCACGGCGGCGAGCATCTCCGGCTCCAGCAGCAGCCGCGTCAGATCCAGCCGCTCGATCGCGTCGGCCTGCATGACCTGCACGACGGTGCTCGGGAAGTACTCCCGGATGTCGCCGAGCCACCGGGCGACCTTGGGCGCGGAACTTCCCAGCCCCGCGGACCTCCGCGTGGCCGGACCCTCGCCCGCCTCGTCCCCGTCGTAGAGCGCCGCCAGCGCGGCATCCATCGCACCGTCCCGCCCGGCGGCCGAACCAAGCGACTCCTCCGCCGCCCCGCCGAGAACGAGGCGCCACCGGCGGGCCCGCTCCGGCGTGACGCTCACCTCGACCCCGGCGGCGGGCTAGTGAAGACGATCTGGACACCCGCCGAGCGTGGCCTCTCCTCCAGCGCCTGCTCGTCCGGCGGGCTGCTGAACCACACGTCCGGCACTTCGGGCGGATTCGCCGGGGGTGCCGGGCGCGGGTCGATCTGTGAGTCGGTCATGTCTCCTCCAAGAGTGCGGGCCGCACGTCGCGGCCGAGCAGGGCACCGAGCACGGGCAGCACCATTGCGGCCCGCTCGGTGTCGACAGCGGTGGATTCGGGGCCGCCGCGGGTGCTCCGGCCGGCCACCCGGTCGCCGATCGCGCGGCGTTCGCCCGGGTCGAAGCTGCCGAAGGTCCGGCGCAGCAGCGGCAGCACGTCGTCGAACGCGTCCGCCGGGATGTCGGCGAGCCAGTCGTCGACCAGTGCGAGCAGAGCCTCGTCGTGCACGAGGAGCAGCCCGCCGCCGGCTAGGAAGCCCTCCACCCAGGCGGCGGCGTGCGCGGGCGGGGTGCCGACGGTCAGCGGCAGCCGCATCCGCCGGCGGACCTCGGTCGCGTCCAGCCGGCCGGCGTCCAGGAGCAGCCGGGTGAGGCGCCCGGCGGGCAACCCGTGCAGGTCGGTCCGCCCGGCGAGGGACTCGACGGTGGTCAGCCAGAGTTCGCGGAGCCGCTCGTCGGCGAGCAGGCTCACCGCCTGATGCACGCCGTCCATGCCATCACGCAGCTGCTTGGCGGCCTCGTCGGAGAGCGAGCCGGCCGCGGACGGCAGACCGGCGCAGATCCGGGCCAGGAGACCGGCGGTCACGGTGGCGAGGCCGGCCAGATCGGTACGCCGGACATCCCCGTACCGCAGAGTCCGCGCGAGAGCCGGAACCGCCGCCATCAGGTGGTGCACGTCGGCATCGAGCGCGGCGCGGGTGTCCAGGGCGGCAAGCACCGGAGGGTACGCCTCCGTCAGCTCCGCCAGCAGACACGTCTCGACAAGAGCGGTCACCTCGGCGAGCGTCGTCGCGTCCCGAGCGCGGCGCGTGACCCGGGCGGTCGCGGCGGCGGCCACCGTGGTGCCCCACATGCTGCCCTCCACCAGCCGTACCGCGAACTCCGGCTGCCAACGAAGCCGCCACTCCTCGCGGAACGTTCCGGTGCTCCGCCGAGCCGTCGTGCGCTCACCCCACGGCACGTCCAGCGTCCGCAGCCGGTGCAGCAGACGACTGCGGCGCAGGTCGATCTCCCGGCGCAGGTCCAGGTCGAGAACACGCTCGCCCGGCTCCGGACGCAGGCGCACGGACCGTTGTTGCGCGGCCAGGTCGCGCGCCAGCGGCACAGAGGGCATTTCATCGGGTACGCGACCGAGCCGCTCGCCGACCACCAACTTCCGTGCGATCAGCTCGGTCCGCAGCGGCTCGCCGTCACACATGACCGCCTCGGCCGCCTCGGTGACCTCGGCGAGCCCCGCCAACGGACGCCCCCGCAGCGTGGCCAGCGCCTCGGCCAGCCGCGTCGCCTCGATGACGTGCGCCGACGAGGTGGGCACGCCCTCGGCCCGCAACACACCGGCCGCGTCGACCAGCCATCGTGGAACCACCTCGTCGGCCGAGGCGAACAGGTGGTGATACCACCCCGGCGACCGCACCCCGGCCCCGTAACCCGACCACGACGCGAGCCGCCCGTAGGTCCACGGCACCCAGGTGAACGCGACCTTGCCCCTGCGCCGCCCCTTGAGCAGCGCGGTGTCGTCCTTCACCGGCACCTTGCGGGTGAGCGCCGGCACATGCCAGGCACCACACACCACGGCGATCTCCTCATGCCGCCGGCGCTCCTCCCGCAGCACCCCCCGCATGTACGCCTCACGCACCAGATCGTCGGGATCCTCCACCGCGGTCTCCCGGATGGCCGCCATGGCCTCCGCGATCGCCTCGAACACCGGCACACCCCGATGCTCGACAACGTCCTCCCACCACCGCTCCGGATCGTCATAACCCGCAGCCGCCGCCAACTCCCCAATCGGATCCACCGGCCGCCGCGGCACCCCATCGTCGGCCAGCACGCCCTCGACAAGCGGCACTCCCTCGGAGGGCGGCGCCCCTTGGGAGGACGGCGCCGCCCCGGCGGAGGGAATCGCCGAGGCGGAGGGAATCGCCCCGGCTGAGGGATTTGTTCCTGCTGAGGGATTTGTTCCGGTTGAGGGGGCCGTGACGCCGGGCGGCGCGCCCTCCGCAGGCGGCACACCCGGCGCCGGGGCGGCCGCACTCCGCATCGCACCCCCAGGACGTCCCCTGCGCGCGGCGTCGAAGAGTCCGCCGTCAGGGGAGCGATCGGCCGTCGACGGGAGGGCCGTCGGGTGGGAGGTGGGCGAGGGGGTGGCTGCCGGGTGGGAGGTGGGCGAGGGGGTGGCTGCCGGGTGGGAGGTGGGCGAGGAGGCGGCCGCGGGGTGGGAGGTGGGGGCGGGTGTGGCTGCCGGGTGGGAGGTGGGGATGCGAAATCCGTATGGCAGGTCGAAGAATCTGACTCGCACGCCGTGCCGGACCGCCCAGCTGATGGCCTGCCACTCGGGAGAGAAGACGGCGAACGGCCAGAAAGCGGCGCGCGCCGGATCGTCCACGGCGTAGCCCAGCAGGGCGACCGGCGGCTCCAGGCCGGCGTCGGCGACCCAGCGGACCAGGTCGTCGGCCTCGGGTGGGCCCTCGACCAGTAGAACTTCGGGTGGGTGTTGTTCCAGCTCGCGCACCACGGCGCGGGCCGAACCCGGACCGTGGTGGCGGACGCCGTAGATGCGTTCAGGCATCTCGGGCGGCCCGATAGAAGTCGAGCCAGCCGTCGCGTTCGCGGACGACCGTCTCGAGGTATTCCCGCCAGACGGCGCTGTCGGAGACCGGGTCCTTGACCACGGCGCCGAGGATGCCGGACGCCACGTCGCCCGGGTGCAGGGTGCCGTCGCCGAAGTGGGCGGCCAGCGCCATCCCGTTGGTGATCACGGAGATGGCCTCGGCGGTGGAGAGCGTGCCGGTGGGTGACTTGAGCTTGGTGCGGCCGTCCTCGGTCATGCCGGTCCGCAGCTCGCGGAAGACGGTGACGACGCGGCGGATCTCGTCGAGTGCGGCGGGCACCTCGGGAAGGTCCAGCGAACGGCCGAGCTGGGCGACCCGCCGGGCGACGATCTCCACCTCCTCGTCGGCGCTCGCCGGAACCGGCAGCACGACGGTGTTGAAGCGCCGCCGCAGGGCGCTGGAGAGCTCGTTGACACCGCGGTCCCGGTCGTTGGCCGTGGCGATCAGGTTGAAGCCGCGCTCGGCCTGCACCTCGGTGTTCAGCTCGGGGACGGGAAGTGTCTTCTCGGAGAGGATCGTGATCAGCGCGTCCTGGACGTCGGACGGGACGCGGGTGAGCTCCTCGAGGCGGGCGATCGAACCGGTCCGCATGGCGCGCATGACCGGGCTGGGCACCAGGGCGGCGTCGGTCGGGCCCTCGGCGAGCAGGCGGGCGTAGTTCCACCCGTATCGGATCGCCTCCTCGGCGGTGCCGGCCGTGCCCTGGATCAGCAGCGTCGAGTCGCCGGAGACGGCCGCGGCCAGATGCTCGGAGACCCAGGTCTTGGCGGTGCCGGGAACGCCGAGCAGCAGCAGCGCCCGGTCGGTGGCGAGGGTGGCGACGGCGACCTCGATGAGGCGGCGGGGGCCCACGTATTTCGGTGTGACCTTCGCACCGTCGCCGAGCAGGTAGGTGACCACGGCCTGTGGCGACAGCCGCCAACCCGGCGGCCGGGGCCGCTCGTCGGCGGCGGCGAGCTCGGCCAGCTCCTCGGCGAACTGGTCCTCGGCGTGCGGTCGCAGAGCGGTCACTACAGACTCCTGAGTCGTCCCCGGATGAGGGTTTCAGGCTACGGCGGGGGTACGACAAAATTGAGCCAGGCAGGCCCCGACCCGCCCGAAACGGGCAAGCCGGAGCCTTTTCCAGGAAAAGCTACTGCTTGGTGCAGGTGAGGACGATCAAGGAATCTGCGGCGATTTTCTTGCCGGGCTTGGGGGAGATTTTCTTGACGGTCCAATTCTGCGGCAGGAGCACGATCTTGTCGTCCTCGTCAGCGGATCCGAACGATATGTTGGTGAAGCCGAGCGCTTCCAGTTCGTCCTGAGCGATGGCCGCGTTCTCGCCCGCGAGAGCCGGAATCTTGATCAGTTTCGGTGCGGGCGGAGCGGTCGACGTGGGCGGTGCCGTGGTCGGAGCGGTGGTTGTCGGTGTGGTCGGAGCTGGTGCGCTGCTGATTTCCGTCGTGGCCGCCACGGGTGGCGGCGCGGAGACGATCGAGGTGGCCGTCTTCTGGTCGTCATCGTCGCCGAAGACCGCACCACAGCAGCCGATAACGATCAGAACAGCAAGTGCGCTTCCCGCCCAGACAAGGTGTTTCTTTTGCACCTGGGCAACATTAATGCTTATTGAGCGTTCAAGATCAACTCAGTTGTGTGAGGTATCCCTCGCCAATTCCTGCACCATTTCGGCGCGAAAGGTGAGGGTGCGGGCCAGATCGGTCACCGGCCGCACCCGTGTCGGATCCACGATCTGGTCCAGCTGGGCGGCGAGCCGTCCGGCCAGATCCGCGTACGCCGGGGGCATCGCCAGCGCCGCCGTCCGGCAGAGCTCGCCGAGTTGCCAGGTGTGCCGGTCGTTGCGGGCACGGGTGGCCACCGTCTCCAGCACCGCCACCGCGAGATGGTCGGGCCACGGCCCCGGGTGCAGGGCCAGCAGCCGATGCGCCGACCCGTCCTCCTTGCGCAGAGCCTCAGCCGCGAGCCGCGCCAGCACCTCCGGCGGCAGCACCAGATGCAGATCCCAACGAACCGCCTCCCGCAGCATTCCCGAGTCCCGCTCCAGCAGAGCCGCCGCCCACTCCGCGTTCCGTTGCGTGACCGCCGCCTTGGCCCACCCGTGCAACAGCGGCGTGGCCCAGTCGTGCCCCCGCGCCAACTCCAGAATCCCGCCGACCTCAGGCCGCACCCACCCACCAGCGGGCTCGGTCCAGGTGGACAGTGGGGTTCCCGCCAGAACCTCTTCGAGCAGCCAGGCCCCCGCCCCGATCCCGCGAATCGGCGCCGCGCCCACGCCATCCCGGCGTAGGGAGTCGTCGAGTTCCTCCGGTGGCTCCACGATCAGGCGGCCGGGTGGAAGAAGCCGGACCGCCGCGTGGGCCCGCACCGCCATCCGCCGCCCGAGCCCCGCTCCCGGGAGGTGGCGCAACAGCTCCAGTGCGGCCTCACGCACCTCTTTCCGGCGGTCGTCGAGCGCGTTCTCCAGCAGCGGCTCGTCCCTGAGCGACAGGCCGGTCGCGAACGTGCCGAGGAAGCGTGCGCGGTTCTCCGACGGCTCCGTCTTCCAGGCTTCCTCCAGCAGTTCACGGGCGCGGTCCGGATCGGAGCGGCGGAGCGCGGCCAAATGGCTCAGGCGTTCGGCGCTGGTGGCGGTGTGCCAGTCGGACACGTCGACGGCGATCGCCTCGTCGAGCAGCCAGCGCCAGTCGGGCCGCTGGCCGGCGAGCCAGGCGCCGCGGCGGCCGGCCACGCGGGCGAGTTCGGCGCGGATCGTGGTGTTGCGGCGTCCCGCTTCGAGCAGGTCGGGCAGCATCGCCGGTGGGATGAGCCCGCCACGCTCGGCGGCCGCGTCGAGCCATTGGGCGAGCAGTTCCTGTTCGAGATGACTGCCGCCGGGGGCACCGCCGCCCAGGATCCGCGCCAGCCGGGCCGACGCGGGCGCGGGGAGAAGCGGCTCCGTCTCGGGCGGCGCCTCCGGGACGGGCTCCCTGTCGCGCGACGGCGTGGTCCCGGCCCGCCGCGAAACCAGGGCGACAGCCGCGGCCTCGAGCAACGCGCCCGCGGAGGAGGCGGAAGGGGATGGCGGGTAAGGGCGCCGAGCCGTCCCCACCAGCGCCGCCGCCAGTAGTGAAGCCGGCAACTCCGCGCCCCGCCGCCCGCCCCCACCGGGGTCGAAGACCGGCGCACCGGCCCGCACGAACCCGCCGTCGACCCAGGCGGCCAACGGGCGCAACCCGGCCGGCGACCACTCCGCCGCCACATCCGCCGGTCCCGCCCCGGCCGCCGCCAGCAGCCACCACGGCTCCCGGTGCCCGGCGGCCAGCGGCAACGCCGAACCCTCCGAGTCGAGCAGGAAGCCCGAGGCCCCGGGGCGGACCGACGACAGGAGGACCGGTGCGTCGTACCTCCAAGGCTCTCCGGCCAGGAGCGCCGCCCAGCCGGACAGAGCGTCCCGGATGGACCCCGCGCCGTCCGGCGAGCCGAACGGCGCTGCCGCCGAGTCGCGTGCGGCGACGAGGGCCCGCAGCGGAGCCGACGACGGATAGAAGCAGAGGTCGCCGCGGAACTCCGTCCCAGGCACCAGGTCGTTCGACAATGCCTGCCCCGGCGCCGCGAACGACAGCACCAGCGCGAACCGCCCGGTCGCCGAACCGCGGAGCCAGGTGCGGCGAGTGGTCAGCGCCCCGTCGTCGCTCTCCGTCTGCCCGAGGATCTGCCACCGGTCGCTCACCCGAGGGCCGGCCAGCACCTCGTCGGTGGAGGTCGGGAACCCGATCCGGCTGCGCACGGTGGCTGCCAGCCCGGGGTCCAGGGAGTCCAGCCGGGAGTGCGCGCTGACCAGCAACCGGAGCAGCGCCAGCTCGCCCAGCACGCGGTCAGCCCAGTGCGCCCCGGATGCGGCGCTCAGCCGCCGGACCGCGCCGGCCGCGGCGGGCGCCTGGGCGTCCACCAGGCGTGCTGCCATCGGCTCGACCGACTGCCGGGCGAAATCCGCGAGCCCCTGCGAGATCTGGTCGTCGAGCCACCGGCTCAGCTCGGCCATCCCACCGGCCACCCGTGAGGCCCGCTCCTGAACCCGCTTGGCGGCGGCGACCGGATCAGGAGGGCCTGACGGCCGGGGCCGGGCCGCCCGAAATGTCGCGAACGACGGCGCGGGCGACTCAGAGAGCCCCGACGAGGCCCACAACAGCAGCAACCCGAGCGCGTGCTTGCAGGGCACCTTGCGGCTGGGGCACGAGCACTTGAACGCCGGCCCCGACACGTCGGCCGCCACCTGATAGCCCCGGCACACGCCCCACACCACGTCACCGGCCTCGCCGGACTCCGTGAACCGTCCGGTGACGCCGCGAGCGTTCCGCAGCGAGGCCGGATCGGGTGCGAGAGCCTCGACCTGGGTGGTGGACCATCGTTCAGCGGGCACGATGAAACCCTAGGCCGAGGGTATGACGAATTCAGGAGCGAGCATGCGCGTGATCCTCTTCGGGGCGACCGGGATGGTGGGCCAGGGTGTGCTGCGGGAGTGCCTGCTCGCGCCGGACGTCAGCGAGGTGCTGGTGGTGACGCGCACGCCCACCGGTGTCCACCACGCGAAGCTGCGCGAGGTCACGCTCGCCGACTTCACCGACCTGTCCCCGATCGAGGCCGACCTGGCCGGGGCCGACGCCTGCTTCTACTGCCTGGGCGTCTCGTCGGTGGGCATGGACGAGGCCGCTTACACCCGTGTCTCCTACGACTTCCCGATGGCCGCCGCGCGGGCGCTGCACCGGCAGAACCCGGACCTGACCTTCATCTACGTCTCCGGGGCGGGCACCGACGCGAACAGCCGGCTCATGTGGTCCCGGGTCAAGGCCCGCACCGAGAACGAGGTCATGGCGCTGTTCCCGAACGGATACGCGTTCCGCCCCGGCTTCATCCAGCCCACCCACGGTGTCCGGTCGAAGGTCGGCTGGTACAACACCGCCTACACGATCGCCGCGCCCCTGGTGCCGCTGCTGCGCCGGGTCGCCGGCAACTACGTGACCAGCACCGATGCCGTCGGTCAGGCGATGCTGCGGGCCGTCCGCACCGGATTCCCGCGCCGGGTCGTGACGAACGCGGACATGGGCTGACTGTCCCCACACGACCGCGCCGAAGGCGAGCACCATCCCGGCCAGCTGGAGGGGCGTCAGCGACTGGCCCAGCGCGGCCCACCCGAGGACCGTCGCGGTGACCGGTGAGAGCAGGCTGAGCAGGGAGACCTGGGCGGCGGGGAGGCGGTCCAGACCGCGGAACCAGAGCGTGTACGCCAGCGCGGTCCCGATCAGCGACAGGTACGCGTACCCGATGATGTTGGTCTTGGTCAGCGAAGCCGGCAGGCCCTCGGTGATCAGGGTGACCGGCGCGAGAAGCAGGCCCCCCGCGGTGAGTTGCCACCCGGTCGCGGTGAGAAGCGAGACGCCGGGGCGCCCCCACCGCTTGGTGAGGATGAGGCCGAGCGCCATCGAGCCGGCGCCGGCAAGACCGGCGAGAACACCGATCGCATCGAGGTGGGTGGTTGCGGTGAGCACGGCGAGTCCGACTCCGATTACTCCGGCAAAACCAGCCAATACGGTACGGAGTGACGCGCGCTCCGCCAGGAGGATCACACTCAATCCCGCCACCAGCAGTGGCTGAACCGCCCCGAGCACCGCCGCCATGCCGCCGGGCAACCGATACGCCGTGATGAACAGCAGCGCGAAGAAGATCCCGATGTTGAGGGCGCCGAGCACCGCCGACTTCCACCACCAGGCGCCACTCGGCAGCCGCCGGGTGATCGCCAGCAGCACCAGCCCGGCCGGCAACGCTCGCAGGAGCCCGCTGAGCAGCGGCCGGTCCGGCGGGAGGAACTCGGTCGTCACCACATACGTCGTGCCCCAGACCAGCGGAGTGATTGCGGTGAGCATGATCCAACTCCCTCGACGTAAAGTATCTCGACGTAAAGATACTCTATGATGAGGGAATGAGCGATGGTGTGGATCGAATCCTCGAACAGTGGGCACAGGAGCGGCCCGACCTGGACACCGAGGCGATGGAGGTGTTCGGCCGGATCTTCCGGCTCGCGCGGATCGGCGGCGACGCCACCGAGCGGGCCTACGCGGAGTTCGGCATCGGGCGGCCCGAGTTCGACGTGATCGCCACCCTGCGCCGCGCGGGCGAGCCGTTCCAGCTGTCACCGGGCGCGCTCGCCGCCTCGATGATGCTCAGCACCGGCGGCACCACCGCGCGCCTGGACCGGCTGGAGAGGGCCGGCCTCGTCGTCCGCTCACCCGACCCGGGCGACCGGCGCGGTGTGCTCGTGCGGCTCACCGCGAAGGGCCGCGACATCGCCGACCAGGCGGTCGCGGCCGGGCTTGCCGAGCAGCAGCGCCTGCTCAGCCACCTGCCGCCGGAGAAGCGCACCCGGCTGAACGCGCTTCTCCGCGATCTCATGGACGGTCTGTGACCGGAGCCGGGGGGCCACCCAGTTCCTCCCGCCCGTGCGGGGTCGTCCACCCGCTCGGGTCCGGGCCCACCGGCACGATCCCGGTCGGGTTGATGTCGCGGTGCACCACGTAGTAGTGCTCCTTGATCTGGCCGAAATCGATCGTGTCCCCGAACCCCGGCGTCTGGAACAGGTCCCGCGCGTAGGCCCAGAGCACCGGCATCTCGCTGAGCTTCGACCGATTGCATTTGAAATGGCCGTGATAGACGGCGTCGAACCGGGCGAGGGTGGTGAACAGCCGGATGTCGGCCTCGGTGATCGCGTCCCCGACGAGATAGCGCTGTCCGGCGAGCCGTTCCGACAGCCAGTCGAGCCGGTCGAACAACTGGTCGTAGGCCTTCTCGTAGGCTTCCTGCGACCCCGCGAACCCGGCACGGTAGACGCCGTTGTTCACGTCCCGGTAGACCACCTCGTTGACCGCGTCGATCTCGTCACGAAGCGATTCCGGGTAGAGCTGCGGCGCTCCCGGCCGATGGTGCTCCGCCCATTCCAGGGACAGGTCGATCGTGATCTGCGCGAAGTCGTTGGTGACAACCTTTCCACTGGTCACGTCCACGATCGCCGGCACCGTGATGCCCTTGTCGTAGTCCGGGTACCGCTTCAGGAACGCCTCCTGCAGCCGTTCGATCCCGAGCACCGGATCGCGCCCGCCAGGATCCAGATCGAACGTCCAGCTCCGCTCGTCGTGGGTCGGGCCGCAGACGCCCATCGAGAGGACGTCCTCCAGCCCGAGCAGACGCCGCACGATGATCGACCGGTTCGCCCACGGGCACGCCCGGCTCACCACCAGCCGATAACGCCCGGGTTCGACGGGATAGCCGTCCCGGCCGTCCCTGGTGATCCGGGAGTTGATGTAACGCTGGTCGCGCGAGAACTCACCCGAAGAATTCGCCATGCTCCTTGCATACCCCGCTACCACGTTCGCGGTATGCCTTCACGCCTGCCGTTACGTACCGTGTCCGCATGCACCGTGCGATGAGCGTGGCCGGCCCGGCGGTGCTCGCTCTCCTGCTGGCCGCCGTCCGGGTGGCGGTCGCCCCCGTGCTCCCGGCCGACCGCGCCCCCGATGCCCTGGCATACGCCCTGGTCGCGGCCATGGCGGCGGCGCTGTTGCTGCGCACCCGGCTCCCCGCGGTCACCCTCGCCGTCGTCGGCGCGCTGTTCTTCACCTATCACGTGCTGCGCTACCCGGGCGGCGCTCCCGCCGTGCCGGTGTGGATCGCCCTGTACTCGGTCGCGGTCGCACCCCGCCGCCGCGCCGGACTGACCGTCGCCGCGCTGATCCTGATCTTCGACGCGCACAGCCGGATGACGGTCGCCGGAATCGGCCCGTTCGACGCCGCCCTCGACGGCTCCACCGGTGTCTTCGTCGCGGCGCTGCTGCTCGGCGAGGTGGTGCGCGGCCGTCGCGCCCGGCTCGCGATGCTCGCCGCCGAGCAGGAGCGCCTCGCCGAGGAGCGCGTCGTCCGCGAGCGCATCCGGATCGCCCGCGAACTCCACGACGTCACCGCGCACACCCTCGCCGTCGTCGCGGTCCAGGCCGGGGTGGCCGCCGACATCCAGCGCGACGACCCGGACGGTGCCCGGGCCGCGCTGGAGACGGTCCGGCAGGCGGCCCGGGACGCCATGGCCGAGCTGCGGGCGGCGGTCGGCGTCCTGCGCGACGGCACCCGGGAGGAGGGGCCCGCGGCACCCGCGCCGACCCTGGACCGCCTGCCGGAACTGGCCGGGGACACCGGCGCGGTGCTGATCAGCGAGGGAACGCCGCGGCGGCTGTCGCGGGCGGTGGAGGCGACCGCGTACCGGATCGTCCAGGAGGCCGTGGCGAACGCGGTCCGGCACGCGGGCGCCTCGCGGATCGAGGTCCGGGTCGGCTGGGTCCCGGACGGCCTGTCGCTGGACATCTCCGACGACGGGCACGGCCCGCAGGACGGTGCCGAGGGTGGCAACGGCGTGAACGGCATGGTCGAACGGGCCCGTGGGCTCGGCGGCTGGCTGCGGGCGGGACCGCGCGACGAGGGCGGTTTCCAGGTGCGAGGGTGGCTGCCCGGATGACCACGCGAGTGCTGGTGGCGGACGACGAGGCCCTGGTGCGGGCCGGTTTCCGTGTGCTGCTCGACCGTGACCCCGGCATCGAGGTCGTGGCCGAGGCCGCGAACGGGGACGAGGCGATCGCCCTGACCCGCGCGCACCGGCCGGATGTGGTGCTCATGGACGTACGCATGCCGGGAACCGACGGTCTCACCGCGACCCGCCGCATCCTGGGTGACCCCCGCCTGCCCGGCGTCCGCGTGATCGTGCTGACCACGTTCGAGCTGGACGAGTACGTCTACGCCGCCCTGCGCGCCGGAGCGGTCGGCTTCCTGCTCAAGGACGTCAGCCCGGACGAGTTGCGGCACGCGGTGCGGGTCGTCGCCGCCGGTGGCGCGCTGCTGGCGCCGGCCGTGACCCGGCGCCTGATCGCGGCGTTCGCCTCCGAGGAGGAACCGCCGCCACCGGCCGTCGAGACCCTGACCGCCCGGGAGCGGGAGGTGGTGACCATGATCGCCGACGGGCTGTCGATGGCGGACATCGCCGGGCGGCTGCGGATGAGCCCGGCCACCGCGAAGACGCACACCAATCGGGCGATGACCAAGCTCGGTGCCCGGGACCGCGCCCAGCTGGTGGTCCTCGCCTACCGCTGGGGGCTCGCCCGGGTACCGCGAACGCGGTAGCCCGGCTGCCACGAACGGGGAATTCGCCCGGCGCGGATCGTTCGTAGCGTCCGGGACATGTTTCTCATCCTGGGTCCGGCGCTCAACCTCGCCGGCAGCTTCTTCTGGAAGGGCGACGGTCCGGACACGACCGGCGCCACCCTCGTGGCCGTCGGCCTGGCCTGCTGGCTGATCGGCCTGATCCCGCTGTATCAGGGCCTGCCGTCCCGGTGGGGGCGGACGATGCTCCCGCTCACCGTCTTCGGCGTGACCGGTGGTCTGGCGTTCAGCGTTCAGGCGATCTACGAGGTCGTCTTCGACGTCTCCCATGCGCGGGCCGTGGAGTTGCTCAACGCGTACCCGATCCCGGCGAACGTCCTCTACTGGATCTGCGGGCCCCTCTTCCCGCTCGCGATGGCGCTCCTCGGTGTGGCGCTCCTCCGGCTCAGAGCAGCGCCTGTCCCGGTCGGGTTGCTGCTCGTGCTCGGCGCGGTGGCCTTCCCGCTGAGCCGGATCACCCGGGAGCTGGTGCTCATCCACGCGGCGGATCTGCTGCTCCTGCTGCCGTTCCTCTATCTGGGGGTGAAAGCACTGCGGGCCGGCCCGGTCCGAGAACCGGTGCCGGCCGTGCGGGACTGATCAGTCGCGGGCGCCGGTCAGGTGCGGGCGCAGGGCCAGCAGCAGGCCGAGCGCGGCGTACCCGACCAGCAGGTGGGTGGCGCCGACGAACCGGCCGGCGGTCGCGCCGAAGATCCCCATCGCGGGCAGGGTCACGAACACCCAGCTCTCGGCGATCAGCGGGTACCAGCGAGCCGGACCCTGCCACCGGCCGGCGAAGGCGATCTTCACGCCGATCACGAACATGCCGAGCATCGAGAGCGGCCAGAACACGTCCAGGATCGCCAGCCAGAGGTCGTCACGGAAGGCGGGGAACAGGCCGTGCAGCACGCTCCACGTGGTCGCCAGGCTGAGCAGCACCAACTCGGTGCGCAGCATGCCCCGGGCGAGGCGGGTGACACCGGTCGCGCCGGTCCGCAGCTGCACCATGACCAGGGCGAGCAGGGCCAGCTGTGCGGGCACCGCGCCGAGGTCGATGACGGTCGTCTCGGCCGAGTCGGTGGTCTGCGGGCTGAACGCGTAGTAGGTCGCCGACCAGAGCGTCGCGCCGGCGGCGACGGCCCAGCCGGTGCGGCGAACCGCCCGGGTGCTGATCCGGGGCGCGGCCGTGTCGTCGGTGCGGGCCGGTGCCGGAGTGGTGCTGATCGTCATCGTGTCCTCCATGTCTCGTTGACGGGGAGAACTCTGTCCGGGACGCGTCCCGGGCGGTCAGGGCCGCGCGTCACCGGGTGCGTCCCCACGTTTGTCCCGGGCCGGCCGGGACAAACGCCTAACGACCGGGGGACACCCTGCCTGCGACGATGGGCGCGTGAAGAAGGCAGCGGTCGCGGTCGTCGCGGTTTCGGTGGTCGCCCTGGTCGTCGCGAGCGTGCTCGATCTCGCGGTGCCGTCCGCCTACCGGGCGGAGATCGACTCCGACACTGCGTGGAACGCCGCGCTGGCCGGGCTCGGGCTCGCCGTACCGGGCGCGCTGCTGCTGCACCGGATGCCCCGGCACCCGATCGCGTGGCTGCTCTGCCTCGCCGGGACGCACTGGAGCCTGGACGCCGCCGCGTGTTCCTGGCTCACCTACTCCAGCCTGCACGATCTGCCCGGTGCCTCGACGTCGTTCTGGATCTACCAGCGGCTCGGCGCCACGCTGATGGTCTGGGTGCCGCTGCTGCTGGTCCTCTACCCGGCCGGGCGGCTGCCGGACGGCCGGTGGCGGATCGCCGCGTACGTCAGTCTCACCCTGTCCGCCCTGATGCCGCTCGCCGTGCTGCTGGTCCCGTCGGAGGTCGCCCAGGGCCGTGCCGGTGTCCCGATGCCCGAGCCGCTCCAGGAGCTCAACCTCGACCCGCTCACCCTCCCGCTGCCGGACGGCTGGTGGCCGGCGCTGCTGGACCTGAGCTTCGTGGCGCTGCCGTTCGGCATGCTCGTCGCGTTCGCCGTGGTGGCCGGCCGGTTCCGCGGTTCGGCCGGCGAGGACCGGCTGCGGATGCGCTGGCTGCTCTGGGCCGCGATCGTCAACCTGCTGGTGGTCGGCGGCGTGCAGACGGTTCCCGAGCTGTCGGACCTGGCACTCGGCCCGGTGGTCGGCTTCACCGGTGTGGTCGTCGCCGTGGCGATCGCCCGCCCGCGCCTGCTCGACATCGACCGGTTGCTCGGGAGCACGTTCGTGTACGCCGCGCTCGCCGCCACCGTGCTCGTGGTGGACGCGTCGGTGCTCGCGCTGACCGGGCTGCTGCTGGGGCAGAGCCTTCCCGAACGGGACGCGGCGGTGGTCGCGCTGCTGCTGGTCAGCATCGGGTACGGCCCGCTGCGGCACCGGCTGTGGCTGCTCTCGCGGCGGCTGGTGCTGGGACGGCGCGACGACCCGTACCGGGTGGTGGCGGGCCTCGCCGAGCAGCTGGAACGGTCCCGCTCCGAGGAGGACGAGCTGCTCACCGTGGCCTCGGCGGTCGCGTCGGCGTTCAAGTCGCGGTTCGTGTCGGTGGAGGTGGACCGGCCGGACGGCAGCAGGCTGATCGCCGGGCTGGGTACGGTCGCGGGGGAGACCACGACGCTGCCGATCTCGTACCGGGGCGAGCCGGTCGGGCGGGTGATCCTGCCGGCCGGCGGCCCACGGGTGGCGCTGTCGCCGCAGGACGAGCGGCTGCTCGGCGACATGGTGCGGCAGGCCGCGATCGCCGCGCGGCACGCGCATCTGCTGCGGGAGCTCCAGCACAGCCGGGAGCAGATCGTGACCGCGCGGGAGGAGGAGCGGCGCCGCCTGCGCCGGGACCTGCACGACGGTCTGGGGCCCATGCTCGGCGGTGTGGCGCTGCGCATCGAGGCGGCCCGCAACCTGGTCGGCCGCAACCCCGGCGAGGCGGACAAGCTGCTGAAACAGGCCCGGGAGGACGCCGGCACGGCGGTCGCCGACGTGCGGCGGCTGGTGCACGACCTGCGGCCGCCGGCCCTGGACGACGTGGGGCTGGCCGGGGCGGTCCGGCAGCAGGCGGCCCGGCTGCGAGCACCGGGTCTGAGCGTGACGGTCGACGGCGGGGACGATCTCGAGCAGTTGCCGGCGGCGGTGGAGGTGGCGGCGTACCGGATCGCCTCCGAGGCCCTCACGAACGTGGCCCGGCACGCCTCCGCCTCGATCTGCCGGGTCCGCCTGGAGGTGGTCGACGGTGCGCTGGAGCTGGAGGTCACCGACGACGGTGCCGGGATCCCGGCCGGCACACCCACCGGCGTGGGGCTGGTCTCGCTCCGGGAACGCGCCGCTGAGCTGGGCGGGGAGTGCCGGATAGAGTGCCCCGGCGAGCGCGGCACGGTGGTGCGGGCCCGTCTGCCCCTGCCCGTTCCAGCGGAGGTGTCATGACCGAGCCGATTCGCGTCCTCGTCGCGGACGACCACCCGATCTTCCGGGACGGGCTGGCGATGCTGCTCGCGACCGTCGACGGGCTCGAGGTGGTCGGCACCGCCGCGGACGGTGCCGAGGCGGTGGCCGCCGGGATCCGCCTGCTGCCGGACGTCGTGGTGATGGACGTGCAGATGCCCCGGCTCAACGGCGTGGAGGCGACCCGGAAACTGGCCGGCGAGGCACCCGGCGTGGGCATCCTCGTGCTCACCATGTCCGAGGACGACGGCACCGTGTTCGCGGCGATCCGCGCCGGCGCGCGGGGTTACCTGGTCAAGGGCGCGGAACAGGACGAGATCGTACGGGCCATCACGACGGTGGCGGCGGGCGGCGCGGTCTTCGGTGCCGCGCTGGCACGCCGGATCACCGAGTTCTTCGCGGCCGGCCCGCCGGCGCCGACCGAGGCGTTCCCGCAGCTCACCGCGAGGGAGCGGGAGATCCTGGAGCTGCTCGCCGCGGGCCGGTCGAACGCGCAGATAGCGGCCACGCTGTATCTGTCGCCGAAGACCGTGCGCAACAACGTCTCCAACGTCTTCACCAAGCTGCAGGTGGCCGACCGGGCCGAGGCGATCGTCCGGGCCAGGGAAGCCGGTCTCGGACTTTAGGTGGGCGAGGCATCCCCCCGTGTGCGACGCCTCGCCCGGCTCAAGGGGGTGGTCGATTACATCGAAGCCGACAAACGGTCGCCTGTGCAGGACAGGGTGTCCGGCGTCTTTATAGCACGGATTGGAGAGCGCTTTCCCGAACAATGGGAGCGTTCCCATAGGTCACTTCATAGGTACTGATCAATACACTGAGCTCAGAGCTTACGTTCCCCGAACATCGGCGGGCGCTTCCCGGCGGCATGATGAGGGCCGTGACCGACGCGCCCAAGGGACTGGTCCTCGTGGTCGAGGACGAACGCCCGATCGCCGACCTGGTGCGGCTCTACCTCAGCCGTGAGGGCTTCGGCGTGCACGTCGAACAGGACGGCACGGCCGGGCTGGCGGCGGCCCGGCGGCTGCGCCCGGTCGCCTGCATCCTGGACATCGCGCTGCCCGGCCTGGACGGCACCGAGATCTGCCGGCGGATGCGCGCCGACAACGACTGGACGCCGGTGATCTTCCTGACCGCGCGGGACGACGAGGTCGACCGGATCCTCGGGCTGGAGCTGGGCGGGGACGACTACGTCACGAAGCCGTTCAGCCCCCGCGAGCTGGTCACCCGGGTCAAGGCGCTGCTGCGCCGCGCGGCCGGTCCGTCCGAGGCGGAGAGGGTACGCGTACTCGGCCCGCTCGCGCTCGACCCGGGACGGCGGCTGGCAACCGTGGACGGCACGCCGCTGAACCTGACGGCTACCGAGTTCGACCTGCTCGCACACCTGCTCGGGCGGCCGGGGCGGGTGTTCACGCGGGAGGAGCTGCTGGCCGCTGTCTGGGGATACGCGTCGCATGCGGGTACGCGTACCGTCGACGTGCACGTGGCGCAGGTCAGGGCCAAGCTCGGCGGGGCCGCGTCGTTGATCCGCACCGTTCGTGGAGTCGGGTACTGCGCTGATGCGTGACTTCTTCCGTACGCTGACCGGCCGCACCGTGCTGGTCACCGCCGCCACCGCGGTCGTCGCCGTGATCGTGACCGCCCTGGTCGCCGTGCCGGTCGCGGTCCGCACGGTCAACACCCAGATCCGCACCGAGCTGATGGCCAAGACCGCCCTCGCCGTCGAGCTGCTCGCCGACGAGCGACCCGCCGCGCGGGAGCGGATCGCGTCCCGCCTGCGCCAGGACAAGATCGAGATCTACCTGATCCGGCGTGGTGTCGCCGACCACTCCGGTCTGCCCGACCGGGTCGTCGAGCAGATCGCCGGCGGCGGCCTGGTCGACACCCGCGCCCTGGTGAACGACCGCGCCTCGTTCATCGCCGGCCGGCCGCTCTCCGGCCGCAACAGCGGTGTCGTGCTCACCCGGGCCGTCGCCTCCGGCACCGCGGTCCGCGTCCTCGGCAGCGTCTGGGTGGCGCTGCTCGCCGGCCTGCTCGGCGGTGTCCTGGCGGGCGCCCTGCTCGCCCGGTTCCTGGCCCGGCCGCTCACCCTGGCGGCCGCCGCCGCGGGACGTCTCTCCGCCGGCGACCACTCGGTACGGATCTCCCGCTCCGGCCCGGCCGAGTCGGTCCGTCTCGCCGACGCGATCAACCAGCTCGCCTCGGCGCTGCAGACCAGCGAGGGGCGCGAGCGGGACTTCCTGCTCTCGGTCTCGCACGAGCTGCGCACCCCGCTGGCCACCATCCGCGGGTACGCCGAGGCGCTGGCCGACGGCGTGATCGAGCCGGCGGACGCGTCCCAGGCCGGGTCCACCATGCTCAACGAGGCCGAGCGGCTCGACCGCCTCGTCTCGGATCTGCTGGTGCTGGCCCGTCTGGAGGCGGCCGACCTGCCGATCCACGTCGTACCGGTCGACCTGGTCGAGCTGCTCCGGGAGGCCGGTCGTGCGTGGGCGGCCCGGTGCGGGCCGGACGGGCCGGCGCTGACCGTGGACCTGCCGGACCGGCCGATCACCGTGGACACGGATCCCGGCCGGATCCGGCAGGTGCTCGACGGGCTCTGCGAGAACGCGTTGCGGGTCGTCCCGGCCGGTGCGCCGCTCGTGCTGGCGCTGCGGGCCGGCCCGGAGCACGGGATCGTCGAGGTGCGCGACGGCGGGCCGGGCTTCACCGACGACGACCTGGCGGTGGCGTTCGACCGGGGCGAGCTGAACCGCCGTTACCGGGGGATCCGCGAGGTCGGGAGCGGACTCGGGCTCGCGCTGGCGGCCCGGCTCGTGGGGCGGCTCGGTGGCCGGATCAGCGCGGGGCACGCGCCGGAGGGCGGGGCGATGTTCACCGTGGAGCTGCCTTACCGAACTCGAACAATTCCCTGACCGGGGCTGAGTGGGGGGCGTCCAGGATGCCTTGCATGACGCGTACCCGAATCGTTTTGAGCATCTGCACCGCCGCCACGCTGATCCTGACCGGATGCGGCGTGGCCCGCTCCGGCGCCGATTCCGCGGCGCCGGCGCCGGTGATGGACGAGGTCTCCGCCGAGTTTGTCGCCCTCCAGGAGGTCGGCTTCACCGAGGAGGAGGCGAAGGACGACGCGAAGAAGGACGGCCCTCGCCCGCGGGCGATCCGCAAGCAGCTGCGCAAGAACACCCTGCACGGCGAGATCGTCGTCGAGACGCGCGAGGGCGTGCGTACGGTAGTGGTGCAACGCGGCACGGTCACCGCGGTCACCGAGACCGGTCTCACCCTGAAGTCCACCGACGGCTTCGAGCTGACCTGGACCTACGGCGACCCGCTGCGGATCGTCAAGAACCGGGAGAAGGTCGAGCGGGACGCGCTGAAGACCGGCGCCGAGATCGGTGTGGGCGGCCTGCGCGAGGGAACCGCGACCACCGCCCGCCTGATCATCCTCAAATAGTCACTGCGTCACTGGAGGAAGTCGGCGAACGGTGAGAGCAGCAGCTTGCCCAGGCCGGTGGCGGTCCGGTCGAGCCGGCGGCGCTCCTTGTCCAGCGCGATCAGGTCGTGGCGGATCGCCCAGACCTTCTGGGCGTTGCGCCAGGCGACGTTGCGGGTGTACTCCACCATCTCGCCCTGCCACCAGTCGTCCAGGTCGCCGTTCATCGTGTCGATGAGCAGCTGCCACCGGTCCAGATAACCGCGGCGCAGGCCCGGGATCTCCTCCGCGAAGATGTCGTTGACCTGGAGGTAGTCGTGGTGCTGGTCGCTGCCGTCGATCGGGTCGCTGCCCAGGTGGTCGAACGTGGTCACCAGCGCGAACGGCAGGTCGAAGTTGATGTGCGCGTTGACGCCCGCGACGGCGGACGGCAGCGGGCGGGCGTCCGGGCCCGGGATGCGGCCGAACAGGCCGGCCCAGACGCCGGGACAGGCCGGGCTGCCCTCGGTCCAGTACCGCAGGGCGTCGAAATACCGCGTGGCGAACTCGACGTCCAGCCGCGACAGGAACGCCGGGTCCTTGAACTTGCCGGCGTAGAGGCGCTCGAGCACGTTCTCGGTGATGGTCAGGTAGAGCTTGTTGAAGTCGGCCAGCGGGTTGCTGTTCAGCAACGGCGGCACGCGGCACAGCACTACCTGCAGCTGGGCGAGCTGGTCGACCACTCCGGGTACGTCGTCGGGGTGGTGTCGCAGGATGTCGGACATCTCCTGCTGCACCGGACCCCAGATGGGCTCGGTCATCGGATCCTCCACGGGGTGATGCAGAAATGCGGAGGGCCCCCAGCACCGCCCGGTGGAACGAGGCCACCGGGCGGTGCTCCCCCGTGGCTTACACCCTTCCACCGGGGGAGCACCGGGGGATCGGTAGAACTACGTATTCCACATACGTATGTCTCGGAAAGGTAACGATCGCCTGGTCAGGCGGCTGTCAGATAGACCCGGCTCGCCTGCACGCGGGTACGTACCTGGAGCTTGTCGAAGATGTGTCCCAGGTGGACCCCGACCGTACGCTCGCTGATGAAGAGCTTCTCACCGATCTCCCGGTTGGTCAGCCCCTCCGCGACGGCGGCCAGGACCTCGCGCTCGCGGCCGGTCAGCACCGAGAGCTCGTCGACGATCTGCTCCGGCGCGGCCATCGGGACGGTCGGGATGTCGTCGGCCAGCGGGACGCGGTAGCGCTGTGCCACGCCACGGATCTCGTTGGCGAAGGGCTTGGCGCCCATGGCGGTGGCGGTCGCGTACGCCTGGCGCAGCCCGGAGATCGCCGCGGCCCGGCGCACCTTGCGCTGCAGTGAGGCCTCGGCGTGGCGCAGCCGCGCGTAAGCCGCCGGATAGGGCTGCTGGTGCCGGTCCCAGATCCGGGCCGCCCGGTCCCACGGCGCCGGATCCTGCCGGTCCTCGATACGGCTCAGCTCGGCCGCGCACAGATCGAGATAGCCCTCCACCACCGCGCGCGCCGCACCGGCGTTGTTCACACCCTCGAGCAGGCGGCCCTGCACGGTTTTCAGACGCCGGACCGCACCGGGATCGACCGGTTTGCCGGCGACGTGCGCCTCGGCCTCCGCGCGCAGGCCGTGCCAGGCCAGCACGCCGAGAAGCACCAGGTCGTCGGAGCGTGTCTCGGTGAGACCGCGCTGCACGGCCGCCCGCGCGTCGGCGTGCTCGCCGAGCCACATGGCCAGGCCCGCGCGCAACGTCAGCATCGGCAGCACATGCCGGGCGCCGCCACCGGCCAGCAGTGTCGCCACCGCGTCCAGGTCACGGCCGGCGTTGTCCAGCTCGCCGAACCCGACCAGGAGCCGGCACCGGGCGAGCAGCAGCTCCACCGCGTCCGCCCCGGACGGGCGGTGCCGCATGGCGGTCTGCAGCATGGTGTCCGCCTCGGCCCACTGGCCGGTGCGGAACAGCCCGTTCGCGGCGATGGCGAGCAGCCGGGTCTGATAGGTGCGGCCGACACCCAGCTGCGCGAGCCGGTCGGCGCCGCGGCGTGCGACCAGCACGCCCTCCTCGATGCTGTTCAGCGGGCCGGTGAGCAGCTCGGCGAGGTGCAGATAGGCGACGCCCAGGTCGTCCGGGTGGCCGGAGCGCTCGGCGATCTCCACCGCGTGCCGGATGACGGCCAGACCGGCGTCCGGGTCCTCCCGGAACGCGGCGCTGAAGCCGAGCGCGGCACTGGCCCGGACCAGGTCGGCGGTCGAGCCGTTCACCGCGGCCAGCTCCAGGGCCTCGCGGGCGCGCTGGTTGGCGTCGGCGTACCGGCCCAGGTGCAGGAGCAGCTCGGCGAGGAAGGCGGCGGCGCTGGCCCGCTGGCGCGGGGTGCAGTCGGGGGCCTCGAGGGCCAGTTCGTACTCCGTCTCGGCGGTGGCGGAACGGCCGGCGGCGGCCAGGTAGCGGGCCCGGCGCAGGTGCAGGTCGCACTGGCCGGGCGCGTCCGGGCGGCCGGCCAGCTCGCCGAGCCTGGACAGTGCCAGCAGGTGCTCGCCGCACTGGTGCGCCGACTCGGCCGCGTTGCCGAGCAGCCCTGTGCGCTCCCGGTCCTCCTCGGCGGTCAGCTGGAGGGCGATCGTCCAATACCGATGGGCCTCGGCGAAGCCGTAGAGGCCCTCGGCGGAGCGGGCGGCGGCGACGACCGGGGGCAGGGCACGGGCCGGCACACCGGCGCGCTGCCAGTGGAACGCGAGCCGGGCGTGGTCGGGCTCGCCGTCGCGGGCCTCCAGGGCCTCCGCGTACCGCCGGTGCAGGGAGGCGGCCTCGGCGGGCAGCACCTCCTGCTCCAGGACCTCGGCGACCAGGCGGTGCCGCAGGCGGTAACCGTCGCCGTCGCTGGACACGAAACGCTGGGCGATCGCGGCCCGGATCGCCTCGATCAGCTGGTCCTCGGGCAGCGGGACCACGCGGGACAGCACGGCGTGCTCCACCGGCTCCACACCGGCGGCCAGAGCGTGTACGACGGCATGCGCGTTCGCCGGCAGCTCGTCCACCCGGGACAGGAAGATCTCGCGCAGCGTGTCGGACAGCTCGACCCGGCCGTCGCGCAGGTCACGCGCCAGCTCCTCGGCGACGAACGGGTTGCCGCCGCTGCGCTTGTAGACCCGGTCGGCGTCCTCGATCGCCACGTTGCCGCCGACGATCGCGGAGACCAGCTCGCGGGTGTCGTCCTGGGTCAGCGGCTGCAGGTCGACGACCCGGACCGAGCGCAGCCGGCGCAGCTCGGCGAGGACCCGGCGCAGCGGGTGGGTGCCGTGCAGTGCCTCGGCGCGGATCGCGGCGAGCACCGAGACGCGCACGTCACCGAGGCCGGCCAGCAGATAGAGCAGCAGCTGGCGGGTGCTGCGGTCGGCCCACTGGAGATCGTCGAGCACCAGCAGCAGGCGCTTGTCGCCGGCGATCGCGCGCAGGTCGTGGGAGACCCGGTCGAGCAGGGCGCCGGCGTCGTCGGCGGTGGCGGCCGGTGCCGGTGCGGACTCGTCGTGCCGGCGCAGCGCCTGCAGCACCGGGTGCAGCGGGGACGCGTCGCCGATGTCCAAACAGGTGCCGGACAGCACGGCGAAGCCGCTGCCGCGCAGCGACTCGGCGGTCTCCCGCAGCAGACGGCTCTTGCCGACGCCGCTCTCCCCGGTCACGAACACCGCGGCGGTCCCGCCGGGACCGACGTCACGCAGGTAGGACTGGACGTCGGCCAGCGTGCCGTCGCGTCCGACAAGCGGCCCGTCGTCCTCCTGGCTGGCCATGAAGGGCAGCCTAATCGGAAAGGGCGTATCACGTTGTCGTCGGTTCGGACTGTTCTGCGTCACAAAAATGACCGGTGCCGATGCTGTCAGAGATACGTCGTTCTGCGGATCCGCGTCGTCAACTGGGCTGGCACCGTTCTCCCGGTCAGCGCCAGTGATCTGGGGGAGCGTGAGACATGACCACCATCACCATGGCCGTTCAGGAGCGGCGCCAGGACGTCACCGTGCTGTTCGTCGACATCGTCGGCTTCACCTCGCTGGTGGACCGGCTCGACTGCGCGGAGGTGCGTGCGCTGCAGCGGGACTACTTCTCGGTGGTCTCGGGCGTGGTCCGCGCGTGCGGCGGCATCGTGGAGAAGTACGTCGGTGACGCGGTGATGGCGGTGTTCGGCGCCGGCGAGGACGGGTTCGGCCCGGAGGCCGCGGCCTCGGCGGTGAAAGCGGGCCTGTCGGTCCAGGAGTCGTTGAGGGGGCGTCTCCTGGCCGGCAGGTTCCGCGTCAAGACCCGGGTCGGTCTGGCCACCGGCGAGGTGATCGTCGACCCGATGGCCGCCTTCGACGGCGGGTACGCGATGGTCAGCGGCAGTGTGGTGGCCACGGCGGCGCGGCTTCAGGCGTACGCGCCGCACGACACCGTGGTGGTCTGCTCGGCCACCCGGGAGGCGACCGCCACGCGGATCGCCTATCAGGAGCTGCCGCCGGTGTCGGTGCCGGGCAAGTCGCGCCCGCTCGATCTGTTCCGTGCCCTCCAGCCGCAGACGATGCCGCGGACCATGCCGACCGCGGTGGGGCAGCGGACCGTGCAGATCATGCCGCGGACCGGACCACTGATCGGCGTGTCTTAGGCCACACTTTAGTACCGTTCATCCCGATTTGGGCCACGGTGTGGTCTAGACCTGGCTCGCCTGGGGCAGAAGTGTCGGAGGCGCCGGGTAGGCTCGCGCCGTCTTGACCACCCATGGCCGATCGGGAGTGCCGCCTCGTGACCGCACAGCCAGAGACCTTGTACGGGGCTGACGACCTCACGCACCTCGAAGGGCTGGACGCTGTCCGGAAACGCCCTGGGATGTACATCGGGTCGACCGACAGCCGGGGCATCAACCACCTGGCCAACGAGATCATCGACAACTGCACCGACGAGGGTGTCGCCGGCTACGCCACCCGGATCGCCGTCACGCTGCACGCCGACAGTTCGGTCCAGGTCGACGACGACGGCCGGGGCATCCCCACCGACGTGCATGCCAAGTCCGGCCTGAGCGGCGTCGAGCTGGTGCTGACCCGCCTGCACGCGGGCGGCAAGTTCGGTGGCTCGGGTTACAAGACCTCCGGTGGCCTGCACGGCGTCGGCGCCTCCGCGGTCAACGCGCTCTCGCTGCGCTTCGACGTCACCGTGAAGCGTGACGGCAAGGTGCACGAGATCTCGTTCCAGCGCGGAGTGCCCGGCGTCTTCGACGGCCCCGGGCCGGACGCGCCGTTCAGCCCCGAGCCCGGCCTGCGCGTCACCCGCCGGATGAAGCGGGGCGAGCCCAGCGGCACCTCCATCCGGTATTGGTACGACGCCCGGTTCTTCGAGGGCGCCGCCCGCCTGGACGTCGAGTCGGTGCGCGCCAAGCTGCGCAACACCGCCTTCCTGGTCCCCGGCGTGCAGTACACCCTGTTCGACGCCGGCGCCGAGGAGCCCGCCACCGAGTCCTTCCACTACCCGAACGGGCTCACCGACATGGTGGAGTTCCTCACTCCACAGGGTGACAAGCCGGTCTCCGGTGTCCTCCTGGTCACCGGCGAGGGGACCTACAAGGAGAACGCCGCCGACGCCAACGGCGTCATGCAGGCGAACGTGGTCCGCCACGCCCAGATCGAGGTCGCCTTCCGGTGGGGCACCGGTTACGAGCGCACCGTCGAGTGCTTCACCAACACCATCCGCAACATGCACGGCGGCACCCACCGCAAGGGCTTCGAGCGCGCCCTGGTCCGCGCGCTCACCGAGGCCATCCGCAACACCCGTGGCCTGCTCAAGCCCAAGGAGGAGCCACCGGTCCTGGACGACCTGCTCGAGGGGATGACCGCGGTCATCCACGTGCGGGTGCCGGAGCCGCAGTTCACGTCGCAGACCAAGGACGAGCTCTCCACCGCCGGCGTCACCCGGGTCATGCAGGCCCTCGTCGAGTCCTATCTGAAGGAGTGGATCGACGGCCGCCGGACCAAGACCGAGGCGCGCACCGTCCTGCAGAAGGTGGTGGACGCCGCCCGGGTCCGCCTCACCCAGAAACAGCAGAAGGACGCGGCCCGCCGCAAGACCGCCCTGGAGGGCGCGTCGATGCCGGCCAAGCTGGTCGACTGCCGTGCCATCGGGATCGACCGGTCCGAGCTGTTCATCGTGGAGGGCGACTCGGCCCTCGGCACCGCCCGGATGGCCCGCAGCTCGGAATACCAGGCGCTGCTGCCCATCCGCGGCAAGATCCTCAACGTGCAGAAGGCCAGCCTGCAGCAGGTGCTGGACAACGCCGAGTGCTCGGCGATCGTGCAGGTCCTCGGCGCCGGCTCCGGCCGCACGTTCGAGATCGGCAACCTGAGGTACGGCCGAGTGCTGATCATGGCCGACGCGGATGTCGACGGCTCGCACATCCGGACACTGCTGATCACGCTCTTCGCCAAGTACATGCGGCCGGTCATCGAGCACGGCCGGCTCTTCGCCGCCATGCCGCCGCTGCACAAGGTGGTCACCAAGGGGCGTAACTCGGAGACCATCTTCACGTACACGCAGCAGGAGATGGAGAGCACCGTCGCGCGCATCGAGCGGGGCGGGCGCCAGGTGCAGAAACCGGTGCCGCGGTTCAAGGGCCTCGGTGAGATGGACGCCGACGAGTTGTGGGAGACCACGATGAACCCCGCGGCGCGGACCGTCCGGCGGATCACCATCGAGGACGCCGAACGGGCCGAGGCCACCCTCGAGCTGCTGATGGGCGAGCGGGTCGAGCCCCGGAAGAACTGGTTGATCGAGGCCGCCGGCCGGATCGACCAAGAGACGATCGACGCCTGAGAGGTCCGCTACCAATGGCACGCCGCAAATCCGAGAACCGCGTCGACCTGTCCGCGTTCGACCAGGCCGGCGCCCGGGTCATCGACAACCCCCTCACCACCGAGGTCGAGGACTCCTACCTGGAGTACGCGTATTCGGTGATCCACTCCCGGGCGCTGCCCGACGCCCGGGACGGCCTCAAGCCGGTGCACCGGCGGATCCTGTGGTCGATGTCCGAGCAGGGCCACCGGCCCGACCGGGCGTACGTGAAGTCGGCCCGCGTCGTCGGCGACGTGATGGGTAAGTACCACCCGCACGGCGACGTGGCGATCTACGACGCCCTGGTCCGGCTCGCCCAGGACTTCTCGCTGAACACGCCGCTCATCGACGGCCACGGCAACTTCGGATCACCCGACGACGGCCCGGCCGCCGCGCGGTACACCGAGGCGCGCATGTCCCGCGAGGCGATGCTGCTGGTCGGCGAGCTCGGCGAGGGCACGGTCGACTTCAAACCGACGTATGACGGTTCCGACCTCGAACCCAAGGTGCTGCCCGCCGCTTTCCCGAACCTGCTGGTCAACGGCACATCCGGCATCGCGGTCGGCATGGCGACGAACATGATCCCGCACAACCTCGGCGAGGTCGTCGCGGCCGCCCGGCACCTGATCACCCATCCGGAGGCCGATCTCGACCAGCTGATGCGCTTCGTGCCCGGTCCCGATCTGCCCACCGGCGGCCAGCTGCTCGGCCTCGACGAGGTGCGCAGGGCGTACGAGACGGGTCGCGGCGTCGTCCGCGTCCGCGCGCGCGCCCAGACCGGCCTGCTCGAGGGCGGGCGGGGACGTCAGGCGATCACGGTGACCGAGCTGCCCTACGGCGTCGGCGCCGAGAAGATCATCGAGGCGATCACCGACGAGGTGAAGGGCAAGCTGATCACCTCGGGCCCGCGGCGCGGCCAGCGACAGGCCGCCCGCCTGCAGGGCATCGCGGACGTCAAGGACCTCACCGACCGCGAGCACGGCACCCGCCTGGTCATCGAGTGCAAGGTCGGCGTCAACCCGCAGGCGCTGCTCGCCGACCTCTACCGTCTTACCCCGCTGGAGAGCTCGTTCGGCATCAACAACCTGGTGCTGGTCGACGGCCAGCCGCGCACGCTCGGGCTCAAGGCGCTGCTGGAGGTCTTCGTCCAGCACCGCTACGAGGTGGTCACCCGCCGCACCACGTACCGCCGGACCAAGCGCGAGGACCGGCTGCACCTGGTCGACGGCCTGCTCATCGCCCTGATCGACATCGACCGCGTGGTCGCGCTGATCCGCGCCAGCGACGACGCGGCCGCGGCCAAGACCGGCCTGATGAGCGAGTTCGGCCTCTCCGAGATCCAGGCGACGTACATCCTGGACACCCCGCTGCGCCGGCTCACCCGCTTCGACCGCATCGAGCTGGAGACCGAGCAGGAGCGGCTGCGCAACGAGATCGCCGACCTGACCCGGATCCTGGACAACGAGGACGTCCTCAAGAAGGTCGTCTCCGACGAGCTCGCCGAGGTCGCGAGCGAGTTCGCCACCCCGCGGCACACCACGCTGATCGACGGTGACCTCAAGGAGGTCCTCGCCGCCTCGGTGCCGGCCGGCCCGCTCGAGGTGGCCGACGACCCCTGCCAGGTGATCCTCTCCGCGACCGGGCTGATCGCCCGCACGGCCGCCGAGAGCGAGGAGTCCACGGAGGCCCGCAAGCGCAGCGGCCGCGTCAAGCACGACGCCGTCCGCGCGGTGATCCACTCGACCGCCCGGGGCCGCATCCTGCTGGTCACCAACCGCGGCCGCGCGTTCAAGACCGACGTCCTCCCGCTACCGGTCCTGCCCGAGCAGTCGGGCACGGTCTCCCTGCGCGGCGGCATGTCCGCCTCCGAACTCGTCCCGCTCGAGAAGGGCGAGAAGGTCGTCGGCCTGGCCCCGCTGACGTCCGGCGACTCCCCGGGCATCGCACTCGGCACCCGCCTCGGCGTGGTGAAGGTCTGCGCGCCCGAGTGGCCGGTCCGCTCCGACGAGTTCGAGGTCATCACGCTGAAGGAGGGCGACGAGGTCCTCCAGGCCACCTGGCTCACCGACGGCGCCGAGTCCCTCGTCTTCGTCACCTCCGACGCCTCCCTGCTGCGCTTCCCGGCGAAACTGGTCCGCCCCCAGGGCCTCAAGGGCGGTGGCATGGCGGGCGTCAACCTGACCCCGGACTCCGAGGTCATCTCCTTCAACGCCGTCTCCACCTCCGACCCCGAACACGGCGAGCCCATGGTCGTCACCTCGACCGGCACGCAGGTCAAGGTCTCACCGTTCGCGTCCTACCCGGCCAAGGGCCGGGCGACGGGTGGGGTCCGGGTGCAGCGCTTCCTCAAGGGGGAGTCCCGCCTTACTGTCGCCTGGGTCGGGCCGCGCCCGATCGGCGCCAGCAGCACCGGCGACCCGGTCGAACTCCCCGAACCCGACGCTCGCCGCGACGGCTCGGGCAATGCTGTGCTGATGGGCCCGCAGCTGATCGGCCACCAAATCGAACGGGACTGACCCTCGCTGGTCTGCGGAGTGGGCGCTCCCTTCCCCTGGGCGGGCCTTCGCCCGGGGCGGCCTTCTCTCCGGGCGGGCCTTCGCCCGGGGCGGCCTTCTCTCCGGGCGGGCCTTCGCCCGGGGCGGCCTTCTCTCCGGGCGGGCCTTCCTCCGGGCGGGCCTTCCTCCGGGCGGGCCTACTTCTCCGGGCGGGCCTTCCTCCGGGCGGGCCTACTTCTCCGGGCGGGCCTTCCTCCGGGCGAGGGCTTTCGCTGAGGGGTCACCAGGTGGGGCGGATGCGGCCCGGGGTTGCGAGGCGGGAGAGGGCGGAGCGTAGGGCGGTGAGCTGGCCGGGGGCCAGGGAATCGGCCCAGGGGCGCAACGTCTGCTCGGCGGCGGCGTCGGCGGCGCGGGTGCAGGCGATGCCCTTTGAGGTCAGCACGAGTAGTCGGGCGCGGGCGTCGGCGGGGTGGGGTAGCCGTTCGACGTAGCCCTTGCGTACCAGCTCGTCGGCCATCTGGCTGGCTGCCTGTTTGGTGATCTCCAGGTGCTCGGCGAGTTCGTTGACGGTTGCGCCGGTGCCGGAGAGCCGGACGAACGCGAATCCGTGTGCGGGGCGGAGGTCGGTGAAGCCGGAGGCGCGTACGCCGGCATCTATCCCGTCGACAAGCGCGCGTGCGGCGCTCAGCAGGAGCACCGGAAGGTCTTGGAGATCGTCTCGCACGGAAAGAGTTTGACATGCCGGTCAAGCTGCTTGACTATATGGTCAAGTGACTTGACTAAATGGAGGACTGATGCCGATCTATCGCAGTGAGGACGCCGTGCAGCATCGGTTGCACGGGACGGTGTTCCACGCCTACGCGTCGCCGTCCACCGGCAGCCGGGAGCTGTGCACGTGGCGTGTCGAGATCGCCGGCGGCACCGAGGGGGTTCCGCATCGCGTGGGGCGGGACGAAGTGTTCATCCTGGCCGCCGGGCGCCTGTCGGTCACCCTGGACGGGGTCGCCGGGCGGCTGGAGCCGGGAGATGTGCTGGTGGTGCCGGCGGGGGCGGAGTTCCGCGCCGACAACGAGGGTGAGCTACCGGCCGAGGCGTGGGTGACCACCAGCGCCGGCTTCGAGGCCACCCTCCCCGACGGCTCCACCCTGACGCCGCCCTGGGTGAGCTGACCCGGCACCTGACCGGCGGCCGGCGGGTGCGAGCCGTGCCCTAGCCCCCTGGTTGTGGGGTGTGGAGGGGGCTGGGGCGCGGCCGGCGTGGGCGAGCCGTGCACTGGCCCCCTGGTTGTGGGGTGTGGAGGGGGCTGGGGCGCGGCTGGCTTGGACGAGCCGTGCCATAGCCCCATGGTTGTGGGGTGTGAGGGAGCTGGGGCGCGGCTGGCGTGGGCGAGCCGTGACCTAGCCCCCTGGCTGTGGGGGTGGAGGGGGCTGGGGCGCGGCTCGCCGGGGGTGGGGGCTAGCGAAGAGCCTCGACAGCGGCCACCTCGGAAGGCGAGAGCGGCCCCCGCTCCTCAGCAGCCACGCACTCCGCGAGCTCGGCGCGGTTCTTCACGCCCAGCACCACCGTCGCCACGCCCGGGACGCTCAGCGCGTAGCGATGAGCCAGCGCCGCCGGCGTCTCCCCGAACTCCGCCGCCAGCTTCCGGTACGGCGAAGCCCGCTCGAAGTCCACCGCCGCCGGGTGCCGCGGGTCCAGCGAACGATCGAGCGCCCCGGTCAACGACCCCGCCGCCACCGCCCGGATCCCCACGACCGACACGTCGTTCGACACGGCCGTCCGCAGGATCGACGCGTTGTCCGGTGAGACCGAGGATCCATAAACCCACAGATCCCCGTTCATATCCAACGGATTCACTACAACCTGGGCCGCATCCGGCCGAGGACCCGTCGACAACGCCGCAACCACCGAGGACGGATGCGCGATCGCCGTGATCCCCCACGCCCGAATTGTCCCAGATGATCGCTGTCGATCGAGCTCCGAGGCCACCACTGTGTAGTCATCCCAGTCGAGGTCGTCCGGCACGTAGGACGACGGCGTCCGCGGCCGCAACTGCGTGTGCAGCAGGAACAGGTCAAGGTGATCCCGGCCGATCCGCGCGAGACTGTCCCGCAGGCTCGCCCGGATCCGCGCGGCCCAATCGGTGCCGCCGGGCTTGGTCAGCTGCACCTTGCTGGTGATCATCACGTCCGGTGCGGGGCGGTCGCGCAGTGCCTGGCCCACCGCCCGCTCCGACTCGAAGTCCGATCCGTAGCTGGGCGCCAGGTCCAGCATCGTGATTCCCGCGTCGATCGCCGCGTGGACAGTGGACACCGCCTCGTCGCGATCCGTGCTGCCCCACACCCCGGCGATGCCGCCGCCACCCAGCGTGAGCGAGCTGATCCGGCCGAGACGTCCGAAGTTCCTGGTCTCCATGATGGTTCCCCCTCTTTGAGAGAAACCGTAGAAGCTGGAGCGCGCTCCAGCTCAAGTCCGAGAATCAGTTCGGCGCGCCGAGCGGCGTGAAGGTGTCCACCAGGTGAATAATCCGTGCTCTCGCTGGCTGCACCAGGGAGAATTGCCCTGCGGGAAGGGGGAGCAGTGGATGTCGTCGCACAGTGGGTGAGCACTGAGTGGACCAAGCGCTCCCGCGGCGGTCCGGATGCCGCGCGCCGCCATGCGGCGCCGGTGGGGTTTCGCCTGCCGGCCCTGCGGACCGGCGTCGTGCACGAGGTGGTGATGGCGGAGCGTAACGGCTTCGAGCCGATCGAGTCCCTGGGCGCGGAGCCGGCGGAGCGCGAGCCGAGTGCGGCGCGTTGCGGTCTGCGGCTGGTTCGCAAAGGCGAGAGGGTACGTGTGGAGCTCCTCCCCGCCAGGGGTGGCACCACCCAGGCAGCGAGCCGCCGCCCCTCCGGGATCTGGCTGGCACCGGGCGAGTGGCTGCGGTGGCAGGTGAACTATCGGGTGTCCTGGCCACTGATCCAGGATGGACGGTGGAGTTACCGCCAGGACACGCTCAATCTGGCACTGGGCCTGGTGCACCCGGAGCTCTTCTTCGGTACGCCCACCCGCCACGTCGACGAGCGGGCGTTCCTGAGGTGATTACTTGCTCGGCTCCGGGACGTCACAGGTGATCTTCGGGTTGACGCCCATCCAGTTGAGCGGCCCGGCGATCGTCGTGATGATGACCGTGCCGGCTTCCGCGCAGCTCGCGTCGCCGTCGTCCTTGAAGTAACCGCGCTGGAAAGCGGCGACGACGCCGAGCGCGAGCCAGATGACCAAAAGAACAGCACCGATACGCATCGGGGACCTCCTCTGCCGGGGATGGGCGGCAGATACCCCGCAACGGCTGATCTCTAAACGGCGCCGGGCTTGCGGGCCTGCAGGGTGTAGGTGTGCGGGAGTCGTTCCGGCCGGTCGCGGAGCTGGAACTCGCCGCCGCCGATGTCCCGCATCAGACCGGGCAGCGCCTCCCACGGCACCGAACGGTGTTCCTCCAGCCCGGTCAGTTCCAGGCCGGCCGAAAGTACCGCGGTGACGATCTCGCCGAGCCCGTGGTTCCACTCGTGGGTCACGTTGTTGGTGAACTCGGCGTCGGCGGACACGTACGTGCCGCCCTCGTCGTAGATCTGCGGTTCGGCGGTCTCGAAGTACGGCTCGGAGAGCACGACCAGGTCGTCGGGCCGGTCCTGCTCGGCCGCCCACAGGATCGGGTGGCCCTCGCGGATGAACAGCCTGCCGCCCGGCGCGAGCAGCGACGCGACTGTCCGGGCCCATCGCTTGATGTCGGGCAGCCAGCCGAGCGCGCCGATGCCGGTGAAGACCAGGTCGAAGTCGCCGTCCAGAACCTCCCGGGCGGCGTAGACGTCGCTCTGCACGAACGGGATGTCGGCGCCGGCCCGAGCAGCGATGGTCCGGGCCTGCTCCAGCGAGACGCCGGAGAAGTCGAGCCCGGTCATCCGGGCGCCGAGCCGGGACAGCGAGACCGTGTCGGTGCCGATGTGGCACTGGAGGTGGACCCCGCGCAGCCCGGCGATGTCGCCGAGCCGCGGCAGGTCGAACCGGACCACGTCGCTGAGGTACGACGGGTCCTGGACGAAGTCCTCGACGTGATAGAAGTCAGACGCTGCGTGCGAAGGGGCCCGCTCGTCCCAGTTTGCCCGATTCAGGTCGAGGTAGTCGGTCATGGCCGAGAGAGTATGCGATCACGGAACCAGAGCGCGCTCTGTTTTGGCGTACGCGCCTGGGTCTCGTAGTCGACGTGGACGAGGCCGAACCTCTTCGCGTACCCCTCGGCCCATTCGAAATTGTCCATGAGTGACCAGGCGAAATAGCCCCGCACGTCAGCGCCCTCGGCGCGTGCGGCGAAGACCGCGTCGACGTGGTCGCGCAGGTACGCGGTCCGCGCCGAGTCCGCGACGAAGCCCGACGCGTCCGGGTGGTCCTCGTAGACCGCGCCGTTCTCGGTGACCGCCAGCGGGAACCCGTAGTCGTGGTGCAGCCGCAGCAGCAGCTTCGTGAACCGGTCCGGGGTGATCGGCCAGCCCAGGTCGGTGACCGGCGCGTCCGGCTTGATCTCGCGGACGACCGGCCGCCCGAGCGCGTCGATCGTGTTGCCCTCGAGGTCGGTGCCGGCGAAGTCCTGTCCGAAGTAGAAGTTGACCCCGAGCAGGTCGATCGGCCGCTCCGAGATGATCTCCAGATCGCCGTCGTGGACTGGCAGCGTGTACCCGCGTGCCGCGAGGTCCTCGACCACGTCGGCCGGGTACCGGCCGTGCCGCAGCGGGTCCAGGAAGATCCGCGCGACGTTGCCGTCGGCCCGCCAGGCGGCCGCCACGTCGACCGGGTCGTCGGACGCGGGGGTGGAGGTGCCGATGTTGAGCGCGATGCTCACCGTGTTCTCCGGCGTCCAGATCTGCCGCGCCACCAGACCGTGCGCGAGCAGCAGGTGGTGGGTGGCGGCGAGCGCCGCACCGAAGTCACGCCGGCCGGGTGCGTGCACGCCGTGCTCGTACCCGAGGTACGCCACGCACCACGGCTCGTTGACCGTGCCCCAGTTCCGCACCCGGTCCTTGAGGCGCTCGTACACCAGCATCGAGAGGTCCGCGAACCGGTACGCGGTGTCCCGGTGCGGCCAGCCGCCGGCGTCCTCGAGCTCCTGCGGCAGGTCCCAGTGGTAGAGCGTGACCCACGGGTCGATCCCGGCAGCCAGCAGCTCGTCCACGAGCCGGTCGTAGAAGGCCAGGCCGGCCGGGTTGGCCGGGCCGCGCCCGCCGGGCTGCACGCGCGGCCAGGAGATCGAGAAACGGTACGCGTCCACGCCCAGACTCTTGATCAGCTGCACGTCGTCCGGCATCCGGTGGTAGTGATCGCAGGCCACGTCACCCGTCTCGCCGACCACCTCCCGGCTGAAGGTGTCCCAGATGGACGGAGTCCGCCCGTCCTCCGCGGCCGCGCCCTCGATCTGGTACGCCGAGGTGGCCACGCCCCACGTGAAAGTCATGCAGCTCTCCAGAACACATGGTGAGGGCCGGTCCCGACGGCAAGGGACCGGCCCTCTGCTCAATGAATCAGCCGACCGGCTGTTCAGTCGGGTGCAGCCAGCAGGCGACCGTGCGGGAGTCCCCGTCCGGGGTGCCGGGGTGGCCGAGCACCGGGATGTTGCCGGAGCACGGCTCGAACGCCTTCGGGCACCGCGGGTGGAACGAGCACCCGCTCGGCATGCCCTTGAGGTCCGGCGGTGAGCCGGGGATGCCGGTCAGTTCCCGCCGCGGCCCGCGCAGCGCCGGGAAGGACCCGAGCAGCCCGGCCGAGTACGGGTGCAGCGCGTCAGCGTAGATCGCCTTGGCCGGGGCCTCCTCGACGATCCGCCCGCCGTACATGATCGCGATCTTGTCGGAGAACTCGACAAGCAGCGACAGGTCGTGCGTGATGAAGATGACCGAGAAGCCCAGCCGTTCCCGCAGCTCGATGAGCTGGCCGAGGATCTGCCGCTGCATCACCACGTCGAGCGCGGTGGTCGGCTCGTCCATGATCACGACCTGCGGCTGCAGGATCAGCGCCATGCCGATCATCACGCGCTGCCGCATGCCGCCGGAGAGCTGATGCGGGTACGCGTCCATCCGGTCCGCGGCGATGCCGACGAGCTTGAGCATCTCCCGGGCACGCGAGTTGCGCTCCGCCTCGCTCATCCTCGGATTGTGCGCCTTGAGCACGTCGGTGAGCTGGGTGGAGATCTTGTGTACCGGGTTCAGCGAGTTCATCGCGCCCTGGAACACGATCGCGGTCTCGTTCCACCGGAACTGCCGCAGCTGCAGGTCGGTGAGCGCGAGGACGTCGTACGGGTCGCCGTTCTCCGGGTGGTAGATCACCTGACCGCCGGTGATCACGCCGGGCGGCGGGAGCAGCCGGGTCATCCCGTACGCCAGCGTCGACTTGCCGGAGCCGCTCTCGCCGGCCAGGCCCAGCACCTCGCCGCGGTGCAGCGTCAGGTTGACGTCCCGGACCGCGCGCACGCCCTGCTCGCCCAGCCCGTACCCGACGTTCAGGTTCCTGATCTCGATGACCGGCTGACTCATGAGGTCACCTCTTCCTTGCGCAGCACCGGCGTCGGCTTGGCGTGCGTGTGCGGCTCGGCGGAGTTGCTCAGGACCGGGGTGAAGCCGATGCGCATCCGCACCGTACGCCCGCTGTTGGTCTTGATCTTGGTTTTGCCGGCGCTGCGAAGCCGGGGGCTGACGAACTCGTCGATGCCGAAGTTGATCAGGGACAGCGCGGTGCCGAGGATCGCGATGGCCAGACCGGCCGGCACGAACCACCACCAGGCCTCCTGGGCGAGCGCCTGCTGGCCCTGCGCCCAGAACAGGATGGTGCCCCAGTTCCAGGTGGTGGCCGAGGTGACACCGATGAACGCCAGGGTGATCTCGGAGAGCACGGCGAAGATGACTGTTCCGACGAAGCCGGAGGCGATCACCGCGGTCAGGTTCGGCAGCAGCTCGAAACCGATCACCCGCCAGGTTCGCTCGCCGCTGGCGCGGGACGCCTCGACGAAGTCTCGCCGGCGCAGCGAGAGCGTCTGCGCGCGGAGCACCCGGGCGTTCCAGGACCACGAGGTGAGGCCGATGACCAGGGCGATCAGCCAGTCCTCGGCGTTCTCCAGGGTGGACGTGATGATGATGATCAGCGGCAGCGCCGGGATCACCAGGAAGACGTTGGAGAGCGCGGAGAGCACGTCGTCGGTCTTGCCGCCGACATATCCGGCGGTGACGCCGATGATGACCGACAGCACGGTCGCCACGATGCCGGCGAAGAAGCCGACGAAGATGACGCTGCGGGTTCCGGTCAGCAGCTGGCTGAAGACGTCCTGGCCGAGGTGGGTGGTGCCCATCCAGTGGTCGGCCGAGGGCGGCTGCACCAGTTGGTTGCCGCGGGCACTCGGGTCGTACGGCGCGATCCACGGCCCGACGACCGCCAGCACCAGGTAGACGCTCATGATGATCAGGCCGATCATCGCCTTGCGGTTGGCGATGAACCGGAACCGCTGCCGCTTCGCCTTGGCGGGCTTGCCGGCTTCCGGCTGGGCCATCGAGCCCTGGCCGGGGATGACCTGCTCGATGCTCGAGGTGGGAATCGTCATCGCTCAGCCCTCCTTGCGGGTGCGCGGGTCGAGGAGGATGTACGCGACGTCCGCCAGCAGGTTGGCCACCAGCACCGAGATCGTGATGATCAGGAAGATGCCCTGCATGAGCGGGTAGTCCGACGCGCCCAGCGCCTGGAAGAGCTGGAACCCGACGCCCGGGTACGAGAAGACGATCTCCACGAGCAGCGTGCCGCCGACGATGAAGCCGAGCGAGAGCGCGAAGCCGGAGACGTTCGGCAGCAGCGCGTTGCGAGCCGCGTAGCTCATCGCCACCCGCCGGTCCTTGAGGCCCTTGGCGTGCGCGACGGTGATGTAGTCCTCGGAGGAGACGGTCACCATCATGTTGCGCATGCTCAGGATCCAGCCGCTGACCGACGAGATCAGGATGGTCAGCGCGGGAAGCAGGCTGTGCTGGATGGCGCTCGGGATGAAGTACTGGTCCCAGGCCGGCACCAGGCCGCTGTCGAAGCCGCCGGACGACGGGAAGAAGCTGTCCGGGCCGGTGAGCAGGTAGATCGCGATGATGCCGAGCCAGAAGTACGGCACCGAGGAGAGGAACGTGGTCACCGGCAGCAGGCCGTCGGCCCACGAGCCCCGTCTCCACCCGGCCAGGATGCCCAGGCCGGTGCCGAGGAAGAAGCTGATGATCGTCGTGATGCCGACCAGCAGCAGCGTCCACGGGAGGCTGTTGCTGATCACCTCGGAGACCGGCGTCGGGAAGAACGTGAACGACAGGCCGAGGTCACCGGCGAGCAGCTGCTTCCAGTAGTTGACGTACTCCTCCCAGATGTTCGCGTCCTTGTCCAGGCCGAACAGCACGTACAGGGAGTCGATCGCCTTGCTGCTGAGCTGGCCCTGGTACTTCGTGACCAGCGCCTGCACCGGGTCGCCGGGGATCATCCGGGGGATGAAGAAGTTCAGCGTGATCGCGGCCCAGGCGGTGAAGATGTAGAACGCGAAGCGCTGCAGGAAGTACTTCACGAGGACACCTCGCTCTTGTCGTACAGCCAGCACGCGGCCCAGTGGCCGGGCACGTCACCGATCTCGAGCGGGACGGGCGTCTCGGTGGAGCATCGCTGCATCGCCATCGGGCAGCGCGGGTGGAAGCGGCATCCGGCGGGCGGGTGGATCAGGCTCGGCGGTTCACCGTTGCCACGATCCTCGCCTTCGGCTTCGGAATCACCGATGAGGCGGTCCGGGTCCGGCGCGGAGTCGATCAGCAATTTCGTGTACGGGTGCGCGGGCGACTGTGTGACGGTTTCGCTGTCGCCGCCCTCCACCATCCGGCCGGCGTACATGACCATGGTCTGGTCCGCGAAGTAGCGGGCCGACGCGATGTCGTGGGTGATGTACAGGATCGCCAGGTTGAGGCGTTCCTTCAGATCGCGCAGCAGGTTCAGGACACCGAGCCGGATCGAGACGTCCAGCATGGACACCGGCTCGTCGGCGAGCAGTGCCTCGGGTTCGGCACCGAGCGCCCGGGCGATCGCCACGCGCTGCCGCTGGCCGCCGGAGAGCTCGTGCGGGAACTTGTCCAGGTACCGCTCGGGCGGGGTGAGCGACACCCGCTCCAGCAGTTCGTGCAGCGCCTCTTCGAGATGGGCGTCGGTCGTACCGGCGTTGCCGTGGATCTTGAGGGCCCGGGTCAGGTGGTACCGGATCGTGTGCACCGGGTTCAACGAGGCGAACGGGTCCTGGAAGATCATCTGGACCCGCGAGCAGTACTGCCGGAACGCCGAGCCCGACTTGACCTTCGTCGACGCGCCGTGCAGCCGGATGTCGCCGCCGGTACGGGGATAGAGCTGGGCGAGCAGCCGGGCCACTGTGGACTTGCCCGAGCCGGACTCGCCCACGAGAGCCACCACCTGACCGCGGCGGAGGGTGAGGTTCACATCGTCGACGGCGTGAACCGCGTCATGGCGGTTGGAGAAGAGGTCGCGCAGTTTCCGGCGGACGGGGAAGTGCTTGGTCAGGCCGATCGCCTCGAGCACCACCTCGTCGGCCGGCGCCTTGGCGTCCGGGATCGACGTCATGCCGGTGTCCTTAGAAGTCTTCGTGCAAGCGGAGGCGGGCGCCCCGGCGAGAACCGGGGCGCCCGCGAGGCGATCAGGAGTTGGCGGGCTTGAGCTTCAGCACGACCGTCAGAGCGCCGGCCTGGGTGGGCTGCATCGGCGCGTACGAGTCCGCGTCCGAGGGCCAGCCGACCCAGTTCTTGGTGCTGTAGGCGCCACCGACGTTGTCGGAGCCGACCGGCAGCATCGGGGCCTGCTCTACGAAGATCTTCTGGATCGTGGCGAGGGCGGTCTTACGGGCGGCGTCGTCCGTGGCGTTCGAGTACGCCTTGAGGGCGGCGGTCGCCTCCGGGCTGTTGAAGCGGCCGAAGTTGCCCTGCTGGGCGGCGGTGCCGATCGGCTTCATCAGGTCGCCGTCCATGACGGTCTGGTAGATGTCGAACGGCGTCGAGCCACCGTTGGTCCACCGCATGGTGGCCTCGAAGTCGCCCTTCTGGACGTTCGCGTCCCAGACGTTCTGGTTCGGCTTCTCCACCGTGGCGGCGATGCCGATCTCGGCCAGGTTGCTCTTGATGATCTCCAGCGAGGTCTGGTAGTCCGACCACGGCGCCGGGTCGCTGAGCTTGATGGTCACGGCCTTGCCGGTCTTGTCCTTGAGGACGGTGCCCTCCAGCTTGTAGCCGGACTCGGCCAGCAGCTTCTTGGCGCCCTCGACGTCGACCGAGAAGGTCTTGCCCTTGTACTCGTCGGCGATGTAGGCGTCGCCGGCGCCCTCCGGCAGACCGGTGACGCTCTTGATCTCCGGGTGGAAGTAGCTGGCCTCGGCCTGCACGAAGATGTCGTTGCGGTTGATGACCATGTTCATGGCCTGGCGCAGCTTCGGGTCGTCGAACGGCTTCTTCGTGGTGTTGATGTAGAGGCCGTGGATGCCCAGTACGCCCGGCGCCCAGACCTTGTAGTGCTCCGGGTCCTTGGACACGAAGGTCTGCTCGTAGTTCGGGATGAAGACGAAGCTCCACTCCGCCTGGCCGCTGGCGAGAGCCGTGGCCTGAGCGTTGTTGTCCGCGTAGGAGGTGTAGCGAAGCTCCTTAACAGCGGGTTTGTCACCCCAGTAACCGCTCTCTCGGGCGGCAAGAATCGTGGCCTGCTGGCTGAACGACTTCAGGGTGTACGGGCCACTGCCCACCGGCTCCTTGATCGGGTCGGTGGCCGGGTCGGCGATCTTCTCCCAGATGTGCTTCGGCACGATCGGGGTCTGGCCGATGACCTTGTGCTGGGTGGTGAACTGCGAGGTCTTGAAGGTCATCTTGACCTTGTTGCCGTCCGCCGTGATCGCGTCGTACGGAATGGCGAAGATGTTGAGCGCCTCGTTGCTCTTGATGAGGTTGTGGGTGTACACCACGTCCTCGGCGGTCAGCGGCTTGCCGTCCGACCAGGTCGCGCCGTCCCGGATGACCAGGTCGACGGTCTTGTAGTCGGCGGACCACTTGATCTCGCTGGCCAGCCACGGCGTCAGCGGGTCGGCCGGCTTGGTGTTGTTCCACTGGCCGAGGGGCTCGTAGATCATCCACCGGTAACCGAGCGAGGCGCCCGCGGACGTACCGATGAACGGGTTGTTGTTCTCGGTGACCGTGCCGTTCGGCATGCCGATCGAGAGGAAGTCGACCTGCTTGCTGTTGGCGTTGTTGGCGTTCTCGTTCGGCGAATCACCGCACGCGGCGAGTCCACCCGTGGCGAGCACGCCCGCCAGCGCGACCGCGAACAGTTTCCTTCTCTGCATCGCAAATACTCCTCGGGATCTATTGCGGGGTGAGAGGGGTGTGAGAGGGGTGCCCGAAGGCGTGCGCTACCGAGCGGCCGGCCCATGGCCGGTCGCGAGGTCTCGCCGGGTTGGCCGCCAGGGCGGCCGGAAATGCTGTTGTGTCAGGGTCAGGGTGCGGTCGAGGCCCGTGCCGTGAAGGTGGCCGGGATGACGGTCGGGCGGTTGGGCAGCGGCGTGCCCTCGAAGTGGGCGAGAAGCGTGCGGGCCGCGGCCTCGCCCATCTCGCGCATGGGCTGGTGGACCGTGGTCAGCGGCGGGCTGGCGTGCGCCGCCATCGGGATGTCGTCGAAGCCGACCACCGCGACGTCCTCCGGGATCCGCCGTCCGGAGTCCTGAAGCGCCTGCATGGCGCCGGTCGCGGAGATGTCGTTGTGGCAGAAGACCGCGTCGAAGTCGACGCCTGCCTGGATCGCGTGCCGGATGTTGTTCACGCCGGCGGCGAAGGTGAAGTCACCGAGCGTCAGCCGCTCGTCCGGGATGGGGTGACCCGCCTCGGCGAAGACCGAGGCGAAGCCGTCCGAACGCTGCTGGGTGCAGCCGAAGCGGGACGGGCCGGTGATCATGAGCGGCTTGCGGCGCCCGATCTCCAGCAGGTGACGGGCCGCCGCGGCGGCCCCGAGGTGGTTGGTCGTGCCGACACTCGGGATCTGGCCGGAGACCTGGTCACGATCGTCGATGAGCACCATCGGCAGGCCCCGGGCGTGCAGCGTGGCGATGTAGTCGAAGGTGCCCTCCGGCTCGATGACCAGGAGCCCGTCGAAGGACTTCGCCGCGACCTGAGCGTTGAACTGGCGCATCGAGTCCTCGCCGCGGTTGCACGTGAACAGCAGCAGGCCGTACTCCTCGGCCTCGAGCACGTCGACCGCCCCCTGCACGACCTCGCCCATCCAGGGCCAGGTGAGCGAGGGGACCAGCATCCCGACCACCCGGGTGCGCCCGCGGGCCAGGTTGACCGCCCGGGCGCTCGGAACGTAGCCGAGCTCCTCGATGACCGCGCGCACCCGGGCGGCGGTGGACTCGTCGAGCTCGCCCTTGCCGTTCAGCACCCGGGACACAGTCGTCTTGCTGACCTTGGCCCGGGCCGCCACATCGGCGATGGTGATCGGCACAGCTCCTCCGGGGTGTGACTTCGGGGTTGCGTTGGCGTTTCGGAACCGGTTTCGGGACCGGTTTCGGCAGTCAACCCCAGTGAGGGCCGTCACGTCAATGTGCCAAGAGATCTATTTAGATTTCGAGACGGTAACCATGCTTGTTACGGCGAGATGAATCGGTACGTATCGGTATCTGCCGCAAGATTCGGCAGTACCACACCGAGAGGGGCGTCGATGACCAGATCGGCGTACGGCTCGCCGCGCGTCACGCCCCGGTTGACGATCGCCACCCGGATGCCCTCCCGGACCGCTCGCAGCACGAACCGGCGCCCCGACATGACGGTCAGCGAGGAGCCCAGGATCAGCAGCGTCCGAGCCGCCTCCACCTGCGCGAACGCGATCTCCACCCGGTCCGCCGGGACGGTCTCGCCGAAATACACCACGTCGGGCTTGAGCACGCCGTCGCACGAGCGGCAGGGCACCACGGAGAACCCGTCCAGCTCGGCGTCGTCCAGCTCCACGTCGCCGTCCGGGTTGATCGAGGTGGCCTCCGCGGCGAAGTGCGGGTTCGCCAGCGTCAGCCGCGCCTCCAGCTCCGCGCGCGAGGTCAGCTCGCGGCAGTCCAGGCAGACGATCCGGGCCAGGTTGCCGTGCAGCTCGACCACCTCACGCGCGCCGGCGGCCTGGTGCAGCCCGTCCACGTTCTGGGTGATCACCCCGCCCAGCAGGCCGAGCCGCTGCCAGCGGGCCACCGCGAGATGCCCGCCGTTGGGCCGGGCGTCGCCGATCGTCCGCCAGCCGAGGTGGCTGCGCGCCCAGTAGCGGCGCCGGGCGAGCGCGTCCGAGGTGAAGGTCTGGTACGTCATCGGCGTGCCCCGCCGGGCCGAGCCGGACGGCCCCCGGTAATCCGGAATACCGGAGTCGGTGGAGAGACCCGCGCCACTGAGGATCGTCACGCCGCCCTCGGCGAGCCAGTCGTTCAGCCGCGCCACCTGCTCCACCACCTGTAGGTCCATGCCTCCATGGTCCCTCGTCCGGGTGACCGGATCCGATATCCAAAGAGTGGCCGTGACCTCATCGTCCGGTGCGCGTTCACCTGTCCACTAGTAGGTTGATATTCGTGATCGCGGACGGGCAGCGTTTGCTGCGTTTCCTCACCAGCCTGGCGCTGCTGGCGCTCGCGGTCACCCTGCGCCTGTCCGGCCCGGCCGCGGTCACTCCGGCCGCCGCACCGGACCCGGCGCCGCCCGCCGCCGCCGTGACATCGGTCACGCGGCCGGCCCCCGCCGAAGAGACCACCGCGAGCAGCGACACGGCCGCTCCCGCGCCGGAGCGTCACCGCCCGGAGTTCCCGGCCACCGCGACCGCCGCCACGGTGATCGCCGCGGCGCCGCAGCACCTTCCCGCCGGCGAGGCCCCGCAGGGCACCGCACCCCGCGCACCCCCGGCCGTCTGACACCGGCGGGCATCGGCCCGTCCGCGTCGATTCCGGTCGTTGATCCTTTCTTCTGGGGGTGTTCCATGGATTCCGCTTTGCAGAGTTTTCTGAGCGCGGTGCCGCAGGCCGCCGCGATCTGGTTGATCATCCTGTTGGTTCTGGCCGTCGCGGTCGCCACCGCGAGGGTGCCGCGCGCGTTCACGCCGGCCGCCGAGGCCGAGGAGAAGGAGAACCGGCTCGCGACCGAGCTGGAGGCCGCCGCACGGGAGGCCTCGGTCACCGCCGGCCGTCGCCGTGCCGAGTGGCTGGCCGCGCAGGAGGCCGTCGAGTCGGCGTGGACGGCGTACGAGGAGGCGGACCGGACGGCCCGGCGTGTCTCCGCGGCGACGGCCTACCCGCTGATGAGCCGCCGGCGCAAGCCGGGGGAGAACGTGGACCGGCAGCGCTACCTGCACCGCGCCGCCACCGAGCTGTGCCGCACCCAGGACCTGTCGATCGGCCAGCTCAACGACGTGTACGCGCATCGCGGCTGGAACCCGCGCCTGCACCCGGTCCAGCAGGAGCCGGTGCTGCGCAACGCGGCCCGTACCTACCGGCTGGACGCGTACCGGCGGGCGGTTGCGAAGGAGCAGGCGGCGTGGCGGGGCGCCGAGGCCGCCGCCGAGACGTTGCGGAACCTGCGCGCCGAGGCGGCCGCCGCCCGGCTGCGCGACCCGGCCGCCGAGCCCGCCGACCAGCACTGGTGGACCGAGCAGTGGACGCCCGCCGAACTTCCGGCTGCCGCGTGATGTCCATACCGGACCCGAAGACCTTTCCCGTTCGCCTGTGACACCGGCCCGGTAACGTGGCCGGACGGGATGGGCGGTACGCAGACGGGTAAGGAGGCGATGGTGACGGTAACCCCCGCAGGTGGAAACCCTCCCGTGGTCCGGATGCACCGGGCCGCTCGGATCGAGGACGCGGTACACGATCTCATCGAGCGCCGGCTGCGCGCGCGGGGCTGGACGCCGTACATCACGGCGTACACCGGCTACGGCGCCCCCGGCTGGGTGCGGGTGATGGGCCGGGTGTTGCTGGCCCGGCCCGGCATGGTCCGCAAGCGCCGAGAGAAGGTACGCGGCTGGCGCTCGTTCACCACGACGCCGGCCGCCGACGTGGTGGTCCGCATCGAGGTCGGCGGCACGGTCACCGAGGGGCGCACCGACCGCAGCGGATACCTGGACTGCCGGGTCAAGGGTGACCTGGACCCGGGATGGGGCAACGCGAAACTGTCCACCGAGGGCGGTGCCCCGGTGGAGGCGCCGATCCGCGTGATCGACCCGGCCGTCAAGTTCGGGGTGATCTCCGACATCGACGACACCGTCATGGTCACCGCGCTGCCGAGGCCGCTGCTGGCCGCCTGGAACACGTTCGTCCTCGACGAGCACGCCCGCACCGCGGTGCCGGGCATGGCCGTCCTCTACGAGCGGCTGGTGAACGCCAACCCGGGCGCACCGGTCGTCTACCTCTCCACCGGCGCGTGGAACGTGGCGCCGACGCTGACCCGCTTCCTCAGCCGGCACCTCTACCCAGCCGGGCCGATCCTGCTCACCGACTGGGGACCAACCCCGGACCGCTGGTTCCGCAGCGGTCAGGAGCACAAGCGCAAGACGCTGCGCCGGCTCGCCGAGGAGTTCCCCGACACCCGGTGGCTGCTGATCGGCGACGACGGCCAGCACGACCAGGAGATCTACTCCGAGTTCGCGCGGACCCACCCGGAGAACGTGGCCGCGGTGGCGATCCGCCGGCTGTCACCCACGCAGGCGGTCCTGGCCGGTGCCATCCCCGGCCCGTCGGAGACGGCCGAGGTCGTGCCGTCCGGCGGCAAGACGTGGTTCTCCGCGCCGGACGGCGCCGGGCTCTGGTCCCTGCTGCGCGACACCCCGCTCGTGTGAGAAGTCAGTCCTTCTTGTCGGTAACCTCGGCGACGCGCTCGTGCAGTTTGCTCCGGATCTCCTCCGGTGTGTACGCCCGGCGCCGCCGCTCCGCACGAGCGATCACCACGCCCGTCGCCGCGACGCCCGCCAGGCCTGCCAGTCCCGCTACCTTCCACCAACGCATCAGCTGAGGATAGTCACGTGGTTGCCGAACTCAGCCTCGACGAGGCGATTGACCTGACGCGTACCGGCGATATCTGGATCTTCCGCGGCCGCTCCGGCCCGGACCGAGCCATCCAGACGCTGACCAACAGCCCGGTGAACCACGTGGGCATGTCGCTGGTGATCGAGGACATGCCACCCCTGATGTGGCACGCCGAGCTGGGCAAATCACTGCCGGACCTGTGGTCGGGCAGCTTCCAGCGCGGCGTGCAGCTGCACGACCTGCGCGACGCGGTGACCGTCTGGGCCCGCCGGTACGGCCAGCGCGGCTGGTTGCGCCAGCTCGAACCCGGTGTCACCCGCACGATGGAGGACAAGGCGCTCAAGACGGTGGCCCGGCTCGACGGCACGCCGTTCCCGTCCACCTCCCACCTGGCGTGGCGCTGGATCCGCGGCCGGGTGCCGCAGATCCGCCTGCCCTGGCAGGAGGGCGAGGTCAGCGAGGCCACCCTGGAGAAGGCGTACTGCGCCGAGGTGGTCGCCATCACCTACGAGGACATGGGTCTGCTGCCCGGCAACCGCAAGGCGAACTGGTACGACCCCGGCCGTTTCTGGAGCGGCGACGAACTGGAGCTCTGCGCCGGCTTCCAGCTGGGCGACGAGATCACGGTACGCGTACCGGAGGCCTGACGATCATGGGCGCGGGCCTGGTCGCGCGGGTGGCCGAGGTGGTCGCCCTGGACCGGCTGCGCGCCGACGCGGCCGCCGGCAACGGCTCGGTCGCGCTGCTGACCGGCGAGGCCGGCATCGGCAAGACGACCGTCGTCGAGGAGGCGGTGGCCCGCTCGTCGGCGGCCGGAACCACCGTGCTGACCGGCCGCGCCGACCCGGACGAGGGCGCACCCGCGTTCTGGCCCTGGTCGCGCCTGCTCGACTGCGACGTCCCCGGCCTGACCCCGGCCCTGCTGGACACCGGCGACACCGCCGAGGCGCCGGCCGCTGCCCGGTTCCGGGTCATGCAGGCCACCGTCCGGGCGCTGCGCACGGCCGCCGCTGGTTCCGCCGGCGGACTGCTGCTCGTCCTCGAGGATCTGCACTGGGCCGACCCCGGATCACTCACCCTCCTCGGCATGCTGGCCCGCGAGATCGCGGACAGCCCGCTGCTCGTGCTCGCGACCGCCCGCATGTTCCCGGCCGAGGTGCCCGGCGCGCGGGTCCTGGCCCTGGCGCCGTGGGACCAGGCGGCTGTCGCGGCCTACCTGACCCACGTGTCCGCCGCCCCGGTCCACTCCTCCTGGCCGCCGGTCATCCACCGTCTCGGGGGCGGCAACCCGCTCTACACCCGCGAACTGGCCCGCCTGCTCACCGTCGACGACCGCCTCCGCCGTGCCGCGGGCAGCGTCGAAATCCCCGACGGGCTCCTGCGCGTGGTGAGCCGGCGCTTCACCACGCTGCAACCCGCCACCCACGACCTGCTGGGCCTCGCCGCCGCCCTCGGCACCGACGTCGACCTGACCGTCCTGACCCGCCTGGCCACCGGCGAGACCCGACCCCGACCCACCGGCCCGTCCCGCACTGAGGTGCAGCCGACCGAGCTGTTGCTGACGGAGGCCATCGACGCTGGGCTGCTGGCCGAGGATCCGTGGGCGCCGGCGCGGCTGCGGTTCACGCACGAGCTCGTTCGGGAGGCCCGCTACGCCGAGCTGAGTCGCGCCGAGCGCATCGACGCGCACGCCCGGATCGCCGCGGCGCTCACCGAGGCCGGGGCGCGGGCCGACGAGATCGCGCGGCACCGGGTTCGGGCGGCGGTCGGTGACGAGTCGCGGCGGGCGGCTCGGGAGGCCTGCGAAGCGGCGGCGCGGGCGGCCGCGCGGGCATTGGATCACCGGGCCGCGGCGGCGTGGCTGGGGCAGGCCCTCGATCTCTTCCCGGCCGATCCGTGGTTGCGGCTGGCCCGGGCCGAGGCGGTCTGCCGCGACGGGCGTCTCGGCGTCGCGGTCGCGGACTGCAACGCGATCATGGAGGTGGCCGAGGCCGAGCGGCGGCCGGACCTGGCGGTCGCTGCGGCCCTGGTGGTACGCGGCTTCGGCGGCCAGGTCGCGCACACCCTGGTCCGGCTCTGCGAACGGGCGCTCGCCCTCGAACCGGATGTCACCGACGGGACCATGGCCCAACTGCTCGCGCATCACGCGTACCTCCTGGTGGAGATCGGTGCACACGCCCGCGCCGAACCGATCAGCCGGCGGGCGATGTCGCTCGCCGAAGGCAGCGGCGAGCCGGACGCGATGGCCGCGGCCGTGCACGCGCGGCACGAGGTGCTCGATCTGACGCTCGCGACCGAGGAGATCCTCGATCTGGCCCGGCGCAGCTGCGATCTGGCCGCGGCGGGTGGCCGGGTGGAGGCGGAACTCTGGGGACGGCTCTGGCGCCTCGACGCCCTTCTCACCCTCGGTGACATCACCGGCTTCGACGCGGAGACCGCGGCGCTGGCGGTCCTCGCGGAGCGTATCGGGTGGCCGGTCGCCCGCTGGCACGTGCTGCGCACCCGGGCGGCCCGGTTCCTGCTCGCCGGCCGGATCAGCGCGGCGGAGGAGACGTCCGCGGAGGCGTTCGCGCTGTCCGGGACGTTCGAGGACCAGCCGGCCCGGGAGCTGCACGCCGCGTTCCGCGCCGGCCTGGCGGTCTTCACCGGGTACCTCCCCGAGTGGCCGAGCGGGCTGGCCGCCGCACTGATCACTTTCGGTTCGGAGCCGATCGCGGTCGCTCAGATCGGGCGTCTGGCCCAGCTCGGTGACGATCGGGTCGTCGGCGCCGAGTGCGCACGCATCCTCCGCGACATGCTGCCCGGCCTGCCACCGGACAGCCGGCGCGGGTTCGTGCAGATCACCACCGGTGAGATCGCGGTCTGGCTGGGCGACGCCGATCTCGCCGAGGACGTCTACACCCGCTCGCTGCCGATGGCGGGGCGTTATCTCAACACGGTCACCGCCTGTCATGGCGCGGTGGATCGGTCACTCGGGGTCATGGCCGCGGCGTTCGGCGACCGGGACGCCGCCGAGCGTCATCTCACGACCGCGATCACGATGGAGGAGAGGCTGGGTGCGGCGCCTTTCGCGGCGAGCGCTTTTCTGGCGTACGCAAGAACGCTTGTGAAGACCGACCCGCGCCGAAGCCGGCAGCAAGCCGGGAAAGCCCTGCTCATCGCCCGCCGGCTCGGACTGAACGCGACAGCCTCGGCGGCGGCCGAGCTGACCCGCGACGACCTGACCGCCCGCGAGCGGGAGATCGTCACGCTGGCCGCGGAGGGGCTGGCCAACCGTGTCATCGCCGAGCGGCTGCACATCTCCGAGCGGACCGTGGAGACGCACGTCCGCAACGCCCTGGCCAAGCTCGGTGTCGCCAACCGCACTCAGCTGGCTGCGCACCTGCGTGCCGGAACTCAGTACCAGCACTGAGGCGCCCGCGGTCCGGCCGTCACAGGCTGTCCGCATGACAATCTTCGACATCCGTACCGGCACCTACCGCATCGACCCGGCCCGCTCGGCCTGCCGGTTCACCGCGACACACGTCTTCGGCCTGAAACCCGTCGCCGGAACGATGGACGTCATCGGCGGCACGGTCGCCGTCGCCGCCAACCCGGAACACTCGATCGCCTCCGCCGAACTCGACGCGGCCTCCTTCACCACCGACGACCCACGCCGCGACCGCGACATCCGCGGCCGCCGGTTCCTCGACGCCGCACACCACCCGGAGATCGGCTTCCGCAGCACCCGCGTCCGCCGCACCCCCGAGGGCTGGCAGATCACCGGCGTCCTCGGCGTCCGGGGCGGCTCCTGTGAGGTGGCCCTGGATCTGGTCACCGGCGAGGCGGTGGACGACGGTTACCGCTTCGTGGCGAGCTGTGTCGTGGACCGGGTGGCAGCCGGTGTCCCGGCCGGGCGCATGGTGGTCGGCCGCCTGGTCCACATCAACCTGGACCTCCACGCGGTCCCGGTCCGCTCCCCGGCCCACCACGCCGACCCGTCCTGGCCCGCCGAAGCCCACTGACGTTGCTGTCTGGGCAGCCCGGCCGGCGCTGGTCCACCTCACGTCGCCGGGGTTGGGTGCGCGCCAGCCGAGTGGGCTGGTTGGTTCAGCGGCCGGAGCGGCGGCCGCCTGCCCGGGCGGAGAAGGCAGCGGCGCCGCCTCCGGTCGAGGTGGTCCGCTGCTGGGAACCCGTGCGGTGCGCCGCCGGACCGGCGCCCCGTGCCTGGCCGGCGGCTCGCGCCTGGCCGGCGCCACGTGCCGCCTGGGCGCCTCGCTGTGACTGCGCGCCTCGCTGTGCCTTCCCTGCATCGCGTGTCGCGCCGGCGTCCCGGGCCGCGCCGGCGTCACGGGCCTGGGAGGTGCCTCGGCTCCGGGCGGGAGCTGTGTCCGGCGCGGTGGAGGACGTCACGGCCGCTGCGGAACCCGCCGCGCCACGGCCCCGGCCGCCACGCCGCCGTGCCGGACGAGACTTCCCGGCCGCCGCGTCACCGGCGGCTGGACGAGACCTTCCGGCCGGTGTGTTCTCGCTCACCGAGTCCGGGTCGGAGGACGTGCGGGAAGCGGGCACCGACACCGACGAGGCGCGGGACGACGATGCGCGGGACGAGGAGCGGGCGGGTGCCGCGGCGGTCGGGGCGACGAAGGTGCGCTCGCCCGGAGCCAGTTCCGAAAGCAGGGCGTCCCCGGGGCGCACGCGGCGGGTCGACGGGCGGATTCCGGCTTTGCGCGCGAGGTCGCGTACATCTGCTTGCTGTTCGTCTGTCATCAGTGTGATGACAGTGCCTCGGGCGCCGGCTCGCGCTGTCCGCCCCGACCGGTGCAGATAGGCCTTGTGCTCGACGGGCGGGTCCGCGTGCACCACCAGGGCCACGTCGTCCACATGGATGCCGCGGGCCGCGATGTCCGTCGCCACCAGGGTCGGCGCCGAACCGTCCGAGAAGGCCGACAGGTTGCGGTTGCGGGCGTTCTGCGCCAGGTTGCCGTGCAGCTCGACGGCCGGCACCCCGGCCGCGATGAGCTGGCGGGTCAGAACCTTGGCCCGCCGCTTGGTACGCGTGAACACCACCGACCGCCCCGGCGCCGCGAGCAGGTCGACGAGGACGCCGAAGCGGTCGTCGTTCTGTACGTGCAGGACGTGATGGTCCATCTCGATCGGCGCCTGGGCGGCCGAGTCGACGTGGTGGGTGACCGGGTTGCGCATGAACCGCTGCACCAGCACGTCGACGCCGTTGTCCAGGGTGGCCGAGAAGAGCAGGCGCTGGCCGCCGGACGGTGTCTGTCCCATGAGGCGCCGGACCACCGGCAGGAAGCCCAGGTCGGCCATGTGGTCGGCCTCGTCGAGCACGGTGATCTCGACGGCGTCCAGCGTGGCGTGCCCGTTGCGGATGTGGTCGTCGAGCCGGCCGGGGCAGGCCACCAGCACGTCGACGCCCGCCTTGAGTGCCTTGATCTGCGGTGTCGCGCCGACGCCGCCGAAGACCACGAGGGTACGCAGCCCGGCCGCCTCGGCGAGCGGGCGCAGGGTGGCCTCGATCTGGGTGGCGAGTTCGCGGGTGGGCGCCAGGATCAGCGCGCGGGGACGGCCGGGCCGGGCCGGTGTCCGGCGTGCGGACAGGCGGGCGACGACCGGCAGCACGAACGCGTACGTCTTGCCGGACCCGGTGCGTCCACGACCCAGGACGTCGCGGCCGGAGAGTGTGTCGGGCAGCGTGGCGGCCTGGATCGGGAACGGAGTGGTGATTCCGAGCCGGGTGAGTGCCGTGGTGAGAACGGCGGGCACGCCGAGCTCGGTGAAGGTGGTCATAAAGGTGGGGACTCCCAAAAGCCGATGTCAGGCGCTTCGATCATTGTAACCGCTGGTGTCCGCCGGCCCTCCGCAACCTTTTCGCACCCGAAGGCGAACCGGTTCGCACTCAGCGCGCCCGATCTTTTTCCTCAGCGCCGGGCACCCCCAACCCGGCAGGGAACTGAGGAGAGCCCTGATGACCGGTGAAGTACCCGTCACGGAGCGTCGTCGTGAGGACATCGTGCGAGCGAACATGCCGCTCGTAGGCCATCTGGTGCGGGAGATGCTCGCCCGGGTTCCGGCCCACGTGAACCGCGACGACCTGCTCTCCGCCGGATACGCCGCTCTCGTGGCGGCCGCCCGAGGGTTCGACCCGGAACGTGGTGTCCCGTTCCCCCGGTTCGCCGCGGCCCGGGTCCGTGGAGCACTGCTGGACGAGTTGCGCGGGCTCGACTGGGCCAGCCGTTCGGTACGCCAGCGTGCCCGCCGCACCGACTCGGCCCGTGAGGAGCTGACCCGCGAGCTGGGCCGTACCCCCACGGTCCCGGAGGTCGCCGAGCGTCTCGGCTGCACGGTCGAGGACATCGAGCACGCCGAGGACGACGTGCACCGCGCGACCGTCTTCAGCCTGCAGGGCTTCGCGACCGCGACCGCCGACGACATCGTCACCGAGCCGGGCGCCGGCCCGGAGGAGATGCTGATCCGCCGGGAGCGCCTCGGTTACCTGCGGCACGCCGTCGAGTCCCTGCCGGAACGGTTGCGGGTGGTGGTGCAGAGCTACTTCTTCGACGAGCGCCCGATGGCCCAGATCGCCGCGGAGCTGGGTGTCAGCGAGTCCCGGGTGTCGCAGCTGCGTGCCGAGGCGCTGGTGCTGCTGCGGGACGGGCTCAACACGCACCTCGACCCGGCCCTCGCCGCCGAGAACCCGCCCAAGGAGGGCTGTGTGGCCCGCCGGCGGTCGGCGTACTACGACCGGATCGCCAGCCGCGGCACCCTGCGCACCCGGCTCGCGCTGACCGGGCTGGACGGCATCCCGGTCGCCGCATAGAACGTCCGCGCAGGAATGTGGCCCGCCGCGATGCGCGGCGGGCCACACATAATCTCAGGCGTTCGCGCAGGTCCCGGCTTTCTTCTGCGCGGCGATGGCCTTGTCCGCCCCGAGCTTGTAGAGCGCCAGGCCCTCCTTGGCCGGCTCCAGCTTCCAGGCGTCACCCTCGTAGACCATCGTGTACGACTGCGCCGCGACCAGCTGCTTCGCGATCACGATGGCCTTGTCGGTGCCCTCCATGCGCGCGCTGGTCAGCTGGATCGCCAGCCCCTTGCGGGAGCAGGCCGTGTTCAGCTTGATGTAGTCGTCCTTGCTGATGGCCTGCTTGCCGGCCGAGGTGTACATCTCCCACGCGCCGGCGAAGTCCCCACCGCTGAACCGGTCGAACATGGTCTGCGCGGCGGTCTTCGCGCCGTCGAGGGTCTTCTGCTCCGGACCGCCCGCGGCAGCGGCGGCGGCGTTGCCGGCCGGCTCCTCGGCGTCGTCGGAGCAGGCAGCGGTGAACGTGATCGTGGCAGCCCCGATGAGGGCCAATGCGAACAGGCGGGAAGACGGGTGGTTGGTGTCCATGTCCCGGTTAATCCCGTCCGTGGGCCGGGCGTAACGGGCCCGGCGTGTCGAGACGGATTCCGGACAGTCGCACCGCGGGCCGTAACCCTGGCGGCCTCGGCTATTCTGGTCGTTTGCAAATGCTGTGCCGCAAACACAAAAAGGCAACCATGAAATGGTTGCCAGCGCCGGAATGATAGCACGAAAAGGGGCGACTTTGTCAAGCTCGAACGCCGATATCGATTCCGAGCAGGCGTACTTGACCGCGCTCTACCAGCGTTTGGATCAATTGCGTGAGCAGGCCGACACCCGGCTGCGCGCGATCCTGCTGGAGGCCGGCGGCACTCCGCAGGGCCGGGCCCAGCGCGAGGCCACCCGCAGCCACTACGCCGAACAGCTGGCGCAGTTCAATTCCGTCGAGAACGGGCTCTGCTTCGGGCGGCTGGATTTCGCCTCGAGTGAGCCACGTTACATCGGGCGTCTCGGTCTGTTCGACCGCGACCGCGACCCGCTTCTGGTCGACTGGCGCGCGCCGGCCGCCCGCCCGTTCTATCTGGCCACCGCGGTCAACCCGCACGGGGTGACCCGCCGCCGCCATCTGCGGACCCGCGGCCGGTTGCTGACCGGTGTCGACGACGAGGTGCTCGACCTGGACGCCCGCGACGGGCGCGGGCGCGAGGACGTGACCGGCGAGGCGGCGCTTCTCTCCGCGCTCACCGCGAACCGGACCGGCCGGATGCGCGACATCGTCGAGACCATCCAGGCGGAGCAGGACGACGTGATCCGTTCCGGACTCGCGGGTGCGCTCGTGGTCCAGGGCGGGCCGGGCACCGGCAAGACCGCCGTGGCACTGCACCGCGCCGCCTACCTGCTCTACACGTACCGTGAACAGCTCACCCGCAGCGGCGTGCTGATTCTCGGGCCGAACACCACGTTCCTGCGCTACATCTCCCAGGTGCTGCCGTCGCTGGCCGAGACCGGCGTGCTGCTGGCCACCCTCGGTGACATGTTCCCCGGCGTCCGCGCCCGGGCCGTCGAGTCGCCGGCGACGTCGGCGCTCAAGGGCCGCCTGCACATGCTCGACGTGCTCGAGAACGCGGTGGCCGACCGGCAGACCGTTCCGGACGACTTCGTCGAGGTCGACCACGACGGTTACCCGTTGCGGATCGAGCGAGCGGTGCTGGAGGACGCCCGCTCCGCCGCCCGCCGGTCCGGGCGCCCGCACAACGTGGCCCGGCAGATCTTCGTGACCGAGGCGATCCACGCGCTGTCGCTGCAGATCGCCGAGCGGATCGGCGCCGACCCGCTGGGCGGGGAGAACCTGCTCTCCGAGGCGGATCTCGCCGAGACCCGGCGGGAACTGCGCGAGGACATCGACGTGCAGCAGGCACTCTTCGAGTTCTGGCCGGTGCTGACGCCGCGCCAGGTGCTGCGCGATCTGCTGACCGACGAGGACCGGCTGGAGTCGGCCGGGCTGACGGCGCCGGAGCGGACGCTGCTGCTGCGGGACTCCTCGGCCGGCTGGGCGCCCGCCGACGTGCCGCTTCTGGACGAGCTGGCCGATCTGCTCGGGGTGGACGACACGCTCAAGGTGCGTGAGCAGAGCCGGCAGCGAAAGGCCGCGATCGAGTACGCGGAGGGCGTGCTGGAGATCGTCGAGGGCTCCCGGTCGCTGGACTTCGAGGACGTCGAGGAGGAGATCCTGTCGGCGATCGACGTCGTCGACGCGAGTGCCTTTGTGGAGCGTCACGAGGTGATCGACACGCGTACCGCCGCGGAGCGCGCCGCCGCCGACCGGACCTGGGTCTTCGGTCACGTGATCGTCGACGAGGCGCAGGAACTGTCCCCGATGGCCTGGCGCCTGCTGATGCGCCGCTGTCCCAGCCGGTCGATCACCGCGGTGGGCGACGTCGCGCAGACGTCCGAACTGGCCGGCAGCACCACCTGGGACCAGGTCTTCGAGCCCTACGTGGCGCAGCGCTGGCGGTTGGTCGAGCTGAGCGTGAACTACCGCACGCCGGCCGAGGTGATGGCGGTCGCGGCCGACGTGCTGGCCGCGGTCGATCCCGCGCTGCGACCTCCGCGGTCGGTCCGGTCGGCCGGCGTGACGCCGTGGGCGCGCCGGGTGCCGCCGGGCGCTCTTTCCGAAGAGCTCATTTCAGATGTACGGAAGGAAGCCGCCATCATCGAGGAGGGCCGCCTGGGCATCATCGTCCCGGAGGCGCTGGAGGCCACTCTCGGTGCCGACCTGGTGGCGGCCGTGCCCGGCGCGGCCGTCGGCGAGCAGCCCGACCTGCTCAACCACGTGGTGCTGATGACCGTTCGCCAGGCCAAGGGTCTGGAGTTCGACTCGGTCCTGGTGGTCGCGCCCGAGGAGATCGTCACCGAGAGCCCGCGCGGTCTCTCCGACCTGTATGTGGCGATCACCCGGGCAACCCGCCGCCTCGGCATCCTGCACACCGCGGACCTCCCGAAGGTGCTCAGCTCGCTGGCTTGACCGGGGGATAACTCCCTTAATTCCGGCATATCGGAAGCTATGGTGGCGGCATGGGTAAGTTCACGGTGTCGACGGCCAGCGCGGACGACATGAAGCTGATCGCGGACTGGGCGGCGAACGAGGGATGGCACCCGGGCGACGGCGACGAGGGCGTCTTCTTTGCCACCGACCCCTCCGGCTTCCTGGTCGGCCGGCTCGACGAGCACCCGATCAGCGCGATCGCGGCGATCCGGTACGGGTCCGGCCTGGGCTGGATCGGGCTCTACCTCACCGTGCCCGAGTACCGGGGGCACGGGTACGGCATGCGTACCTGGCAGGCCGGCATGGAACGGCTGGCGGGCCGGGTCGTCGGGCTCGAGGGTGTGGTCTCCCAGCAGGACAACTACCGGAAGTCGGGCTTCCGGGACGCCTGGACCACGACTCGCTTCGAGGGGGTGCTGGCGGGCGCGGAGGCGGCGCGCGGCATCGAGGTGGTGGAGGCGGGCGAGGTGCCGTTCGGCGAGCTGGCCGAGTACGACCGGCGGTTCTTCCCGTCCGCGCGCGACACGTTCCTCGCGCTGTGGATCACCGAGCCGGGCCGGCACGGCGTGGCGGCGATCCGGGACGACCGGGTCGTCGGCTTCGCGGTACGCCGCCCGGCCGCTGACGCCGACCGGATCGGCCCGCTCTTCGCCGACGGTGTCGACGTGGCCGAGTCGCTGCTGGCCGCGCTCAGCACCGACTACGACATGCCGGTCCTGATCGACGTGCCGGGCACCAACCCGGAGGCGGCCGAACTGGTCCAGCGGCTGGGCCTCAAGCCGTCCTTCGACACCGCCCGCATGTACACCGGCCCCACTCCCTCAACCGACCTCCCAGGAACGTTCGCGATCACCACCCTGGAACTCGGCTAACCCGCCAACCCGCGTGTGGATTTGCGCCCCGCTCCACGCCTCAACTTCACACGCAACGTGTTGAAGCTTGGTGTGTGGAGTTCGGCCCTCCTGCGCACCTCAACTTCACACGCGGGGTGTTGGAGCTTGGTGTGTGGAGTTCGGCCCTCCTGCGCGCCTCAACTTCACATGCGGGGTGTTGGGGCTTGGTGTGTGGAGTTCGGCCCTCCTGCGCGCCTCAACTTCACACGCGGGTTCGTGCAGTTTGGGCGTACGCAAGGAAAGAGCTCGGCGTCCGAAAACGCCGAGCCCTCTCACGCAGGTCTGGTCACGCGGCCGGGGTGGGTTCCTTGCTGAGGCCGCGGCCGATCGCGGTGTGGCCGTGCGCGTTCGTCATCGCGAGCCGGCTGTGCATGGTGGTGTTGCTGGCGATGCTGGCGTAGTAGGTCGCGCGCCGCCGGGCCGTGATGCTGTCCGGGTTCTCCGGCACCGGGGCCAGATCCGGGTTGAGGTGCGTGTTCAGGCCGTCCTTGAGCAGCGACAGAGCCTCCGCGCGCAGCTGGCTGACCCGGCTCTCGGTGACGCCGAGGTCGGCGGCGATGTCGGCCATCGGGCGCTCGTTCAGGAAGTACTCGGTCACCACTGTCTGCAGGCGCTCCGGCAGCGAGCCGATCGCGTGGTGCAGGTACCCGATCTGCTCGCGGCGCAGCAGCATCTCCTCCGGGCCGGGCGTGGGCTCGGTGACCAGGTCGTCGGCGCTGCTGGTGGTGAAGCCCTGCAGCGAGAGCACGGTGGCGCGCTGCACGTCGGTGTCGGTCTGGTGCAGCTCGTTCGTGGTGGTGCCGAGTGCCTGGGCCAGCTCCTCCGGCGTGGGGGTACGGCCCAGCGTGGTGGTGAGCTGCTGGCGGGTGACGTCGGTGTTGCGTGCCTTGGACCGCACCGAGCGGGTCGCCCAGTCCAGCGCGCGCAGCTCGTCGAGGAGCGCGCCGCGGATCCGGGTGCCGGCGAAGCGGTGGAACGGCACGCCGCGCGCCGGGTCCCAGCCGCGGACGGCGGTGACCAGGGCGTGCAGGCCGGCGCTGGTCAGGTCGTCGCGGTGGATGTGGTTGGGGATGCGGCTGAGCATGTCCCGCACGAGGTGGCCCACGAGCGGCATGTGTGTACGGATCATCTCCTCCTGCTCGGCGGCGGAGAGCACCGGCGTGGCGGTGTCGGCGATGGCGTCGGCAGCGGTCGTCACGGTGCTGGTCATGTCGTTTCCCCCGGTCTCGTCGGCGCCCTGTGGCTGGTGGGCGTCGGCTGGCAGGGGAAACTCTCCGGCGCGGAGGGTGCACGTTCCGGTCACGCACAGTTGCGTGCCAGTTGCTCTCGCACCCGCTTCCCGGCGTTGGTGATCCATCGGCGCGCGGCGGGGCTGGTTGAGGGTTCCGGTCCGGTCGTGCAGGGTGTGCCGCATGGATCTCACGGACACCGGTGGACTCGTCGCGCTGCTCTCCGGGCTGCTGATCGCGACCGGGGTGGTCGGCGTGATGCTGCCGATGCTGCCCGGCCTGCTGCTCACCTGGTCGGGCGTGCTGCTCTGGGCGCTGCTCGGCGACGGGAGCGCGGGGGTCCGCTACACGGTGCTCGCGGCGGCGACGGTGATCGCGGGCGCCGGAATGGTGATCAAGTTCCTGTGGCCGGGCAAGAAGCTGCGCAACAGTGGAGTGCCCACCTCGGCGCTGATGGCGGGTGGGGTGCTGGGGCTCATCGGGTTCTTCGCGATCCCGGTGATCGGGCTGGTACTCGGGTTCCTGCTCGGGGTGTGGCTGGTCGAGCTGAACCGGCTGGGTTCGGAGCGGGCGTGGCCGTCGACGCGGGCGGCGCTGGGCGCTGTCGGGTTGTCACTGATGGTCGAGTTCGCGGCGGCGCTGGGCATCGCGGTCGTGTGGGTGTTCGGCCTGATCGTCGCCTGAGCGAGGTTGCGTGTGGAGTTCGGGTGCGGAGCGGGGCCGAACTCCACACGCGGGGTGCGGGGTGAGGTTGCGTGTGGAGTTCGGGTGCAGAGTGGGGCTGAACTCCACACGCGGGGCGCGGGCCGGGTGCGGGGTGAGGTGCGTGTGAAGTTCGGGTGCGGAGCGGGGCTGAACTCCACACGCGATTAGCGGGCGCGTGACGGGCTGCGTGGCATCTCGCGGGAGAGCCTCCGCCTGCGGCGCTGAGTGAGCAGCAGGAGGAGTGGCGCCGCCGTCAGCACCACCGCAACCGAGATCGCCGCCGCCACCGACAGGCCGCGCGGCGCTCCCGGACGGGTGTTGCCCGCCTTCTCGCCCGGCGCCGGTGCTGCCGCCTCGCCGGCGTCCGTGGTGGCCTGCGCCGCCGCCACCTCCTCCGGCGTCACCAGGTTGCCGACCGAGGTGCCCTTCGGCAGCGAGAAGCCCCAGTCCAGAAGCTTGGCGCCCTGCTCCCAGCCGCGCAGCGGGCGGGCCTCGGCCCCGAGCACCGTGACCACCAGCCGGCGCCCGCCGCGCTCCGCCCCGCCGACGTAGCTGTGCCGCGCCAGCTGGGTGAATCCGGTCTTGCCGCCGAGCGCGCCCGGGTAGTTGTAGATCAGCTTGTTCTCGTTCTGGAACTGGAACCCGCCGACCTTGCGGCTCGCCGTCTTCTGGGCCGGCATCTGCGCCGTCCTCGTCAGCGCGTACTTGCGGAAGTCGGCGTTGTTGAGGCACACCCGCCCGATCAGCGCCAGGTCGTACGCGCTCGTGAACTGTCCCTTGCCGTCGAGGCCGGACGGGGTGACCGCGTGTGTCTGGTTGGCGCCGAGGGAGGCGGCCAGCGCGTTCATCGCGGCGACCGTGTTGGCCACGCCGTCCTTGCCGCCACCGCCGGCCACCCGGGCCAGCGCGTTGGCGGCGTCGTTGCCGGAGTTGAGCAGCAGGCCCAGCCAAAGGGTGGAGATCGGGTACTTGCCGCCGACGATCAGGCCGACCGCCGAGCTGCCGGGCTCGATGTCGAGGTCGCCGCGGGTGACGGTGACGACCTGCTTTGGGTCGAGCTGATCAATAGCGGTCGCCGCCAGGAGCGTCTTCTGCACGCTGGCCGGGGTCTGGTAGCCGTGCGGGTCGCAGGCGCCGAGGACCTCACCGGTGTCCAGGTCGGCGACCAGCCAGGTGCTGGCGGTGATCGCCGGAGGTTTCGGGCTGCCCTCGGGAACGACCAGGCCGTGCGTGGCGAGGGCGTCGCCACCGACCGCCAGGTCCGCCGGGTCGTCCGCGGGGACGGCCGGGCGGGGTGGTCGGCTGGGCGCCGCGACCTTCGGTTTCGGGCAGGGGATGTCCGCTGCCGCGGCAGGTGCGGGGATGAGGAACAGCGGTGTGGCCAGCAGGCCGGCGATGAGCGCCGCGAGGGGTCGGCGGATCGAGGTCACGGCCAGTGGGCTCCCGCGTCCAGTCGGCGCTCGAGCAGGTGCCCGAGCGGAATCGGTTCACCGTCACCGCCGCCCGCGCCCACGATCATCCGGGGCATGCTGGGGGAGAGGTCCGCCCCGGCGAACCGGGCGCGCAGCGATGACGGGACTGTCAGGATGTAGTACTCACCGGTCTCGCCGACGGCGACGGAACGGTCTGACTTCAGGTACCACCCGCGGACGTTGGTCCTGTAGGTGGCGCGGCTGTCGAGGGCACGAGCGGTCAGGGTGTGCGGCTGGAGGCCGCGCTCACCGGCCCGGCGCACGAAGTCGTCGAGCAGCGCGGCGGCCTGGCGTGCCTCGGCGGCACGATCGGCCTCCAGCGCGGCGGCCCGGCTGGCCGCCGCCCGCTGCTGCTGCTCGCGCCAGGCGGCCCGCTCGTCCTGCATGGCGCCGACCCTAACGTGAACCCCGGCCCCTCGGCCAACCGGGCTTTGCCGGATTCCGGTGCTAATACGGCCGCCCTATTGTGATAACGAACGGGTTCGCCGAGCGGAAAGAAATTGCGCGGATCGCGGCGGGGAGTTGCGCGGCACACGGGTGGCGAGCGAGACTGAGCGCGGTTGATTAATTTCTCTCGGGAGTCGTTATGGCGCGGCAGGTAATCACTACCCTGATCGACGATCTGGACGGCAAGAAGGCGGATCGGACCGTTGAGTTCAGTCTCGACGGCGTCAGCTACACGATCGACCTTTCCGAGGCGAATGCCGGAAAGCTGCGCAAGGCCTTGGATCCGTACATCAACGCCGGCACTCGCTTGGGCCGCAGCGCCGCGGGGCGTATCGCGTCGCGGGGCGCCGCACCGGCCCGGACCGCGGGTTCCCGCGACGAGAACCGGTTGATCCGCGAGTGGGCGATCCGCAACGGGCACAAAATCTCCGAGCGGGGGCGTATTCCGCAGGAGGTCAGCAGCGCCTACCGGCAGGCGCACGGTCGCTGAAACAGCACAGGTCGCTGAAACAGTGCGTTGTGGCTGTGCCGGTGCCGCGCCGCCGGCACAGCCCTCGGGCTACTGCGACCAGTTGACAACTGTGTGTGATATTTAAAGTCCGAATTGGACTAAACAGAGCGGAAAAAGGAAAGCTCCGCGGCCACCGCTTCGAGGACCTTCTCGTCCCCGGTGTACCAACTCGACGGCCTCGGCCAGTGCGTGATGACGTCGGTGAAACCGAGTTCCGCGGCCCGCCCGACCGCGTCGCGGAACGCATCCACGCTGGTCATCGAGTACACCGGTGACGTGTCCAGATTGAGGTAGCGCTCCACCGAGTCGAGCGGCCGCCCGGCGGCGCTCAGCGCGTCGTCGAAACGGTCCCGCGCCGAAGCGACCGAATTCCACCACTCCTGCTCGGTTTCCACGTTGTGGTCGCCGGTCGTGACCCATCCGTCGCCGTACTTCGCGGCGAGCCGCATGGCCCGCGGACCGTTGGCGGCCATCACGAACGGCGGCCGTGGCTGCTGGACCGGCCCCGGGATGCTGCGGGCGTCCACCGCCGAATACCAGTTACCGGACCAGGTGGTGGCCGGCGTACGCAGAATCGTGTCGAACAACTCGACGAACTCCGCGAACCGGTCCACCCGCTGTCGTGGCGTCAGCTCCGGCTCGCCCAGCACCGCCGAGTCGAAGCCGGTCCCGCCGGCGCCGAGCCCGAGGATGAGCCGCCCGCCGGAGATGTCGTCCAGCGCGATCGTCTCCCGGGCGAACCGCACCGGGTGCCGGAAGTTCGGCGAGGCGACGTAGGTGCCCAGCCGGATGCGCGAGGTCACCGTGGCGGCGGCGGTCAGCGTCGGCACCGCGTCGAACCACGGCCCGTCCACCAGATCACGCCAGCCGAGGTGGTCGTACGTCCACGCGTGGTCGAAGCCGTACTCCTCGGCGAGCCGCCACCGCCGGCTCGACTCGGACCAGCGCTGGTCGGGGAGGATCACGATGCCGATACGCACTCGGGCAGCGTATCGGGGCCCTCAGGCCGTACGCAGGCCGGACTCGGGGAACTCGGTGGCCGCCGCCTCGAACGCCTGCAGCGCGTGCACGAGTTCCTGCCGCGCCTCCGGTGTCATTCGCTCCAGCACCTCGGCGAGCGCGACCCGGCGCCGCTCCTGCAGGTCCGCGAGGAGCCGCCGGGACGCCGAAGTGAGCAGCAGGCGCACCTCGCGGCGGTCCCGGGGGTCGGCGACGCGGCGCAGCAGCCCGGTCGCCTCCAGCCGGTCGCACAGCCGGCTGGCCGAGGAGGGCACCACGTCGAGGGCCTCGGCGAGGCGGCTCATGTTGGTGTGCCGGTTACCGGCCACGATCGTGAGCACCCGCAATTGGGCGGGTGGGATCGCAGGCGTGTGCGCGAGGCGGGCCCGGTCCAGGACAGCGACCAGCGCCTCCACCGACGACTCGACCGTCGCGGCGTCCTCGGTCGCACGCTCCATGCCGTTCCCCGCTTTTTGAGTCGCGGACATATGAGCCTGTACCCCTACCCGTAAATCAGCGCCGCCAGTCCAGGCAGACCGTAACCGCGTCATCTTCCGGCTCGGCGCCGGCGTGGTAGTCGCGCAGGCTACGCATCACGGTACCCACCGCCTCGGTCGCCGGCTGCAACCGTGTCCGGCGAAGTGCGCTGAGCAGGGCGAATTCGCCGAATGCGGCACGTTTGCCAGGTATCGCTCCGTGCACGCCGTCGCTGACCACCAGCATCCGGTCGCCGGGCTCCAGCGTGAACCGCTGAATCTCGTAGCGGGCCTCGGCGAACATGCCGAGCGGCAGCTGCTGCTCCAGCTCGACCGCGGTGACCTCGCCGCCGCGGGCGATCATGCAGCGCGGTGATCCGGCGTCGACGGCCGAGACACCGCCGCCGATCAGGTCGATCTCCAGGAGCAGGGTGGCGACGTGTGCGGCACCGCCGTGCCGGCCGTGCACCGCGTCGGAGGCGAGTTCGGCCTGCTCGACGATGTCCGCGCCGCAGCGGCGGGCGTTGCGCATCGCGTTCACGGTCAGCGAGGTGAGCAGGGCCGCACCCATGCCGTCGCCGGATCCGTTGAGCACCGTGACGGTCAGCCGGTCGTCGTCGAGGGACCAGTCGAAGTGGTCGCCGCGGACGTCGTACGCCGGTTCCAGCTGCCCGGCCACCAGGAAGCGCTCGTCGCCGAGGGATCGGCCGGGCAGCAGGTCCCACTGCAGCTCAGCGGCCATGGTGAGCCGGGAGCGGCGCTGGGCCCGACGGTACCGGTCGGTGTTGTCGCCGGCCGCGCGGATTGCGATGGCCAACTCGTCGGCGTTCGCGGCGAGTTGCTCGGTGAGCTCCGGCTCGGGCCGGTGCGGCAGGTCCAGGCGCAGCACGCCGACCCGCTCGCCCCAGCAGTTGAGCGGCAGGTGCAGCCGGGTCTCGCCGGTGGCGGTGGCCTGGGTGTCCGGCCGCTGGCTGCCGAAGCAGCGCAGCACGGCGGGCTCGGTGGCGGTGGCCTCGTCGCCGAGCAGCGGGCGGACCGCGGAGAGCGTCAGGTCGGGTATGAAGATCTCAACCCGGTCGGCACCGTAGTGCCGGCGCAGGTGATCGGCCGCCACCTCGGGGAGCCGGTCGGGTGGCACGGCTCTCAGTAGGGCGCCGAGAGGCGCCGGGCGGTCGGACACAGCAACTCCTTTCCGATGGCGAGTACGATGGCGAGTATTTGTTATACGGCAAACACTTTTGGCCGGACAGACCCCCATGGGGGTCCGTCCGGCTCGGGGTTGAACCTCAGGCGAACGACTTCTCGAAGTGGATCAGACTTCCCATACGCGGGCTCGACTGCATGCGTACGTTTTCACCGAGCGCCTTGATCAGGAACAGGCCACGCCCTCGCTCGCTGTCCGGAGCGGGTGACGTGCCGTCGTCCGCACCCGGATCGAATCCTCTGCCCTCGTCGACCACGTCGATCGAGCAGTGGTCTTCGCCGACGTCGAGGCGGACCTCGAACTTCTCCGTACCTCCGGCGTGCTTGACCACGTTGGCGCAGGCTTCGGTGAGCGCGATCTCCAGATCGGTGCCGGCCTGTCGATCCACTCGCAGGATCGACAGAGCGCAACGCAACAGTCGGCGCACGGCTGGGACGCTGTCCACCTCGCGGGGAAGGTTGAGCCGGACCGACATGCGCATGGCCGTTTCTGTGCCCGATCAGCGCTCCGGCTAATCGTGAGGGGAGACGCACTCCCCGATTCGTGTTATCCATGGTCCCCGCAGCCGTCTCCCTTACCGGCGCGGATGCGCGGGTCAGAGAGGTGGCACAGATGACGAGACAACCGGACACCGCGACGGTGCTGGCCGCCCGGGCCGGGGACCCGGCCGCGGTCGACCGTCTGATCGCCGGTTATCTCCCACTCGTCTACACGATCGTCGGGCGGGCGCTGGAGGGGCACGCGGACGTCGACGACGTCGTGCAGGAGGTCATGATCCGGGTGCTGCGCAGCCTCGGTGAGCTCCGCGACCCGGAGGCCTTCCGCTCCTGGCTCGTGGCGATCACGGTGCGGCAGGTGCGTGAGCGCTTCCGCACCCGGCAGAGTGCCCCGGACGCCCTGCTCGACGAGGACCTGCGCGACCCGGGCGCCGACTTCACCGATCTGGCGATCACCCGCCTCGAGCTCTCCGGCCAGCGCCGGGAGACAGCCGAGGCCACCCGCTGGCTCGACGAGGAGTACCGCGAGCTGCTCTCGCTCTGGTGGCTGGAGGCCTCCGGCGAGCTGACCCGGGACGAGATCGCCGACGCCGTGGGGGTGAACCGCCAGCACGCCGCGGTCCGGGTCCAGCGGATGAAGGCGCAGCTGGAGACGGCTCGGGCGGTGGTCCGGGTGCTGAACCGCGCGCCCCGCTGCCCCGACCTCATGGTCCTCACCCAGAACTGGGACGGCCGGCCGGGTTCGCTGTGGCGCAAGCGCATCGCCCGGCACACCCGTGAATGCCGCCTCTGCGCCCCGGCCTGGGACAACCTGGTTGCCGCGGAACGCTTGCTGGCCGGCATGGCCCTGGTGCCGCTTCCGTCCGGCCTCGGCTCCGCCTTCGGCCACACCCTTTCTGGTACGGCTACGAGCGCGGCGAAGTCCGTCGGAGCGAAGATCGGCGCCACCATGGCCAACAAGGTGCTGGCCGGTGTCCTCGCGGTCGGCGCTGTCGGCGGTGGCACGGCGGCGGTCCTGGCCACCCAGGAGGACCCGGCGGTGCCGATCTCCCCGGCGGCCGTCGCCACCCTGGTGCCCTCGGCCCCCGCCCCCACGACCCCGTCGCCGTCCCCGTCGGTCACGCCGTCGAAGTCCCCGTCCGCCAAGCCGAGCGCCCCGGCACCGCCGCCGCCCGCCGAGAAGTCGGCGAAGAAGGGCGCCGCGGTCTGGAAGTTCGCCGGTTCCAAGGGCGCGCTCAAGGACGTCGGCGCCTCCTGGTACTACTCCTGGTCGCCCAACGACAACGAGGTGCCCGGCCCGGCCGGCGTCGAGTTCGTCCCGATGATCTGGGGCGCTCAGAACGTCACCGACGCCACCCTGAAGGAGGCGAAGGCCGAGGGCGACGGTGTGCTGCTCGGCTTCAACGAGCCGGACCTCGCCGAGCAGTCGAACATGTCCGTGGAGGCCGCCCTCGACGCCTGGCCCAGGCTGGAGGCGACCGGCATGAAGCTGGTCAGCCCGGCGGTGGCGTTCGGCGGTGACACGCCCGGTGGCTGGCTGGACCGCTTCATGACGGGCGCGTCCGACCGGGGCCTGCGGGTCGACGCGATCGCCCTGCACTGGTACGGCTCCGACTTCAGCGCCGCCTCGGTCAACCAGTTCCTCGGTTACGTCGACGCCGTGCACAAGCGCTACGACAAGCCGATCTGGGTCACCGAGTTCGGCCTGATCAACTTCGGCGGCTCCCCGAAGTACGCGAGCGACGCGCAGAAGGTCCGCTTCATCAAGGGCACCACCGCGGGCCTGGAGAAGCGCTCGTTCGTCCAGCGGTACGCCTACTTCGGTCTTCCGGCCGTCGGCGACAGTGTGGATTTCGGCCTCTACAGGAACGCGACGACTCCCACCGAGGCGGGGAAGGCGTACCGGGCAGCGGGATAGTCTTCGAACATGATTCGGTTCGGGTACAAGGCGTCGGCGGAGCAGTTCGCGCCGGCGGAACTGCTCAGGTACGGCATCCTCGCCGAAGAGCTGGGCTTCGACTCGGTCTTCGTCAGCGATCACCTGCAACCGTGGCGGCACGACGGCGGGCACGCTCCGGCAGCACTCCCGTGGCTCGGCGCGCTCGCCGCGCGTACCCAAAATGTTTTGATCGGAACAAGCGTGCTCACGCCGACGTTCCGCTACCACCCCGCCGTGGTCGCGCAGGCGTTCGCCACGCTCGGATGCCTTGCACCGGGCCGCGCCATCCTCGGCGTCGGATCCGGCGAGTCTCTCAACGAGGTTCTGCTGGGCACCCAGTGGCCGGACGGCAAGGAGCGGTTCGCCCGTCTCAAGGAGGCGGTGCTGCTGATCCAGAAGCTGTGGGCCGAGGACCGGGTCAGCTACGAGGGCCAGTTCTACCGGACCGAGAACGCCACCATCTACGACAAGCCGGCGACGCCCGTCCCGATCTACATCGGCGCCTCCGGCCCGGCCGCCACCCGTCTGGCCGGCCGGATCGCCGACGGCTTCATCACCACCAGCGGCAAGGGCCACGGGCTCTACACCGACACGCTGCTGCCGGCGGTCACCGAGGGCGCCGAGAAGGCCGGTCGCAAGATCGACGACCTGGACCTGCTGATCGAGGTGAAGGTCTCGTTCGACGACGACCTGGACCGGGCGCGCAACGACACCCACTACTGGGGCGCGCTGGCCCTCTCGCCGGAGGAGAAGACCGGCGTCGAGGACCCCGTCGAGATGCAGCGCCTCGCCGACGCCCTGCCGGTCGAGCGGACCGCCACCCGGTGGATCGTCTCCTCCGACCCGGAGGAGCACGCCGCCAAGGTCGCCGAATACCTGGACATGGGCTTCAAGCACCTGGTGTTCCACGCGCCCGGCCCGGACCAGGAGCGGTTCCTGCGGCTGTACTCGACGGAGATCCTGCCCCGCCTGCGGGGCCGCTGAGGAGTCAGACGGACCGGAGGTGCCCCCGGGTGCCCCCGGTCCCGCTGCCCTCGCCGTTGATCACGCGCAGGTTGGGCCGGCCCTGGACCCGGCGCCGCGCGGTGCCGGGCTCCCGATCCGGGTTGCTGTCCGGTTTGTCCCGCCACCGGCGGCGGTTGAACAGCTCGGCGTCGGTGGGCTGGACCGTCCCGGCGAACCGGGTCATGGCCGGCAGCGGACCGGCGGCCCGAGGCGGGTTCGGTGCCGGCCAGGCACGGGTGGGGCTGCCCAGCCAGCGGTCGTTCACGTGCGGCTTGTTGACGATGCTCTCCGGCGTGGTCCCACCGGTCATGATCACGATGCTCTCCGGCTCGGTCCCGGCGTCGCGGCGGTTCTTGCGCTCGGCGAACAGAGCCCGCAGCGCCGGGAGCAGGGGAGCACCGGCCCGCCCGACCCGCGGATAGGCGGAGGTGGGCAGTTCCGCCACGTGCAGCCCGGCCAGGCCGGTCCGCACGGTCAGCAGCGGCTCGATCTCGCGCCCGTCGCCGTGGACCGGTTCGGTGCCGGCCACCCGCGGCAGGCCCAGCCGGTCGGCGCTGTCGCGCCAGAACGCCCGGTACCCGAAACCCGGGTCGGTGGGCCGGCAGCCGAAGAGCACGTTCACGAACCAGAGCACGATCAGGTCGGCCCACCGCGCGAACGAGCCCGAACGGGTCCCGGCCAGGTAGCGCGAGCCCTGGACCACGTCGGCGTCGCCGTCGCGCAGCGCCGCCACGAACCGCGTCACGTCGGCCGGGTCGCACGAGCCGTCGGCGGCCAGCGTGACCACCACGTCGCCGGTGGCGGCGGCGACACCGCAGGCCATCGCGTTGCCGACACCGGTGCGGGTCTGGCGGATCACCCGAGCGGCCCGCGGCAGCGCGACCGAGGTCTCCTCGCCCTGCTCGACGACCACGATCACCTCGTGCGCCGGCGGCAGGGCGCCGAGCAGCAGCGGCAGCGCGGCGGTGGTTCCGGCGGGAATCACCACGCTCACGGAGGGTGACATCGGACGGCTTCCAGCCGCAGCGCGTCGATTCAGCGGGACTGACATCTGGAAAGGCTCCCGTGCTCGGCGTCGGTGCACGGACGAAGCTACCGGGCGGCAACCGGGCGGCAACCGGCCGAAGGGTTGATGGTGATCATCCCGGCGGGCCGAAGTGTTGGCGTTGGTCACTGTGCGTACAAGGTGCCGTCGGCGCGGGTAAGGTGATCGATGTGAAAATCGGACTCCATATCTCGAACTTCACCTGGCCTCAGGGCGCACCCCAGCTCGGTCCCACTCTCGGCGCGATCGCCACCGCCGCCGACGAGGCCGGATTCGACCGGATCAGCGTGATGGACCACGTGTGGCAGATCGGCGTGAACGGGCCGCCCGAGCTCGACATGCTGGAGGCGTACACGGCACTCGGTTTCCTGGCCGCGCACACCCGCCGCGCCAGGCTGCTGACCCTGGTCACCGGCGTGACGTACCGGGATCCCGGCCTGCTCGCCAAGGCGGTCACCACGCTGGACGTGCTTTCCGGCGGCCGGGCCATCCTCGGCATCGGCGCCGCCTGGAACGCCGAGGAGTCGGCCGGGCTGGGCCTGCTGTTCCCGCCCACGGCCGAGCGGTTCGAGCGTCTGGAGGAGGCGCTGCGGATCTGCCGGCAGATGTTCGACGGCGACGAGACCGCGTTCGCCGGCAGGCACTACCGGCTGGACCGGCTGCTCAACTCGCCGCTGCCGCTGAGCCGTCCCCGCGTGCCGATCCTGGTCGGCGGCGGCGGGGAGAAGAAGACACTGCTGCTGGTCGCGAAGTACGCGGACGCCTGCAATTTGTTCCCGACCCCGGAGCTGCAGCACAAGCTCGACGTGCTCAAGCGGCACTGCGACACGGTCGGCCGGGACTACGACGAGATCGAGAAGACGATCCTCTACCGGTTCACCGACGACGTCGCCCAGGTCGTCGAGGACGCGCGGCGGTTCGCCGCGATGGGCGTCTCGGTCCTGCACGGCGGCGTGCGTGAGCCGTGGGACACCAAGCGGTTCGAGCTGTTCCGCGACGAGATCGTCCCCGCCCTGGAGGACCTGTGAGCGGGATCAAGGCGGTCGTCTTCGACCTCGACGGCGTCATCATCGACACCGAGGAGGTCTGGGAGGAGGTCCGGCGCGGCTACGTGGCCGAGTTCGGGCGCGAGTTCCTGCCGGACAGCCAGGACCGGATGATGGGCATGAGCACCGGCGAGTGGTCGGCGCACCTCGCCGACGAGGTGGGCGTGCCGCGAACCGCCGAGCAGGTGGCGGCCGACGTGCTGGGCCGGATGGCCGGTCGCTATCGCGAGGCGCTCCCGCTGATCCCCGGTTCGGTCGAGGTCGTACGCGCTCTCGGCGCCCACTACCGGCTGGCCCTCGCCAGTTCGTCGGCCCGGGTCCTGATCGACCAGGTGCTGGAGACCGCCGGACTGACCGGCGCGTTCGAGGTGACGCTCTCCACCGAGGAGGTTCCGCGTGGCAAGCCGGCGCCGGACGTCTACCTCACCGCAGTCGCCAAGCTCGGCCTCGCACCGGCCGACTGCGCGGCGATCGAGGACTCCAGCAACGGCCTGCGCTCGGCAGCCGCGGCCGGCCTCACGGTGATCGCGGTGCCGCACGGCGTCTACCCGGCGGCGCCGGACGCGCTGGCCGGCGCCAGCCTCGTCGTCGGCGGCATCCGTGAGGTGACTCCCGAGGCGGTCGCCGCGCTGGTGTGAACGTTCTTCGATACGGGTATTCGCGGGCCGACTGCTGGGAGGTTGGCCCGTGGATGAACTCCGGCTCGACGTAGGACTCGTCGACTACCTCATTCTCACGATCTACTTCGTCACGGTGCTGGGCGTCGGCTTCGCCGCCCGCCGGGCGATCAAGAACAGCTCGGACTTCTTCCTCTCCGGGCGCTCGATGCCCGCCTGGGTCACCGGCTTGGCATTCATCTCCGCCAACCTCGGTGCCCTCGAGATCATCGGAATGTCCGCCAACGGCGCCCAGTACGGCATGATGACCGTCCACTACTTCTGGATCGGCGCCGTACCGGCGATGGTCTTCCTCGGCATCGTGATGATGCCCTTCTACTACGGCTCCAAGGTCCGTAGTGTCCCCGAGTTCCTGCGGCTGCGGTTCAACCGGCCGACGCACCTGTTCAACGCGGTCAGCTTCGCGGTGGCCCAGGTGCTCATCGCCGGCGTCAACCTGTACGCCCTCGCGCTGATCCTGCAGGCGCTGCTCGGCTGGCCGCTCTGGACGTCGATCGTGGTCGGCGCCGCGATCGTGCTGGTGTACATCACGCTCGGCGGCCTGTCCTCGGCGATCTACAACGAGGTGCTGCAGTTCTTCGTGATCCTGGCCGGCCTCATCCCGGTCACCGTCATCGGCCTGATCAAGGTCGGCGGCGTGGACGGCCTGTTCGAGAAGGTGCGGCAGAGCCCGTTGGGGGAGGCGGGGCTGCACACCTGGGCGGACACCGGTGGTACCGACAACCCGCTCGGTGCGAGCTGGATCGGCATCGTGTTCGGCCTCGGCTTCGTGCTCTCGTTCGGGTACTGGACGACGAACTTCGCCGAGGTGCAGCGGGCGCTGAGCGCCAAGGACATGAATGCGGCCCGGCGTACGTCGATCATCGGCGCCTTCCCGAAGCTGCTGGTGCCGGCGATCACTGTGCTCCCCGGCCTGATCGCGCTGGTGCTCTTCTCGGACCTCGGCGCGGAGGAGGGCGCGTACACCTACAACAACGTGATCCCGCTGCTGATGCGTGATCTGCTGCCGAACGGCGTGCTCGGTGTGGCGGTGACCGGCCTGATCGCCGCGTTCATGGCCGGCATGGCGGCGAACGTGAGCGGGTTCAACACGGTTTTCACGTACGACATCTGGCAGACCTACGTCCGGCGGAACCGCAGCGACGGGTACTACCTGCGGGTGGGCCGGATCGCCACGGTCGGCGGCATCCTGGTCGGCATCGGCACGGCGTTCATCGCGGCCGGGTTCGACAACATCATGAACTACATCCAGGCGCTGTTCTCGCTGTTCAACGCACCGCTGTTCGCCACGTTCATCGTCGGCATGTTCTGGAAGCGGATGTCGGCGTGGGCCGGTTTCTGGTCGCTGCTGCTCGGCTTCCTCGCCTCGCTGACGCTCTACATCCTGCACCTGACCGAGGTCCTGCATTTCAACTCGGACCTGGAGGAGAGCTTCTGGGGCGCGGGCCTGGCCTTCGTCACCGCGGTCGTGGTGGCCCTGCTGATCACACCGTTCACGCCGGGCAAGAGCGACGATCAACTGCGCGGTCTTGTGTACGGACTTGGCGGCCCGACCACCTCCGGTGAAGTGATCATCGCCGGCGAGAAGGTCTGGTGGCGCAACCCGGTCCTGCTCGGCACGATCGCCCTCGTGATCGCCGTCGCCCTGTACATCCCCGTCTGGTGAGGTGGAATTCATGACCGACAAGGACCAGGAGAGCGTGGCCGCCAAGGCTCGGCTCTTCGACGTGCGCGCCGTGATCGGTGGCCTGTTCATCCTCTACGGCCTGATCGTCTCGGTGGTCGGCCTGCTGGACGGCCAGTCCGAGATCGACAAGGCGGAGGGCGTCCGGATCAACCTGTGGATGGGCCTGGCGATGCTCGCGCTGGGGCTGCTCATGCTGCTCTGGCTCAGGCTCAACCCGCCCGTACCGCCCCGGGTCGCCGAGGACGACGGCGACGCCCTTCCGCCCGACGAGCGGGCGGCCTGATGTCCGGGACGGTGCCGTCCGGGTGCCGTCCCGTTGCAGGGTGACCCCGAATCGTCAACCCGCTCACCCCGGCAACCGATAACCGGGGCATGGAACCCCTCTCCTCAATCAGCAGCCTCAGCACGGGTGGCCGCAGAGACCCCGGCTGGCAGGTGCAACTCCGAGTCGACTACGTCGTCAACAAGGTCATGCAAACCCATCGAGGACAGACCGAGGACATCGTCAAGCAGGCGATCCAGGACCAGCTGCGGGTGTACGGCGTCGTGCCGAACAACCGTCAGGTGGCCCAGTACGCCACCGCGATCTCCTCGCTGCCACAGCTACCCCCGAGCAGGGGGTAGGCGTCATCGGGCCGGGAAGCGAAGGATCCGATCGTCGTCGTCGCGCGGGTCGCCGCGGCCGTCGCGGTTCGAAGTGGTCAGCCACAGCGAGCCGTCCGGGGCCACGGCGACCGTGCGCAGCCGGCCGTACTTCCCGGTGAACCTCGCCTCGGTCGTACCGCCGTTCAGCGGAACGGTCCACAGACGCTCCCCGCGCAGCGCGGCCACGTAGAGCGTGTCGCCGGAGACCGCGGCGCCGCTGGGCGAGGCGTCGTCGGTGCGCCACTGGACGATCGGGTTCTCATACCGCGAGTCGTCGCCGCGCCCCTCCACGTCGGGCCAGCCGTAGTTCTTGCCCGGCTGGATGACGTTCACCTCGTCCCACGTGTTCTGCCCGAACTCGATGCCGTACATCCGCCCCTGGTCGTCCCAGGCCAGGCCCTGTACGTTGCGGTGGCCCATGCTCCAGACCGGCGAGCCCGGCCACGGGTTGCCCGGCGCGGGCCTCCCCTCCGGGGTGAGCCGCAGGATCTTGCCGCTCGGATCGTCCCGGTCCTGTGAGCGCGGTTCCTCGCTGGCGTCGCCGGTGCCCACGTAGAGCATCCTGTCCGGCCCGAACGCGATGCGGCCGCCGTTGTGCCGGCCACCCTTCGTGATGCCGTCGAAGATCACTTCCGGCTGCCCGCCGCCGTCGAGCTTGAACCGCACGATCCGGTTGTCGCCGGAGGCGGTGAAGTACGCGTACACCCACCGGGTCTCGGCGTAGTCCGCGGCGACCGCGAGGCCGAGCAGGCCACCCTCGCCGCCGGCGTCGACACCGGCCACCCGGTACACCTCGCGCGGCTGCGCCCCTTCCGTCACCTGCAGAATCCGGCCGCTGTCACGCTCGGCCACCAGCGCGCTGCCGTCCGGCAGGAACGCGAGGCCCCACGGCACCTCGAGCCCGGTCGCGATCGTCTCCGGCGATCCGAGATCGGGTGTCCCGGTGGCAGCCGACTCGGTCACCGACGGCTGCACCGACACGGTGGGCACCGGCTGCACGGTCGGCGGTGCCGCGGAACCGTTGTCGGAGCAGGCGGCCATCACCGCGACGCCGGTCGCGGCGAGGGCCAGGCGGGTGGTCCGGGCGAAGGTCATTTATCAACCGTACCGCTGCTCGTCTGCGTTAAATGTGGCTGTTTGCCTGATTCGATGCGCCGCTCCTGCCCAAGATGGGTGCCGCGCGGCGAGCCGGTCGCGCAGGGCGGAGATGGGTTTTGCGAGCTTTGGCACGGCCGGTCACGGCCGCGATCATCACCCTCACAACCCTTTTCGGGTACGCGCCACAGCCGGTCCTGGCGGACCGGGGTACCGGTGTGCCGCCGCGGGTCCGGTACGACAGTGCCGCCGTCATCACCTGGGAGCCCTGTCCCGAGGACGCGCTGGTCCAGTGCGGAACCATGCGGGTGCCCGCCGACTGGGCGGCGCCGTACAGCCAGCAGATCGAGATCTCCCTGGCCCGCCGCCCGGCCTCAGACCCGTCCCGCCGGCTCGGGGTGCTGATGGTGAACCCGGGCGGTCCCGGCGCCTCCGCGGTGACCATGGCGCTCGACGTCGAGTCCGTCAGCACCGAGGTGGCCGAGCGCTTCGACATCGTCGGCATCGACCCGCGCGGGGTGGGCCGCAGCGCGCCGATCCTCTGCGACCAGGCGCTGGTCGACACGAAACCGGCGCCGATGCCGGTCAGCGAGTCCGGCTTCGCGCAGATCGCGACGTTCAACCAGCGGCTCGCGGCGGACTGCGCGTCCCGCAGCGGGCCGGCCTTCTACCACGCCGACACGATCAGCGTGGTCCGTGACATGGAGGCGGTCCGGGTCGCCCTCGGCGAGCCCCAGATCAACTTCTACGGCGCCTCGTACGGCACGCTGATCGGCCAGCTGTACAGCGAGTACTACCCGCGGAACCTGCGCGCCCTGGTGCTGGACAGCGTCATGGACCACAGCGTCTCGGCCGCCGACTTCATGGACCAGGCCGCCGAGGCCGCGCAGGACTCGTTCGACGAGTTCGTGGCATGGTGCGCCCGGGACAGCCGGTGCGTGCTGCGGGGACGGGACATCAAGAGCATCTGGGCGCAGTTGCTGGAGCGGGCCGCCGCCGGGACGTTGATCGACCCGTACGACCCGCCGAGCACGCTGCGCGCCTGGGATCTGATCGGTGCGGCGTTCAGCGCGTTCTACGACCCGCAGTGGTACTCGTTCGCCCACTACGTCCAGGACGCGGAGCAGCCGGCACCGGCCGGGCGGCGGGCGCGGATGCCGGTCGACCTGACCCCGCACAGCTTCCCGGCCGTGGTCTGCCAGGACTGGTCGTTGCCGGTCGACGGCTATCCCGGCTACCGCGAACGGCTGCGGGAGATGGCGGTACGCGCACCGCAGATGCTCACCTCACCGCTGGTGCTGACGGCCACCGCCGGATGCCTCGGCTGGCCGATCCCGCCCAGCAACCCGCAGCGGCCGATCCAGCCGGCGAGCGGGCCGGTGCTGCTGGTCAACGCCCGGCACGACCCGGCGACCGCGTACGCCTGGGCGCGTCAGCTGACCGACAAGCTCGGCCCGGCCGCGCGGCTGCTCACCTACGAGGGGTGGGGGCACGTCGCGTACAGCCACAGCAGATGCGTCAGCGGGGCCGTGGATCGTTACCTCTTCGACCTGACCCTGCCGGAGCCGGGCGCGAGTTGCCCGGCGATCGAGCCGGAGCCGTACGGGGTCGGATGAGTCTCCCCGGTTGTGCCGGACGGCTCGGCCCGGTAGGCAGGGATTGACAACCGACACTGTCCTACCTGGAGGGCCGATGCGGTTCCTGCCCGCACTGACAGCGCTGTCACTGACCACCCTGGGGATCGCGGTCGCGTCCCCACCGGCCTCCGCGGGCGGGCAACCGGCCCTCGGGCCCACCGCCAGCGGATACGGCGGCGCGGTCGCGACCGTCGACGCCAACGCGACGGCCGTCGGGCTGGACGTGCTGCGGCGCGGCGGCAACGCGGTCGACGCGGCCATCGCGGCCGCCGCCACGCTCGGCGTGACCGAGCCGTTCTCGGCCGGTATCGGCGGCGGCGGGTTCTTCGTCTACTACGACGCCAAGCGGCGCTCGGTCTCGACCATCGACGGGCGGGAGACCGGCCCGGCCACGATGACCGAGAAGCACTTCATCGACCCGGCGGACGGGTTGCCGTACGACTTCGCCGAGGCGCGCGTCAGCGGACTCTCCGTCGGTGCGCCGGGCACGCTCGCCACCTGGGAGTCGGCCGCCCGCAAGTGGGGCACCAGGTCGCTGTCCAGCCTGCTGCAGCCGGCCGCCGGGGTCGCCGAGCGCGGTTTCGTCGTCGACGCCACGTTCCGCCAGCAGGTCGCCGACAACGCCGCGGCGTTCGGCCAGTTCACCTCGTCGCGCGAGCTCTACCTGCCCGGGGGAGCGCCGCCCGCGGTCGGCAGCGTCCAGCGCAACCCGGATCTGGCGGACACCTACCGGCTGATCGCCAAGAAGGGCACCGGCGTCTTCTACCGTGGCGCGGTCGGCGAGGACCTGGTCGAGACGGTGCAGCATCCGCCGGTCGCCGCCGATCCGATCGGCACGTGGGCGTACCCGATCCGGCCCGGCACCCTCACCGAGGCCGACCTGGCCGGCTACCGCCTGCGGTACCCGTCACCGACGCGCTCCGACTACCGGGGACTCACGATCTACGGCATGAACACGCCGTCGAGCGGTGGCACCGCGGTCGGCGAGGCCCTCAACATCATCGAGAAGGGCCTGCCCACCTCGGCCACCACGACCGAGAAGCTGCACTACTACCTGGAGGCGTCGGCCCTGGCCTTCGCCGACCGGAACCGCTACGTCGGCGCGAACACCTCACCGGCGGTCATCCGCGAGCTGATCTCCGACCGGTGGGCCGGGCAGCGGGCCTGCCAGATCGACCGGACGAAGGCGCTGACCAAGCCGGTCCCGCCCGGTGACATCAACGCCGAGGGCTGCACGCCGGCCACGCTGGGCGGTCCCACCGAGCAGGGTCAGAGCACGACCAACCTGACCGTGGCCGACAGGTGGGGCAACATCGTCGAGTACACGTTCACCATCGAGGCGACCGGCGGCAACACCATGGTGGTGCCGGGACGCGGGTTCATGCTCAACAACGAGCTGACCGACTTCAACTTCGCGCCCACCCAGGGCACCGCGCCCGACCCCAACCTGCCCGGCCCCGGCAAGCGGCCGCGCAGCTCGATGTCGCCGACGATCGTTCTCAAGGACGGTAAGCCGTTCCTGGCGCTCGGCTCGCCCGGCGGCGCGACCATCATCACCACCGTGCTGCAGCTCCTGCTCAACCGCGTCGACCTGGGCATGACCCTGCCCGAGGCGATGGCGGCGCCGCGGGCCTCGCAGCGCAACAGCGCCGGCATCCAGGCGGAGGCGGCGTTCCGCACCCAGTACGGCCCGGCGCTCACCCCGCTGGGACACACGTTCGCCGCGGACGTCGCCGAACTCGGCGCGGCGACCGCCATCGAGTTCACCCGGGGCGGCGGCTTCATCGCCTCCTCCGAACCGACCCGCCGAGGCGGCGGCGCGGCCGCTGTGGTCCACCCCCGCTGACAACCCTTGCGTGTGGAGTTCGGGCTCGTACGGAGGCCGAACTCCACACGCAAAGTCGTTCACGGCGGGGTGTGTTGAGTTGTGGTTTGTGGGTGGGCCGAACTCCGCACGCAACGTTGTTGAGGGCGGGGTGTGTTGAGTTGTGGTTTGTGGGAGGGCCGAACTTCACACGCAACGTCGTTCACGGCGGGGTGTGTTGAGTTGTGGTTTGTGGGAGGGCCGAACTCCACACGCAAAGTCGTTCACGGCGGGGTGTGTTGAGTTGTGGTTTGTGGGTGGGCCGAACTCCGCACGCAACGTTGTTGAGGGCGGG
>NZ_JBFAYE010000006.1:119442-202678 GCF_040681145.1 Actinoplanes sp. NPDC051861
GGGTGTGTTGAGTTGTGGTTTGTGGGAGGGCCGAACTTCACACGCGAAATTGGGGTCAGCGGGTCAGGGCTATCGTTATCACTCCGGCTCCGACCAGGACGCCGGCCCACAGGCGGTCGATGTTGAACCAGGCCTTGCGCAGGATGCTGAGGCCGACGAACTCGTAGACGACCAGGCCGCACGCTGCCATCGCGGCCAGCATCCCGACGGTGTGCACGCCCGCCGCGGCCAGGCCCTCCAGAGCGCCCGACGCGGCCGGCACGGCGTGGCCCGCGTGCCCGGTGCCGGCCATCGGTGTCGTCGCCAGCACCGGGAGCAGCATCAGGCCGGCGCCGTGTGCCGAGGACATCAGGAAGGACCAGCCGGTCAGCTGGGCGGCGTTGAGCCGCATGCCGGCCCACCGGAAGTGCCGCTCGGAGAGCAGCCGCCACAGGCCGAAGCCGACCATCACCACGCCGCCGGCGATGCCGACCACGTTCGCGGTGGTCACCGATCGGGTGGCCGAGACGACCGCCGCGACGATCGCGACCGAGCCGAGGTGGCCGGTCGCGATCGGGAGCAGGGACGTCAGGAACACCGTGCGGCTGCGCTCCTGCATGCCCCGTGCCACCGCGAAAAGCCAGCCCATCGCCGGGTTGAGGCCGTGGAAGGCACCGAGCGCGAGAAGCGCGCCGTACTGGGTCCAGGTCACTGCGACGGGAAACAGTACGAGTCCGACGACGCGTCCCCACCCTGCAGCCGCGTCTGGTGCACCCGAAGCCCGCGGAACTCGTCGCCGTGCGGGAAGAAGCGCGGGTCCAGCGTGAACGACTCGTCGGTGACGTCCAGCTTGGCCAGCCAGGCACCCACGCCGTCGGGGTAGAACTGGTCGTCCCAGGAGCCGTACAGCGAGTTGGTGACGTAGACGCGCTTGCCGTCGCGGGACACCTCCACCATCTGCGGGCCGCCGGCCAGCCGCTCGTCCGGGAAGGACGGGTGCGGTGTGCGCCGGACGATGCCGCCGAGGTGCACGGATCCGGCCGCGACCGGGTGGAACGGGTCGCTGACGTCGTAGCGCTTCAGCTCGCCGGTGCCCCAGCAGCTGACATAGAGGTATTTGTCGTCGACGCTGAGGTCGATGTCGCTGACCAGTGGCGGGACGGCGCTGAACGGCTGCAGGGCGGGCGGCAGGTCGGCCGGGTCGGCGGGCTCGGCCGGGATGTCGATCACCTTGACGACCTTGAACTCGCCGCCCTCGCGGTGCCACAGCCAGACCGAGGCGGACAGGTCCTCGACGCTGATCACCACACCGAGGAATCCGTACGTCTTCGCCGGGTCGTGCGCGGGCCGCAGCTCGAGGGTCATCTGGTACTGGTCACCGAGGTCGACGGTCTGCACCAGACTGCGCTTGGCCAGGTCCCAGAAGTGGATCCGGTGGCCGTACTGGCGGCCGAGCAGCAGGTCGGGGACTAGACCGTTCTCGATCATGTTGGGCGTGCCCCACTCGGACGTCACGAGCACGTCGGAGTTGAGGTGCCACCAGAAGTCGTACGCCAACTCCTGATCTCCCCGGTCGGCCTCCCACGCCCCGCGTACCTCAAAGGTGGTGTGATCGAGAACCGCGATGCCGCCGGGTCCGACGTCGCCCTGCCCCGCGCCCAGCGCGGAGACGTAGATCCCGTCGGGGCCGCAGTGGATCGTGTGCGGCCGCGAGTAGTTGGCCTTGTTCGCCAGCTCCGATGCCGGAATCTCCTTGATCACCCGGGGGTTGCGCGGGTCGTCCTTGGTGTCGAGCACATAGATCCGGGAGGACCGCAGGCCGGGAACGATCAGATAGCGGCGCTCCACGTGCGGGTGCGGTGCGGTCGGGCAGAGCGCGCTGCTGCAGGCGTTCCAGCCGAAATGGTGCAGCTCGTCGCCGGTGTTCGGAAGGTCGGTCCAGCCCACCACCGTGCCGTAGGCGGCCGAGGCGGGGTCAGTGTCGATCACGGCGATCGCGTCGGGCTTCTCGGCGGCGCGGTCGAAGGCCGCGACGTACGCCAATTGCTCGGCCGGCGCGCTCGCGGCATCACGTGGCGAGGGGTAGAAGCTCGGGTCCGGAGTCCATCGCGTCATGTGCCTCATCCTCGTCCCGGCGAACGACGGTGACCAGAGTCACAACTGTCAACGAAGTGTCAACGCGCCTCGAGCGGCAGCCGGATGAGCACGGTCGTCCCGGTCTCCCCGCCGATCAGCTCGATGCTGCCGTCGTGCTTCTCCACCACCGCGCGGCTCAGCGTCAGGCCCAGCCCGCTGCCCGGCAGCACCCGGTCGTGGCCGCGGGCGGTGCGGTACAGACCGGTGAACATCTGCTCCCGCTCGATGTGCGGCACGTCGCCCGCCGCGTCCGAGACGGCCAGCTCGGCGGCCCGCCCGGTGCTGCGCAGCGTCACCTCGACGTGGCCGCCGTCCGGGCTGTACCGGACCGCGTTGCTGAGCAGATTCTCCACGATGTGCCGCAGCCGGTCCCGGTCGCCGGGGACGATCAGCTCGCCGGGCAGATCCGCGTCGATCACCACGGGCGCGCCGTCGATTGCCTCCCGGGTGCGATCGACCACGTCGCGCACGACGGCGGCCAGGTCCATCGGGGTACGCCGGACGTCCGCGTGCCCGGCGTCGAGCGCCGACAGCTCCAGCAGCTCGTTGATGATGTCCCGCAGCTGGGTCGTGTTCCGCTCGATCACCTGGATGAGCCGCGGGCCCTCCCGGACCAGCGTCGTCTCGTCCGCCTCCCGCAGCAGCTCGGTGTACGCGCTGATCGACGTGAGCGGCGTCCGCAGCTCGTGCCCGATCAGCGCCAGGTACTCGTTCTTGCTCCGGGTCAGCTGCCGCTGCAGGTCCTCGACCCGGCGGCGCTCGACGAACTGCCCGAGGTGCGCGGCGATCCCGGACATCAGCGCGACCAGCTCGTCCTCCGGGTCCTCCACCGAGTCGGCGAAGACCGTGAGCACGCCGACCGGCTGCCCCGAACCGTCGTGCACCGGGATGGCGAGCGCGGTGTGCAGCCGGTCGGCCGAGGTGTCCGGGGAGATCAGGCTCTGCGGCCGGCCCACGTCACGGATCCAGAGCGGCTTGTCCACCTGCCAGGCCCGGCCGGCTAGGCCCTGACCGTACGCCAGCTCCTCCGGAACCGGGATGCCGGAGGGCCAGCCCGGGGCGCTCCACCGCGCCGCCGCCCGGATCGTCTCCTCGTCCACCATCCACAGCTCGGCGTGAACCCAGTCCAGCGTGGCGACCACCGCCTCCAGCACCCGCGGACCGGCCGCCTCGATGCACGGCGCCTCGGCCAGCGCGGTGGTCACCGCCAGCTCGCAGCTGCGGAACCGTTCCGCGCGCCGCTGCCGGGTGACGTCCTGGATCGCCTGCACGGCGCCGATCACCCGCCCGTCGAGCCCGTGGATCGGCTGGGCATCCATCAGGAAGTAGCGGGTGCGGCGGCTCAGGCCCTGCGCGGCGATTGGCTCGTCGCGTACGCGTTCCCCGCGCAGCGCCCGGAACAGGCCCAGCTCCTCCCGGACCAGCGGCGCGCCGGAACCGTCGACCAGCCCGGTGACCTCGGCGATCGGGTGCTCTCCCCAGAGCCGCCGCATCCGGTCGTTGACGAAGACCACCCGGCCGGTGGCATCGCACGCGGCCACCCCGTCGTGCAGGCTGTCCAGGACGGCGTCGAGGAACCGGTGCTGCTGCTCCAGCTCGTACCGCGCGAGTTGCTCGCCGATCAGCAGCGTCGCCACCTCGGCCGCCTCGGCGACGGCGGTGATCTGCTCGGGCGTCCACTCCCGGGGGCCGTGGTCGTACGCGCAGCACACCCCGATGACGAGTCCCAGCCGGTCGTACACGGGATAGCCGAGGAAGGCCTCGGGGTCGTCGATGACCAGGGCGGTGGCGCCGCTCACGACGAGGCCGCCGAGCTCGTCGTTCATGGCGGCCGCGTTGCCCCAGCTCCCGTACAGGCGCAGCTCGGCACCCTCGACGAACTTGATGCAGGCGCTCGGAGCGCGCGCGGCGCGGGCGACCAGTGCGGCGAGTTGGTCGGCGGAGCCGCTGGTCAGGACACCGCGGTGGAGGGCCGGGCCGGACGGGAAGACGGGCGGGCGAAACCCGTCGAAACGTTTGGCGGCCGCCGGCGAACGTGGATGCTCGTCGACGGCCGTCCCCCCGTGAGGCTCGGCCGGGCGCGCGAATGCCGCGGCTTCCGCCGCAGGCGTCCTCTCGGACCGCCCGGCGCCGACGCCGGGGTCGTCTCGCCGCATGGCCCTGACCTCCACACCTCAGGGTAGAGGGGCGAAAAGGCTAAAAGCGGCAAATTGCGCGCTCAAACCTCAGATCCTTGATCGGCCGGCCCGCCGCCGCGCCGCGCTTCTCGAACTTCGTCCGCGGACGTTCGTGCGGCCCGTCCGGCAGGCGGCCGAGCCCCGGATCCGCCTCCAGCACCTCGGCCATCGCCTCCGCGTACTCCGGCCAGTCGGTCGCGCAGTGCAGCACCCCGCCGGGACGCAGCCGGTCCCGCAGCAGTGCCACGTTCGCCGGCTGGATGAGGCGGCGCTTGTGGTGCCGCGCCTTCGGCCAGGGATCCGGGAAGAACACGTGCACCGCGTCCAGCGAGCCCGGCGCGATCCGGTGCACCAGCTGCAGGGCGTCGCCGTGCGCCACCCGGACGTTCGTCAGCCCCAGCTCACCGGTGAGCGCCAGCAGGGCGCCGATGCCCGGCGTGTGCACCTCGACGCCGAGAAAATCGCGTCCGGGATCTGCCTCGGCCATCGCCGCGGTCGCGTCACCCATTCCAAAACCGATTTCGAGTACGACAGGAGCGTCGCGTTCGAACAGGGCCGCCAGATCCAGGGGACTCCGGTCGCCGTCCACGATCGTCAGCCCGAACCGCGGCCACAGAGCCTCGTACGCGTCGAAGTGGCGGGCACTCATCCGACCCCGTCGCGGGTGGAACGTGCGGATCGGGCGGTGTTCGGCGGTCTCAGTCATGGCGGGGCCAACGATAGCCTCGCGCCCTGTCTCACCGTCCGGTCGGCTGCATGCTCGGCTGGGAGCCGGAGCGGAAGAGCTGCCGGGTGCCGTTCGCCAGCCCGAGCACGGTCACCCAGGAGGCGCCGGCCTTCTCGCCGGTCACCACGGCCCGGCTCGCGTCGAGGTAGGAGAGCTCCCGGTCCAGCGCGGTACCCAGCGTCCGCTTGGCCCCGGTCACGGTGTCGTACTCCACGAGATGCACCGGCTTGCTCTCCGCCGCGGTCTCACCCTGCTCGTAAGCGGTGAACGCCAGCTTCGCCCCGTCCTGCCGCCAGCTCGGCACCACCGCGAAGCCGCTGTTCTGGACGCCGCCGCCGCCGTACGCCGCGACCGTCTTCTCCGCACCGGAGACGACCTCCCCGATGCTCAGGCACGCGTCGTAGACCGACTCGCAGTCGCCACCCCGGAACGCCACCCGCTTCCCGTCCGGCGACCAGGCCACCGCGTCATCCGTGCGCAGGCGCTCGACCAGCGCGGCCGCCTCCTTCCGCGAGGTGACCGGCGTCTCCGCGGGCAGAGCCACACCCCGGCAGTCCCGCGGGAACAGCACCTCCGGCTTCGCGGCCTTGGCCGTCGCTGAGATCCGGTAGACCCCCGCCCCACCCGAACACGACAGCGACGCGAACGCGATCCACTTCCCGTCCGGCGACCAGGACGGCCCGGCCGCCGGCCTGGTGGTGAGCCGCCGCCCACCCGTGCCGTCCGCCTCAATCGTCCAGAGCTGCCCGCCCTTCAGCACCGCGATCAGCTTCCCGTCGGGCGACCAGCGGGGCCTCGCATATCCACCGCCGGTGGTGAGGCGCTTCTCGGTGGGCCCTTTACTGACATAGACATCCCCACCCCGGACATAGGCCACCAGACTCGGCAACGTCGGCGCCGCCTGGCCCGCCTGGGCCGCCGCGGGGTGCAGCAGCCCCAGCGCCGTCGTCAGCGCCACCCATCCAGCGATCTTCTTCATGGCCGAACGCCCCCCGAAGTTCTGCCTGCCTGTCCACCAGGGGTAATCGTCGCAACCAGCCTGCACCTAAGCGATTACCTCGCCGATACCACCAAATTTCCCACCGCTCCGGATGATTCCCCATAACCCGTTCAACCCACCCGCGCTGTGGTCATCCTCCGCCGGCGCCCCAGCCATCCCGGCCGGGGCGAGCGACGGCGGGTTAGCGGTCAGGCGGCTCGGAGGTACAGGCTCAGAACGGCTCCGAGCAGCAGCGACCCACCCAAAATCGTGGCGCCGTTCAACGGCTCGCCGAGGAGGGCCACCGCCAGGGCGGCCGCGGCCAGCGGCTCCAACAGCGTGACCACCGCGGCCACGCTGCCCGAGGTGTGGCGCAGGCCCGAGTAGAAGAGCGCATATGCCAGTGCCGTAGTGATCGCCCCCGCGTAGACCAGCAGCGCGACGCTTGCCGCCGAAGGGGTGAACGTCACGCCCTCCAGGAGTGCCAGGGGAGCCAGGGTGATGGCGCCGATCACGCAGGAGAGGGTGGTCAGGGTCAGTGGGGGTACGCCCTGTGCCGTGTGGCGGCTGAGGCCGGTCGACGCCGCGTAGACGATGCCGGAGGCTACGGCGGCGAGCAGGCCCAGTCCGGCGGTGCCCGCTCCCGGGGTGATCGTGGCGCCGGCGATCAGGATCAGGCCGGTTGTCGCGGCTACCGAGGCTGCGATCGTGGCGGTGCTGGGGCGTCGGCGGCTGCGCAGGGTTTCCCAGGCGCTGAGCAGGACGGGTGCCAGCCCGAGGCTGACCACGGTGGCGATGCTGACGCCGCCGAGACGGACGGCCAGGAAGTAGAGCGCCTGGTAGGCGGCGAGGCCGGCCCCGACGGCGATCGTGGCGGCGGGTGCGGCGCGGAAGGTCGCGATCACCTGGTGGCGGGTGTGTAAGCCGACGGCGAGGAGTACCAGTGCGGCGACGGCCAGGCGGTAGAAGCCGATGGCCAGCGCTCCGAGGCCGGTCTGGGCGGCGACGACCTGGACGACGACGCCGGTGGTGCCCCAGAGGATGCCGGTGGTGGCGAGTTGGAGAAGGCTCAGCCGGGTGCCGGCCGAGGTGGACAGAGACGTGGACACGTGTGTGCTCCGTGGAGGTGAGTCGGTTCAGGAAACCGGCGCCGGAGCACAGCGCTGAATCACCGGTCGAGCACGGCTCGAGCGGGTGGCGGGCGCTCCGGTCAGGAGCGCGGCGGCGAGAGAACGCCGGAGAACTGACTCACGTCGGCAAGAGTAGCCGGTCCCCGGTGCTGGGGAGAGCACCGGGGACCGGGTCAGCACCTCACGCGGCGGTGGCGGTCCACATCGCGGTGAAGGCGGCGGCCTCGCCCGCCAGCCAGCTCTCGACGTCGCCGGGGCGGGCGGCGGGGTCGATGCGGTGGGTCACGCCGCGGCGCAGGTCGACCAGGACCGGCTCGGCGTTGGGCAGGATCTGATCCATGTGCCGGGCCATCAGGTGCAGCATCGCGGTGGTCGCCTCCGGGCTCGGCGGCTCCTCGTCGAAGTGCAGCCGGACCGCCTCGCGGCGGCCGTCCTCGTAGCGCAGGCCGAAGTGCGGGTTGATCTTCACAGCGAGCGGGCCGACGGTGGCGATCGCGTCGCGGGTCTGTGCCAGGCTGACCCGCTCCGGGTCGCCGAGTGATGTCAGGTAGGCGCGGGCGCCGGCACGCAACGCCTCGTAGAGCGGCTTCCAGCGGTCCTTCACCAGATCGGTGACGCCACCGAGGTAGCTGCCGCCGGTGCGGAACGCGATGTCCGCCTTCAGCGCCTTCACCAGTTGGCCGTGCGGGTTGAACCCGCTGCGACGCTCCCGCTGCTTGCGGAGCCCGCCGACGAACGTGGCCTTCGCGGGGCCGGTGCGAGACACGTACCGCGTGAAGCCGAGCATCGTCGCATAGGGAGGGATCACAGGCACGGGTGTGGTCGAGATCGTGGACATGGCAGACGTGGTCACGTCAGTCTCCTCACTCGCTGCGCGTTGAAGATCCGCAGCTCAGGGCCCCTCTTTCGTACATACATACTAATCGACGGGTACGACATTCCCAACCGGACGAGCCCTCCGCTGTTGTCGCTTCCGCGCGAACTCTGCGAGTGTCCGGGTAACGTGCGAGTGATCTTGCGAGGCGCCCGGGAAACATTGCGAGTCACCCGTACGCGCCGGGTCGCCCGCCGAAAAGCGCTCATCCGAACGAGCGCTACGCCACGCTGGTCGCCGCAGCCGGATACATGCCGCTGGCCCTGTCCGGCGAGGACCATCTGGAACTGCTGCCGGTTGAGTGGTGGCGCATCACCGACGAGGGAATCCAGATCGGCAACCGCACCTACAACACCGCCGGCCTCGGCCCTTACCGACACCAGCACTCCGGAGTGATCGCCGAAGGAGGCCGGTGGGAGGTCCACTACGACCCCTGCGACGTCTCCCAGGTCCACCTACGCACCCCGGACGGCTGGATCACCGCGGCCTGGACCCAGCTGCCGATGGTGTCCGCACCGTTCGCCGACTTCACCTGGCGCCACGCCCGACGCCTGGCCGGCGCCGGCGCCACCGAGACTGACTTCGCCCGGGTCCTCGACGAACTTCTCACCCGCACCGAGCACGGACCGGGCCGGGGCCCGGATCACCGCACGGACCCGCGCGAGGCAGGCCGCGCACCGGCCAGCGCTACCCGAGCCCGCCGCACCGCCGGTCGCCGATGAACGCACCGGCCCGGACGCCGAAGTCATCCCGTTCGGGGTGTTCGAAGCCGAAGCCGAGAGGTGGAGATGAGATCCGTCGGTGACGACGACATCCTGGACCCGGACGATCCGCTGACCACCAAGGAAGGGTGGCGCCGGTTCGTGGACCACCAGCCGGAACCGGCGGCCGCCCTCGACGCCGAACAGCAGTTCCGCAAGACGGTCTCGATGCTGGCCGCCAGCAATCAGATCATCTACACCACGCACTCGCCGTTCATGGTGGGCACCGACGAGCTGCACCTGGTGCGTGTGGTGGAAATGAAGGACCGGCGAACAGGCACCAAGGTTCATTCGACCCTTGTTGTTGACGACCCGCGGTCGGTCTATCCCTTACAGGCGGCGCTGGGTTACGAGCTCGCCCAGAGCCTGTTCGGGCAGAAGCGCAACCTCGTCTGCGAGGGCCTCACGGACATGTGGTTCCTTGAGGGCGTGGCGGCAGCGATGCGCGAGGCCGGGGTAGTGACCATACGGAACGACATCGCGATCACGCCGGCCCAATCCGCCAGCAAGGTCGTCTACTACTGCGCGCTGCTGCGAGGGCAGAAGCTCAAAGTGGCCGCGCTGTTGGACTCCGACGCCGCCGGCGACCATGCGGCGACCCAAGACGAACTGGTCCGTCTGCTCAAGGGCAAGGAGATCCTGCGGACCAAAGACCACTACACGGGCGCGGTGACCCGCACCGAAATCGAGGACCTACTGCGCGACACCCTTGTCGATGTCGCGAAGGCAGAGCTGGGCTGGGACGTGACTGCCACAGCAGCCGCTCAGCCTGGGCGGCCGATCATCGACATCTTCACCGCTGAAATCACAGGCCGCATGGACGTCTCTCGCCGGGGCCGTCAACAAGGCGCTCCTGTAATCGGCTGAGAATTCGGCTCTACCAGGCCAGCAACCTTACGACCGTCCTCGACCCCAGGCGCCCGGGCCCAGGAGCGGGGCGGGCGCCTGCCGCTGTCCTGAAAGTGCAGAGCACGCCCGGACGATTCGGAATCCTCAAGATCCGGATCTACTCTGCGAGTGCCAGGTCAGCGCCTCGTCCGCTCGCAACTCTCAGGCGGACGCGACAGTTGTCGCTTCCGCGCGAAATCCGGCGAGTGTCCGGGTAAGTCTGCGAGGGCCGATCAAGGAGGCGGGGTGTGCATCCATCCCCCTGGTTTCACGGCCGGGACGGTGACCCGGCTCCGTGTCGCGGCGGGCGCGCTGCGGCCCGGTGTCGCAGGCTGGTCGCGGTGTGGGGCCAAGACGCGGGGGTCCGGTGGGTTCCCCGTGTCGCGTACGAAAAAGAATCAGCCGGAATACACACGGAGCGCGACGTAGGCCGCTGACAGCAAGGGGACCGGGACGCCGTGTGCGGAGGCCTCCGTGACCAGGTCTCCGACGATGGCGTCGGCTTCGACGGGGAGGCCCTGGAGGAGGTCGCGGTACATCGAGGAGGTTGTGGGCTCGGTTGTGGCGATCGCGGCTTCCAGCATCGCCAAGGCCTTGGGCCGGGGAGGGTGACCGGCCGCTGTCGCCGCGGCGATCGCCTCGTTGGCCAGGGCCTGGCCGAAAGCGGGGCCGCCCGGCGCGGCGTTGATGGCGCCGATCGAGCCGCGCATGAGGGTGGTGGCGGCGCCGAGCGTGGCCAGCAGGACCCACTTCTCCCACATCTCCTGCAGGATCGCGGTCGAGGCGCGGGCGTCGAAGCCGGCCCCGATGAGCGTCGCGGAGACTGCGGGGAGGCGGTCGTCGGGTTCGAGTGGGCCGAAGGCGAGGCGGTGCAGGCCGGTCATCTGGACCACGTCGCCGGAGGAGTCCAGCATCGCGTGGATCATGCAGACGCCGCCCCATGTCCGGTCTGTCCCGAACGCGCCGGTCAGGGCGTCCATGTGACGCATGCCGTTGAGCAGGGGGATCACGACGGTACGGGGGCCGACCGCGGGGGCGAGGCCGGCCAGCGCGGCCTCGAGGTGGTAACTCTTCACCGCCAGCAGGACCAGGTCGTAGAAGCCGTCGGCGGCGGTCACGGCCGGTGCGGAGAGGATGGTCTCGCCGTCGGGGCCGTGCAGGCGCAGGCCGCGTTCGGCCAGGTGGGCGGCGCGGCCGGGGCGGACCAGGAAGGTCACGTCCCGGCCGGCCTGCAGGAGGCGGCCGCCGAAGTAGCCGCCGGTGGCGCCGGCGCCGACCACCAGGGTGCGCATGTCAGCCCAGCTGTTCGTCGTCGTAGCACCACCGCCAGGTCTCGCCCGGCTCGAACGAGCGCATCACCGGGTGACCCTCGGCGGCGTGGTGTGCGGACATGTGGCGGGCCGGCGACGAGTCGCAGCAGGCGACGTAGCCGCAGGTCAGGCAGAGGCGCAGGTGCACCCAGTCGTGGTCACCGGCGGCGTGGCACTGCGGGCAGCCGGCGGCGTACTCGCTCTGCGGGGCCGGCTCGGTGGCGTCCTTGAGATGCTGGCAGATCAATCGACACTCCGTTGCAACTGTGACTCTTCCAGGTCGAGCTCTCGCTGAGCGCGGACCAGCACCTCCTCGGGGATCCGCCCCTCGTTGCGGGCGATCTTGAAGACGTGCCGCTCAGCTTTGATCATCTCGCGGCGCAGGCGACCGTACGCCGCCGACGGCGTTTCCCGCGCCTGGCTGCCGAGTCGCTCCCACGCGTTGTTGGAGCGGCTCTCGATCTGGGCACGCAACCGTTCCACGACCGCGGGCGGTGCGCCGTCGGCGTTGGCGTCGAGCGCCTCCAGCGCGGCCCGGCCCGCCTGGTGCTGCACGCCCGCCTCGGCCAGCGCGTCCTCGGCGCTGGTGTCCTGGACGACCCGCAGGCGGCGGGCCAGCCACGGCAGTGTGGTGCCCTGAACCAACAGCGTCAGCACGATGATCGCGAACGCCACGAAGACGAACAGCTCCCGAGGATAGTCGGGTACGCCGTCCTCGCCGGGCAGCGGCAGGGTCTGCGCGGCGGCGAGGGTGACCACGCCGCGCATGCCGGCCCAGGCGATCACGGTGGGCACGGTCACGGCGGGCCGGTCCTCCCGGTTGCGGATGCGCGGGATGAGCCGGGCCAGGTAGGTGGCCGGGTACATCCACAGGAACCGGATCACCACGAGCGCGCCGAAGACCACGGCGGTGACCTGGACGGTGGTTCGCATGTCGGTCTCGATGCTGCTCACCACGGACCGCAGCTGGAGGCCGACGAGGAGGAAGACCACGCCCTCGAGCAGGAAGTTGACCAGCCGCCAGACGGCGTCCATCTGCAGCCGGGAGGTGGCCGAGAGAAGGTACGGAATGCGGTGGCCCAGATAGAGGCCGGCGATCACCACGGCCACGATGCTGGACATGTGCAGGCTCTCCGCGACGATCACCACGACGAACGGGGTGAGCAGCGACACCGCGTCGTCGAGCAGCGCGTCCTCGATCTTGCGGTGCAGCCAGGCCGCTGCGACCGCGAAGGCCAGGCCGATCACCAGGCCGCCACCGGCCGTCTCCAGCACGTCCTTGCTGATGTCCCAGAAGCCGATCGCGGTGCCGGACAGCGCGGCCACCGCGACCCGGACCATGACCAGCGCGGTCGCGTCGTTGAGCAGGCTCTCGCCCTCGAGGATGGTGACGACGCGGCGAGGCAGTCCGACCCGGCGGGCGATCGCGGTCGCGGAAACGGCGTCGGGCGGGGCGACAATTGCGCCGAGTGCGACGCATGCGCTGAGCGGTGCCTCCGGCAACATCAGATGTACGAGGTAACCGATCACAAAAGCGGTGAGCACCACGAGTCCGACGGCCAGGAGCAGGATCGGTCTCAGCGCCAGGCGGAAGGCGGGCACCGAGGTCTGCAGGGCCGCCACGTAGAGCAGCGGTGGCAGGATCCCGACCAGCACGAGTTCCGGCTCGAGGTGTGCCTCCGGGAACCCCGGCACGAACGACAGTCCCAGTCCCGCGACGAGTAGCACCAACGGCGCCACGAAGCCCAGCCGCCGGGCCAGGGCCGCGCCCACGACGGAGATCGCCACCAGGACGACCGTGTCGACGATGCTCTCCATGCCGGGAAGCTTAGAGAGTCGCCGGCCCGGTGCCCTACGTGGTGCTGACCACCCCGGACCGGGCGATCGTCTCGGTGTACGTGCCCTCCTGGTTCTGGCGCCTCTTCACCACGTCGACGGAGAAGACGTACGGCGTACCCGACGTCAGCCCGGTGACCGTGGCGCTGACGTCGCCGCACGTGGCCGGCGCCGCCTTGGTCCACCCGACCTCGGTCTGCTCGCCCACCTTCAGGTCCTGGCTGATCGCGGTCACCCGGTAGTCGACGAGGTCGTTGCCGCCCGGGTTGTACCAGGTCACCACGGCGCTGGTGCTCGACGGCACCACGTCCAGGCCCTCGATGCCGGAGGCGCTCTGCAGCGGTGTGCAGGAGGCGCTCGGCTTGACGGCCGGTGAGGTGCTCGCGGACGGCAGCGGCGGCAGGGTCAGCTCCGGGGTCGGCGAGGCGGTGCCGTACTTCACGGCCGGCGCCTTGGTGGCCCGGCCCTGGTCGACCAGGATCCAGTCGCTGCCCGCGCGGGCGGTGTCACCCTCGGAGCTCGTGGCGGCTTTCCCGGCGGCGCAGCCGGTGAGCAGCAGCGGGAGCACGATGACGGCGGCTTTGCGATATCCCTGCACGTCTTGAAGAGTTCGGGCCGCCGGTCGGGTTGCTTAGCCGTTCCGGTAGTGGATCCGGGCGCGCCGGGCCGGGTCCTTGGTGGCGGCCGAGTTGACCCAGGTGCCGAGAATGATGCCGGCGCCGGGGATCATCTTGGCGAAGATCTTGCGCGCGGCGCGGACGCCGGCCATCTGCCCGAGTTTGACGCCGAGCGAGACGAGCACGCGGAAGAGCGGCCGGTTGGTGCTGCCGGTGAAGATGCGGCTGGCCCGCTCGCGGCCGGCGGCGACGCCGAGGGCGATGCGCGCGCTCTCGGCGACGTGGTGCACCTTCTGCAGGATCAGCAGGTCGGTGGCGCGCTCCGGGGCGGTGGGGTCGACCCCGTACGCCGCGGCGATGTGCAGCACCATGCGCGCCTGGTTCCAGGCGAGCACGCCGACGTCGAGGACCGCGCCGGGCAGGCCGGCGGCGCCGGAGACCGCCCCGGAGATCCGGGCCAGCGTGGTGAAGTGCCGGATCGCCTCGAGGGCCAGCTCGTCGGGGTCCTTCGGCTGGTGGTGGGCGGCCCACTCCGCCGCCTCGGGGCCCAGCCGGCGGACGGCTTCGAGAGCCAGGTGCTCGGGGGCGTACTGCGGGTCGGCCTTCATCCGGGCCCAGAGCGAGGCGGGAGGGGCGGTGGCGGTGGCGGTGGTCGTCGTCGTCACAGCCCTCAGTGTGAGAGGTGCGCGCACGTAAGTGATCATCACGGGTGTGGAATTAACGCCGGCGGCGCATGGTTGGTAGAGGAACCCCGCGCCGGCGGGTGTCACTTCGCGAGGAGGTCCGCAGCGTGCTCGACCCACACGGGCTCTACGAGGTGGCCGGCGATCTGCCGGCCCTGGACGGCCCGGTGCTCATCCAGGCGCTCACCGGGTTCGTCGACGCCGGAAGCGCGATCCAGCTCGCCCGGGAAAATCTGCTGGAGCACCTGGAGAGCGAGGTCATAGCCACGTTCGACCTCGATCAACTGCTCGACTACCGCTCACGCCGCCCACCGATGATCTTCGTGGCGGACCGCTTCGAGAGCTACGACGAGCCGAGCCTCGCCCTGCACCTGATGACCGATCAGCTCGGTACCCAGTTCCTGCTGCTCGCCGGCCCGGAGCCGGACCTGCAGTGGGAGCGGTTCATCGCGGCGGTCACCGCCCTGATCGAGCGCCTCGGAGTCCGCCTCACGGTCGGGCTCAACGCCATCCCGATGGCCGTGCCGCACACCCGCCCGGTCGGTGTCACCGCGCACGCGACCGACAAGCGGCTGCTCGGCGACCACGAGTCCTGGCTGCAGCGGGTGCAGGTCCCGGCGAGCGTCGGCAATCTGCTGGAGTTCCGCCTCGGCAACGCCGGACACGACGCCCTGGGTTATGCGGCTCACGTGCCGCACTACCTGGCGCAGACCGGCTACCCGGCGGCGGCCGAGCTGCTGCTCGACTCGGTCTCCACCAGCACCGGCCTGGCCCTGCCGACCGGCGGGCTGCGCGAGTCGGCCAAGCTCGTCCGCGAAGAGGTGGACAAGCAGATCGCCGACGACGAGCAGGCCGGCCGGCTGGTCACCTCGCTGGAGGCGCAGTACGACGCGTTCGTCCGCGGCCGGCAGGGCAACCTGCTCGCCGACTCGGACACCCCGCTGCCGACGGCCGAGGAGCTCGGCGCGGAGCTGGAGCGCTTCCTCGCCGAGCAGAGCCGCGACGACAGCTAGTTCTTGACGAGCCGGTCGAGCACACCGGGGAGCTGGGTGTCCCAGTAGTCCCAGGTGTGCCCGCCCGGTGCGAACTCGGTGTCCAGGTCGACGCCTGCGGTCCCGCAGGCGGCGACGAACCGCCGGTTCTGCGCCAGCAGGTAGTCGTCGGTGCCGCAGCGCAGGATCAGGCGCGGCAGCACGGCACGGTCCGCTACGCGGACCAGGTGCATCAGATCCTCGTCGCCGCCGGCCACGTGCCGGTCGGCGAAGACCCGGGCGACCAGGGCGCGCATGTGCGGCCTGAGGTCGTGTTCCTGGATGTACGCGAGATCGAGCGCACCCGACAGGGTGGCGGCCGCCGCGAACCGCTCGGGTTCCCGCAGCGCCCACTTCATCGCCCCGTAGCCGCCCATCGACAGCCCGGCGACGTAGGTGTCCTCGCGCCTCGCCGAGACCCGGAAGAACCGGTGGACGGTCTCCGGCAGTTCGGCCGAGAGGAAGTCCCAGAAGCGCATCCCGTACGCCTCGTTGGCGTAGAAGCTGCGGTGTACCTGGGGCATGACGACGGCGATGCCGCGTTCGGACGCGTACCGCTCCACCGAGCTGTACCGGGACCAGGCGCTGTGATCGTCGGTGAGGCCGTGCAGCAGGTACAGCAGCGGCGGTGGATCCGCGGCGTCGCCGCCCGGCAGCAGCACCGTCATCGAGGTGCTCATCTCCAGCGCCTCGGACTCGAAGTCACAGCGGATCATGGCCATCCCGACAGTCTCGGGCATCACGTCACAGCCGCGCCCGAAAGTCCCTCATCGCGGACTCCCCCCGCTTCGGGGTGTCAGACGGGGGCGGGTTGGCGGGTGGTGGGGACGTGGGCCAGGAGGGTTTCGGCCTCGCGGGAGACGCGGTGGGCGTCGGTGGCCTGGGCGGCTCGGTAGACGGTGGTGGTTCGGGTGGCGATGGTGGGCCAGTTGAAGTCGGTGCGTACTCGCTGGTGGGCCTGTTGGGCCAGGGTGCGGGCGTAGTCGCGGTTGCCGAGGACCTCGCCGGTCACCCAGGCGAGGGCGGCGGGGTCGGCGGGGGCGAACTTCACGCCCGTCACGCCGTGTTCGACGATTTCGGTCAGGCCTCCGGTGTCGGAGACGGCCACGGGGGTGCCGGCGGCGGCTGCCTCCAGGGCGACCATGCCGAACGGCTCGTAGATGCTGGGTACCACGTAGCAGTCGGAGGCGCCCATCAGCGCGGTGAGTTCGTGGCCGCCCAGGAAGCCGGCGAACGTCACGCCGGGGGAGGCCAGGGCTTCGAGCTCACGACGGTACGGGCCGTCGCCGGCGATCACGACGCGGAGGCCGGGGAAGCCCTGGCGGAGCATCGGTACGGCCGCGAGCAGGTGTTGCACGCCCTTCTCGTAGACGAGCCGGCCGGCGTAGCTGACCAGGGGACCGTCGCCGGCGTAGCGGGAGCGGGCGGCGGCCACGGCGCGGGGGCGGGCTCGCCAGCGCAGCGCGTCGACGCCGTTGTGGACCACGTCGGCGCGGGTGGCGTGCACGTCGAAGAGGCGGCCGACCTCGCGCTTCATGTAGTCGGAGCAGACGATCACGCGTACCGCCTCGGTGGACAGCCAGCGCTCGATGTCGTCGATCGTGCGGTTGTGTGCGGCGGGCAGGTGGCCCTGGTGGCGGCCGGACTCGGTGGCGTGGACGGTGGCGACGAGCGGGATGTCCAGGTGGTCGCGCAGGGTGACAGCGGCGTGGGCGACGAGCCAGTCGTGTGCGTGCACGACGTCGTAGCGGCCGGTCCGGGCGGCTCGCAGCGCGGCGCGGGTCAGCGTGTGGTTGAAGGCCATCGCCCAGGCCGGCAGGTTCCCGCTCGTGGTGTCGAAGGTCGGCGGGTCGTCGGGGGCGCGGATGACGCGTACGCCCTCGGTGTGTTCCTCCAGCAGCGCCCCGGGCACGTGCCGGGTGACCACGGTGACCTCGTGCCCGGCCGTGACCAGGGCGGTGGCGAGCGCGTGCACGTGCCGGCCCAGCCCGCCCACGAGCAGCGGCGGGTACTCCCAGGAGAGCATGAGGATCCGGCTCACGGCGTGTACCTCTGTTTCACGCGCAGGACCTCGGCGACGGAGCGGGCGGAGAACGGGCGGCCGGCGCCGTGGTGCGGGGCGTCGCCGTCGGCGTACTCGCTCACCGAGCCGGTGCCCCACTCGGACAGGTGCGCCTCCAGGCCGGTGAGCAGGCCTTCGACCGGGCGGCCGATGGCGTCGCAGGCGTCGGCGTACGCACCGATCAGCCACGGCAGAACCCGGCCGTCACCGGTGCTGCGGTAGCCGTACTCGCCGGGGGCCAGGGTGCGCAGTCCGAGCGGGGTGAGCAGGGACTCGCCGGCGGCGCGCAGAGCGGTTCCGGTGAGGCCGCGCATCGGGGCGTGCGGCAGCGACCAGGCGAACAGCTGGCCGGGACGCAGTGTCGGGTCGTCGTGGTGGGCGCCGGCACCGAGCGGGTAGGTCGCCGCGGGACCCTCCACCACGTCGTGGAGCCAGCCCTCGGGCGCCGGGAAGCGGGACACGAACGAGTCCCGGGCGCGCGCGTGCAGGGCGCGCGGCTCGGTGTCGTCGAGGCGAGCCTCCGCGAGCAGGTCGGCCATCGCGGCGAGCGCGTTCACCCACAGGGCGTTGACGTCGACGTGTTTGCCCGAGGGCGAGAGCTGAAGGAGACCGTCGGCCGGAAACGAGCCGATCCACCGGCGCAGCAGGCGGGCCAGCGGCACCGCGAGCCTCGCCGCCAGGTCGCTGTCCCCGGTACGCGTGACATGCCGGTCAACCGCGTGCACCAACCACAGAGGCGCGTACGGCGAACCCTGCGGATCGCGTGCCCGAGCGTGCCGGATCAGCAGCTCACGGCCCTCCTCGGCCCGGCCGGTGTCGAGGAACAACCCTTCGTAGGCGGCCATCGTGGTGGCCGGGTCGTGCTCCGGGGACGGATAACCGGCGAGGACGTCGACACCCTCGGCGGTCCGCACCACGAATCGATCCGCTGACAACGCGAGCGTTTCCGCGTACCCCTCTGTCTTGGAGAGCGTGACCAGCCGATGAGCCCGCTCGCGCTCCGCCGCGATGACCACCGACGCGGCCGGCGGCCTCTCGCTCAGCGTGCCGCCCCACGCGGAGATCTCCATGCCGCCGCCCGGGCCGGTCTGCTGGAAGAACGTCCCGGCCAGCCAGAGGTCCTCGGCGTGATCGCCGGCCCGCACGCCCAGGTGCCAGAATCCGCCGGGCTGCCAGCCGGGCCCGGCCAGCCGATAGGCGTCCTCGATCACCACGCCGTCCGCGACCGGCTCCGCGACCGGAGGCGGATCCGACGCGTGCCGCACCCCGTCGGTCTCCCGCCAGGTGCACATGGCCGCCACCGCGAGACCGACCGGTTCGGGTGCGCTCACCACGCGGTGCACGACGGCGAGCGACGGATGCCCGTTCCGCAGGGCCAGCTCCCGCTCGATCACCACGTCCCCGATCCGCCACCGCCACCGGGGCAGCCCGCTGGCGAGGGTGAACGTCTCCAGGAACCGGTGCCCGGCGGGATCGATCGCGCCGGACTCCCACTGATGGGTGAAGAGCGTGATCCTGGTTCCTGTTGGGAGCGTCACAGTCAGGTCCAGAGCGGCCAGCGCGGCGTGATCGCCGACGGTCAGCAGCGCATGGCTCGGGCGAGTCCTCAGTCCACTGACGGTGCCCGACGCGAACCCGCCCAGACCGTCGGTGACCAGCCATTCCCTTCCGCCGCCGGCGTCCACGGCGAGGGATCCGCACACCTGCGGGCCAAAGGTGATCTGTTCAGATCGCGGCACGACGCCTCGATTGCTCAAAGGTGACCCCGCAGAACCCCCGGACGGGGAGATATCAGGGGCTAACCGGACAGTCGGGCCGACGTTAGCAGTGATGTCCGCGAGAATGGCCGCTGACGCGGCTGTGCAGGATTAACCCATCCCCCGGATGGGCATGCTTCGCCCGCCGGCCGCAGATCGTCGGGGACGGCCGAGGGGTGGGAGCACGTTATGCAGGTCTGGCCTGGTCACAGGTACCCGCTGGGTGCCACGTACGACGGGACGGGCACAAACTTCGCGATCTTCTCCGAGGTGGCTGAGGCGGTCGAGCTCTGTCTGTTCGACGCGTCCGGCAACGAGCGGAAGGTGCAGCTCCACGAGCAGGACGCGTTCGTCTGGCACGCGTACCTGCCGGGGGTGGAGCCGGGTCAGCGGTACGGCTACCGCGTCTACGGGCCGTACGAGCCGCACCGGGGACTGCGGTGCAACCCGCACAAGCTGCTGCTCGACCCGTACGCGCGGGCGGTCGACTCGGACATCGAGTGGCACGCGTCGTTGTACGCGTACGACTTCGAGAACCCGGATCAGATGTCGGATCTGGACTCGGCGGCGTACATGCCCAAGGGCGTCGTGGTGAACCCGTACTTCGACTGGGGCAACGACCGGCGGCCGGACATCCCGTACCACCACTCGGTCATCTACGAGACGCACGTCAAGGGCCTGACCCAGCGGCACCCGGAGATTCCCCGGGACATGCGCGGGACGTACTCGGCGATCGGCCACCCGGCGATCATCGAGCACCTGAAGAGCCTGGGCGTGACCGCCGTCGAGCTGATGCCGGTGCACCAGTTCGTCCACGACAACCGGCTGCACGACCTGCGACTTCGTAACTACTGGGGCTACAACACGCTGGGCTTCTTCGCGCCGTACCACGGGTACTCGGCGATGGGCTCGCTCGGCCAGCAGACCCAGGAGTTCCGCGGCATGGTGAAGGCGCTGCACGCGGCCGGCATGGAGGTCATCCTCGACGTCGTGTACAACCACACGGCCGAGGGCAACCATCTGGGGCCGACGCTCAGCCTCAAGGGCATCGACAATCGTACGTACTACCGGCTCGTCGACGATCAGCCGCAGTTCTACATGGACTACACGGGTACGGGTAACAGCCTGAACGTGCGCAGCCCGCAGAGCCTCCAGCTGATCATGGACTCGCTGCGGTACTGGGTCACCGAGATGCACGTCGACGGGTTCCGCTTCGACCTGGCCTCGACGCTGGCCCGCGAGTTCTACGACGTCGACCGGCTCTCCACGTTCTTCGAGGTGGTGCAGCAGGACCCGGTGGTCGGCCAGGTGAAGCTGATCGCCGAGCCGTGGGACGTCGGCCCGGGCGGTTACCAGGTGGGCAACTTCCCGCCGAACTGGACCGAGTGGAACGGCAAGTACCGGGACACGGTCCGCGACTTCTGGCGCGGCGAGCCGGCCACGCTGGCCGAGTTCGCGTCCCGGATCACCGGCTCGGCCGACCTCTACCAGGACGACGGGCGCAAGCCGTTCCACTCGATCAACTTCGTGACGGCGCACGACGGGTTCACGCTCAACGACCTGGTCGCGTACAACGACAAGCACAACGACGCCAACGGCGAGGAGAACCGGGACGGCGAGAGTCACAACCGGTCCTGGAACTGCGGCATCGAGGGCCCGACCGACGACCCGGGCGTGCTGGCGCTGCGGGCCCGGCAGCGGCGCAACTTCCTGGCCACGCTGATGCTCAGCCAGGGCGTGCCGATGATCTCGCACGGCGACGAGCTGGGCCGCACCCAGCAGGGCAACAACAACGCGTACTGCCAGGACACCGAGCTGAGCTGGATCGACTGGGAGAACGCCGACGAGCAGCTGCTGGAGTTCGCCCGCAGGCTGACCGCGTTCCGCCACCGGCACCAGGTGTTCCAGCGGCGCCGGTTCTTCACCGGCCTGCCGGTGACCGCCCGAGGCGGCGGCGACCCGCTGCCCGACCTGGAGTGGTTCACCCCGGACGGGCGGCAGATGGCCGGCGACGACTGGGGCAACGACTTCGGGCGCGCGGTCGCGCTCTTCGTCAACGGCGAGGGCATCCGGGAGCGCGGCCAGTACGGCCAGCGGCATGTGGACAGCTCGTTCCTGCTCTTCTTCAACGCGCACGACGCGCCGCTGGAGTTCACCACGCCTCCCGCCGAGTACGGGGAGAAGTGGGAGAGGGTCATCGAGACCGCGGACCCGTCCCCGGATCGCCCGTCCGTCGTCGAGGCCGGACACAAGATCTGGGTGCCCGATCGATCGCTCATCGTGCTGGACAGGACGGTGTAAATGCCCCACCCGAGCAGTACCTATCGTGTCCAGGTCCGCCCCGAATTCGGTCTGCAAAAAGCCGCCGAGATAGCCGATTACCTGGCCGATCTCGGGGTCAGCCACCTCTATTCGGCGCCGTTGCTGACTGCCGCGCCCGGGTCGCAACACGGTTATGACGTCGTGGATCATTCGCGGGTGAGCCCGGCGCTGGGTGGTGCCGAGGGCCTCGATCTCCTGAGGAGCGCCCTCACCACGGCGGATCTCGGGTTGATCGTCGACATCGTGCCGAACCACGCCGGGGTGGCGCACGCCGACAAAAACCCCACTTGGTGGGATGTGCTGAAAAATGGCCAGAAATCGGAATTTTCGGGCTTCTATGACATCGACTGGTCGCGTGGACGCCTTCTTATCCCGGTTTTTGCTGACAAATCGGATGCGGTGAACGACCTGAGAGTCGAGGACGGCGAACTCCGCTACTTCGACAAGCGGTTCCCGATCGCGGACGGCACCGGCGAGGGGACGGCCCAGGAGGTCCACGACCGCCAGCACTACGAGCTCGTCAACTGGACCCGCGGCGACACCGAACTCAACTACCGCCGCTTCTTCGCCATCACCGACCTGGCCGGCCTGCGCGTCGAGGAGCCGGAGGTCTTCGACGCCACCCACGCCGAGATCCTGCGCTGGGTCCGCGAGGGCATCGCACAGGGCATCCGGGTCGACCACCCGGACGGCCTGCGCGATCCCGGCGGCTACTTCACCCGGCTGCGGGAGGCCGCACCGGACGCCTGGATCGTGGTGGAGAAGATCCTGGAGCCCGGCGAGCAGCTGCCCGCCTGGCCGGTCGACGGCACCACCGGGTACGACGCGATGGCCGAGGTCAACGGCGTCTTCGTGGACACCGGCACGGAGGCCTTCTTCGACACCCTCGACCATCACCTGACCGGCGGAACGACCTCGTGGCAGGACCTGGTCCACCAGAGCAAGCACGCGGTGGCCACCGGTTCCCTGGCTGCCGAGCTGGGGCGGCTCGCGCGTCTCGTACCCGATGTCGAAGCCGCTCCCACAGCGCTCGCCGAACTCGCCGCCTGTTTCCCGGTCTACCGCTCCTACCTGCCGTCCGGCGCTCGTTTTCTGGCACAGGCGCGCTCCGAGGCGGGTCGCCGCCGTCCGCAGCTGATCCGCGTGCTGGACGAGCTGACCGGCCGGCTGCGCAACCCTGGCGACGAGCTGGCCGTGCGGTTCCAGCAGTTCACCGGCGCGGTGATGGCCAAGGGTGTCGAGGACTGCGCGTTCTACCGCTGGACCCGGTTCGTGGCTCGCAACGAGGTGGGCAACGACCCGGCGAAGTTCGGCGTCACCATCGACGAGTTCCACGAGACCGCCGAGCAGCGGCAGTCCGAGTGGCCGGCCGGCATGACGTCGCTGGCCACCCACGACACCAAGCGTGGCGAGGACGTGCGGGCCCGGCTGGCGGTGCTTGCCGAGGTGCCGGGTGACTGGACCGAGGTGGTGCGCCGGTGGACCCGCGTCGCTCCGCTCGCGGATCCGGCGCTGGCTCATCTGATCTGGCAGGTCACGGTGGGTGCGTGGCCGATCTCGCGGGAAAGGCTTCAGGGGTACGCGGTAAAGGCTGCCCGTGAGGCCGGAACCGGAACCTCCTGGCTGAAGATCGACGAGTCCTTCGAGGACGCCCTGCGCGCGATGGTCGACAGGGTGTACGACGACCCGGCTCTGCACCGGGAGATCAGCGACTTCGCCGGGTCGATCACCCCGCCCGGCCGGTCCAACTCGCTCGGGCAGAAGCTGGTGCAGCTCACCATGCCCGGCATCCCCGACGTGTACCAGGGCACCGAACTCTGGGACCACTCGCTGGTCGACCCCGACAACCGCCGCCCGGTCGACTTCGCCGCGCGCCGTGAGCTGCTGGGCCGCCTCGACGACGGCTGGCTGCCGCCGGTCGACGACACCGGTGCCGCCAAGCTGCTGGTCACCAGCCGGATCCTGCGCCTGCGCCGGCAGCGTCCGGAACTGTTCACCGGGTACCGCCCGGTCTTCGCCGAGGGCCGGGTCGGTGAGCACGTGCTGTCCTTCGACCGCGGCGGTGTGGTGGCGGTGGCGACCCGGCTGCCGGTCGGATTGTCACGGCACGGCGGCTGGCACGACACCACGCTGTCACTGGACGGACATAGTTGGACGGAAGTGTTCACGAATACCGGCTACGGTGGGAATCGGCTCTCCGTGGCCGAGTTGCTGCGCACCTATCCCGTCGCCCTGCTGGTGAAAGAATGACGAATTTCGAGGTCTGGGCTCCTGGGAAACCGGTGCGGCTGCTGGTCGGCGGTCAGGAGCGCGAGATGGAATCCGTCGAGGACGGTTGGTGGCGGCTGGAGGTCCCGGAGGCGGGTGCCGGCAGCGACTACGCGTTCCGGCTCCCCGACGAGGACAGCCCGCTGCCCGACCCGCGCTCGGCGTGGCAGCCCAACGGCGTGCACGGGCCCAGCCGGGTCTACGACCACGACGCCTTCACCTGGACCGACCAGGGCTGGAGCGGGCGCCAGCTGCCCGGCTCGGTGCTTTACGAGCTGCACATCGGCACGTTCACGGCGGACGGTACCTTCGACGCCGCGATCGAGAAACTCGACCATCTCGTCGACCTCGGCGTCGACCTGGTCGAGCTGCTGCCGGTCAACGCGTTCAACGGCACCTACAACTGGGGATACGACGGGGTCTGCTGGTTCGCGCCCCATGAGGCGTACGGCGGACCCGACGGCCTCAAGCGCTTCGTCGACGCCGCGCACGCCAGGGGCCTCGGTGTCGTGCTCGACGTCGTCTACAACCACTTCGGCCCGAGTGGTGCGTACGCGCCGATGTTCGCGCCGTACCTGAGTGCCGGCAGCAACGCCTGGGGCAGCTCGATCAACCTGGACGGGCCGGAGTCCGGTGAGGTCCGCCGCTACATCGTCGACAGCGTGCTGATGTGGCTGCGCGACTATCACGTCGACGGCCTGCGGCTGGACGCGGTGCACGCGCTGCACGACGAGGGCGCCGTACACCTTCTGGAACAGATGGCCGTCGAGGTGGAGACGCTCTCCACCCGGTTGCGCCGCCCGCTCACGCTGATCGCCGAGTCGGACCTCAACGACGCGAAACTGATCACCCCGCGCGAGGGCGGCGGTTACGGCCTGCACGCCCAGTGGGACGACGACGTGCACCACGCCCTGCACGCGCTGCTCACCGGCGAGCGCCAGGGCTACTACGGCGACTTCGGCTCGCTCGACTGTTTGCGTACCGTGCTGGAGGGCGCGTTCTTCCACGCCGGCACGTGGTCCAGCTTCCGCGGGCGCCGGCACGGCCGCCCGGTCGACCGGCACCGGACCCCCGGGCACCGGTTCGTCGCCTTCCTGCAGAACCACGACCAGATCGGCAACCGGGCCGTCGGTGACCGGCTCACCGCCACGCTCTCGCCCGGCATGCTGAAGGTCGGCGCCACCCTGCTGCTCACCTCGCCGTTCACCCCGATGCTGTTCATGGGCGAGGAGTGGGCGGCCAGCAGCCCCTGGCAGTTCTTCACCAGCCACCCCGAGCCCGACCTGGCCGCCGCCGTGCAGAACGGCCGGCGCAGGGAGTTCGCCCGGCACGGCTGGGCCGAGGCCGACGTGCCCGACCCGCAGGACCCGGCCACCTTCGAGCGCTCCAAGCTCGACTGGTCCGAGCTGGGCAAGGCCGAACACGCCGAGATCCTCGACCTCTACAAGCGCCTGATCCGGCTGCGCCGCGCGACACCCGGCCTCACCGACCCGTGGCTCCACGAGGTCGAGGTCTGGCACGGCGACCAGCACGTGGTGATCCGCCGCGGTCCACAGGTCGTCGCGGCCAACCTGGCGCAGTCACCCCAGACGATCAGCGTACGGGCACTGCCCCGCTCGGTCCTGCTGGCCACCTCACCCGGCGTCGTCGTCGAGCGAGACCGCCTCGTTCTCCCGCCAGAGACCGCAGCGGTCGTCTCGGTCCGCTGACTGCTACTCGCCCTCCGCCCGCTTCTGCTTGCCGGCGGAGGGCTGCCGGTGCCGCTGCTGCCATCCGCCATAGAGCGAGGTGCAGGCGATCGCCATGGCGGTGAGCATGTCGCCCTGCCCGGCCAGGACGATCCCACTCGCCATGCCCAGGATGGCCAGCAGCGCGATCAAGTCGAGCCGGCGGTTGTCTCGCATGTAGTTCCTCCGTCAAGCCTGTGGATTCGTGCTCTCAACTGCTGCAAAGCCTTTCTCAACCGCCACCAAGGTGGCAATATTGTTGCGAGACACAGGACGTTTTAGCGAGACAATGAGGGACCGCATGCCTGGAGTGCCTGGACGGCGCCGAAGCGGGCCTGTGGGAGAGACCGAGGAGATCAACTCTCTGGCGGCGTTTCTCCAGAAATGCCAGCAAGACGCAGGTCTCTCGGTCAGAACTCTCCGAACCCTGCTGGATCCCGAGCGCCTCAAAGCGAGGCACGTGCCGAGTCATGCGGTTCTCCAGCGCAAGCTGAACGGGGCGCTCTCCGCCGCGGAGAAGCAGCTCATTGACGAGATTGTTCGTGTGTGCACGCCGCCAGCCGAGCTCGGACGAGCTCTTGCCCGGGCAGAGCGGCTCCGGCAGGCGGCGATCAGTGGCACCACACCCGCCGATCGTGGTCGCGACGAGGTCGCGCGTCTCCGCCGTGAGCTGAATCGGGTCAAAGGCAACCTGGACATCGCCAAGGACGATCTTCTGGCCGAGACACGACGTCGTGCCGACGCCGAGACGAGACTGCACGCCACAGCCCGGGATCACTCCGCAACCGGCACCGACCAGGCCGAGGTCGCCCGGTTGCGCGAGGCGGTGCGCAGGGCCGAGGCTGAACGTGACGAGGCGCTGCGCGAGCTGGCGGCCCTACGCCGTGAGCGCGCGGCGACGTCGGAGCACCGGTCGGAGCCGGCCCGGCCCACTCCGGCAACGTCCACTGGCGGCGCCGATCCAGAGCTGGACAAGCTGGCGGAAGCCTTGCGGCAGATGGATCCGGACGGTGTCCGCCTCGCCGCCGTGCTTCGGCGATCGCTGGATCAGCTTTACGACGGCCGGAACACCGGACGGTTCGACTGGCGGCAGCTCGGCAAGACGGAGAAGACCCACCTGGGCACCCTCGTCGAGATTGAGCTGCACCGTGAGTTCGGCCTTGCCGATGGGCAGCGATCCGACTTCGCGTTGAACGGCATCGAGTTCGATCTCAAGTTCTCCGTGCGGGACGGCGGCTGGATGATCGCACGAGGCGATCCCCGGCTCCTGCTTCTCGTCACCGGGAACGACACCGAGTCGAACGTGTCCGCTGCCCTGGTGCGCGTCCGCGACGGCCTCTTACATGACCGCGGCAACCGGGATGGGAGCGCATCGCTGTCGGCTGAGGGCCGCGCCGCTCTTCGCTGGCTGCATCGGAGAGTGCCTATGACAGAGAACCTGTTGGCGCATCTGACGGCCGGCGATCGGGCGGCAATTCTTGACCTGCGGCCGGGTCAGCGCCGGGTCACCGAGTTCTTCCGGCAGGTTCTCGAACGCCCGGTCAGCAGAGCAGTGGTCGAGACGCTCGCGATGCAGGAGAACGCCGCAAAGCGGGTGCGTTACGCGCGGGACCTGCTCCGCCGTGAGGGGATCGTCATCCTCGGCGGACGGAACGGCGCGCATCGGGGGATAGCCGCCGAGCTTGGGCTGACGTTGGACAGGTCGGACTCGTGGATGAGTGTGCGGGTGGTACCCGCTGACGAACATGAGCCGGATGTGCGCAGCGCCGAGATCGATGGACGTCGCTGGCGGCTGGCGGGCCCTGACGATCCGATCATTGAGGGACCGGGCACCTGAGGTTGAGGGGATACCCCATCATGTGGTGGTGACCTTGGGGAAGAGCAGGCGCCGGCGGAAGCGGAGCGACAAGGACTGGTGTCAGCTTCCGGTGTGTGACTGTGACGTGCCGGGATGCGACTGTTTCAACCTCAGCATGATCTTGAGGATTACGGCGCTGTTGGCGCGTACCCCCGGATCTAAAGGCCGGGCTGAACGGGCCGTGACCGGTGCGATCAGAGGGTATCGGGTGGTTTCGCCGAGGCTGCCCACCCGGTGCCGGTACACGCCCACCTGCAGTGCGTATGCGCTGGAGGCGATCGACAAGCACGGGCTGGGCGCCGGGTTGCGGCTGACCGCGGCGCGGTTGGGGCGTTGCCGTCCGGGTGTCCCGTTCGGGACCGCGGACCCCGTTCCGTGACCTCGGTGGTGCACGATGTCTCCTTCGGGGGAGGGAGTCGGGTTCGGTGCCCGGTTTCCTTCGGGGGAGAGGGAGTCAGGGGCCATGCCCGAGGAGAACGAGAGCCCACCACCGGCGCGTGACCCGGAGCCGGCGCCGCAGCCCGCGCCGCAGCCGGGGGATCGCGGCCTGCGCTGGCCCCGTCAGTGGAACCCGGAGCGGATCTGGCCGCCGCTGCGCAACGGCGACCTGGCCTGGCTGCGCCGGCGCCTGCCCGAGCAGCCCGTCACGGTCGAGGAGATCGCGGCGCACGACATCGCCGAGCAGGAGGTGATCGAGGAGGTCATCTCCGAGGTCGAGCGGCGGTCGATCGTGGAGGGCGAGTTCCGGTTCAAGGCGTGGCGGCTGGCCGGGCTGGGACTGCTCATGGTGCTGACGCTCGGGGTGGCGCTGGGCCGGCTGCTGGTGGCCGGGCCGCCCTCGGTCGACGAGCTGCGCGAGCAGGCCGGTGTGGACGGCTGGAGCCAGCTGGCGATCGGGGTGAAGGACGACCAGTACGGGGTGGCGTACTACGACAAGGCGCAGAAGAGCTGGTCCGGGTTCGACATCGACGTGGCGTACATGATCGCTGAAGATCTTGGTTTTCGTCGCGACGACGTGCGCTTCTACGGCCTGGAGAGCGAGGACCGGGCCCGGATGCAGGCGATCGACCCGGCGACCGGCGAGCGTGTCCCGGTGCAGCTGGTGCTGGCGAGTTACAGCATCACGGCCGAGCGGGAGGCGGCCGGCGTGCGGTTCTCGGCGCCCTATCTCTACACCGAGCAGTCCGTGGTGACACTCAACGACCATGATCCGGTCTCGGCGCTGCAGGACCTGGCGTTCCAGCGGGTCTGCACGCTGTCGACCTCGACCTCCTCGATCGCGCTCACCGAGGCCGGTGCCGTGGCGGTCCGCAAGAACCGGGTCAGCGAGTGTTTCACCGAGATGGACAAGGGCGCCGTCGACGCGATCAGCACGGATGCGGCGATCCTCGCGGGATACAAATGGAAATATCCGACAAAATATAAGCACTGGGATCTGGGGCTGGAGAAGACCGAGCGCTGGGGCGTGAACGTGGGGGAGAACCCGGCCCTGGAGACTCTGGTCAACCTCACCCTGTACCGGTCCTATACGGACCCGAAGGACGACCGGTGGGAGGAGGCCTGGGGGGAGAACTTCCAGGTCGAGCTGGACGCGAACGGGACCACGCCGATCGCCGTGGCCCAGCAGCCGCCGGCTGACCGGCCGGACGTGCGGCAGCTTCCGTGGGAGGACCCGCTGGGATGAGCGAGATCCACACCGGTGCGGTGCACAAGGAGCGCGTGCTTCCGCGGCAGAGCTATCGGGCCGAGCTCAACTGGCTGCTCGCCGTCCTGCCCGGGTTCCCGCTGCTGCTGCTCGTCCTGAGGTTGTGGTACCTGAGTCGCCAGGACCTGCCGACCATGCTGCTGCTCGTGCAGTACATCAACCCGCTCGGCATGATCGGCGCCCTCTTCATCACGCTGAGCTGGACGATCCCGGCGATCATCCTGGTGGTCCGCCTGCTCGGCGGCATCCTGCTGGTCAGCGTCCCGGACCGGACCGGCACGTCGTTCCTCGCCGTCGCGGCGCTGCGGATGCCGGGCTGGGTCGTGGTCATCGCCGCGGGCATCGCCGCCTTCACCTGGCAGCTGCGCATGCTGCCGCTGCTCATGATGATGGTCGTGGCGATCCTCGGCCTCACCGCCGTGCAGAGCGTGCAGGGCGAGCGGTGGCTGATGCGGTGGATCACGATCGGCGTCCCGGTGGTCACCGGCGTCCTCGTCTGGATCTTCTTCTGGCCCGGTGTGGTCGCCGCGGTGCGTGCCGGTGAGTACGGCACCGCCCTGCTGCTCGGCGTGCCGCCCCTGCTCGGCCCGCTGCTCACCGGCCCGGTACCGGAACGCTGGGCCCGCATCGCCACGCACTGGCCGGCCGTCGTCGCGGCCTTCGCCATGCCCTTCGTCGTGGGCGTCGTCTTCCTGCGCGCGCCCGTCCTGCCCAACAGCGCCATCGAGGTGGCCACCGCCGGCGAGCCGGTACGCGTGATCCGCGGCCAGCTCATCTCGGTCGACGACACCTCCACCACCATGCTGGAGCCCACCGGTGATGTCACTTTCGTCCCCAACGGCGAGGTCAAGTCCAAGACCCTCTGCCCGGAACCGGTCCGCCCACCGGACAGCGCCGTGGCCGTCCGCGGCTGGCCCGTCGAAGCCTCGGCACTGCAGTGGATCGCGCCGACCCGCAAGGTCACCGAGATCGATCCGAGGTGCCTCGGTCGCCCACTCGACCGCGTATGAGTGTATTTTCTGCAACGACATGGACGACGCGCCGCCTCCCACGTGCAGACAGCCTGGCATCGACCTGGCAGGCTGCACGCCATGACCTTGCACCTCCGGTGGGCGGCCGTCACCGACCAAGGACACGTCCGCAGCAACAACGAGGACAGTCACTACGCCGGTGACCGTCTCCTCGTTGTCGCGGACGGCATGGGCGGGATGGCCGCCGGCGATCTGGCCAGCCGGATCACCATCGACGCCATGGTCTCGCTCGACGTGCCGATCGGCACCGAGCACCAGATGGACGCGCTGCACAAGGCCCTCGAGATGGCCAACGGCCGGATCGCCGAGATGGTGGCCGCCGACCCCTCGCTGCAGGGCATGGGCACGACGCTGACCGCGGTGCTGTTCAACGGCGAGCGGGCCGCGATGGCCCACGTCGGCGACTCCCGGGCCTACCTGCTGCGCGACGGCCGGCTCAACCAGCTCACCAAGGACGACACGTACGTCCAGATGCTGATCGACCAGGGCCTGCTGAAGCCGGAGGAGGCGGCCGGCCACCCACGCCGCGCGGTGGTCACCCGGGTGCTGCAGGGCGAGCCGGTCAGCCCGGCGTACGTGATCGTGGAACCGGTGCCCGGCGACCGCTGGCTGCTGTGCAGCGACGGCCTCACCGGCGTCGTCGCCGACCCGGTCATCGAGCAGGAGATGCAGACGATCGCGGACCCGAAGTCGTGCGCCGAGCGCCTCGTCGACCTGGCGCTGCGCGGCGGCGGGCCGGACAACGTCACGGTGATCGTCGCCGACGTGACCTCGGGGGACTAGGCCGGGTACCTTACTCCGGCCGCGACGATCGTGGCCCGGACTCTGGTGGTGATTCCGACGGTGCGACTGGTCGGCACGATGGTGCTCGCGGTGGCGGTGGTCGCCGCCGGGCAGCTCCTGCCCGGCTCGTCGATCCTCTACAGCGAGACCGCACAACTGATCGCCGGCCTCGCCGCCGCGGTGTTCTGCCTGCGCGCCGCCCGTGAGCGGACCGGCGTCGCGCGGTACTGGCGTCAGCTCGCCGCGGGCGGGCTCGTGGTCTGGGCGCTGACCCGGCTGTGGTGCGTGGTGCAGGTCGTCGGCGGCAGCGGCGGATCCACCCCGCGGATCATCGCGGCTGTCGGCTTCCTGGTGCTGCCCGCCTGCATGCTGTTCGGACTGCTGAGCGCGACCCACACCCGTCCCCGGCCGGTGCCCACCTCGCCCCGGCGCGACCAGGTCGGCCTGGTCATCGACAGCGTGCTGATCACCGGGTCGGTGCTCGCGCTGGCCTGGACCGTGTACCCGGGCGACCAACTCGAGGACGTCGTCGACACGGTCTGGCTCGCGTACCCGATCTTTGATCTTGTCCTGCTCACCATGGCCGGGCTGCTGCTGACCACCCGGCCCGACTCACCGGCCGGGCGGCGCCCGCTGCTCGTCATCGCGGCGGCGCTGGTGGCGTTCGGCACGGCTGACACGCTGCGGCTGCTCGGCACCGGGCCGGACTGGCTGGAGACCGCGGGACACCTGCTCGGGCCGGCCCTGATCGCGCTGGCGGCACTCTGCCCGGCGCGGCCGGCGCCCGCCCTGCCCGACTCGGCGCTACTGTCCCGCGACTGGTTGCACCTGCTCGTCCCGTACGGGCCGGTGCTGGTGACCGGGGTGGTGCTGGCGGCGCGGACGATCGGCGGGGAGCCGTTGACGCCGTTCCAGGCGTACCTGGGATGGCTCGGGCTGGCTCTCGTGGTGACCCGTCAAATGCTCACGATCATCGACAACAACGTGCTGCTGGACCGGGTCGCGGAGACTCAGCGGCGGTTGCACCATCAGGCGTACCACGACCCGCTGACGGGCCTGGCGAACCGGGCCCTCTTCCGGGAACACCTGATCCTGGCGGTCGAGGCGCACGAGCGGCACGGCACTCCGGTCGCGGTGATCTTCGCGGATCTGGACGACTTCAAGCTCATCAACGACACGTTCGGCCACGCTGTCGGCGATCGGGTGCTCAGCGCGGTCGGGGAGCGGATGCGGTCTTGCGTACGCTCCACCGACCTGGTGGCGCGGCTCGGCGGCGACGAGTTCGCGGTCGTCTTCGATCACGGGATGCTCCAGCCGCCACCGCAGCGCCGTGTGCGCGGCCGTCTCCGGCGGATCGGCGGCCGGCGTTACGTGCTCTCCGCCGCCGGTGTGCGCGTGTCCGAAACTGTCGACTGGCCGCCGGACCCGTCGCTGCCCGAGCCGGCCCCGCCGACAGCGCTGGCCGAGGGGGAGTGGTCGGCGGAGGCGGAGGCGGTGGGGCAGCGCGTTCTGGCGGCGTTGCGTAAGCCGTACGTCATCGACGGCCGCTCCGTCGGCGTCGGCGTCAGCATCGGCCTGGTCGCGGCCGAGCCCGGTGACGAGCTGACCGCCGACGTGCTGCTGCGCCGGGCGGACGCCGCCATGTACGCGGTCAAGCGCCACGGCAAGAACGCGCTGATCCGCTACACCGGCCCGCGCGACTCGCTGCCGAACGCCGACCTGCCGCAGCTCCTCGCGGGCGCGCTCGCCGACGGTGGAAGTCCGGCCGCGGCCGGCTTCGAGGTCTTCTACCAGCCGATCGTCCGCCTCGCCGACTGCGCCACCGTGGCAGTCGAGGCACTGGCGCGGTGGACCGACCCGGTCGCCGGTCGCGTGCACCCCGACGTCTTCGTCACGATGGCCGAACGCACCGGTCTGGTCGCGGCGATCGACGACTTCGTCCTCGACCAGGCCTGCGCCGACGCCGCAGCGCTGGCCGCCCGTTTCGGCCGCCCGATCGACCTGCACGTCAACGTCTCGGCCGGCCGCCTCGGTCAGCAGGACCTGGAGAACGCGGTGAAGGCGGCTCTGTCCCGTCACGACCTGCCGCCCGCACGCCTCGTCATCGAGATCACCGAGACCCTGCGCATTCCCGACCTGCCCCGGGCCGCGGACGTGGTCGGGCGGTTGCGGGCGCTGGGCGTGCGGGTCGCCCTCGACGACTTCGGCAGCGGGTTCAACGCGCTCGCCCAACTGCACTCGATCCCCGTCGACATCGTCAAGCTCGACTCCACGCTGACCGATTTCGGCAACTCACCGGACCGTTCCGGCGCGCTGTGCCGGTCGGTCCTGGCGATCTGCGCCGAGCTGGACATAACGGTCGTGGCGGAGGGGCTGGAGACGCCGGACCGGTCGGGGGCGCTGGCTGATCTCGGGTGTCCGCTCGGGCAGGGCTACCTGTTCGGCCCGCCCGCGGCCCTGGCCGACCTCTAGGGCCGGCTGGGGGTCAGGGGGAGCGGGGGTTGAGGCGTTTCGTGGGGACCGCGGAGGTGGGGTCCTCCGGCCACGGGTGGCGGGGGTAGCGCCCTCGCATCTCCGCTCGTACCTGGGGGTAGCCCTGTGCCCAGAAGGAGGTCAGGTCGCTGGTGACCGCGACCGGCCGGCCGGCGGGGGAGAGGAGATGCAGGAGTACCGGCACGCGGCCGTCGGCCAGTGTGGGTGTTCGCTGCCAGCCGAACGCCTCCTGGACCTTCACGGCCAGGACGGGTGCGGCCGGGTCGGAGTAGTCGACGCGGATGTGGGAGCCGCTGGGTACCGGGAGGCGTTCCGGGGCGACGGTGTTCAGGCGGCCGGCGATCGACCAGGGCAGTAGGCGGCGCAGGCCCGCGGTGACGTCCAGTTTGGCCAGGTCGGCGCGGCGGCGGGCGGAGCCGAGGTCGAGCCAGTCGGGCAGGGCGGCGGTCAGGGCGGTGTCGGAGACGTCGGGCCAGGGTTCGCCGAGGGCGGCGTGGGCGAAGGCGAGGCGGTTGCGGAGTTCGGTGGCCGTGCGGGACCAGGTGAGCAGGCCGAGACCCTCCTGGCGCAGGCCGGTGAGCAGCGCGTCCCGGAGCAGCGCGGGAGACGGGTCGGTCAGGCGGGTGGAGGTGAGCGTGATGGCGCCCAGGCGCTGGACGCGGCGGGCCACCACGTCGCCGTCGATCCAGCCGATCTCGGTGTCGTCGGTGAGGAACGTGGCGGCCACCTCGCGGGCCGTCGCCTCGTCGAGTGGCGCGGCGCTGCGGACCCGGGCCGAGCGGGCGCCGGGGGAGCGGTCGGCGCCGGCCACCGCGAGCCAGGCAAGTCCGGTCAGAGGGCTGCCCTCGGGGAGATCGGCCGCGGTGCCGCCGGCCATCAGGTAGGCGCGGCCGCCGGGTTCACGCAACCGCCCCACCCGCTCGGGATAGGCGAGCCCCACGACGATCCCGGCGGCCAGATCGTCAGGAAGCCGCCCCGCGCCAGAGGGAGGAGTGGTTGGAGGGCGGGGAAGGGCGGAGCGGAGGCGGCGGACCTCGGTGGACCATGCAGGGTCGTTGGCCGAGCGGGCGCGGCGCCACGTCGCGACCACGTCCTCGGCGCCGGTGCGGTCGTCCGAGAGGGTGGCGACGATCTCGGCGGCGCGGGCGGGGCCGACCAGCTCGGCGCCGTCGAGGAGAGCGCGGGCCAGGCGCGGGTGCAGGCCGGCGCCGGCCAGAGCGCGGCCACGAGCGGTCACCCGGCCGTCGGGCCCGAGGGCGCCCAGGTCGTGGAGGGTGGAGGTGGCGGCCCGCAGCGCACCGGCCGGCGGCGGGTCCGGCAGGGACAGGCCGCTGCCGTCCGGGTGGCCCCACAGTGCCAGGTCCAGGGCGAAACCGGTCAGGTCGGCGGCCGCGATCTCCGGCTCGGGCTGGGCGGGGAGCCGGTCGTGCAGCGCCCGGGGCCAGCAGCGGTAGACACGACCCGGCGCCTCCCGCCCGGCTCGCCCGGCGCGCTGGTCGGCGCTCGACCGGGACACCGGCACCGTGGCCAGGGCGCCCAGTCCGCGAGCGTGGTCCATCCGGGGCACTCGGCTGAGCCCGGCGTCGACCACCGCCCGTACCCCGGGAACCGTCAGGCTGCTCTCCGCGACCGCCGTGGCCAGCACCACCCGGCGCCGCGGCCCGGCCCGCAGCGCGGCGTCCTGCGCCGCACCGGTCTGCCGTCCGTGAAGGGTGACCACATCGATGTCGCGCAGGGAGCGGAGGTGGCCGGCGACGATGTCGATCTCGCGGGCGCCGGGCAGGAAGACCAGCACGTCGCCGTCACCCTCGGCGAGGGCGCGGCGCACGGTCGCCGCGACGTGGTCCAGCAGGCGGGGATCGACCCGGAGGCCGTGCGGCGGGGCCACCGGGCCGGGCGGCGGCGCCCAGATGACATCAACAGCATGCGTACGCGCAAACGCCGTGACCACCGCCGCCCCGCCCAGAACCTCCGCCAGCCGCTCCGAGTCCGCCGTCGCCGACGTGGCGAGCACACGCAGCTCGGGCCGCAGCGCCGCACGCACCTCCACCAGGAACGCCAGCGCCAGATCCGAGTCGAGGTGCCGCTCGTGGCACTCGTCGAGGATCACCGTCGTCGTGCCCGCGAGCTCCGGATCGTTCTGCAGGCGGCGTACGAGCAGTCCCGTCGTCACCACCTCGACCAGAGTCGACCTGGACACCTGACGGTCGCCGCGGACCGCGTACCCGACTCGGTCTCCGACCTGCTCGCCGAGCAGGCCCGCCATCCGCCTCGCCGCAGCCCGGGCTGCCACCCGCCGGGGTTCCGCCACGATCACCCGGTTGCCGGGTTCGGCGAGCGCGAGCGGCACGAGCGTCGTCTTGCCGGTGCCCGGCGGCGCGACCAGCACCGCCGCCCCCGCCGAGGCCAGGGCCGCGGTCACCGAATCGAGAACGGGACGGACCGGGAGGTCGGGCAGGTCGCCGGCGGGGAGAAGCACCGGACCAGTCTGGCTCACGAGATTTCCGGCGTGCTTCGTGGCAGGGTGCGTGTTAATTCTTCGGTCCGTCGCTGCCCGCCGCGGACTCCGCCTGCTTGACTGATCAACATCGAAAAAAGGGGGGTGACCCGAGTGAGCGCGGTGGAGATCTTCAACGCGCTGCCCGCCGAGCGGCTCGAGGAGGACCTGCTGGCCTGCCTCGCGGCGCCGGCCTGGGCCACCGGGGTGACCGCCGGGCGGCCGTATCCGGACCGGCCCGCGCTCCTCGCCGCCGCCGGTGCAGCTGCCGATGCGCTGAGCTGGGAGGACGTGCTGAGAGGCCTGTCCGCGCACCCGAGGATCGGCGAGCGCGCCGCCGGGCAGTCCAGAGAGGCGTCCTGGTCGCGGGCCGAGCAGTCGGCCGCCGCGAGCAGCTCCGACGAGCAGACCGGACGGGCCCTGGTCGAGGCGAACCGGAAGTACGAGGAGCGGTTCGGCCACGTCTTCCTGATCTTCGCGAGCGGCCGCGGTCAGGCCGAGATCCTCGCCGCCGCCCACGAGCGGCTCGGCAACGACGACGCCACCGAACGGGCCGTCGTCACCGGTGAGCTGCGCAAGATCGCGCTGCTCCGGCTGGAGCGGGTGCTCGATGCCCTCTGACGACGGTACGGCCTCCGAGTTCGCCAAGATCTCCACGCACATCCTCGACACCGTCACCGGCGACCCGGCCAAGGACGTCTACGTACGCCTGGAACGCCGCGACTCCGACGGCTGGCTGACGATCGCCGAGGGCCGCACCGACGGCGACGGCCGGCTGCGCTACCGCGTGCCGATGCGCGACTGGCAGGCCGGCGGGTACCGGCTCTTCTTCTACGTCGAGCCGTACCTCGGCGGTGACTGCTTCTTCCCGGAGATCACGGTCGCGTTCCACGTCCACGACCCGGACCGCCACTACCACGTGCCGCTGCTGCTCAGCCGGTACGGCTACACCACCTACCGAGGGAGCTGAACCGTTGGCGATCGTGCTCGGACCGAACCGTTACGGCAAGGCGGAGACCCGGCTGGTCCGGGTGTCCCGCGACGGCGACACGCACGGTCTCGTGGACTTCAACGTCAGCGTCGCGCTCGCCGGTGACCTGACCGCCACGCACCTGACCGGCGACAACTCCGGCGTCCTGCCCACCGACACGATGAAGAACACGGTGTACGCGTTCGCCAAGAAGCACGGCCCCGTCGAGCCGGAGGCGTTCGCGCTGCTCCTCGGCCGGCACTTCGTCGGCACCCAGTCGCAGGTGCGCAGCGCCACGGTGTCGATCGAGTCGTTCGCGTGGGAGCGGCTCGGCCCGCACTCGTTCCAGAAGCGGGGCGACTTCACGCGTACGGCATTGGTGACCGTGACCGAGGACGCCGCGCAGGTGGTGTCGGGTGTGACGGGGCTGGTCCTGCTCAACTCCACCGACTCGGAGTTCCACGGGTTCGTGCGCGACGAGTACACGACCCTGCCGGAGACGACTGACAGGATCCTGGCGACCGCTGTGGACGCGAGGTGGCGGCACCTGAACATCGAGAAAGACTGGCTTAAATCGTACGATAAAAGCCTTGAAGCTCTTAAAAGCGCATTTATTGGAACTTATAGCTTCTCACTCCAGCAGACGCTCTACGCCATGGGGCAGAACGTTCTCGCCGATCAGCCCGACATCGTCGAAATCAGACTGGCCCTGCCGAACAAACACCACTACCTCGTCGACCTGTCGAGCTTCGGCGAGACCAACGACAACGAGGTCTTCATCGCCGGCGACCGGCCCTACGGCCTCATCGAAGGCACCGTGACCAGGGACGACGCACCGGCGGCAATCGCGGAGTGGTGGCTGTGATCGTCATCGAGAACGTCGCGATCGCGACCGTCGACGAGGCCGGCACCGAATACCCCAACGGTCACGTGGTGATCGGCGACGACGGCCGCATCGCCGCAGTAGGTAACGGCAAATATCCGGATAAAGCGGATAAAGTCGACGGCGCTGGGTGCCTGCTGACTCCGGGGTTGATCAACACCCACCACCACCTCTACCAGTGGGCGACGAGAGGGCTCGCCCTCGACGAGACCCTCTTCGGCTGGCTGACCACGCTGTATCCGATCTGGGGAAGGCTGGACGCCGAGATCGTCGGCGCGGCGGCGGGTGCGGGCCTGGGCTGGCTGGCGCTCTCCGGCTGCACCACCTCGATGGACCACCACTACGTCTTTCCGCGTGACGGCGGCGACGTCCTGGAGGCCGAGATCCGCGCCGCCCAGAGGATCGGCCTCCGGTTCCACCCCACCCGAGGCTCCATGGACCTGAGTCGCAAGGACGGCGGACTGCCGCCCGACCACCTGGTCGAGGAGACCGACGAGGCCCTGGCCGCCACCGAGGCCGCCGTCGACCGCTGGCACGACCCGTCGCCGGACGCGATGCTCCAGATCGCCGTCGCGCCCTGCTCGCCGTTCTCGGTCACCACCCGCCTGATGGAGGAGGCCGCGGTCCTGGCCCGGCGCAAGGGCGTCCGCCTGCACACCCACCTCGCCGAGACCGACGACGAGGAGGAGTTCTGCCTCAAGCAGTTCGGCTGCACCCCGGTCGAGTACGCGGACCGCGTCGGCTGGCTCGGCGACGACGTCTGGCTCGCGCACGGCGTCCACCTCGACGACGCCGCGATCGCCCGCCTCGGCGCCACCGGTACGGGCGTGGCCCACTGCCCCAGCTCGAACGCCCGCCTCGGCACCGGCGCCGCCCGGGTCCGCGAGTTGCTCGACCATCGCGTACCCGTCGGCCTCGGTGTCGACGGCGCCGCCTCCCAGGAGGTCTCGCACCTCGGCGCGGAGCTCCGGCAGGCCCTCTACACCGCACGGCAGCGCGGCGGCCCGAAGGCGATGAACGCCCGCGAGGCGCTGCGCCTGGGCACGATCGGCGGCGCCCGTCTGCTGGGCCGGCAGGACCATCTCGGCTCGATCGAGGTGGGCAAGCTCGCCGACCTGGTGCTGTGGCGCCTCGACGGTCTCGGCCACGAGGGCATCGACGACAGGGTCGCCGCCCTGGTGTTCGGCCCGCCGGCCCGCGTCGAACTGGCCCTGGTCGGCGGCAGGCCGGTCGTCGAGCGGGGCGAGCTGGTCAACGCCGACGAGGAGACGCTGACCAGCGAGGCGCGGCGAGCGCACCGCCGCCTCCTGAAGACGGCATAGAGGGGGTCATGAATAATGCACGACTACGGTACGGGGGAGTAACCACACCGAGAGGAACCGTCAACGATGACCGAGATCCTGTCCGACGAGGCCGTGGCGTTCGTCGCCGACCTGAACCGGCGATTCCGGCCGCGGCGTAACGAGCTTCTCGCCGCCCGTGCCGCCCGCCGCGCCGAGATCGCCTCCGGCGCCACGCTCGGCTTCCTCGCGGAGACGGCGGACATCCGCGCGGCCGAGTGGTCGGCCCCGCCCGCCCCCGCGGACCTGCGCGATCGCCGGGTGGAGATCACCGGGCCGACCGAGCGGAAGATGACGATCAACGCGCTCAACTCCGGCGCCAAGGTGTGGTTGGCCGATCTGGAGGACGCGAACACCCCGCACTGGGAGAACGTCGTCGACGGCCAGCGCAACCTGCACGACGCGATCCGCCGCACGATCTCTCTGGAGACCCCCACCAAGAGGTACGAGCTCAGCGGCGGCCCGTACCCGACGATCGTGATGCGCCCGCGCGGCTGGCACCTGGACGAGCGGCATCTGCCGGTGGACGGCGAACCGGCCGTCGGCGCCCTGGTCGACTTCGGGCTCTACTTCTTCCACAACGCGCGCGAGCTGCTCGAACGTGGCAGCGGCCCGTACTTCTACCTGCCCAAGATGGAGTCGCACAAAGAGGCGGCGCTCTGGAACGACGTCTTCACGTACGCGCAGGAGACGCTCAGGATCCCGGTCGGCACGATCCGCGCCACCGTGCTCATCGAGACGATCCCGGCCGCGTTCGAGATGGAGGAGATCCTCCACGCGCTCCGGCCGCACATCTCCGGGTTGAACGCCGGCCGCTGGGACTACCTGTTCAGCATCATCAAGTACTTCCGCGACAACCCGAACATGATCCTGCCGGACCGGGCGTCGGTCACGATGACGGCGCCGTTCATGCGCGCGTACACCGAACTGCTCGTCTCCACCTGCCACCGCCGCGGCGCCTTCGCGATGGGCGGCATGGCCGCGTTCATCCCCAGCCGCCGCGACCCGCAGGTCAACGAGGTGGCCCTGGCCAAGGTCCGCGAGGACAAGGAGCGCGAGGCCGGCGACGGCTTCGACGGTTCCTGGGTGGCGCACCCGGACCTGGTCCCGGTCTGCCAGGAGATCTTCGACCGGGTGCTCGGCGACCGGCCGAACCAGCTGGACCGGCAGCGCCCGGACGTCGCGGTCGAGGCACACGACCTGCTGAACGTGTCGAGCCTGGCCGCCAACGTCACCGAGCCCGGCCTGCGCAACAACGTCGACGTGGCGCTGCGCTACCTGGAGGCCTGGCTGCGCGGCAACGGCGCGGTGGCCATCCACAACCTGATGGAGGACGCGGCGACCGCCGAGATCTCCCGCTCGCAGATCTGGCAGTGGATCCACAACAGCGTGAAGCTGCCCGACGGCACCCCGATCACGGCCGAACTCGTCGGCCGCATCGAGGACGAGGAGCTCGCGCGGATCCGCGAGTCGCTCGGTGACGAAGCGTGGACCTCCGGCCGGTTCGACGACGCCCGCAAGCTGTTCGAGCGGGTCGCCCTGGCCGACGACTTCGCGGACTTCCTGACCAGCGCCGCCTACGACTCGATCGACTGAGGAGCCCCATGCGCCTGTCCGATCACGACCATGCCGAGATCGACGGGCTTCTCGCCGCCCACGACGCGTTCCTCCGGTCCCGCTATCCGGGGGAGCGCGCCGGGCGGCAACCTGTGCACACCGTCTACATCCCCGCCGACCGCCTCGACGGCTTCCGCGACTGGGGCGAGATCGCGCTGCGGACCATGGATGAGCATGACTTTCCCTGGCCCGACCCGGCTGTCCGGGCCAAACTCGCCACCGAGCCGATCGAGGACCTGCGGGTCGACTTCGAGGACGGTTACGGCGTGCGCGACGACGAGCAGGAGGACGCGGCGGTCCGCAAGGCCGCCGCGATCCTGGCCGACGGCCCTCGCCCACCGTTCGTCGGTGTCCGGATCAAATCACTCGAAGCGGCCACCCGGCGCCGTTCACTGCGCACACTCGACCTCTTCCTCGAGCTCTTTCAAGATCGTTTCACGATCACGTTGCCCAAGGTCAGCGGTCCCGATCAGGTCACGACGATGGTCACCCTCTGTGAAAAGCTGGAGCGAGCGTACGCGCTGAGCACCGGCTCGATGACCTTCGAGATCCAGGTCGAGCTGCCCTCGGCAGTACTCGCCGCCGACGGCACGGCGACCGTCGCCCGCCTCATCACGGCGGCCGGCGGGCGGTGCACGGGCCTGCACTACGGCACCTATGACTACAGTGCCGCCGCCGGTGTGGCCGCCGCGTGCCAGTCGATGGAGCACCCGGCAGCCGACTACGCCAAGGCCGTCATGCAGGCCGCGGCCGCGCAGACCGGCGTGCGCCTCTCCGACGGCTCCACCAACGTCCTGCCGGTCGGCGACCCGGCACACGTCCGCGCCGCCTGGGACCTGCACCACCGGTTGGTCCGGCGCTCGCTGGAACGAGGGTTCTACCAGGGCTGGGATCTGCACCCGGCGCAGCTGCCCACGCGCTACGCCGCCACCTACGCGTTCTTCCGCGACGGCCGGGACGCCGCGGCTGACCGCCTGCGCCGCTACCTCGACCGCCAGGACAGCGGCATCGCCGACGAGCCGGCCACGGCCCGGGCCCTGGCGGGTTATCTGTTGCGCGGCCTGGACTGCGGCGCCCTGACCGACGCCGGCTTCCCCCGCGAGCAACTGACAACCCTGACGCGATAACCCCACCGCCAACCCCGCGTGTGGAGTTCGGCCCTCCCACGAACCGCAACTCCCCACGAAGTGGTGTTGAGCCCGTTGTGTGTGGAGTTCGGCCGTCCCGCGAACCGCAACTCCACACGGGGCGGTGTTGAGCCCGTTGTGTGTGGAGTTTGGCCGTCCCACGAACCGCAACTCCCCACGAAGTGGTGTTGAGGCGGTTGCGTGTGGAGTTTGGTCGTTCTGCGAACCGCAACTCCCCACGGAGTGGTGTTGAGCCCGTTGTGTGTGGAGTTTGGCTGTTCTGTGAACCGCTACTCCACACGAAGGGGTGTTGAGGCGGTTGGGTGTGGAGTTTGGCCGTTCTGTGAACCGCAACTCCACACGGGACGAAGTGGTGTTGAGTGGTTGCCGTCCGGTTGAAGTGGACAGACCGTTATCTTGCCGGTGCTCTCTGGCAATCAGGTGCCGGACAGGAGTCGATCTCGAACTGTTGGGCGCCCGCGCGAGTACTACCCCCGGGGACCTGACGGAAGGCGTGTGGTGCGGTACATCGGAAATGAGCACACCTGGCAGCGGCCAACCTGGCACTGCCGAGCCTGCGGGCACGCGTGGCCGTGCGCGCCGGCGCGGGCGGACCTGGCGGCCGACGGCGCCGACCGGGTGTCGCTGGCCATGTACATGTGGGGCAACCTGGACCGGGCCGTGGTGGACCTGCCGCGGCGGACTCCGGCCGAGCTGTTCGAACGGTTCGTGGGGTGGACCCAGAATCAGGAGACGGGTGCGACCTGTTCGCGTACCCAGGCCGGATCGGGATTGACGTAACCCTGGCCGCCGAGGACCACGGTGGGCACCGTTTCGTCACCGCCGGTAATGGCGCGGACGGCCGCGGCGCCCTCCGGGTCGTCCCAGATGTCCACCCAGTGCAGGCGGCCCGCCTCCGGGCCGAGGCGGGCGCGCAGGCGGATGCAGAACGGGCAGCCGGGCCGCCAGTAGACCACCGGGCGACCGTCCGACTGGGCCTCGGCGGCGGTCTCCGAACGGGGGAAGAGCTGCGGTGACACGACGAACGCGAGGCCCAGGAAGATCAGCATGAGCAGGGCGGCGGCTCCGGGGGAGTCGTCGCCGATCTTGACCGCTGCGATCAGTGCCCCGCAGAGCACCGTCAGCAACGCCAGCCTCCACCGTCGCACCATGGAGCGGTACGGTACTCCGCTACCCCGGGTAGCGATATCCCCGCCCGGGCGGATGGGCGCCCATTGAAACAAACCCTGTGAAACAAACCGTCGATAGGGTCGCCCCATGGTTGATCTGGTGGTGCGGTCGCGGCGGACAGTGACTCTCGACGGCGAGCGGGCGGCGGCGGTCGCCGTCGAGGACGGGCGGATCGTGGCGCTCCACGAGTACACCCAACCGGTCGGTGCCGCCGAGGACGTCGATCTCGGTGACACCGCGTTGCTGCCCGGCCTGGTCGACACCCACGTGCACGTCAACGAGCCGGGGCGGACCGAGTGGGAGGGCTTCGCCTCCGCGACCCGTGCGGCGGCCGCCGGCGGGGTGACCACGATCGTCGACATGCCGCTGAACAGCCTGCCGCCGACGGTGAACGCGGCGGCGCTCAAGACCAAGCAGGCCGCCGCGAGCGGGCAGTGCCACGTGGACGTCGGGTTCTGGGGCGGCGCGATCCCCGGTAACGCCGACGACCTGCCCGAGCTGCACGCCGCCGGGGTGTTCGGCTTCAAGGCGTTCCTCGCCGACTCCGGCGTGCCCGAGTTCCCGCCGGTCGACCCGACCCAGCTGGCGCAGGCCATGAACGCGGCCGACGCGCTGTTCGTGGTGCACGCCGAGGATCCGTACCACCTGCACGCCGCGGAGAGCTCCGCGGCGTACGCCGACTTCCTCGCCTCCCGCCCGGCCGACGCCGAGCACGCCGCGGTGGCCACCGCGATCGCCGTCGCCCGCGCCGCCGGCCGTCGCGTGCACATCCTGCATCTCTCCGCGGCCTCCGCGCTGCCGCTGATCGCGCAGGCCCGCGCCGACGGCGTACGCGTGACCGCCGAGACCTGCCCGCACTACCTGACCCTGGACGCCGCCGAGATCCCGGACGGCGCCACCGAGTTCAAGTGCTGCCCGCCGATCCGGGACAGCGCGAACGCCGACCTGCTCTGGTCCGCCCTCGCCGACGGCCTGATCACCTGCGTGGTGAGCGACCACTCGCCGTGCACCCCGGAGCTGAAGCGGCGCGACACCGGTGACTTCGCGGCGGCCTGGGGCGGTATCGCCTCGGTGCAGCTGGGCCTGCCGGTGATCTGGACCGCTGCCCGGGAACGGGGACACAGCCTCGCCGACGTGGTGGACTGGATGGCGCGCCGGCCCGCCGATCTGGTGGGGCTGCGCGGAAAGGGGCGGATCGCGGTGGGCGCCGACGCGGATCTGGTGGCCTTCGAGCCCGGTCAGGAGTTCACCGTCGATCCGCACGCGCTGCACCACAAGAACGCGGTCACGCCGTACGCCGGAAAGGTCTTGAAGGGTGTGGTCCGCACGACCTGGCTGCGCGGCAGGCGGGTGACCGGTGACCAGCCGGGCGGGACGTTCCTGAGCCGAGGGGAGAACTGATGGGTGACTTCACGGCGCTGCCGGATCTCGCGTCACGGGCGTTCGGCGGAGGCGTCGTGTCCGCGAACGACGAGTTCTTCGCCGCCGCCGACCACCTCGTCCTGCCGCACCCGCCGGGCCATGCACCGAAGACGTTCGACCACAAGGGACAGGTCTACGACGGCTGGGAGACACGGCGGCGTCGCGAGCCCGGCCACGACTTCGCGATCGTCCGGCTCGGCGCACCCGGTGTGATCCACGGCGTGGACGTCGACACCGCGTTCTTCACCGGCAACTATCCGCCGCACGCGTCGGTCGAGGCCGTCGAGGTACCCGGTTATCCCGGCCCGGCCGAACTCGCGGCAGCGGAGTGGGTGGAGATTGTGCCGCGCTCGTCGCTGAAGGGCGACAGCGGCAACCTCTTCGCGGTGTCCGACCGCCGCCGCTGGACCCACGTCCGTTTGCGGATCTTCCCGGACGGCGGTGTGGCCAGGCTGCGGGTGCACGGCGAGCCGATGCCCGACCCCGAACTACTGCCGAAGGTCTTCGACGTGGCCGCCGCGGAGTACGGCGCGACCGTCACCGACTGCAGCAACATGTTCTACGGCCACCCGCAGCGGATGCTGATGCCCGGGCTCGCGCAGAACATGGGCGACGGGTGGGAGACCTCGCGCCGCCGCGACGACGGCAACGACTGGGTGGTGGTGCGCCTGGCCGCTCCGGCCCGAATCCGCTTCGCCGACCTGGACACCAGCCACTTCAAGGGCAACGCGCCGGGCGCCGCCACGCTGACCGGCATGGACGAGCGCCGCGACGCCGGGAACTGGTTCGAGCTGCTGCCACGGGTCGCGCTGCGCCCGGACACGCCGCACCGGTTCCGGGTGACGAAGGCGCCCGAGGTGACCCACGTGCGGCTGGACATCTTCCCGGACGGCGGCATGGCCCGGCTGCGCCTGCTCGGGCGCGCTGACCGCTCTGGGATGCGGCGGTGACCCGTACCGTCTCCCTGGTTCTGGTGGACCCGGCGGGCACCCTGCTCGGGGCGCTGCCGCCGTTCCCCGTCTCGACACCCTGGTGGCAGGAGGTCGCGGAGATCGTCGCGGCCACCGGCGTCACCGTGCTGCGCCTGCTGCACGCCGACCGGCCGCACCCGCACGGCGGCCACATCACCTACCTCGCCGAGACGGACACCCGCCCGGAGGGCCTGATCCCGGCCGGAGCCGACCTGGCACCGCACCCGCACCGCGCCCCGTACGCCGAGGTGGGCGGCCCGGCCGCGTCGCTGGCGTGGGCGGCGGGGGCCCTGGACCGGATCGGCGTCACCGGCACCACCGCGCATCAGCAGCGCACCTGGAACCTGTCCGCGATCTGGCGCCTCGACGCGCCGGACGGCACCCCGGCCGCGTGGCTCAAGCAGGTCCCCTCCTTCTTCCGGCACGAGCCCGCCGTGCTGCGTCTCGTCGACAACGTCGCGCCCGGCCTGGTGCCGTACGTGCTGGCCGCCGGTGACGCCGGCCGGATGCTGCTCGCTCACGTGCCGGGAGACGACCTCTACGGCGCGGGTCCGGAGATCTGCGACGAGATCGCCGCGGCCTTCCACCCGGTGCAGGAACACTTTGCCGGCCGTGTTGATGAGCTTCTCGCGGCCGGGGTGCCGGACCGGCGACTCTCGGTTGACCGGCTCATCGACGTGGCCAAGCCGTTTATAAGCGATATGTCGGGTTTGTCAAACCTGATCTACGGACTGCCGGACCGGCTCGCCGACGTGGCCGCGTGCGGTCTCCCCGACACGCTTGTGCACGGTGACTTCCACAGTGGCAACGCGCGCACCGGCCCGGTCATCGTCGACTGGGGAGACTCGTGCGTCGGCAATCCCGCCCTCGACGTGCTGCGGCTCAGCGACGACCCCGCGGTGCTGCGTGACTGGGCCGCACGCTGGCCCGGCACCGACGCGCTGCGTGCGGTTGACCTGCTGCGGCCGGTCGCCGCGCTGGAACAGGCCGCCGCGTACGCCGGATTCCTCTCCCGGATCGAACCCTCCGAATGGCCCTACCACGCCGGCGACGTGCCCGAGCGCCTCGCCGCCGCGGTCGAGACCGCTGGTCCCTGACCCGGATAATTCGTACGGTGGCAGGCATGGAGGACGCCCGCCGGCACTACCTCGACCAGATCCGGTACGACGGCGTCGCGCTGTCACCAGCGCTGGCCGCCGCGTTCGCCGCCGTGCCCCGCGAGGTCTTCGTCCCGGACGGCTTCCACCGGCGTGACGGCCGGCTGGTGCTGCCCGCCGACCCCGAGTTCCTGCCCACCGTCTACAGCAACGACGTGCTGGTCACCAAGATGAACGGCGACGTGCCGATCAGCTCGTCCAGTCAGCCCTCGCTGATGGCCGTCATGATCGAGGCGCTCGACGTGCGTCCCGGCCACCGGGTTCTCGAGATCGGCGCCGGGACGGGTTACAACGCGGCGCTGATGGCCACCCTCGGCGCGGAGGTGACCACGGTGGACGTTCAGGAGGACGTCGCGGACCGGGCGCGCGCGGCGCTGGCCCGGGCAGGCATCGATGGGGTACGCGTAGAGCACGCCGACGGATACACCGGAGGCGTCGACGGGCGCTACGACCGGATCATCGTGACCGTCGGCGTGGCCGGCGTCTCCCCGCACTGGCTCGACCGGCTCGAACCGGGCGGGCTGATCGTCGCGCCGGTCGAACATGCCGGCACCCACCCGGTCCTGGTCGTCCGGCCCGATCCCGTCACCGCCTCGGTCGTCTGCCCGGCCGGGTTCATGACCGCCGCCGGGCCGCTCGCCTCCCGGCACCAGCACAGCCACCCACCGCCCGCGCCCGCGCTCGGCGGACTGGCCGAGACCGCGCCGGCCCGGTGGGGCACCGCCCTGGAGGCGTACGCGTACCGCGACCTCTGGTACGCGGCCGGCGCCTGGCACAACCGCGCCACCCACGCCTCGATACCCGGGCGTGAGCAGAGCTTCCTGGCGCTGCTCGACGACAGCGGCGCCGCCGGCGCGGTGGTGCTGCCCGACGGCGCGATCCTCGCCTCGGGCGGGTCCGCCGAGCGGTACACGGCGGTGGCGACCGCGCTGGTCGACCGCTGGTGGTCCCTGGGCCGCCCACCGATCCGGGCGTGGCGAGTCGGACTGGCACTCGACGGTCCGATCCTGGCGCCCCGCACCTGGGCCCTGACTAAACTCCGGTGATGGACATCTCGGTGAGGCCGGCCAACGCGGCGTCCTGGGACGATCTGCGGGCGATCTTCGGGACCAGGGGTGAGCCGGCCCGCTGCCAGTGCCAGTGGTTCAAGATCACGGCAGCGGAGTGGCGGACCGTTCCGGTCGAGGAGCGTGCCCGGCGGCTGCACGAGCAGACCGGCTGTGACGATCCGGCGGCGCCGTCCACGAGTGGGCTGGTGGCGTACGTGGGGGACGACCCGGCCGGCTGGTGCGCGGTGGAGTCACGGACCGTCTACCCGCGACTCGGAACAGCGCGGGTTCCGTGGGCGGGGCGTGACGAACGTCGTACCGATGCCGGGGTCTGGGCCGTGACCTGCTTCGTCACCCGGACCGGCTATCGGCGCCGCGGCGTCAGCCGGGCGCTCGCCACCGCCGCGATCTCCTTCGCGCATGCCCGCGGCGCCCGCGCCCTGGAGGGATATCCGATCGTCACGAGGTCCGGCCAGGAGTACTCGTGGGGTGAGCTCTACGTCGGCAGCCACAAGATCTTCCTGGAGGCGGGGTTCACCGAGGTGAGCCGGCCGACGCCGCGGCGCGCGGTGATGCGCGTCGATTTCTGAGGGTTCGTGGGGAGGAGTCACCAGGTCCCGGCTCGGCGGTCCCGCCACGGCCGGCCATCCGGGTCGTAGACCAGCCGGTACGCCGGAACCGCCCACAACCGCTGCATCCACGGCAGCCGGTTCGTCTCGTGGTGGACCAGCCGCCCCGGCGGTCGAGGCCCGGTGCGCCCGCCGTCGTGCCAGTCCCGCAGCCGGTCGGCGGCGGCCGTCATCGCCTCGATCGCCGACTCCGGGTCCAGCAGGTCCTCGTCGTCGCCGTCGGCCCGGTCCAGGTGCTCGCGTGTCAGCGCCAGCCGCAGCTCGCGGGCGAACCGGCGGGCGCCGTCACCCAGCCCGGCCGGATCCACCGGCTCGCGCTCGTCGCGCGTCTCGTCGAGGACCGCGCAGGACAGCTCGCTGTCGTGTGTCCACGAGCGACGGTTGAAGTTGTCGCTGCCGACACTGCTCCAGACGTCGTCGATCACGCAGACCTTGGCGTGCACGTAGATCGGCGTGCCCTCGGAGTTCTCCAGGTCGAAGACGTGCACCCGGTCGGAGGCGGCCCTGCGGCACAGCTCGATGGCCTTCTCCCGGCCGACCTGGTTGGGCGGCAGCGCGAACCTGCCGTCCACGTCCGGGTGCCGCGGGACGACGGCCACCAGGTGCAGCTCCGGGTTCTCGCGCATCGCCTCGGCGAACAGCTGCGCCACCTCGGTCGACCACAGGTACTGGTCCTCCAGGTAGACGATCCGCCGGGCCCGCTTGATCGCCTTGGTGTATCCGCGGGCCACGGTGCGTTCACCCAGCTTCGCGAAGCCGTACGGCGGGCGCATCGCGGGGTAGGTGCGCAGGACCTGGACGGTCATCAAGCCGCACTCGGGTGGGTCCGGTGGCTGCTCCGGGAGCCGGTCGGCCCGCATGTCCTCGTGCCGGAGCTTGTCGGTGAGCGTGGAGACGGGGCCGTGCTGATCGAGCGGGACCGGGTCGTTCCACCGCTCCCGGAACGACGTGTCGAGGGCGCCGACCACCGGGCCCCGCAGTGCCAGCTGGACGTCGTGCCAGGGCGGGTTCGGCCCGTACGCCTTCGCCATCTGCACGGCCTGCCGGTCGCCGTGGTGCTCGGCGCTGTCTCGCCGGCTGTGGCAGAGATCGATCCCGCCGGCGAAGGCGATGTCCCGTTCCGGACGTCCCGGATGCCGCAGCACGACCAGCTTCTGGTGGTGCGACCCGCCCCGCCGGACCCGCTGGTCGAGCAGCACCTCGCCGCCGGCCGCCTCGATGTCGTCGCTGAGGTTGCGGTTCTCCTCCTCGCTGTACGCCAGTCTGTCCAGATGGGAGCGCCACAGCAGGCCCTTCACCACCACACCACGCTTGGCCGCCGCGGCGAACAGCTCGGCGATCGCCGGACCGTGATCCCGCAACCGCTCGTCCGGGTCGCCCCGCCAGTCGGTGAAGAACAGGTGATCACCCGACTCGAGCTGTTCAACTTCGGTCACTAACCGATCGAAGTAATTTTGCCCGTGAATAAGTGGCTCAGCCGTGTTTCCGTAGTTCCATGTGGGTATGGAGGTGTCCGGGTTGCCGCGTTCGGCGGTCGTGAGAAGCCATTCCTGCGGCGGCACTGCAACCCCTTCGAGGTCGACGACGCCCTCACCGTAAGCCTCCCGACCGCCGCTCGCACCCGGAGCGGAGACCCCCGATCCCGCGGAGGAGTGGATCCATGAGCAGCGAGCCGCTGGTTTCGACCCCCGTACCCGAGACCGCTACCGACTCCGCCGAGAAGGGCCTGCTGATCGCGGTCCTGCTACTGGTGCTTCTGGGCACCACGGCAATGCTGATGATGGGTTAGAGAACCCATTCGTCGTCCCGGATGATCTCGACGGTGCCCTTCGGGCCGGTGCCGGTAACGGTCAAACCGTCCCCGCCGATCACCACGTCGGTGTGCACGGTCGAGGTGTTCAGCCCCAGGTCGGTACGCTCCGACTCGCTCATCCCGATCCCGCCCGCCACCGCGAACGGGAAACTCTGACCCCACGCCACGTGACACCCGGCGTTCTCGTCGAAGAGCATGTTGTGGAACACGATTCCGGCACGGGCGATCCGGCTGTCCCGGTCCACGAGGGAGACCTCACCCAGGAACCGGGCGCCCGGGTCGGAATCCAGCTGAGCCTCCACCGCCTCCGCACCCGCGTCGGCGGACACCTTGACGATCCGCCCACCCGCGAACTCCACCCGCAGTCCCTCGACCAGCCGCCCGTTGAGCACGAGCGGTTTGGTCAGCCGGATCACGCCTTCCGCGCGCCGCCGGTCCGGGCTGGTGAACACCTCCTCGGTCGGGATGTTCGGCATATAGGCGATGCCCTGTGCGTCGACCATCCCGCCACCGGTCCAGTGACATCCCGGGATCAGCCCGACGGTCAGATCGGTGCCGCCACCCTGATACCGGATCTCGGTGAGCTCCAGCGCGTCCAGCTCCGCACCGCGAGCCGCGAGCGTCTCGCTCCGCTCCCGCCAGGCCGCGGCCGGATCCGGCTCGTCAAGACGCATGGCGACACCCACCGCCTCCCAGAGCCGCTCCACATCCGGCTCCCCGAACACCTGATTCGCCCAGCCGGGGTTCGGCGCACCCACCGCGGTCCAGCGCATCCCGCTCATGATCGCCGCCCGCCGCGCCCTGACCTCCTCGACCGGAACGGCCGCGGCCTTGGCCGGATCAGCACCGTCCAGCAGATGCGGATCAGCGTCCCCGATCAGCGTGATCGAAGCCGCCCCCTGCTCCCGCCACTCCTGAATCCGCTGCAGCGCCCACCCCCGGCTGCCCCGCAACGTCTCCAGCTCCGCATGGTCGACCGCCGACCGCCGCATCGGCCCGTCCGTCCACACCGGCTCCACCCAGCCGGCCCCGGCCGCATAGGCCGCTTCCACCACCGCCCGGGCGATCTCGAGATGCGCGGTGTCGGTATGCAGCACGACCCCCTGACCAGGCTGCAGATTGACCCCCGCACGAACCACAACATCCGCAAAACGCTCTATCCGGTCCATGCCCGCCACCCTATGACCCGGACGCTCCCGCCGGTCATCCTGTTCAACCCCCAGCATCGGGCCGCCGTTGCCTACTCTTCCGGCATCGGCCCGGGCCGTCGTCGCTTGCGCTTTCTCTGCGGAGGTACGCGAGATGGCAAGCCCCGCCGAGTCAGCGCGACCGCCCCGCACGGTCACGCCACTGCCGCGCCCGCCGGGCGGAGCTGCCCGCTCACCGCTCCGGCGGCCGGGCCGGTGACCCACCGCACGGCGCCGTAGGTCGCCGGGCGGCCCGGTGTTGCAGCTGGTCGCGCTGACTCTCGGGGACTGCGTGGTCGCTCCTGGGACTCCGGTCACCCGTATCGAAGAGGTTTGGGTGAGAAAGCCGCCTGGAGCGACCCCCGTCAGTCGGTGTGGGGGAGGCGGGTGGCGGGGATGACGCCGAGGCGGCCCTTCTGGAAGTCCTCGAAGGCCTGCTTCAGCTCCTCGCGGGTGTTCATGACGAAGGGGCCGTAGTGCGCGACCGGCTCGCGGATCGGGCGGCCGCCCATGATGAAGAGGTCGAGTTCGGTCTTGGCCTCGACGCGGATGGCGTCGCCGGGGCCGTGGGTGGCGAGCTGGCCCAGGCGGATCGGGCGCATGTCGGTGCCGGCCCAGCCCTCGCCGGCGAGGGTGTAGACGAGAGCGTTGTAATCCGGCTGCCACGGCAGGTCCAGGCGGGCGCCGGGCTGGAGCGTCACGTGGGCCAGGTTGATCGGGGTGAACGTGGAGCCGGGGCCCTCGTGGCCGGCGATCTCACCGGCGATGACGCGGATCAGCGCGCCGCCGTCCGGCGTGGTCAGCAGAGCGGCGGACTTTCCCCGGATGTCCTGATATTTCGGGTCGAGCATCTTTGCGGCCCGCGGCAGGTTCACCCAGAGCTGGAGGCCGTGGAAGAGGCCGCCGGAGGTGACCAGGTGCTCGGGCGGCGCCTCGATGTGCAGGATGCCGGAGCCGGCGGTCATCCACTGCGTGTCGCTGTTGGTGATCGAACCGCCGCCGCCCAGGGAGTCCTGGTGGTCCATGATGCCGTCGATCATGTAGGTGACGGTCTCGAAGCCGCGGTGCGGGTGCCACGGTGTGCCCTTGGGCTCGCCCGGCGCGTAGTCGACCTCGCCCATCTGGTCCAGGTGGATGAACGGGTCGAGCTCCGGGATCGGCACACCGGCGAAGGCGCGCCGGACGGGGAAGCCCTCGCCCTCATAGCCCTGCGGTGCGGTGGTGAGACGGTGGACCGGGCGGAAGTCGGTCATCGGGTCGAGCCGGGGCAGGCGCGGCAGCACGAGGACGTCGTCGACGGTGATGGCTGGCATGGCTCTCACACCTTCCTGATGCGCGCGAAGACGCGACCGATGACGGCCAACTCGTCGTCGTCGAGCTGGTCGATGAAGCTTTTACGAACTGTGGCCAGATGGGCCGGTGCGGCTGCGCGCAGGGCTTCCAGGCCCTCGTCGGTGAGGACGGCCTCCTGGCCGCGGCCGTCGTCGGGACATGCCTGCTTGCGGACCAGGCCTCTCTTGACCATAGAGCTGATCTGGTACGTCACCCGGCTCGGTGAGAAAACCAGGCGGCTCGCCAGCTCACCCATCCGGATCCGGCGGCCAGGGGCGTCGGCGAGGGCGACCAGGACGTGGTAGTCGTTCATGCTCAGGCCGGTGTCCGCACGCAACTCGTCCTCGAGGAGGGTGTGCAGCGCCCAGGAGCTCTCGATGAAGGTGCGCCAGTGCTGGAGCTGGGTCGCGGTGAGCGGTTCGGCCATGCGGCAGACGGTACTCCTTCAAAACTGAAACTTCAAATCTGAAAGAGAGTGCGATGGTGAAGATCCGTCAGGCGGTGCCGCGGGATGCCGCTGAGCTGGTCAGACTGCGTGAAGTGATGCTGCGCACGTTCGCCCGCGACGGCTGGAACGACGACTGGAAAGAGCCGGCCAGGGCGTCCCTGGAGCGGCGCCTCGGGGAGCCGGAGCCGGTCCTCGCGGCGTTCGTGGCCGACCGCCCCGACGATGCCGGCCTGGCGGCGTGCGTGGTCGGCATCATCGAGGAGCGGCTGGGTGGTCCGGGCAATCCGGGTGGGCTTGCCGGTTACGTGTTCAGCGTCGCGACCGACCCGGACATGCGCCGTCGCGGATACTCCCGGGCCTGCATGACCGCGCTGCTGGACTGGTTCCGCTCGCGCGGCGCCGGTGTGGTGGACCTGCGGGCCTCGGCGGCGGGTGAACCGCTCTACGAGTCGCTCGGCTTCCGGCGCACGAGCGACCCGGCGATGCGGCTGAGACTCTAGGGGACCTGGTTGCTCAGGGAGTGGGTGAGGCTCTCCCGGACCGCGTCGAAGTCGACCTCGCGCTCGGACAGGATGAGGGCGGCCAGGCCCTGGCCCTCGCGCAGGACGCCCAGCATGATGTGCTCCGGCGCGATGAAGTTGTGCTTGAGGCGGATCGCCTCGCGCAGGGACAGCTCCAGCACCTTCTTGTTGCGAGCGGAGAACGGGGTGTGGTTGGTCCCGGCGGCGAAGCGGCCGAAGATGCCCTTCCGCTTGGGCGCCGGGCGGGGCAGGCGCAGCGAGCCGGCCCCGAAGTTCTCCTCGATGGCGGCGCGCACCGCGTCCAGGTCGATGCCGATCGCCTTGAGCGCCGCGGCGTCCTCGGCGTCGCGGTCGGCGAGGGAGGCGGTCTCGCTGCGGTCGCCGACGTGCCGGACGATCGCGGCCCGGACGTAGTCCTCGTCGACGCGGGCGTCGCGGAGCGCCTCGCGGACCGCGCCGCTCTCGCCGTGGAGCAGGGCGAGCAGGGTGTGCTCGGTGCCGATCGTCTCGTGCCCGAGAGCGCGGGCCTGCTCCTGCGCGCCGATGACGACGGCGCGGGCGTCCTTGGTGAATCGCTCGAACATCTCAGCCCTCCCGTGGATCCGGCATCGGCATCAGCTTCGCGTGCTTCTTGTGTACGCCCTGGCGGGTCACCTCGAGGGCGTCCGCGATCTCCTGCCAGGACCAGCCCTTGCTGCGCGCGTTGGCGACCTGGAGATGCTCGAGGCCCTCCAGGAGGCGGCGCAGCGCCACCACCGCGCGCAGCCCGACCCGTGGGTCGGTGCTGCCGGCGGCCGCGGCCAGATCGGTCGCTTCGGTCATGCTGTCAACGTACGTTGACAGGGCAACCGCTGTCAACTACGGTTGACGGAGAGGACAAAGAGAAGGACCGGCCCCATCGGGCCGGTCCTGCATCGCCTCTGCCGCTATTTGCCGGAGGTCACTCCCAGGCCGGGAGGGTGCCGAGGGACACCGTCAGCTCGACCGGGTGGTGCACCGGAGCCGCCACCGTGAACCGAGCGCCGTACGGGTCGGCGAGCTCGGCGAACGCGGTCAGCCCCGCCTCGGCCGGCTCACTGATCACGGCACCGCCGAGGCGCTCGCACTGCGACGCCGCGTACTCGATGTCCTCGACCTGGAAGGCCACCCGCCACCACGCACCGCGGTGACCCGACGCCAGCCCGGCGATCGCGTCGTGCGCCTGATTGAGCCACTCGCCGTTGCCGAACTCGTGCCGCAGCAGCCAGCCGAACGCGGACCCGTAGAAGCGGGCCGCCCCGTGCGGGTCGTCGGTGATCAGCTCCGGCCACGACATCGTGCCCGGCTCGCCACCGGCCTGCGCGCCGGCGAAGTCGTATCCCTGCCAGAGGCCGATGATCGCGCCGGACGGGTCGGCGATCACCGCGCGACGGCCGCCGTGCGCCTCGGCCGGGTGGCTCAGGCAGTGGCCGCCGGCCATCGCGACCTGCTCGAGGCTGTCCTCGAGGTTGGTGGTGCTGAGATGCGTGAGCCAGCCGTCCGGCCGGTCGAGCCGGCTGCGGGTCAGGCCCGCGACGGCGCGCCCGTCGAGCTTGAACCGGTCACCCGCCGAATCCCAGCCAAACAACTCTCCGTAAAAAAACGACGCGCGTGCGGGGTCCGCACTCGCCAGTTCCACCCAGCAAGGTGTCAAGGGTGCATAGCCTCTGATCCGCATGAGCCGCTCCGTTGTGGACATCCCCAGTTACTTGAGCACTCTACGACACTGATAACGCTTCGTCACCACCGCACGGTTCATTGTCCGGTTTAGAGCAGAAAACTACTACACACGGTGAGCGGTCGAGTGATCCAGGTGACGCATCACGGGGGTTGCGGCGATTCCGTGCAGCACCACGGAGATGACGACCACGAATCCGGCGGTCGCCCAGACGAGCTCGGCGTCGGGAAAATCGGCGTGCGTCATTGCATACGCAAGGTAATAAAACGAGCCGATGCCACGGATCCCGAACGCCGCGATCACCCAGTGTTCCGCGGTGCTGCCCGGAGCGCCCTGGAGTGCGGCGAAAGCGGACAGCGGGCGGACCAGGAAGATCAGGACCAGGCCGGCCATCGCGGCCTGCCAGGTGAGTGGGGCCAGCAGGCCGCCGACGACGGCTCCGCCGAGGAGAAGCAGCAACAGTACGGTGAGAAGCCGCTCGGTCTGCTCGGCGAAGTCATGCAGGACCTGGTGATACTCGTGCGAGCGCTCGGCGGCCCGGATAGCCCGCGCGGCCACGAAGACCGCCAGGAAGCCGTAACCGCCGCACACCTCGACGACTCCGTACGCCAGGAACGTGGCGGCCAGTGCCAGGAAACCCTCGGAGTGCCGGGAGAGCCGTAGCTCGTCCCGCTTCGCCCGGAAGAAGAGCTTGCCGAGCAGGCGTCCGACGAGTACACCGCCGATCAGGCCGACAGCGCCCTTGTAGAGGACGTCCTGCAGCACCCAGTCGCCGAACCAGCCGGCGGGGTCGAGGCCGTACTGGGCGATGGCGATCGCGGCGTAGACGAACGGGAAGGCCAGCCCGTCGTTGAGCCCGGCCTCCGAGGTGAGCGCGAACCGTACCTCGTCCTCCGAGTCCTCCTCATCGGTCGGCTCGCCGACCTGCACGTCCGAGGCGAGCACCGGGTCGGTCGGCGCCATCGCGGCACCGAGCAGCAGCGCCGAGGCCGGCACCAGCCCGGCCCACCACCAGCCGAGGAGGGCCGTGGCCGCGATGGTCACCGGCATCGCGATGATCAGCAGGCGGCCGGTCGACGCCCAGCGGCGCCGGCCGAACGGGCGGTCGATCTTCAGGCCGGCGCCCATCAGCGCCACGATCACGCCGACCTCGGTGAGGTGCTCGGTGAGCTTCGCGTGGGTGAGCGGATCGGCCTCCGGCAGGCCGAGCGGCAGACCGAAGACGGCCAGGCCCAGCCCCAGGAAGGCGATCGGCAGGGAGAGCGGTCGTTCCTCGACCAGCCGGGGCAGGATGCCGGCGAGCAACGCGCCCACCCCGACCAGGGCGAACACGACGTCGGAGAGCTGCATCGGCTACTTGAGCCGGGCGGCCGGCAGGATGTCCGGTGCCGGCTTGTCGATCAGTGTGTCGTCGGCGTTGAACAGAACTCCGGGCCTCATGCCCTCGCATTACCCGGCAGCAGGATCTCGAACCAGACCGTTGATCCACGGACGGTCGGGTCGGTGCCCCAGGAGTCGCTGAGTTCCTCGATCAGGCCCAGACCCCGGCCGCGGCTGGCGAGCGTGTCGGTCTGCGCGCGGATCACGCTGCCCCGGGTGCCGGTGTCGGCCACCGAGACGAGCAGGCGTTCCGCGTTCAGGTCGATGTGCACCTGGGCGGGTGTGCCGGCGTGCAGCAGGGCGTTGGTGGTCAGCTCGCTCGTGCACAGGATCGCCGCGCCGATCACCGGCTCCGGTACCGACCACTCCCGCAGCCGGGTGGTCATCCACTGCCGGACGCGGCTCGGGCCGGTCGGCTCGGCCGGCACCAGCTTGGTCGCGGACCGGCTCATCGCCAGCGCGTGCTCCACGGCCAGCACCGCGACGTCGTCGTCGGTGGTGCCCGGGACCGCGGCGGTGGCCAGCGAGCACAGGTTGCGCGGATCGCCGCTCTTGGAGGCGGCGGCCGCGGCGACCAGCGCGTCGAGCCCGTCGTTGAGCGGGTGGCCGCGTCGCTCCACCACACCGTCGCTGAACATCAGGATCGTGTCGCCCGGCTCCAGCCGCAGCGCGCCGGTCTGCCAGCGGCCGCCCAGGCCCAGCGGCGCGCCCGGCGGCACCTTGACGAGCTCGGCGCTCGCCGGCTCGCCGCCGTGCCCGGCACGGCGCAGCACGGGCGGCGGGTGACCGGCGCTGGCCAGCGTGATCGTGCCGTCCGAGGGGTCCAGCACGCCGTACACCACGGTTACGAAGATCTCCTCGTTGCGCGACTCGGCACCCAGCGAACCGACCAGCCGGTCCAGTCCGGCCAGCACGCTCGGCGGGGCCGGATCGGTGAGCGCCATGGCCCGCAGCGCCGCCCGGACCTGGCCCATCACGGCGGCCGCCCGCACGTCGTGCCCGGCCACGTCGCCGAGCACCATCGCCAGGCGCCCGTCGACCAGGTGGAACGCGTCGTAGAAGTCGCCGCCGGCCGCGTTCCCGTCGACACCGACGTCGTAGCGCGCGGCGATCCGGAACGTGTCCAGCTCGGGCAGGTGCTCGGGAAGCATGCTGCGCTGCAGCAACTGGGCGGTGCCGTGCTGCGCCTCGAACCGCCGGGCGCGCTCGGCGGCCTGCGCGACCAGCTCGGTGGTCGCCTTCAGCAGGGCACGCTCGGCGGGCAGCCAGACGTGGGCGTGACGGAAGCCCATGGTGAGCGCGCCGCGCACGGAGGCGGTGCGCAGCGGCAGCGCGGCCAGGGCACGGATGCGGCGCTCGTGCCGGTCGGTGGCGACCGCGTGCAGTGGCTCGCCGTCGGCGACGAAGGACGCGCGCCCGGACTCGGCTGCGGCCACCAGCGGCGCCTCCGGGTCGGCGCTGACGCGCCGCCACACCGGTGGGAGACGTTCGTCGGCCTCGTCCAGCATCTCGCCACGGATGCGGCGGACGAAACGGTACGCGACGCCGTCGTCGACGGCGAAGACGCAGTGATCCAGGTCGAAGGAGGTCATCGCGTACTGCAGGGTGACCCGGGTCACGTCGTCGATGGTCAGGGCGCCGGCCAGTCGCGCGGTCAGGTCACCGAGGCTCTGCAGGCGGTGGATCACCTGTGTGGTCTCGGCGGCGACGGTCAGCACGCCGGCGATCTTGCCGCGCGAGTCGCGTACCGCAGAGTGGCCCTGGGTGTAGAAAGCCGGCTCCGTCCCGCCCGGGGTGATCGGCACCTGGCTCTCCGGCTCGAGCACCGCGTGGCCGGACCGGTGGACGCGAGCGATCAGGTCGCCCATCCCGGGCTGCCGCCAGGCCTCACCGAAGGCCTCGGCGGCGGGACGGCCCAGCGCGGTCGGGTGCAGAGCGTGCAGCACCTCGGCGTAGGCGTCGTTGTAGAGCACCACGAAGTCGTCACCGTAGGTGAGCATCATCGGAACCGGCGACTCGAGCATCAGCTCGACGGCGGCCCGGACAGCGGGATCCCAGCGGGTGATCGGGCCCAGCGCGGTCGCCGACCAGTCGAAGGCGTGCACCAGCGCCGCGCAGCCCTTGCCGGTGTGTTCAGCCCCGACCGCCTGCACGGGCAACGCCGAGACCGCAGACGGGTGGAGTCCACCTGTGCTGACCCCACCCGAACCGACCCCTCCCGAGCCGACCATGCGGAAAGCCTATCCCGAGTGGTCCGTTTGTACGATGTCCCATTGGTCGTCCGTCCGATTATTGACGGTTTCCGCACGGGGGATTCACCGGAGGTGGTTGTCGCAGGCTCGTGGTACTCCTGTCGTATCGCTTTCGTGTCGCTTGGGAGGTCGGATGACCGAGGACGGGCTGAGCCGTGGGCTGAGCGATCTGTGGCGCTCCGTGGTGCTCTTCTTGCCGTACGCGGTGGCGTTCCTGGCAATCCTGATCGTGGGCTACCTGCTCGCCCGGCTGGCGCGCACGGTGACCGGCAAGGCGCTGCGGCGGGTCGGGTTCGACCGCGCCGTCCAGCGTGGCCCGGCCGGGCGCCTGTTCCGGGAGGGCACCCCGAGCGCCACCGACGTCTGCGCGCGGCTGGCGTTCTTCGTCGTGCTGCTGATCGCGGTTCAGCTGGCGTTCGGGCTCTGGGGACCCAACCCGGTCAGTGACCTGCTCAACTCGCTGATCGCGTGGCTGCCACAGGTGTTCGTCGGGATCGTCGTGGTGGTGGTCGCGGCCGCGGTCGCCGGCGCCGCGCACGACCTGATCGTCACGGCGCTCGGCGATCTGGGCTACGCACGGGTGCTGGCCAAGGCGGTCGCCGCCGTCATCGTGGCCCTCGGCGTGATCGCCGGCCTCGACCAGGTGGGCATCGCCACGTCGGTGACCCGCCCCCTGCTGATCACGATCCTGGCCACCGTCGCCGGCGTGATCATCGTGGGCGTCGGCGGCGGCCTGATCCGGCCCATGCAGCAGCGGTGGGAGGGCTGGCTGGACCGCGCCGCCACCGAGTCCGCGGCGATCCGCCAGCAGGCCAAGGCGTATGCGGAGGAGCGCGCCCGCCAGGCGGCCGAGGAGGAGGCCCGCCGCGCCGAGGAGGTACGTCTCGCGGAGGAGGCCCGGGTCGCGGAGGAGAAGCGCCGCGCTGAAGAGGCTCGCCTTGCTGAAGAGGCGCGGGTCGCTGAGGAGAAGCGCCGGGCTGAGGAGGCCCGCCTTGCTGAAGAGGCGCGGGTCGCTGAGGAGAAGCGCCGGGCCGAGGAAGCGCGGGTGGCCGAGGAGAAGCGCCGGGCTGAGGAGGCTCGTCTGGCGGAGGAGGCGCGGGTCGCTGAGGAGAAGCGCCGAGAGGAGGCGCGGGTCGCTGAGGAGAAGCGCCGGGAGGAGGCGCGGCTGGCTCAGGAGGCTCGTCTGGCCGAGGAGCGCCGGGTCGAGGAGGAGCGGCGGGCTGAGGAGGCGCGGCGCAGTGAGGGCGGCAAGTGGGGGCAGGGTGCCCGGCGGGCGGCGGAGGAGCGGCGCGCACGGGAACTGGCGGCGGACGACACTCAGGTGATCGTGGCGCCGGTGGTGGACGATCGGCCCCACTTCGTCCCGGGCTTCGGCGACGACCACGCCGACCACGACGAGCCGACGGCGGTGGTCTCGGGGGACGACACGGTCGACACGCACGCGCAGGACGACACGGTGGACACGGCGTCGACGCGGGACGAGGACGCGACGGTGGACACGGCTTCGTCGCGGGGTGAGGACGACACGGTTGACACCCGGGGGCGGCGGGGCGATGACGAGGCGGACACGACGGTCGTCATGGGTTCGGGGGAGGAGGAGACCCGGGTGGTCACGTCCGGCTCCGATGTGCGGGAGTCGAGCCTGGTCCGGCTCCCGGGGCCGGAGCGGACCGTGGTGATCGAGCCCGATGACGACGGCGAGCGCACCCAGGTCGTGTCGCTGCCGGCCGAGGAGAAGACGCAGATCATCGGGGCGGATGGCCCGAAGCGGCACACGGAGAGCTGACGGCAACGCGCGGCGGGGCCGGCACCGGAGAGGTCCGGTGCCGGCCCCGTTGGACGGCAGGGTGGTGCGGAGAGGCTGGTCAGCGAGGGGCGGGCAGTGAGCGCGCCAGGGAGCAGACGGCGAGCAGGCGACGGAGTACCCAGTCGTTCTGGGTCCAGTCGATCGGGCCCTCGGGAGCGTTCCAGCCGTGCTGGAAGGCGGCGTCGCGGACACCCTCGGAGTACGCGGCCAGCAGGATCGCGGTCAGCGGGCGCGAGTCGGCGTTGAGGCTGTCGCGGACGCCGGCGGCGTGCTGGTCGATCACCGACATGAGGCCGGGGTTCTCCTGGGCGGCGGCGAGGCCGCTGATGCCGACGGCGGCGGTGAGGTCGGCGAGCGAGGCGTGGGCGGAGCGCTGAGCAGCGCGGGCGGCGGCGTTGCTGAACAGGCCATTCATGAGAAGAAACGTTATGGAGCCACGGGTAGCCGACGGTTCTCCCCACGGTGCAGGTCGGTTGAAGCCGTCGGCGGTGGGAAGATCTCTACGGAGGAGGGGCTGTGGCGGTTACGGGAGACGGGCCGGACGAGGCGCATCGGCGGCCGCCGGGCCTGGACGACGTCACCGTCCAGGCGCTGGGGAAGTTCAGCGAGGCGCTGGAGACGGTGGAGCGGGTCCGCGGGCACCTGCACGCCCTGCATCAGCTGACCGGCACGGCCGACTTCATGCTGGACGAGGCGGTGTCGCTGTTCATGCAGGGCGGGCACACCGCGATCGCCGAGCGGATCGAGCGCGAGCTGATCGGGCGGAACGTGATTCCGGGGCGGTGGACGTTCCAGATCGTCGAGGAGTTCGACGACGGGTATTACAGCGAGTTCCGGGCGCTCGAGCGGGACGCCCGGGATCGGTTGGCGCAGGGGCGGCGGCATCTGTACGAGGCCGAGCTGAAGGAGCGTCGGCGCACCCGGGGGCGGCCCGGACACGAGGCGCTGCCCGGCGGGACGGGGTAGCGGACCCGGGGGCTGCGCGGTGAGGCGGGGCCGGCCGGGGCTCGGGCTGCGCGGTGAGGCGGGGCCGGCCGGGGCTCGGGGTGAGACGGGCCGGCCCGGGGGCTACTCGGCGTAGTCGGCTGGTTCGGGGCGGCGGCGCTGGGCGTCGTCGGCGATGATCACGGTGGCCACGACGAGGGACACCACGACGGCGAAGAACCAGGAAGCGTCATCGATCAGCTTCGCTGCCAGCGGGGCCTGGAAGGCGGCGAGGAGAAAACCCAGCCACGCGAGGCGGCGCTGACGTTCGGAGAGGAAACCGGCAGATCGCACTCGGACAGTGTTGCTCGATCGGGACGTTTCGCCGTCACCCGTTCGGCCGATTCTCCGTTGACCGATGGTGCCCCTCACCCTGCGTCGCCGTCGCTCAAGCGCGCTCGTCGCCAGCCTGTTTCTGCTGCTCGGAGCGGGTTCCTGTTCCGAGTCGGAACCACGGCCGCCGCGACCTTCGGCCTCGGCACCGGATCGGGTGGTGGCGGGCCCGCTGAAGGACCGGACCGGTGCGTGGCTCACTCTGAGTGATGCGGCAAGCCGAGTACGTGTGCAGCTCGCCTCGCTGCCGGGACTGCTCTACCGGATCAGCACGGCGCCGGACTCGGGTGTCGTCCCGGTCGTGAGCCGGAGCGGCGGGCGCGTGTCGGTGCGACTGCGGTCGACCGGGCGGGACGGTCTCGACGAGGTGCGGATCGTGCTGAACCGGGACGTCCGCTGGGACATCCGGCTACCGGCGGGCGCGGGGGAGCAGCAGCTGCTCCTGCGGCAGGGCCGGGTCACCCGGGTCGATCTCGGTGCGTCGGGGCTGGCGGAGCTGTCGTTGCCGGATCCGGAGGGGACCGTGCCGGTGACGTTCGTGGGCGGGATCGGTACGGCGGTGGTGATCGCGCGGACCGCGGCCCCGTTCAAGATCCGGTTCGACCAGGGCGCCGGTGCGGTGACGGCGCCGTGGGCGGTCAACAACGGCACGGCGGCCGGGACGGTGCTGCGGGAGAGGGGGTACGCCCGCGCGGAGGACCGCTACCTGCTGCGGGCGAAAGGCGGACTCGGCAGCCTGACCCTGCGCCGCCCCGCCCGGGATCTGAGCGCGGGGGTCGGGCCTCGGGGCGGGTGAGTGGGCAGCTCCGCCCGGCGGGCGCGGCAGAGGCGTGCCGTGGCAGTCGGGTCGCGGGTCTGCCGGGGCAGAGCGGGATCGAACGTACCCTATGAAAGGTTTGAGAATGACCCGAAACGGCCGTGACATGCGGGACGGCCGCCCGGAGACGGCCGTCCCGCGATCAGAAATCTAGATGCCCGGTCGGTCTACTTGGCCGCGCCAGGCGCCGGTCTCGATGCCGCCGCGGCTCTCGATGAACTCCTTGAAGCGATGCAGATCGCCCTTGACCCGGCGGTCGATCACGCCGAGCTTGTCGCCCGCCGTCTCGACGAAGCCCTGCGGGTCGAAGTCCATCTGAACGGTGACCCGGGTGTGGCTGTCGTCGATGCGGTGGAAGGTGACCACGCCGGCCTGCTTCTCGCCCTCGGTGGCGTGCCAGGCGACGCGCTCGTCGGGCAGTTGCTCGGTGATCTCGGCGTCGAACTCGCGCCGGACGCCCGCGATCTCGGTCTTCCAGTGAGTGTGGGTGTCGTCGAGCTGCTTGATCTCCTCGACGCCCTCCATGAACCGAGGGAACTCCTCGAACTGGGTCCACTGGTTGTAAGCGGTCCGTACCGGGACGTTGACGTCAACGAACTCGGTAACCGTACTCACGTGGTACTCCCTTCACTTGCTTCACTTTTCCCCGTTGCATGAAGGGGTGCCCGGCACTGACGGGCCTAAACGCCGAGCTCGTGGGTAGCGTGCGGTTGTGGAGACTGTGGATGCGATCGTGATCGGCGCCGGTCACAACGGGCTCGTGGCGGCGAACCTGCTGGCCGACGAGGGCTGGTCGGTCCGGGTGCTGGAGGCCACCGCGCAGCCGGGCGGCGCGGTCCGGTCCGGATATGTCACCGCGCCCGGCTACCTGTCCGACCTGTTCAGCTCGTTCTATCCGCTCGGGTACGCCTCACCGGTCCTGCGTGCCCTGAACCTGGATCTGCGCTGGACCCACGCGCCGGATGTGCTCACCCACGTCCTGCCGGACGGCCGCACGGCGACGATCAACCGGTCTCTGGAGGTCACGATGGCCTCGATGGAGCAGTTCGCCGCGGGGGACGGCGAGCGGTGGCGGCACGCGTACGAGGACTGGACCGACGTCTCCGACCGGATGCTGGACACGCTGTTCACCCCGTTCCCCCCGGTGCGCGGCGGTCTGCGCCTGGCCCGGCGCCTCGGGGTGGGCGGCTCGTTGCGGCTCGGCCGCCGGCTGATGCTCTCGGCCCGGGAACTCGGGTCGGAGCTGTTCCGCGGCGAGGGCGCGAAGCTGGCGCTGGCGGGGTGCGCGCTGCACACCGATCTGTCGCCGGAGGAGGCCGGGGGCGGGGTGTTCGGCTGGCTGCTCACGATGCTCGGCCAGGAGGTGGGCTGGCCGGTGCCGGTGGGCGGCGCGCAGCAGATCACGTCGGCTCTGGTTCGGCGGCTCGAGGCGCGGGGTGGGGAGATCGTGTACTCGGCGCCTGTTTCGAAGGTTCTCGTGGCGCGAGGGCGGGCCATGGGGGTGCGCACTGTCGACGGGCGCGACTGGCGGGCGCGGCGGGCGATCATCGCGGATGTGCCGGCGCCGGCGTTGTTCCTGGATCTGGTGGGCGCGCGGTGGTTGCCGCCACGACTGGTGGAGGATCTGGCGCACTTCCGGTGGGACGGGGCGACCCTGAAAATCGACTGGGCGGTGAATTCCAAGATCCCGTGGAGGAGCCCGGTGAGCGCCGGAACAGTCCACCTAGGCGCAGATTTAAACGGTTTGACGCGATATTCCGGTTATTTGGCTACTGGGGAGGTTCCGTCGGATCCGTTTGTGCTGCTCGGGCAGATGACCACGGCGGATGCCTCGCATTCGCCGGAGGGGACGGAGTCGGTGTGGGCGTACACCCACCTGCCGCACCGGGCGTCCTGGTCGGCGGGGGAGATCGAGGAACAGGTGGGACGGGTCGAGGCGGTGGTGGAGTCGCACGCTCCAGGGTTCCTTGGCCGGGTTGTGGGGCGCAACGTCTTCGCTCCGGGGGACATGGAGCGGGAGAATCCGTCGTTGGTGGGTGGGGCGCTGGGCGGGGGGACGTCGGCGGCGTTCCAGCAGTTGTTCCTGAGGCCGGTGCCGGGGTTGGGGCGGCCGGATACGCCGGTGGATCGGTTGTTCCTGGGTAGTGCTTCGGCGCATCCGGGTGGAGGGGTGCACGGGGCGCCGGGGGCGAACGCGGCTCGGGCGGCGGTGGCGCGGGACCGGGCGCTGACCGGGGCGGCCTATCAGGCGGTGGTGGGTGCCGCTCACCGAGCCGTCTACCGGTGAATGCGCTGTCGAATGCCATCGCGTTCCTGACCCGATGAAACAGGGGTCCGGGCGCACGAGCCCGGTCCCCGAACGACTACGCGGTCCCCGCCCGCCGGTAATCGTGTGCGCGCTCCGCGATGTCCGCCAGCCGCCGCAGAGTCTCGATGTTGCGGCGGTGCAGGATCAGGTCGTTGACCCTGTTGCGGATCCAGAGCAGCGGCCCCGCCTCGAAATCCTCGTGGATCACCACCCGGGTCGTGTTCTCACTCGCCGGCTCCAACCGGATGTCCACGATCGCCGCGCCCAGCGGCCACAACCCCGCGTTCAGCCGCAGGCGACGGCCCGGCTCGCAGGCCAGGACCGTTGACGAGTCGTGCAGGGAGAGCGGCCACGGACCCGCCTTGTGGTGGAGTTTCGACCCCGGTGTCGGCCAGTGCGGGTCGACGTCCCTGATGTGTACCGTGCCCACCACCCAGTCGCTGTAGCTCCAGCCGTCGGCGAGGACGGAGAAGACTCGTTCGGGCGGGGCCTGGACCGTACGCGCAACTGTCGCCACGGCAGCACGATTACCCTGCTGGCGTGGGTCGTAACGGCCCGGCCATGTTTACGTCCTGACGTGCCGGGCAACTGGCACCCTCGTATCCGATTCCGGCTGGAGGAGACCCCGTGCGAATTGCGATGATCTCCGAGCACGCCAGCCCGCTCGGCGCGGGCGATCAGCACGCGCATGTCGCCGAGCTCTCCGGCGCACTGGCTGAGCTCGGCCACGAGGTCCGCGTCTACACCCGGCGTGAGGACACCGACGTGGCCGAGACGGTGCTGACCCCGGGCGGCGTGCATGTCGTTCATGTCGCCGCCGGACCGGCCCGGCCGCTCCCGCCGGACATGCTGCTGCCGCACATGGGGGAGTTCGCGCGGGTGCTCAGCGAGCAGTGGACCTCCGGCGACTGGGCACCGGACGTGGCGCACGCCCACTTCTGGACCAGCGGTCTGGCCGCCGTCACCGCGGCGCGTCAGGTCGGCATCCCGGTGGTGCAGTCGTTCCACGAGCTGGGTGCGCCGGTCACGGCCGATTCAGAGACCGGGCCGTCTCGGTCCGGCTATGAGCGAGCGCTCGGCCGGGCGGTGGACCGGGTGGTGGCACAAACCCAGGAAGAGGTACGAGGACTCGTGCGCATCGGCGTCCCGAGGGCGCGACTCTCGGTCGTACCGGCCGGTGTCAACAGCGACCGGTTCACGCCCGAGGGGCCGGCCGCGCCGCGCGACCCGGAACGTCCCCGGATCCTCTCCGTCGGCAAGCTCGTCGAGCGCAAGGGCTTCGGTGAGGTCATCCAGGCCATGCGGTACGTGCCCGGCGCCGAGATGATCGTGGTGGGCGGCCCGTCTCCGGACCAGCTGCCCGCCGACCCGGGCGCCAAGGTGCTGCGGGCGATGGCCGAGCAGTTCCGCGTCGCCGACCGGTTCCGCCTCGTCGGCTCGGTGCCCTACCGCGACATGCCGTCCTGGTACCGCTCCGCCGACCTGCTGTACGCCACCCCCTGGGAGGAGCAGGCCGCGCTCGAGGCGATGGCGTGCGGTGTGCCCGTCATCGGTGCCGCCGGTGGGGCGCTGACCGAGACAGTCGTGGACGGGCTGACCGGTGACCTGGTTCCGGCCCGTGACCCCAGGGCGCTCGGCGGGGCGCTGCGACGGCTGGTCAACGACAAGGTGCGCCGGTTCACGTACGCGACCGCCGCGCTGGACCGCGCCCGTCAGGCGTACTCCTGGAAGCGTGTCGCCGCGCAGATCGGCTCGGTCTATTCGACAGTGACCGGCCGCCGCGCCACCCCGTCCGGGGCGAGCACGGAGGCGATGGCTTAGTACCGGTGCAGCCGGGCATCCACCGATCGGTTGATCGCCGTTCTCGCTCGCTGTTCGATTCGGGCACGGGGGTGTTCCGGCGACGCTGAGTGCATGACAGTCATCGAGGTCAAGAACCTGGCGAAGAGGTACGGCGAGACCGTCGCCGTTCGGGACGTCTCGTTCACCGTCGAACCGGGGGAGATCTTCGGGATCCTCGGGCCGAACGGTGCGGGCAAGACCACCACCGTCGAGTGCATCGCGGGCCTGCGTACCGCGGACTCGGGGACCATTTCCGTACTCGGGCACACCCCCGGCGACCGGGAGCTGCGCTCGAAGGTCGGCGTGCAGCTGCAGGAGTCCGAGCTGCAGGAGAAGCTGACCGTCCGCGAGGCGCTGGAGCTGTACAGCGCCTTCTACCCGGACCCGGCCGACTGGCGCAAGCTCGTCGCCGACCTGGGTCTCGAGGCGAAGCTGAAGACCCGGTACGGCAAGCTCTCCGGCGGCCAGAAGCAGCGCCTGTCGATCGCTCTCGCGCTGATCGGCAACCCGCGGATCGCGATCCTGGACGAGCTGACCACCGGCCTCGACCCGCAGGCCCGCCGCGACACCTGGGACCTGATCTCCTCGATCCGCGACCGCGGCGTGACGCTGCTGCTGGTCACCCACTTCATGGAGGAGGCCGAGCGCCTCTGCGACCGGATCGCCGTGATCGACAAGGGTGAGGTCGTCGCCCTGGACACCCCGTCCGGCCTGGTCGAGCGGACCGGCGACGAGGTGCGCATCCACTTCCGCCCGTCCACGCCGATGGACGACGAGCTGCTCACCGTCCTGCCCGAGGTCCACACCGTGCGCCGGCACGGCGACCGGATCGAGGTGGTCGGCAACGGCAACCTGCTGAACGCGGTCGTCTCGGTGCTCGCCCGCAACGGCATCGTCGCCGCCGAGCTGCGCATGGAACAGAACACCCTGGACGACGCCTTCGTCCACCTGACCGGCCGCACCATGAACGGCGAGGAGTGACTCCGATGACCTTCGTCAAACTCACCCTGAACGAGTTCCGGATCAGTCTCCGCGACCCGCTGTACGCGTTCTTCACCGTACTGTTCCCGGTGCTTCTCATCGTGATCCTCGGCAACGTGCCGCCCATGCGGGAGCCGGTGCCGGGCATCGAGGGCCTGCGGATCATCGACCTCTACGCCGGCATCGTCATCGGGATGTCCATCGCCATCATCGGCCTGCAGGGGATGCCCTCGGTGCTGGCCACCTATCGCGAGCGCGGGATCCTGCGACGGCTCGCCACCACACCGGTCGGCCCGACCATGCTGCTCGGCGCACAGCTCGTCATGAATTTGATCACCGTGTGCGTGGCCGGCGTCCTCGTCCTGGCCGTGTCGAACCTGATGTTCGACGTGCCGCTTCCGGAGGCGCCGCTGACGTTCGTGCTCGCGATCCTGCTCAGCTGCTCCGGCGCGTTCGCGATCGGCCTGCTGCTGGCCGCCCTGGCACCGACCGGCAAGACCGCCAACGCGATCGGCACCGTCCTGTTCTTCCCGTTCATGTTCGCCGCCGGGCTGTGGGTGCCCCGCGAGGTGATGCCCGACCTCCTGCGGCAGATCGGCGACTACACCCCGCTCGCCGCCGGGCAGAACCTCATGACCGACGCCCTCACCGGACAGTCGCCGAGCCTGCACTCGGTTACCGTGCTCCTGGGTTACCTGGTGATCTGCGGGGCCGCCGCGGTGAAACTGTTCCGCTGGGAGTAACGGTGATGCTGGAAGCCGAGGCGCAGGAGGGCTCCCCCGAGGTTCGGGAGTGGTGGCTCACCTGGCTGACGTACGGAACCCTGATCGGGTCGCTGGTCCTGGCGCTGGCGACCCGCGACGTCGGCCTCCCCAACCGGCCCCTGTGGCTCATCGTGGGGCTGACCGTCGCGACCGCGGCCTGGATGTTCTGGTGGATCACCCTGCACCCGCAGTGGTCCACCCGCCGGCCGTACATGATGGTCTACCTGGCCGGGCTGTTCGCCCTCTGTGGAACGCTCGTCTGGACCAGCCCGTTCTACGGCGTCTTCACCTGGACCGGATACCTCTTCGTCGCGTACGCGCTGCCGGTCGGCCGGGCCCGGATCCTCGGGGCGATCCCGGTGGCCTGCATCGCGGCAGGCTCGCAGATCGGCGGCTTCCAGAACGTCGGCTGGGACTTCACGATCCTCCTCTACCTGGCCGTCCTCGGCTGCAACCTGCTGATCGCCACGGTGATGCTGAGCGTGGAGAGCAAGACCGAGCAGACCGCCGCCCGCCGCGACCAGATGATCGACGAGCTGGCCGAGGCGAACGCGAAGCTGGAGGCGGCCCTCAAGGAGAACGCCGGTCTGCACGCCCAGCTCGTGTCGCAGGCCCGCGAGGCGGGTGTCCTCGACGAGCGGCAGCGGATGGCCGGCGAGATCCACGACGTGCTCGCGCAGGGACTCACCGGAATCGTGACCCAGCTGGAGGCGGCCGAGGCGAACCCGGTCGAACGCGACCGGCACCTCGCGGCGGCGAAACGGCTCGCCCGGGAGAGCCTCACCGAGGCGCGCCGGTCGGTGCAGGCGCTGCGCCCGCAGCACCTGGACGCGGCGCGGCTGCCCGAGGCCCTCGACGAGGTGGTGCGCGGCTGGGCCGGGCTGCACGGGGTGCGCGCCGACCTGACCACCACCGGCATGGCGCGGCCGTTGCTGCCGGAGATCGAGACGACGCTTTTGCGTACGGCGCAGGAGGCGCTCGCCAACGTGGCCAAACACGCGGCGGCCGGCCGGGTCGGCCTGACGCTGTCCTACATGGAGGATGTGGTGACCCTGGACGTCCGTGACGACGGCAACGGTTTCGACCCGGAGGCCGAGCGGGAGCTCACCGAGGAGGGCGGCTTCGGGCTGCGGGGGATGCGCGAGCGGCTCGGCCGCATCGCCGGAACGCTGGAGGTCGAGTCGGAGCCGGGTTCGGGGACAGCGATCTCCGCTTGCGTACCGGCCATCGCGATCGGAAGTGCCGCATGATCAAGCTGGTCATCGTCGACGACCACCCGGTGGTACGCGACGGTCTGCGTGGCATGTTCGACGGCGACGACCGGTTCACGGTGCTGGGCGAGGCCGGCAACGGCCGCGAGGCGCTGGCCGTCACCGAGGCGGTCGGGCCGGACGTCGTGCTGCTCGACCTGCGGATGCCGGTGATGGACGGCGTCAGCACGATCCGCGAACTCAAGGCCCGCGGCTCGGCGGCCCGGGTGCTGGTGCTGACGACGTACGACACGGACAGCGACGTGCTCCCCGCCATCAAGGCGGGCGCAACCGGCTACCTGCTCAAGGACACCCCACGCGAGGACCTCTTCCGCGCCGTCATAGCAGCGAACCGCGGCGAGTCGGTCCTCTCCCCAGCCGTCGCCGGCCTGCTGATGGGCGAGTTGCGCTCCCCGGCGAAGGAGCCGCTGAGCCAGCGCGAACTGGAGGTGCTCACGCTGATCGCGCAGGGCTGCTCCAACCGCGAGACCGCCGGCCGCCTGTTCATCAGCGAGGCCACCGTGAAGACCCACCTGCTGCACGCGTACGCCAAACTGGGCGTCCGCGACCGCGCCGCCGCGGTGGCCACGGCTTTCGAGAGGGGCCTGCTGGGCCGCGACTGACCATCCGTCAGCTGAACAGTCGGTCCAACGAAGCGCCTGCGCCGCCCGCCGTGACACTCAGCACCGCCGCGGCGCCGGCCAGCTTCCACCGGAAAGCCTCCAGCATCCCGATCCGCTCGCCGTTCCGCTGTTGCTCGGCCTCCAGCTCGGCAGCCAGCTTCTCCAGCTCCGCCCGCAGCCCGGACACCTCCTCGCGAAGCTCGGCCCGCACCGCCGCGACCTGCTCCCGGCTCTCGGCTCGGCTCTCAGCGATCGCCGTCCGCAGATCTCCGATCAGCCGGCTCAGATCGGAGAACCCGTTACCCACGGTTTCACGAAGGGCGATCATCCGCTCGTCGAGCCGAGCCTGGGCCACCTCCTGCTGCATCTGGTCCACCTACGAGCGATCACCGTCCATGATTCGCGGTCCCTCAGTGCCGCAGTTCGACGCGGAGGTTGGTGGTGTCCGGGAGGATGATTGCGGGGGCGTCGCCGCGTTGCCAGGACTCGGGGAGCAGGATCCAGCGCTTGGCGTTGAAGACGAGCAGGCGCAGGCCCGAGTAGCGGTAGCGGTACCGCGCCGACTTCGAGAGGGACTCGCGGTGTACGCCGGGCAGGTGCAGTGCCAGGTCGGTGGTGCTGTAGAGGACGGCGTGCGGCTGGCGGTCCAGGGCGGCGGCGACGTCGCGGGCGGTCTGGCGGCCGGCCTGTTGTGCCTGGATGCTGCAGGACCAGAAGAGGCCGAGCAGGACGACGGCGATCACCAGGGCTCTGCGTAGGAAGACCGGCATGTGGCCGCGCCGGTCGACGGTCGTGGCGAACATGCCGAGTTCCGCCAGGAGGCCGCCGCAGACGAGGAGCAGAGCGCCCTGTGGTGGTGGCGTCGGCTGGGCGAGGTCGAAGAGGACGACGAAGCCGAGCGACAGCGACGCGACGGCCAGGCCGCAGAGAGTGGTGGCCAGTGGGAGCCGGGCGCGGGGTGACCGCCGTACCGCCGCCGTGACGGTTCGCATCGCGACGAAGACCACCACTCCGATCAGCACCATCGAGGCCGCCGGGCGGAACGCCAGGGTCGCTCCGCGTAGGAGGTAGTCCTGGCTGCTGAAGCCGACCAGTTGGGGGTCGACGCCGAACCAGGAGAAGTAGGCGCGGGTCCGGATCCAGGCCAGGAAGTACAGGATGCCGCTGAACAGCGCCAGTGGCGTCACCAGCAGCGTGATGTACTCCAGCGAGCCGTGTGTCGCTGCGAACCCGGCCGCGAACCGTTCACTCTCGGCGCGGCGTGCACGGCTCTGCCTGCTCACGGCGTCGGCTTCGGGTCGGGCTCCGAGGGGACCGCCGGCACCGGCACGTGCTGCGAATCGAGTCCGGGTACCGCCGGATCCGTCGCGTTGTCCGTCGTGGGCATCGTGGGCAGGTCCATGCCGGGCAGAGCCGGATCGGTCGGCCACGGGCCGGTCGGCTCCGGCTCGGGGTCCGCTGTGCCGGTCGCCGGGGGCATGGGGTCAGCCGTCGGCGAAGGAGCCGGTCTCGGCTTCCGTTTCTTCTTCTTTCTCGGTTTCTGCTTGCGTTTGACGCTCTCGGGCTCCGGGGCCGGGGCCTCCGCCCGCGGGTCGACGCCGGGCATGTCCGGGCCGGCGCCGATGCGGCCCTGGCAACCCGAGCCCAGCGCCACCGCGATCACCAACGGCAGCGCCAACACAATCGACCGGCGAACCGGACCTAAATGGTGCATACCGACATTCTGCACCTTGAGGTCAAATGAGCCTAAAAGACAAACCGGCCCGGACCCTCGACGGGTCCGGGCCGGTTTGTTCGGCCGAGAATTACCAGTGGCGGTAGTCGGACTGGGTCTGGGCGTTGAACTGCCAGGTGCGCTGCCACTCGGCGTTGCCGAGGCGGTGGTCGGTCACCTTGAGGACGTCCAGGCCCTTCTGGATGTCGTTGGAGTAGATGTAGCCGTTGTACCAGTACGCGGACCACGAGCCGCCGAGGATCAACTGGGTGGTGCTGAGCGGGCCGCGCTCCCAGTACGCGATCTCCTTGGGCTTGCTGGAGTTGGTGAAGTCCCAGACCGAGATGCCGCCCTGGTACCACGCCTGGACCATGATGTCGCGGCCCTTGACCGGGATCAGCGAGCCGTTGTGGGCCACGCAGTTCTCGGTCGCGGCGTTCTCCCGCGGGATCTTGAAGTAGCTGCGGAACTCGAGCTTGGCCTTCTTGCCCTTGCCCTTGATGTCGTAGATCGCGTCGGCGCCGAGGTTCGGGCCGATCGTCGGGTTGCAGGTGGCACGGCCGCCGCCGCCGAGCTCGTCGGTGAAGACGACCTTGGTGCCGTCGTTGTTGAACGTGGCCGAGTGCCAGAACGCGAAGTTCGTGGTGTCCCGGACCGAGGTGATCACCTTCGGCTCGGCCGGCTTGGAGATGTCGAACAGCACGCCGTCACCCATGCAGGCGCCGGCCGCGATGTTCTTCGACGGGTACGCCGTGATGTCGTGGCAGCCGGCCGTGGCGCTCTGCCCGGTCGGGCCGCCCGGGTAACCGCCGTCCGGGAAGAGCACCGGCTCCGCGACCACGGCAGCGGCGGCCGGGTTGCGCAGCGGAACCTTCACGATCGAGATCTTGTCGTGCGGTGCCGCGCACTCCGGCGGGTTGCGGAACACGTCGTACGAGGACACGTAGACGTACACCGACTTGTCCCAGCCCTTGCCGGGAACCAGCGTCTGGGTGTGCGAACCGCAGTCGGTCTTGACCGAGGCCACGTACTTCGGGCTCCGCGGGTTGCTGATGTCGAAGACCTTGATGCCTTCCCAGCGGTTCTCGACCGGGGCCGGCGCCGAAGTGCTCGCGCACGAGTCGTCGCTGCGCGGCGAGTCGGTGCCGAGGAACAGCAGGTGACCGTAGACCGAAACGTCGTTCTGCGAACCGGGGCAGAGAACAGCCGCGGCCTGCTTCGGGTCACGCGGGTTGCTGATGTCGTAAACGGTGAAGCCGTTGTAGTTGCCGCTGTACGCGTACCGGCCCTGGAACGCCAGGTCCGAGTTGAACGAGTCCTGCGCGGCGAAGATGTCCGGCTTGGGATCGTTGGCGATCTGCTTGATGTTCGGGCTGGAGACGATCTCGTCGACTCCGGGAATCGGCGCCGCCTCCGCCTGCGCCGCGCTCGCCGGTGCGACCACGATGCTCGACACGAGCACCGCCGCGCCCAGATACACCAGGCGCTTGAGCCGCCCTCGTGGGGCAGTTCGGTTCATGGAGCTCCCTCCGGCTGAGGAGGTACTGTGGCACACCGCGCGATGACACGGACGCGCACAGTACGAATGACGTTCGTCGTTACCATAGTCGTCAATGCGGGGTCCTGGTGATCTCGAAATGGCACCGGGAGGCGTCGTATGACCCGACAGCGCGCGTGGATGCGTGCCGCAGTACTGGCCGCGGTCCTCGGCGCAGGCGGGTTCGCGCTGGTCAGCTGCACCGACGAGGAACCGCCGAAGCAGGCGGCACCGAGTGCGAGCTCCGAGCCGGTTCCCGTGATCTTGCCGGGCAAGCCGGGCGAGTCCGCCGCGGTGAGCGACGCGGGTCAGGTACGCGCACCGGACGGATCGACGTACAACACGATCGACGCGACGTTCGCCCAGATGATGATCGCCCACCACATCCAGGCCCTCCAGATGGCCGAGCTGGCACCGAGCCGTGCGGGAAACTCACAGCTCAAGGCTCTTGCGGCGCGGATGCAGGCGGCACAGCAGCCGGAGATCGAGTACCTGCGCGACTGGCTGGCCGACCGCGGCAAGCCGGAGAGTGACCCGTCTCACGATCATTCCACCATGCCGGGTATGCAGACCGAGGCCGCTCTCGCCGCGCTGACCGGATCCAGCGGCGCCGATTTTGATCAGCGGTTCGTCACGATGATGTCCGACCACCACCGCGGCGCGCTGCAGATGGCCACCGACGTGCTCAACGGCGGCACCGACCGGATGCTGTCGGAGTTCGCCAACGAGATGGCCGTCGAGCAGAGCGCCGAGATCAACCGGATGGCGGATCTCAAAATCTAGAGAACCGGCCCGGTCGAGTCCCGGACGATCAACTGGTGGCCGGTGGCGCGGCGGCGCGGGCGGCCGGCTTTCGGCTTGAGGGCGAGTTCGAGCGCCATCCGCCCCATGTCGGTCATCGGCAGCCGGATCGTGGTGAGGCTGGGCGCCAGGTCCGCCGCCACCGACACGTCGTCGAAGCCGACCACCGACATCCGGCCCGGCACGTCGATGCCGCGCTCGCGCAGGGTGGCGAGCACACCCATGGCCATCGCGTCGTTCAGCGCGACGATCGCGGTGACCTCCGGATGGTCGCGCAGGATCTTCTCAGTGGCCACCCGGCCGCCCTCGCGGACGAAGTCGGTGTGCACCACCGGCATGTCCGCCAGTGACAGCCCGGCGTCGCGCAGTGCTGCGGCCACCCCGGCCAGCCGGTCGATCACGGTATTGAGGCCCGGTGTGCCGGCGACGACCGCGATCCTGCGGTGCCCGAGGTCGATCAGGTGCGCGGTCAGAGCCCGGCCGCCGGCCTCGTTGTCCGGTAGCACGGCGTCGGTGCCGAGCGCGTGCCGGCCGATCACCGCCACCCGGCCGCCGGTGTCCTGATAGCCCGCCAGCACCTCTTTCGCGAGGGCCTCGGCGTGCGGGTCGCCGTACCCGGAGCCGGCCACGATGATGACGCCGACCCGCTGGGCGATCAGGTTGCGGATCTGCCGCAGCTCGTGGTCGGGGTCGCGGCCGGAGTGGCAGATCTGCACCAGCAGGTTCTGCTCGTCGGCCAGCTGGATGACCCCACCGGCGATCTCCGAGAAGTACGGGTCGTCGACCTGGTGCACGATCAGGCCGACCGTCGGACTGGCGCCGCCGGCGAGCGTACGCGCGAACGGATTGGCCACGTACCCGAGCTCGCGCGACACCTGCCGGACCCGGTTCGCCACCTCCTCGCTCACGCCCTCGCGACCGGCCAGCGCGCGTGACGCGGTGGCGATCGAGACGCCCGCACGCTGGGCCACGTCGATGAGGCGCAGCCCGGGACCCGGCTTCGGCACGAGATCTCCTGAGCTATTGCTGGTGATCAATATCTAAGCATAGAGTACGTAAGCGCTTACGGAAGCGCTTACGTACTCGGTGCAAGGGAGCGTCCGAGGATGTCGAAAATTGGGAAAGCCCTGGCCATAGCCACGATTCTGACACTCGGCGCCTGCTCCGGCGGCGACGGGGGCGACAGCGGTGAGAGCACGGACGAGCCAATCGTCATCGGCGTCTCGCTACCACTGACCGGCGACTTCTCCGAGCCCGGCAAGGGCGTGCAGCAGGGGTACGAGGCGTGGGCGAAGGTCGTCAACGACAAGGGCGGACTGCTCGGCCGCCCCGTGGAACTCAAGATCCTCGACGACCAGTCCAATGCGGACCGGGTCGTCGCCGACTACGAACAGCTGATCGGCAAGGACCAGGTCGACCTGGTCTTCGGCCCGTTCTCCACCCGCCTGGTGGTGCCTTCCGCCCGCGTCGCCGAGGAGTACGGAATGCTCTTCGTCGAGCCGGCCGGTGCTGCCAAGGAGGTCTTCGAGCAGGGGTTCAAGAACCTCTTCTACGCCGCTCCGGCGGTCGCCAACGACCACTACAACTACCTGGCCGAGCACATCCTCACGATGCCGGCCGACCAGCGTCCCAAGACCGCGGCCTACGCGGCGATGGACGACCCGTTCGCGCAGGGCACGGCGTACGGGCTGAAGGCGAAACTGGAGGCCGGCGGCGTCAAGACGGTGGTGAACGAGGTCTATCCGCCGAACACCACTGACTTCAGCGGTATCGCCGCGAAGATCGCCGACTCCAAGGCCGACGTGCTCGTCGGCGGCTCGCAGTACCAGGACGGCGTGAACCTCATCGTCGCCCTGCAGCAACTCGGCTACCAGCCGAAGCTGGCCGCGTTCTCGACCGCGCCGACCAACCCCGAGTTCGCGAAGGCGGTCGGCGACAAGACCGAGGGGATCCTCTCGCCCACCGGTTACAGCCAGGACGCGCCGTACGAGAGCAACAAGGAGTTCGTCGAGAAGTACACGGCTCAGTTCGGCAAGGCGCCCGAGGAGGACCAGGCCAACGGCTACACCACCGGCCAGGTGGTGGCGGCAGCGGTCGCCGCGGTGGGCTGCGCCGAGCAGGGCGACTGTCAGAAGAAGCTGGTCGACTGGGTCCGGGCGAACGAGGTCCAGACCGTCGTCGGGCCGCTGTCCTGGGACGACACGGGGAAGCCCCAGGGCGCTCACATGATCCAGCAGTGGGTCTCCGGCGACATCAAGATCGTTCTCCCGGCGCCCGTCAAGGAGGCCGAGTTCATCTATCCGAAGCCGGCATGGTGATGCGCTGATGCCATCCGGCGCACTGCTGTTCCAGAGTGTGCTCCTGGGGCTGTTGCTGGGCGGGCTCTACGCCCTGCTGGCCTCAGGGCTCACCCTCTACTTCGGCATCATGCGGGTCGTGATGATCGCCCACTCGGCGTTCCTCATCCTGGCCGCGTACCTCGCGTGGTGGCTGCACGAGCGGATCGGCATCGACCCGCTGCTCTCGATGGCCGTCTCGGTTCCGCTCTTCTTCGGCGCCGGCGTCCTGCTGCAGCGGCTGCTTCTGACCCGCCTCCGACCAGCCACGCTCACCATGATGTCGGTGCTGCTGACGTTCGCGGTGGCTCTGATCATCGAGGGCCTGCTCGGCTACGTGTTCACCGGGACCCAGCGGCGCGTGCAGCTCGGCTACGGCTCGGCGAGCATCGAGCTGTTCGGCGCCCGCATCGCGGTGGTCAAGCTGATCGCGTTCGGTCTCGCCGCGGTGGCGCTGACCACGCTCTACGTACTGATGAAGCGGACCCGGTTCGGCTGGGCGCTGCGCGCGACCATCCAGCACCGGGACGCGGCGCGGCTGCTCGGCATCGACACCGAGCGGGTGGCCGGGTTCGGCTTCGGCATCGGCCTGGCCACCGCGGCCGTCGGCGGCACCGCGCTGTCGCTGGACACCACGATCTACCCGTCGCTGCACTGGCACTGGATCGGCCCGCTCATGGCGATCATCGTGGTCGGCGGCCTGGGCAGCGTGCCCGGCGCGGCGATCGCGGCGATGGTCCTCGGCATGGCGCAGAGCCTGCTGCAGATCCCGATGGGCACCACGTGGGCGCAGACCGTCTTCTACGTCGCGCTCTTCGCGACGCTGGCGTTCCGACCACAGGGATTCTTCGGAGGTCGTCTTGCCCAGCGTTTCTAGATTGCTGAAGATCGGCGGCATCCTGCTGCTCGCGGTGGGGATCCTCGTCTTCCCGAGCATCGCGCCGAACCCGTACATCCTCTCCGCCGGTGTCCTGGTGCTCAACTACGCGGTGCTGGCCACCTCGTGGAACTTCGTCGGCGGATTCACCGGCTACATCTCGCTCGGTCACGGCGCGCTGGCCGGCCTCGGCGGCTACGCCACCGGCCTGTTGGTGGTCAAGGGCGGACTTTCGTCCTTCCTCGCACTCTTCGTGGGTGCCGCGCTGGTTGCCGCCGTCGCGGTTCCGATCGGTTTCGCTGCTTTGCGGGTACGCGGAGCGTCATTCGTCATCGTGTCGATCGCTCTGGTCCTGATCCTTCTGCTGGTGTTCCAGAGCTGGTCGTCGGTCACCGGCGGATCCCGCGGTCTGGTCGTTCCGCGGCCGTTCGACCTGACCCGGCCCGAGCACCATCGGGTCTTCTACTACCTGTTCGCCGGGCTGCTCGCCGTGGCGCTGCTGGCCTGGTGGCTGATCGACCGGTCCCGGTTCGGGCTGGGACTCAAGTCGATCCGCGAGGACGAGGACAAGGCCGAGGCTCTGGGCACCGCGACGTACGCGTACAAGCTCATCGTCTTCGTCGTCTCGGCCGGATTCACGGCGCTGGCCGGCGGTCTCTACGCCCTGTGGTTCGGCGACCTCGACCCGGTCTTCCAGTTCTCCATCCTCACCGGCTCCTACCTCGTGCTGATGGCGCTGCTCGGCGGCGTCCGGCAACTGTTCGGGCCGGTGGTCGGCGCGCTGATCGTCGGCTCGGCGCTGGAGTACTTCAAGGTCGAGTACGGCGACACCCCGCTGCACCTGGTCGCCACCGGTGTCCTGCTCGCCCTCGTCGTGCTCTTCATGCCGGACGGCGTGCTGCCCGCGATCGGCGATCTGATCAAGCGGTTCGACCGTTCCGAGCGCGCCTCGATCCGTGAGGTGACCGCGGCCGAGCTGCGCGAGCAGCGGCTGCAGAACGCGGGAGGCTCGACATGACCCTGCAGACCACCGACCTGCGCAAATCATTCGGCGGGGTGACCGCCCTGGACGGCGCCACGGTGGCGTTCCAGGCCGGCAAGGTGAACGCGCTGATCGGCCCTAACGGGTCCGGCAAGACCACCTACTTCAACTGCGTCACCGGCATGATCAAGCCGGACAGCGGCACGGTCGAATACGGGGGGCGCGACCTCACCGGCAGGGCTCCGCACCGGATCGCGCGGGCGGGTCTCGGGAGGACCTTCCAGCTCTGCCGGACGTTCCCCCGGATGACGGCCCTCGAAAACGTGCTTTCCTCCGTACCCCCCAAAGGTTTTCTGAATGCTCTGCGTGGCGCGCGTGGCCGCAGTGAGATCGAGCGGGCGATGGGCTGGCTGACCCGCCTCGGCATCGAGCATCTGGCCGGCGCCGAGGCCCGCGACATGTCGTGGGGCCAGCAGAAACTGCTCGAGCTGGCCGGGGTGCTGATGGCGGAGCCGGAAACCGTGCTGCTCGACGAGCCGGCCGGTGGGGTGAACCCGGCGCTGCTGGACCGGATCGGCGCGCTGGTGCGCGAGCTGAACGCGGAGGGGCGCACCTTCGTGATCGTCGAGCACAACATGGACCTGGTGATGAGCATCAGCGACCACATCGTGGTCTTCGACCGGGGCCGGCCGATCGCCGAGGGACCGCCGTCCGCCATCCGCACCGACGAGCGCGTTCTGGGGGCATACCTTGGCGTCTGAACTCTCCCTCGTGGACGTCGTGGCCGGATACGGCCGGGCAGCGCCGGTGCTGCGCGGCTTCAGCGTCGAGGTGCCGGCCGGGAAGATCGTGTGCCTGGTCGGGCCGAACGGCGCCGGCAAGTCCACCGTGCTGAAGTCCGCCGCCGGGCTGCTCAAACCGCGCGACGGCCGGGTGCTGGTCGGCGGCGAGGACGTCACCGGGCGCGGGCCGCAGGCCATGCTCGCCGCCGGAGTCTCGCTGGTGCTGCAGGGACACAGCGTGTTCAGCGAGATGACCGTCGAGGAGAACGTGCTGCTCGGCGCGTACACGATGCGCGACAAGGCCCGCGTCGCCGAACGCGTGGCCTTCGTGAAAGAGGTCTTCCCGGTGGTCGCCGACCGCTGGGGATCGCTCGCCGGTCTGCTATCCGGCGGGCAGCAGAAACAGGTGGAGTTCGCCCGGTCGCTGATGGTGGACCCGAAGGTGGTCCTGCTCGACGAGCCCTCGATGGGGCTCGACCCGAAAGCGACCAGCACGGTGTTCGACCAGGTCGTGCGGATGCGGGACGCCGGGACGGCGGTGCTGCTGGTGGAGCAGAACGCCCGGCGCGCCCTGGAGACCGCCGACCTGGGGTGCGTGCTCGATCTCGGGCGCGTGCACATCTCCGGGCCCGCCCGGCAGCTTCTGGCCGATCCGCAGCTCGGGGAGCTCTACCTCGGCGGGCGTCCTGCCGAGCCTCGTGTTCAACCCAAGATCTGAAAGGTCGCCCATGAGACTCGCGTTCGCTGTCTCGATGGTCCTGATCCTCAGCCTGGGAACACCGGTCAATGCGGGTGACAGCGGCCCGCGTGACGTACACCCATCCCTTCGGTCCGATCTCATCGCCTTCTACGACTTCGATCATCCGATGCCGGACGACCCGGCTCTGGAGCGTGACCTCGGCCGGTCCTCCACGGAGATCGAACTGATCAACGGCGGCACTGCGTCTCGCGTCGTCGATCCTGCCTATCCCGGTGCTCGGCGCGCGTTGCAGACTCGGCAGGTTGGGGCCGAATTGTCCAACGATGACTGGAAAGCCGGGATTTATTCACCCACCGGCGTGCGCACGCTGCGCGCCTTCAACGCCGTCGGTGGCACCACGGTGCTGGGCTGGTTCAAACGCTCCATGGACGGCCCGGCGCTCAACACCGTCACACCGGCACCGGACGACCGCTACAACGCGATCGGGCTCGCCGGGCTCCTCACCGGTGACTCCGAGGGGCACGCCGTACGCGCGCTCCTCGAACTGATCAATGTGGAGGGCACGCTTCGCCTGGTGGCGCTGGGCCGGCGGATCGACGGCGGGGCGTCGCAGACGTTCGCGGCCAGTGCCGACTGGCAGACCCTGCTGCCCAAGGACCAGTGGGTCCACCTCGCCGCGACGTTCGACTTCAACGCCGGGACCATGGCGCTGTATCGCAACGGCGTCCCGGTGGAGGGGTTCTACACGGTTGCCGGTGATCCGTGGGGGGTCTCCGGGCCCGGCCCGCACGTCACGAGTGCTACCGATCCGCGTGGGATCAAGATCGGCGGGAGCTTCCCGCAGAACACCGTGGAGCGCAATCCGTGCGACTGCCGGATGGACGCGCTCATGTTCCTCGATCGTTCGCTGTCGGCACGGGAGATTGCTTCTCAGTATCGCTTCATGAAGTCACGGGGGTAGCGGCATGATTTTATCCGGATTTCTGTCTACATTGCTGCTTTTTTCGGGGGCGCCGCTTGCGGCTCCTCCGGGTGAGCCGATCGACGACCCGGTCGTCGTGGAGCCGTCGGCGTCCCGCCTCGGCCTGGTACTGACCGATTACGCCTCCTTCCCGCAGTCCAACCCGACCCCGGCGCCGACCGACGTCCGGCTCATGCGGCACGCCCGGATCAACACGATCATGGAAGTGCCGGACGGCTCCGGCCGCCGGGCGGTGCCCGACCTGAACGGCAACCTGTACCTGGTGAAGAACGGCGTGCCGCACGTCTACCTCGACGTGGCCGCCACCTTCGCACCGCAGTTCTTCTCCGGGCGCGGGCTCGGACAGGGCTTCGGGTACGTCACGTTCCACCCGGACTTCGCCGGCAACGGGAAGTTCTACACGATCCACACCGAGCAGGCGTCCCAGGTCACCGTTACGCCCGACTTCCAGCAGTCCGGGACCACCCTGTTCCACGGCGTGGTCAACGAGTGGACCGCGACCGACCCGGCCGCGGACACGTTCGCCGGCACCCGGCGGGAGATCCTGCGTGTCGGCTTCGCCGGCCAGATCCACGGGATCCAGGAGATCAACTTCAACCCGACGGCACGACGGGGGTCGTCGGACTACGGCAAGCTCTATCTGGCGGTCGGTGACGGCGGGATCGGCGTACGCACGACCGACCCGCAGAACCTGGCACTCCTGCACGGCAAGCTGATCCGCATCGACCCGGCCGGCACGAACTCGGCCAACGGTAAGTACGGCATCCCGGCCGACAACCCGTTCGCTGCTCAGGCCGGCGCGCTCGGGGAGATCTTCGCGTACGGGTTCCGCGACCCGCACCGGTTCAGCTGGGACCGGGCCACCGGAAAGCTGTACCTCGGGCACATCGGGGAGAAGTCGACCGAGGCCATCTACGAGGTGCGGCCCGGCGACAACATGGGCTGGAGCGAGCGCGAGGGCTCGCTGGTCTTCGACAAGACCGCCACGAACGTCTGCGACCGGCTCTACCCGCTGCCTCCGAACGACGCCGATTTCGGGTACGTGTACCCGGTCGCGACGTACGACCACAACCCGGCGCCGGGCTGGAACTGCACCGACGACGTCGGCGTGGCGGTCGCGGGTGGCTTCGTCTACCGCGGCAACGACATCCCGGCGCTGCGCGGCAAGTATGTCTTCGGCGACCTGGTGGCGGGCACCGTGTTCTACACCGAGGCGTCGGAGATGCGCCGCGGCCGTCCGCCGGCGACGATCCACCGGCTGCACCTGTTCACGCCGGCCGGTGAGTCGGTGCGGATGCAGCAGCTGTCCGGACCCGGTGCGCCCGGCAACCCGGAGCGGGTCGACCTGCGGTTCGGCACCGACAGCAGGGGTGAGCTGTACATCCTGGCCAAGGCGAACGGGAAGATCTGGAAGGTGACCGGTCTCGCGACGTTCGCGGACGAGCCGGTCGGGAACACCCGGGTGCGCAACACCGCGGGCGCGGCGAACTGGGCGCCGGTCACCCCGGCCAAGTGGCAGTTCACCAACCGCGAGATCATCCTGGCCGAGGCGGGTGCGGAGCGGCCCGGGCCGCGGCGGCCCTTCGAGTACGCGGTATTGACCAAGGGACCGGCGTTCTCGAGCGTCGAGATCAACGCTTCGGTACGTCTCGACACGCCGGTCGAGATCTCGAACCGGGATGTGATCATCGTGTTCGGCTACCAGTCGGACACGCAGTTCTACTACGCCCACCTCTCCTCCGATAACACGATTTATCCGCATAATGGGATTTTCCGGGTGGACAACGCTGACCGGTTCCGCATCGACTACCAGTGGAACGGGCGGTCGCGGGGCGCCAACCCGGCGATCACCGACGCGAGCTGGCACTCGGTGCGGGTGAAGCATGTGCCGTCCACCGGCGAGATCGCGGTTTACGTCGACGGGTGCGCCGACCCGGTCATGACGGCGGTAGACCGAACGTTCTCCTCCGGTCGCGTCGGCTTCGGCTCCTTCGACAACATCGGCCGCACCCGCGACTTCACCGTCACCGGCACTCCCGCCACCTAACCCCCTTTTCAGTGTGTGGAGTTGGGGCGCACATGACGTCCCAACTCCACACGCAAGGGGGTGAAGTGCTTGTGTGTGGAGTTGGGGTGCGGAGGGCGGCTGAACTCCACACGCAATGGGGTGAAGTGCTTGTGTGTGGAGTTGGGGTGCGGA